>NZ_JBIOSW010000001.1:0-342500 GCF_051714985.1 Enterococcus sp. AZ078
ATGGTATCCCTCGATGCTTTATGGAACGAATTAAAAACAACTTATCAAAAGGATCTCTCACCTGCGAGCTATAATACTTGGATCGAAACCGCTCATCCACGTTCATTGGATCAGAGTCAATTAGTCGTCGAAGTACCAAGTAAAATTCATAAAGAATATTGGGAAAAGAATCTAACAACCAAAATTGTTGAAGTTGGTTACATGCTAACTGGAAAAGAGATCATTCCAAGGTTTGTAACTGGTGAAGAGGTGGAGCAAGAAGTCGTCGAAGAAATCAAAAGTCCTAAAATACCTGTTGCAAATCCAATAAAGAAGGCGATGTTGAACCCGAAATATACATTTGATACCTTCGTTATCGGTAAAGGAAACCAAATGGCTCATGCGGCAGCTTTAGTCGTTGCAGAAGACCCTGGTTCCATTTATAATCCTTTGTTCTTTTATGGTGGTGTCGGCCTCGGTAAAACCCATTTGATGCATGCTATCGGACATCAAATGTTGTTAAGCGAGCCTGATGCAAAGGTCAAATACGTTAGTAGTGAAACATTTGCCAATGACTTTATTAACTCGATCCAAAACAAAACTGCAGAGGAATTTCGCCAAGAATACCGAAACGTCGATCTTTTGCTGGTCGATGATATTCAATTCTTTGCTGAAAAAGAAGCAACACAGGAAGAATTTTTCCATACTTTCAATGCACTCTACAATGAAGGAAAACAAATTGTATTGACGAGTGATCGTTTACCAAATGAGATTCCAAAATTACAAGAACGTTTGGTTTCACGTTTTGCGTGGGGATTGTCAGTTGATATCACACCACCCGATTTAGAAACGAGAACTGCGATTTTACGTAAAAAAGCAGCAGCCGAACGTTTGGAAATACCCGATGATACCTTGAGTTACATTGCCGGACAAATTGATTCAAACATCCGTGAATTAGAAGGAGCACTCGTTCGTGTTCAAGCATTTGCTGCGATGAATAGTGAAGATATCTCAACTAGTTTAGCTGCAGATGCACTGAAAACACTAAAATCTGGTAAAGGTCATCCGCAATTATCTATCTTACAGATCCAAGAAGAAGTCGCGAAATATTATCATATTCAGTTAAAAGACCTAAAAGGAAAAAAACGTGTCAAATCAATCGTTGTACCGAGACAAATCGCTATGTACTTAGCAAGAGAGCTAACGGATAGTTCTTTACCAAAAATTGGTGCTGAATTTGGTGGGAAAGACCATACAACAGTGATTCATGCTCACGAAAAAATCCAGCAATTAATGGAATCAAGTGTCAGCATGCAAAATGAAGTATCCGAAATCAAAAATTTCTTATTAAATTAACTTTGAAAAACGAAAAAACGCTTTGTGGATAAAATCAAAAAAAGCCTAAAAGTTATACACAGATTTTCCACAGCTGTTTTTTCTTTTATTTCTTGCATTTTTTTAGTTTTCCACAGAATCAACAGTACCTAATACTTTTATTATTTATATATTAACTAATAATAAATAAACGCTTAAAGGAGACACAACATGAAAGTAACTTTAAATCGAGCAAGTTTTATGCAAGAATTGCAAACTGTTCAACGTGCTATTTCAAGTAAAACCACTATTCCAATCTTGACTGGAGTCAAAATTACTTTGACTCAAGAAGGATTAACGCTAACTGGGAGTAATGCAGATATTTCTATTGAAACTTTTTTATCTGTTGAAAATGAAAAAGCCCAAATGCAAATTGAATCAACTGGAGCAATTGTGTTACAAGCTCGTTTCTTTAGTGAAATTATCCGTCGCTTACCAGAAGACACCTTTACTCTTGAAGTCTTAGAGAATAAACAAGTAGCCATTACTTCAGGAAAAGCCAACTTCTTAGTAAATGGGTTAGATGCAGACAATTACCCTCATTTACCTGTCGTTGAAAGCCATAATCAAATGAAATTACCGGTACATGTCTTAACGAAATTGATCAATGAAACAGTATTCGCTGTCTCACAACATGAAAGTCGTCCAATTCTAACAGGGGTCCATTTTATTTTAGAGGGAAATTCTCTTTTGGCTGTCGCAACTGACTCCCACCGTCTAAGCCAACGAGTGATTCCAGTTGAACAAGCAGCTGATCATTTTGATATCGTGATTCCTGGTAAAAGTCTGACTGAATTATCTCGTTCATTGACAAATGAAGAAGAAATCGTTGAGATCAGTATCATGGAAAACCAAGTACTCTTTAAAACAGAAAACATGTATTTTTATTCCCGTCTGTTGGAAGGAAACTACCCCGATACGAATCGGTTGATTCCTTCAAGCTTCAATACAGAAGTAGAATTTTCTGTTCCAAGTTTCCTTGCAGCGATTGAACGTGCCTCATTACTTTCTCATGAAGGACGTAATAATATCGTTCGTTTATCCATCCAATCAGATGCGGTGATTCTATATGGAAACTCACCTGAAATCGGAAAAGTAGAAGAAAGTCTGAATTATGTGGCAAGTAGTGGGGATCCTTTGGATATTTCCTTTAACCCTGATTACATGAAAGCTGCGTTACGTGCGTTTGGTGATATGAGTATCAAAGTGAAATTTATTTCTTCTATTCGTCCGTTTACATTAGAACCAACAGAAGATGGTGTTCAATTTATCCAGTTAATCACACCAGTACGTACGAACTAATCTGTATATCATTTTGAAAAAGTAATGAAAAAAACAAAAAATAAACAAAAAGCCATAAAATCACTTTTAAGGCTTTTTGTTTATTTTTGTTTAAAACACCTTTTTTCGCTTAAATCGTCTTATATGGAAAAATATATGGATAAATTTGTTTTATTGCCTAAAAAAAGGTATAATAGAGTATACATTTATTAATGAAAATGAGGGATGAACATTGAAACAACAAGTCATTCTAAAAACAGAATTTATGACGTTGGGTCAAATGCTAAAAGAAGTCACAGTAATTAGCAGTGGTGGACAAGCAAAATGGTATTTAGCTGAAAACACTGTCTTGGTAGACGGCGAACCAGAGAATCGTCGTGGACGAAAACTTTATCCCGGCATGATGGTTGAAGTTCCAGAAGTGGGAACTTTTTTTATGGTAAAAAAAGGAATAAACGATAATGAGGCTGAATAAGCTGTATCTAAAAAATTATCGAAACTATCAGGAATTAAAGATTACGTTTACTAAAAACCTTGTCATTTTTTTAGGAGAAAATGCCCAAGGTAAGACGAATCTTTTGGAAAGTATTTATGTTTTGGCTATGACGAGAAGTCACCGTACTAGCAGTGAGCAAGAATTGATCGGATGGCAAGGCGAGCAAGCACTGATCCAGGGCGAAGTGACAAAAGGAACCTCTAAGATTCCTTTGGAGATCCTTCTTTCAAAAAAGGGACGCAAAACAAAGATCAATCATATCGAACAAAAAAAATTAAGTAGCTATGTTGGTCAATTAAATGTCATTTTATTTGCACCTGAAGACCTTTCATTAGTAAAGGGTAGTCCGCAGATTAGGCGAAAATTTCTTGATATGGAGTTAGGACAGATCAATCCGATCTATCTTTACGATTTGGTTCAATATCAAGGTATCCTAAAACAAAGAAATCAATATTTGAAACAACTGAATGAAAAAAAACAAACAGATTTACTTTATTTAGATATTTTATCTGAACAGTTAGCTGAATTTGGAAGTAAAGTATTGAAAGCACGTGCACAGTTTGTTCGACGACTGGAATTTTGGGCAAATACATTGCACCAACAAATCACCCATCAAAAAGAGCAATTAGAGATTGAATATGTCACCTCGTTTTCTTCTTTAAGCACACAAACACAAGAAGAGATCCAAACACAATTTTTAGAATTGTTGAATCAAAACAAAAAGAAAGATATGTTTCGCGGAACAACGACAATTGGACCACATCGTGATGATCTTTCTTTTTTCGTCAATCAAAAAAACGTGCAAACGTATGGTTCTCAAGGACAGCAGCGGACCACTGCTTTAAGTGTCAAGTTGGCTGAAATTGATTTGATCAAAGAAGAAACTGGGGAGTATCCAATTCTTTTACTTGATGATGTAATGAGTGAGCTAGATGATAATCGCCAACTACATTTACTAGAAACGATTGAAGGAAAGGTACAGACTTTCTTAACAACAACGACACTTGATCATGTAAAAAACAAAATGACTGTTGAACCAGAGATTTTTTATGTTCAGCAAGGGGAAATAAAAGGAGAAGAAGGCTAAATGACAGATGAAAAAAGTTTAGTAGAACGTGCAAAAGAATATGATGCCAGTCAGATCCAAGTTCTTGAAGGACTTGAAGCCGTTCGAAAACGTCCTGGTATGTATATCGGCTCCACAAGTTCGGAAGGATTACATCACTTAGTATGGGAAATCGTTGATAACTCTATCGATGAAGTCCTAGCAGGATTTGCGACGAAAATCCAAGTAATAATTGAAAAAGATAACAGTATTACTGTCATCGATGATGGCCGAGGTATCCCCGTTGATATCCAAGCCAAAACTGGTCGTCCAGCGGTAGAAACGGTGTTTACGGTACTCCATGCTGGTGGGAAATTCGGCGGAGGCGGTTATAAAGTATCTGGTGGTCTTCACGGGGTAGGTTCTTCGGTTGTAAATGCGCTCTCCACTCAGCTTGATGTAAAAGTCTACAAAGATGGAAATGTGTACTATCAGGAATATCGTCGTGGTGCTGTTGTCGATGATCTGAAGATTATTGAACAAACCGATCGAAACGGGACAACTGTTCATTTTATACCAGATCCAGAAATCTTTACGGAAACAACAGTTTTTGATTTTAATAAGCTAGCGACCCGTATCCGCGAATTAGCATTCTTGAACCGGGGAATGAAGATCTCGATTGAAGATAAGAGAGAAGAATCTCCAGTAGTAAAAGAGTACCATTATGACGGTGGGATCAAGAGCTATGTGGAATATTTGAATGCAAATAAAACGGTCATTTTTCCAGAGCCAGTTTATTTAGAAGGAGAACAACAAGACATCACGGTAGAAGTTTCCATGCAATATACCGATGGTTACCACTCCAACATCATGAGTTTTGCAAATAATATCCATACTTATGAAGGTGGTACACATGAATCTGGCTTCAAGACAGCGTTGACACGTGTGATCAATGACTATGCACGTAAACAAAAATTGATGAAAGAAAATGATGATAACTTAACTGGTGAAGATGTGCGGGAAGGACTGACCGCAGTAATTTCGATCAAACACCCAGATCCACAATTTGAAGGGCAAACCAAAACAAAATTAGGTAATTCTGAAGTTCGGACAGTAACAGATCGTCTGTTTAGCGAGCATTTCATGAAATTCTTGTTAGAAAATCCAAGTGTTGGACGACAAATCATTGAAAAAGGATTGTTGGCTTCTAAAGCACGTCTAGCAGCGAAACGTGCCCGTGAAGTAACCAGAAGAAAAGGCGCATTAGAAATCAGTAATTTGCCTGGTAAACTGGCGGATTGCTCAAGTAATGATCCAGAAAAATGCGAATTGTTCATCGTCGAAGGAGATTCTGCCGGCGGTTCAGCAAAACAAGGGCGAAATCGTGAATTTCAAGCAATTTTACCGATTCGTGGGAAAATATTAAATGTTGAAAAAGCAAGTATGGATAAAATTCTAGCCAATGAAGAAATCCGCTCTTTATTTACCGCTATGGGAACAGGATTCGGTGAAGACTTCGATGTTTCCAAAGCTCGTTACCACAAATTAGTGATTATGACGGATGCCGATGTCGATGGTGCCCATATTCGAACATTGCTCTTAACCTTGTTTTATCGTTATATGCGCCCAATTGTTGAAGCGGGATATGTTTATATTGCACAACCGCCGCTATACGGGGTAAAACAAGGGAAAAAAATCACGTATGTACAACCCGGTAAAAACGCTGAAGAAGATTTGAAACAAGTAGTTGCTTCTCTACCAGCTACACCAAAACCAAGTGTTCAACGATACAAAGGGTTAGGTGAAATGGATGACCATCAACTATGGGAAACAACGATGGACCCTAGCAATCGTATGATGGCTCGTGTTAGTGTGGATGATGCTATCGCAGCTGATCAAATTTTTGAAATGTTAATGGGTGATCGAGTGGAACCTCGTCGTGCATTCATTGAAGAAAATGCCCATTATGTGAAAAACTTAGATATTTAGTCATGAAGGAGGAAAAAAGATGAGTGAAGAAATCAGAGAGAACATCCATGATGTCAATCTAACTAGCGAAATGAAAGACTCCTTCATCGATTATGCGATGAGTGTTATTGTTGCTCGTGCACTACCGGATGTTCGAGATGGGTTAAAACCTGTTCATCGCCGTATTTTATACGGGATGAACGAATTGGGTGTGACCCCAGATAAAGCCCATAAAAAATCTGCCAGAATCGTTGGGGATGTTATGGGTAAGTATCACCCCCATGGAGACAGTGCTATTTATGAATCCATGGTACGGATGGCACAACCATTTAGTTATCGGTACATGCTAGTGGATGGACATGGTAACTTTGGTTCTGTCGATGGTGATGGAGCAGCTGCGATGCGGTACACCGAAGCACGTATGAGTAAAATTGCCACGGAGATGCTACGGGATATCAATAAAAATACTGTAGATTTCCAAAGTAACTATGACGATACAGAAAGGGAACCAGTCGTACTTCCAGCACGCTTTCCTAATCTGCTAGTTAACGGAACAACAGGGATCGCAGTTGGTATGGCGACGAATATCCCTCCTCATAATTTATCTGAGGTAGTAGCAGCGATCGATCTATTGATGGAAAATCCAGAAGTAACAACCAATGAATTGATGGAAGTTTTACCTGGTCCCGATTTTCCAACCGGTGGTCTCGTAATGGGTAAATCAGGTATTCGCCGTGCTTACGAAACGGGGAAAGGCTCAATAACTGTTCGAGCAAAAGTAGAAATCACGGAGATGCCTAATGGCAAAGAACGAATTATCGTAACGGAACTTCCTTATATGGTCAATAAAGCAAAATTGATCGAACGAATCTCTGAATTACACCGCGATAAACGGATTGAAGGAATTACGGATTTGCGTGATGAGTCTTCCCGTGAAGGAATGCGGATCGTTATCGATATCCGCCGTGATGCAAGTGCTTCGGTTATTTTAAATAACCTGTATAAGTTGACTTCATTACAAAATTCATTTGGTTTCAATATGCTGGCCATTGAAAAAGGCGTTCCTAAAGTACTGAGTCTTAAACAAATACTTGAAAACTATGTAGAGCATCAGCGTGAAGTGATCACTCGCCGAACGATTTTTGAAAAAGAAAAGGCAGAAGCACGAGCTCACATTTTAGAAGGTTTACGGATCGCATTGGACCATATTGATGAAATCATTGCAATTATCCGTGGGTCTAAATCTGACGATGAAGCAAAAACAACGATGATTGATCGTTTTGAATTATCTGATCGACAAGCGCAAGCGATCTTAGATATGCGTTTACGTCGTCTAACTGGTTTAGAACGTGAGAAAATCGAAAATGAATACCAAGAATTATTACGATTGATCGAAGATTTAACGGATATTCTTGCTCGTCCAGAACGTGTGACCGAAATCATCAAAACAGAGTTAGCAGAATTAAACCAACGTTTTGGTGACAAACGTCGTACAGAATTACTAGTGGGTGAAGTTTTAAGTCTTGAAGATGAAGACTTGATCGAAGAAGAAGAAATCGTTATTACACTCACGAACAATGGGTATATCAAACGCTTAGCGAACAATGAATTTAGAGCACAACGTCGTGGTGGACGTGGTGTACAAGGAATGGGCGTGCATAACGATGACTTCGTCAAAAACCTTGTCTCTTGTTCGACACATGACACCTTGCTGTTCTTTACCAATAACGGGAAAGTCTATCGTGCCAAAGGATATGAAATTCCAGAATATGGTCGAACTGCGAAAGGAATCCCGATCATTAACTTGTTAGGGATCGATTCAAGTGAAAAAATTCAAGCAATTATTGCAGTCACCGGTGAAGCTCAAGAAGGACATTACCTCTTCTTCACTACTCGTCAAGGAACGGTGAAACGGACCACCGTAACTGCTTTTGCGAATATCCGCAGTAATGGATTGATTGCGATTGGCTTAAAAGAAGACGATGAATTAGTCAACGTGTTGTTAACAGATGGTCAATCAAACATTATCATTGGTACACATGATGGTTATTCGGTAACGTTTGCGGAAGGAGCTGTTCGGGATATGGGACGGACAGCGTCAGGAGTTCGAGGTATTCGTTTAAGAGAAGACGATTATGTGATTGGTGCTGCCTTGATGAATGAAAATCATGAAGTCTTGATCATTACTGAAAAAGGCTATGGTAAACGAACGAAAGTGAAAGAGTATCCAGTGAAAGGTCGCGGCGGTAAAGGGATCAAAACAGCCAATATCACTGAAAAAAATGGTCCATTAGCTGGACTAGCCACGATTGTTGGAACAGAAGATATCATGCTGATCACAGATAAAGGCGTTATTATTCGTTTCAATGTCTCAACTGTTTCTCAAACTGGACGTGCTACACTAGGCGTACGTTTGATCAAAATGGAAGCTGATACGAAGGTTGTGACAATGGCGGCCGTCGAGCCAGAAAGCACAGAAGAAACTGAGACACCAACAGAGACCGTGGAAGATACCACAATAGATAAAACAGAAGAATAGTCAAAAAACAGGGCTTGTCTCAGCGATGGGAAGCTTGTAAAAATAAGCCACAACCTCCGATACACAATGATTATCGGAGGTTGTGGCTTATTATTGTTTTATGTTCATGGATTCTTTTGCAACATAAAAAAGAATCCACCTACGAATAGCTCTTGTAGTTTTTATACTTTGTTATTGTAGGAGATCGTGTTTTTCAAGAGATTCAAAAAGAGAAGTTTCGGCAGTCATTTAGTAAAGCATTTTATTAAAACTTCTTTCTACACTATTTTCCCTTCAGCTTATTGCTTTTTTCACTCTATGCGTGTATAATTAAAGATTGTGAGTAGTCTAATTTATTAGAAAACTCTCCTTGCTCTTGGGAATCTAAGAGCCGAAAGTCCATAGGGAGGTGAAAATCAATGGAAAATACGAAATATGAAATCATGTACATTATTCGTCCAAACATTGATGAAGAAGCAAAAACTGCTTTAATCGAACGTTTCGATGCAATCTTGAAAGATAACGGAGCTGAAGTTATCGAATCTAAAGATTGGGAAAAACGCCGTTTAGCGTATGAAATGAACGGTTACCGTGAAGGTATCTATCACATCGTTAAAGTGTCTTCTCCATCATCAGCAACTGCTGTCAATGAATTTGACCGTCTTGCTAAAATCAACGACGATATCATTCGTCACATGATCGTGAAAGAAGAAGCATAATTTATTGTTTCATGTGGAACAATAGAACAACGATGAGAGGAGATGAATCTTTTGATTAATAATGTTGTACTAGTTGGACGTCTAACTAAAGATCCGGATTTACGATATACATCAAGTGGCACTGCAGTAGCAACGTTTACTTTAGCTGTTAATCGTAATTTTACTAGCCAAAACGGCAATCGTGAGGCTGACTTTATTAATTGTGTGATTTGGCGTAAATCAGCAGAGACATTAGCAAACTATGCTCGTAAGGGGACTCTTTTAGGAGTTACTGGACGTATCCAAACTCGTTCTTATGATAATCAGCAAGGACAACGTGTATACGTAACAGAAGTAGTTGCTGAAAACTTCCAATTATTGGAAAGTCGTGCTGCATCTGAAAATCGTCAACAAACTGGCGGTTACCAAAGCTCTGGTCAATCGACAAATGATTTTGGCGGAAGTAATAACTATAATCAAACATCTCAATCATCCAACGGTATGCCTGATTTTGATCGTGACAATTCTGATCCATTTGGTTCAAGTTCAACGATCGACATTTCAGACGATGATTTACCATTCTAAACGAATTTGATAGGAGGGAAATAGAATGGCACAACAAAGAAGAGGCGGACGTAAACGTCGTAAAGTAGACTATATTGCTGCTAACCATATTGAATATATCGATTATAAAGATATTGAATTACTAAAAAGATTTATCTCAGAACGTGGAAAAATCTTGCCACGTCGTGTAACAGGTACAGGCGCTAAAAACCAACGTAAAATTACTGTTGCTATCAAACGCGCACGTATCATGGGCTTACTACCTTTCGTAAGTGAAGATTAATTGAAATAATGAAACGAGGAAATGGTTTTACTACCGTTCCCTCGTTTTTTACTTTTTGAGAATGAATGTTTAGATGTTTTATTATCAAAAAAAAGAGTGTCATCTATACTTAGAAGAATCATAGAGAAAAGCATCCACGATTTTCGTTTAGGATTGGGGATAAAGAATACTATCTTTAAAAATTCCATCTCCCCAAATCTGACTTTCCGACAAGCTGCTCTCAATCAACTCGATCGGTTGCTGATTGACTAAGATCATTGCACAACGGTAGCCAGCGAAAGGTTGATAAAGAGGCATGATGATTTCTTGTCCTTTCAATGCTAGCTCAATGTTATCGACTGTAAAAGCAACATGAGCTTCTTTTTGAATGATTGGATCAAGACGACAATCGGGACCAAAGGCATGGAGTTCGATTGGCATAGATAAAGAATTTTTCACATCCAGTGAGTACATATCGAATAAAGGACTATACTTTGTTTCTGGATGATCTTTGATTTCTTCCAGATCGATTGGTTTACCGATATGATGGAAGCTTAATTTGTTCATTTTATTCATATAATGCTCCTTTGCCTTTTATAAATTGCTCATTTGAACATTCAAAGTAGTAATAATTTGCTTTATTTCGGTTTGAGGTTAGATGATAACTGTCATTTCAAGGTTGAAAACAAGTTATTCTACCATTTTTTTTAATACAGTGAAAAGTATTTTCAGTTAAATAATCAAGCATTTGTTTAGTCGCTTGAATACGGGAAGTTATGGTAAAATTAAACTAATCAACTATGGGAGGAAGAAGATGGAAAAAGAAAAAGAAAACTTAACCCCTAGACCTCTCTTCATTTTTTTATTTCTATTGCTTGAAGTACTGGTTGTATTATTTATGCCATTTCGTTTTGTTAGCGCTTTGGTTGTGCTTTTGATGAACCTTTTTGGCTTACGTTATTGGTTGAAATTAAAACGATGGCTAATGATAAAAAATCGTGAAAAAATCCAACAAGCCTCAACGGTGGCTGAGAACAATCTTGCTTATGTCTCCGAAGTGATGCCAGTAGGTGTGATTGCGTACCAACCAACAAGCCAAAAAATTGAATGGTTGAACCCACTCGCCTTAAAAATCAAAGATCAAAGCAGCTTAACAGAAGAAGAACTATTAGATGCTTTCTTTACGGCAAAAGAGAAAAAGAAAAAACAAGTATATTTAGCAGATCGAACCTTTCAATTTGAAATGGATACAGTAAAGGGGGTCGTTTATTTCAACGATATCACCCAAAATCAATTGTTGAAGCTCCATCAAACCAACAGCCAACCAGTGATTGGTATCTTATCAATTGATAATTATGCAGATGCTATTGATAAGTTAGATGACAAAGAAATTTCTTATCTCAATTCGTTTGTGACTACAATGGTGTCTGATTGGATGAATGAATACCATGTCTTTTTTAAGCGGATCACTGCAGAACGCTTTTTCTTTGTCGCACAAATGATTGATTTGAAAAAAATGATGGACAAAAAATTTGATCTGTTGGATCGTTTACGTGCAGAAGCAGAGCGACAAAATTTGCCAATTACTCTAAGTATGGGGATTGCTTACGGTCAAGATTCGTTAGATGAAATTGGGGGAGAAGCCCAAAATAATTTGGACATTGCTCTAGTTCGAGGTGGCGACCAAGTTGTCGTGAAAGAACTACGTGAGGGAGCAAAACCTGTTTACTATGGAGGAAAATCAGCTAAGTCAGTCAAACGAACCCGTGTACGTTCACGAGCGATGAGTACTGCACTTCGTAAGATTTTTACTGAAACTGGCGATGTATTTATCATGGGGCATAAATTCCCCGATATGGATGCCATTGGTTCAGCATTTGGGGTAAGTTGCTTAGCTCGTTTCAATCAAAAAAAAGCGTATATCGTACTTGATGAAAACGAGATTATTCCAGACGTAGAACGATGTTTAGAGGAAATTCATAAACACCCTGAACTAGAAGCACAGCTGATTTCGCCCAAAAAAGCGATGGAGCTTAAAAAAGAAGAAGACCTGCTAGTTATGGTAGATTACCACAAACCCTCGCTATCGATCTCTCAGAGCCTATATGAGCAATTTGATAAGATCGTTATTATTGATCATCATCGACGCGGGGAGGAGTTCCCAAGTAAGCCGCTGTTGACGTATATCGAATCTTCTGCTTCTTCTGCTTCAGAGTTAGTGACAGAACTAATTCAGTATCAAAGCAATCGCACGAATCGCTTAGATCGTTTTGAAGCGACGTTGTTATTGGCAGGCATGACTGTTGATACGAACAGTTTTAATGTACGCACAACGGCACGAACTTTTGATGTAGCAAGTTATTTAAGGTCTTGTAGTGCGGATGCTTCCCTAGTACAATATTTATTGAGTTCAGATTTAGCAACCTATTTGGAAATCAGCCATTTGATTGCACAGAGCGAATATGTAACTTCAGATATTGTCGTAGCAGCTGGGACAGATGAAAAGGAATATAATAGTGTGATCGCTGCGAAAACGGCAGACACCCTCTTATCAATGATCAATATCAATGGGGCTTTTGTCATCACGAAACGAACGGACGGGCTAGTCGGGATCAGTGCTCGTAGTTCGGGCACGATCAATGTTCAAGTGATCATGGAGTCTCTTGGCGGCGGCGGTCATTTCACCAATGCAGCGACCCAATTGGAAGGTGTCACAGTAGAAGAAACCAAACAGCGTTTACTTGCTGCAATCAAAGAAAATAGGAATCAATTATATGATAAGGAGTAATGGATATGAAAGTCATTTTCTTACAAGATGTAAAAGGTAAAGGAAAAAAAGGTGACGTTAAAGAAGTACCGAATGGTTACGCACAAAATTTCCTATTAAAAAATAATTTGGCAAAAGAAGCAAATAAAAGTAGTATTAGCCAATTAGCTGGACAAAAAAAGGCACAAGAAAAACAAGAAGCTGAAATTTTAGAAGAAGCAAAAGAACTAAAAGGATTTTTAGAAAAAGAAGAAACGGTTGTCGAACTGAAAGCCAAAGCGGGTGAAGATGGACGTTTATTCGGTTCAATCCCTTCAAAACAAATTGCTGAAGGATTGAACAAGCAATACAAAGTAAAACTAGATAAACGAAAAATCGAATTGAATAATCCAATCCGTACGTTAGGTTACACGAACGTACCAGTCAAATTGCATCATGAAGTGACTGCAACGATCAAAGTGCATGTGGTAGCAGAATAGCTACCTCACCAATCATTTCTGTTAGCAGTCTCTTGAGTTTTTGTAATAGGACTTGTTGAGAAATGATCGCAGAGACTGAGAGTTCTTTTCAAAAAGAAAATCAGCCGGATTTTGATGAATCATGTCAAAATCCGGCTAATTTTTTCATTTAATGGTAAAGATATTTGATAGGATGGTATAGAAAGCATACTTTCTTTTCGATTGATTTTAGCTACTTTATTCTTACAAGATTATGTGCTTTTTAATACCCTAGATCAAAAAAGTGGGACATTAACCAGATTTTTTTGTTCATGCCCTAGACTCTTTAAGCTTAGATTATTTTTTCTTGCGATATTTCAAAAATAGTAATATCATCACAAGGATTGTTGAATAAATTAATAAAGTTCCCAGTCTCATATACTACACTGCGTTTGTGACGTTAAACTGCAAATCGGAAATTCTGCTGTTAAAGTCATCCGCACTCCTCCATTTGATCTATTTTTACTAATCATTGTTTTTACATCACTTTGACCTTGATCGCAACGTTTGGCTAATACTGCAGCACCAATAATTGTCCCAACTACAGCTCCAATCACACCTCCAATTACAGCACCATAACCCGCACCATTTACTGCTAAACCAACAGAACAAAAACCTAAATAGTCTCTTAAATTAGCTAATCCTGTCTTACTAGTGGCATAATCGTTGATACCACCATTAACAAATTTTTCTGACCACCCGGTAGTATCGTAAAGTCCTCGTGCGAACGTATTGTCACCATAAGCATAGTGGACTTCAGCGCCATCATATTTTAAGATAAGAGACTGGATCAAAGCTTTTGTTTCTGCTGAGTCTGGCTGATTCATTAACTGTTGTTTGATCTCTGGACGATTCACTTCTTGCACAAAATTTTTGTATAATTCATTGGATTCGACAATCGTGACTTTATCTAGTTGAAAATGGTTTTCAGCTGGTACACTAGCGGTTTTCTCAGCTGCATCAACGATTTGTGTTACTCCTGGTACTACAGATCCAAATAAAGACAGACAAGACAATAAAATAGCAACGAGTTTCATTTTTTTCGTAACACATTTCCTCCTAAAATTTTTTGTGCGGACTAGAAAACGTTTTCTGTAATGAATTATAGCTCAATCAATAGTATATAGTATTAAATAATCATAAGTGATCTATTTTTTGTCAAAAATGAAAAAATAGGAAAAAATAAAAAAAGTTTCCTTTTTCTTCTTTTTCGATTATGACAAAACCTATTGAACATATAGCTAGTTTGGTACTAGCGTAAAGGATCACTTGACTGATATACTTTTTATAGTTGTTTCATTTTATCAAGGGATCTTCGTTCTCAAAGTTTTTGCTAGTTTAAGATTTTGATGAATCTACATATGTATTTTTTGTACTTATTCTTGGTATTGACTGTCTCTTTTATTGATTTCGAAAGATAAGCAACCATTACACTCACTTTTTTAAAGTGACTTTTTTACGATTTTCTTGTAAAATAAAGCAATTGAAGACAAGGAGCGATATGTATGAATGAAGTGTGGCAGGATCGAATTCCACCGCAAAATATTGAAGCTGAACAAGCGGTTTTAGGATCGGTTTTTTTAGATGCTGAAACGATCATTGATGCCATGGAGTACATAGAACCGAAAGACTTTTATCGTCGGGGACATCAAATCATTTTTGAAACAATGATCGAGTTAAATGACCGTAATGAAGCAATAGATGTAGTGACTGTAAAAGATCGGTTGGAGCAAGCGAACTTATTAGAAGATGCTGGTGGGTTAAGCTACCTTTCAGATTTAGCGTTAGCAGTACCTACTGCAGCAAATATCGTCTATTATGCGAAAATCGTTGAAGAAAAATCATTGCTCCGCACACTGATCCAAACAGCTACTGGGATCGTGACAAAAGGGTTTGAACAAGGGGAAGAAGTCCAGTCGATTCTGGATGATGCCGAGCGCAGTATTTTAGAAGTATCAGAAAAAAGAAACCGCAGTGGCTTTCTATCTATTGCAGAAGTCTTGAACTCAACCATTGAAAATATTGACCAACTGGCCCAAAATAATGAAGAAATCACAGGATTACCGACTGGATATCAAGGACTTGATAAAATGACAGCAGGTTTTCAACCTGAGGAATTGATCATCCTAGCAGCTCGGCCTGCGGTAGGGAAAACAGCTTTCGCATTAAATATAGCTCAAAATGTCGGGACAAAAACCGATCGTTCAGTTGCTATTTTTAGTTTGGAAATGGGGGCTGAATCGCTTGTCAATCGGATGCTTTGTGCGGAAGGATCGATCGAAGCAAGCCATTTGCGTACCGGTCAACTTTCTGAAGAAGAGTGGTCTAATTTGATCGTTGCAATGGGGAGTTTGTCACGGGCAAATATCTTTATTGATGATACTCCAGGAATAAAAATTTCTGAGATTCGTGCCAAATGCCGAAAATTAGCGCAGGAAAAAGGAAATCTTGGATTGATCTTGATTGACTACTTGCAATTGATTGAAGGAAACGGGAGAGAAAATCGTCAACAAGAAGTATCTGATATTTCACGTCAATTAAAAAAGCTAGCCAAAGAATTAAAAGTACCAGTTATTGCGTTGTCCCAGCTTTCCCGTGGAGTAGAACAACGTCAAGATAAACGTCCTGTATTAAGTGATATCCGTGAATCGGGTTCCATTGAGCAAGATGCTGATATCGTAGCCTTCTTATATCGAGATGATTACTATGAAAGAGAAGGTGGCGAAGACAATGAGGATAACGAACCAAAAAACGACAATGTCATTGAAGTCATCATCGAAAAAAACCGTAGTGGTGCCCGTGGTACAGTAGAATTACTGTTTATCAAAGAATACAACAAATTTTCGTCGTTATCCCCGAGAGAAGAATATTGATTATAAATTGACTATAAAGAAGCATTCTCCAAATTATCTCGTTAATTTGGAGGTGCTTTTTTAGCTATCGATCATTCCAACTGTTCTTTATCAAAAGAAAACGCAGCAGAATCACATTTGGGAAATAATAGTATAGTAAATTAGGAAGCAGTCTACCCTAGTAATCATTATTTCTAATAAGCAAAGATGTTTAGATTACGATTCTGTCAGTGGCAACGAGTAATAAACCCTAAAAAACTATCTTATTTGCTTTGTACTAAAGGAACTTTCTTCTCTGAATAGTTTTATTTACACTAGTTTCTATTTAAAATTTATCATCGTTCGTTTTTCAAGCGTTTTTATAAAATAAATAAAAGAATCATTCGATTTTAGTTGAATAAGTAATGAGTTATTGTTACAATAATTCAGGATTAAATAAAATAAAACGAGGTGTTCAAATGTCATCTGTAGTAGTGGTAGGTACACAATGGGGCGACGAAGGGAAAGGAAAAATTACTGACTTTCTTAGTGAAAATGCTGAAGTGATCGCACGGTACCAAGGTGGCGATAATGCAGGACACACGATCAAATTCAACGGTGTTACTTATAAACTGCATTTGATTCCTTCGGGGATTTTTTATAAAGATAAAATCAGTGTGATCGGGAATGGTGTGGTAGTCAATCCTAAATCATTAGTCAAAGAGTTAGCTTATTTACATGAAAAAGGTGTAACTACTGATAACTTACGTATTTCTGACCGAGCACATGTTATTTTGCCTTATCACATCAAGTTGGATCAATTACAAGAAGATGCAAAAGGTGAAAATAAAATCGGTACAACAATCAAAGGGATCGGACCAGCATACATGGACAAAGCAGCTCGTGTAGGGATCCGCATCGCTGACTTACTAGACAAAGAAATTTTTGAAGAACGCTTACGTTTAAACTTAGAAGATAAAAACCGTCAATTTGTAAAAATGTTTGATTCTGAGCCAATTGATTTTGACTCGATATTTGAAGAATATTATGAATATGGTCAACAAATCAAACAGTATGTTACTGATACATCTGTCATTTTAAATGATGCCCTAGATGCAGGAAAACGAGTATTATTTGAAGGCGCACAAGGGGTTATGCTGGATATCGACCAAGGAACCTATCCATTTGTTACTTCTTCAAACCCAGTCGCAGGTGGCGTAACGATCGGTAGTGGCGTAGGTCCATCTAAAATCAATAAAGTTGTTGGTGTATGTAAAGCTTATACTTCTCGTGTAGGAGATGGTCCATTCCCAACTGAATTGTTTGATGAGACGGGACAACAAATCCGTGAAGTTGGTCGCGAATACGGAACGACTACAGGTCGTCCACGACGTGTGGGATGGTTTGATTCAGTAGTGATGCGTCACTCAAAACGTGTTTCAGGAATTACTAATCTATCCCTTAATTCAATTGATGTCTTAAGTGGACTTGATACAGTAAAAATTTGTACAGCTTATGAGCTAGATGGAGAATTGATTTATCATTATCCAGCAAGTTTGAAAGAATTGAAACGTTGTAAACCTGTTTATGAAGAACTTCCAGGTTGGTCTGAAGATATTACAGCATGCAAAACACTTGCTGAATTACCAGAAAATGCACGTAACTATGTCAGACGTATTTCTGAACTCGTAGGTGTGCGTATTTCAACATTTTCTGTTGGACCTGATAGAACACAAACAAATATTTTAGAAAGCGTCTGGGCACAAATTTAAGCCATTCAGCTAAGTTCGTTGAGACAGGACATTCTTGTTCCTTAAGAATGAACGAAATAGCAGAAGTATAGGTAAGAATGCTCATGCGGTAAAGAAAGAAAACGTCGAAACTGCGAAATTTGTTTTTAACATTTTTGTAGATTTTGGCGTTTTTTTTCAATAAGTAATCAAAGTTGGTTTAGAGGTGAGCGTTGTTCTTCTTTTTAATCATCCATTAAAATTTTACGAAGACAATGGTTTTCCTTTTTACAAACATAGTTAACGTTATTTTCCATGCAAGAGATTTGCTATAATAGGAGTTAAGGGTAAAATGAAAAGTTGAAGGAGTTGAAGTGTGTGTATCAAATCGTAACCGATTCATGTTGTGATCTGCCATATCAAGTGCTACAAGCAGCCAAGGTTGATTATTTATCAATGAAGATCCAGTTAGATGAAGAAGAATTAGTAGATGATCTGGGAAAAACGTTTAATTATGATCATTATATGGAACAATTAAGAAATGGGGCTACCCCAACGACCTCACAAATCAATGTGGGTCAATACTTAGAATTTTTCCGTCCTTATGTTGAACAAAATATTCCTATCCTTTATGTTGCTTTTTCCAGTGCTTTAAGTGGATCCTATAGTAGTGCGTTACAAGCAGTAGAATTATTAAAAGAAGAATATCCAGATCCACAAGTAAAGGTCTTTGATACAAAAGCCGCAAGCGTTGGGGAAGGGTTATTAGTATTGGAAGCTGTTCGATTGAAAAACGAGGGGAAAACATTAGAAGAGAACTTAGAATGGTTAGAAAACAATTACTTAAAAGTACATTCTTGGGTAACCGTTGATGATCTCAAACACCTTGAACGTGGGGGACGTATCTCTAAAACTAGTGCTACACTAGGTAGTATTCTAAACGTGAAGCCAATTATCACAGTCGATCAGGAAGGACGTTTGACGAATATCAGCAAAGTACGAGGACGAAATAAATCGATACAAAAAATTGTTGAGGAAACTGTCAAAACCATTGTCGCCCCATTAGAACAAACTGTTTATATTGCTTATGCAGGCGATTTAGAAAGTGCTGAAAAAACAAAACAATTACTTGAAGAGAATATTAAGATGAAAGAAGTCAAGTTATATCCGCTTGGACCTACCATCGCAAGCCATACAGGATATGGATGTATTGCGATATTCTCAATGGGAATCACTCGATAAAAAATTGTAGTCATTGTAGAAGAAATGCTCCAAAAAAGAACCATTCAGAAGAAAAAGAATATTCTTCGAGTGGTTCTTTTTTAGAATATAAAATAACTAATTTATATTAAGTTAAATTTTTTGTCGATAGTAAGTACTTCCTAAATTTGCTATGATAAAGCCAGTAATTCGTGGAGTGTAAAAGATGGTAGCTAATCTCTTGAACAAGGGGTGATGCTTATGGTTAAGAGCTTTATCCCTGGAAAGGAATAAAGTTGTCAGTATATGAATCAATACAACTTATGCTCGCATTTGCGACATTTGTGCTGTTGTTAATTGACAAAAAAGACCAAAAAAATAACCATCTAAATCACTTTTAGCAGAGTTTTTAGATGGTTATCACATTAAAAACAAAGCTACCGTCTTTTTAACGGCGCGAATTACTGATGAAGGGGTTGTTAGAGCAATCCCTTTTTCACTATCCATTATAGCTTATCAATTGGAAAAAAGTAAAGCGGTTGATTAAAAAAATGAAGGCACACGAATCAAATACATGTCAGGTAAAAAATAACATTATTATTTAAAAATAAAGTTAATGAGGATAGTAAGTTTGTACTAAATTTGCTACAATAAAACCAGTAATTCGTGGAGTGTAAAAGATGGTAGCTAATCTCTTGAACAAGGGGTGATGCTTATGGTTAAGAGCTTTGTCCCTGGAAAGGAATAAAGTTGTCAGTATATGAATCAATACAACTCATGCTCGCATTTGCGACATTTGTGCTGTTGCTAATTGACAAAAAAGACCAAAAAAATAACCATCTAAATCACTTTTGGCAGAGTTTTTAGATGGTATATATACCCAAAAAATAAAGCTACCGTCTTTTTAACGGCACGAATTACTGATGAAGGGGTTGTTTGCGCAATCCCTTTTTCACTGTTCATTATAGCTTATCGATTGGAAAAAAGTAAAGCGGTTGATTGAAAAAAAGTTTTTAAAACCATTAAGAAAATAGATTAAATAGTTTAAAAAAAAAATGAGGCATACGATACACAAATCAACTAACTATCAGCTGAAAAATAACTATTTTATTTTAAGTTAAAGCTAATATTGATAGTAAGTTTTCGCTAAGTTTGCTACAATAAAACCAGTAATTCGTGGAGTGTAAAAGATGGTAGCTAATCTCTTAGATAAGGGGTGATGCTTATGGTTAAGAGCTTTGTCCCTGGAAAGGAATAAAGTTGTCAGTATATGAAGCAATACAACTCATGCTCGCATTTGCGACATTTGTGTTGTTGTTAATTGACAAAAAAGACCAAAAAAAATAACCATCTAAATCACTTTTAGCAGAAGTTTTAGATGGTCACCATTCTAAAAAGGCTACCGTCTTTTTAACGGCACGAGTTACTGATGAAGGGATTGTTTGCGCAATCCCTTTTTCATTTTCTATTATAGCTTACACATCAGAAAAAATAAAGCGGTTGATTAAGCGAAATAAGAGAAAATGATGAATATAGAAAGTAAATGGATCGAAGGTGTCTTGGTAGTTGTGAAAGACAGTGTTTATCGTAGAAGAAAAGGACATCTCACCGACTGATGAGATGCCCCCGATAGGCTATTTTCTTAAGTCTACAATGATGTTGTCTTATTTCCAAAGCTCATCCAATTGTTTTTGGATATCTTTATTTTCTAAAAATTCATCATAGGTTGTATCTGCTCGATCGATAACACCTTTATCAGAAACGGCAATGATACGATTAGCCAATGTTTGGATAAATTGATGGTCATGTGAAGCAAAAAGGATAGAGCCAGTAAAGGCCATCAAGCCATCGTTTAGTGCTGTAATCGACTCTAGATCTAAATGATTCGTAGGATCGTCTAAAACTAAGACATTTGCTTTAGAAAGCATCATTTTAGAAAGCATGCAACGCACTTTTTCACCACCAGAAAGGACATTGACAGGTTTTAATACTTCTTCTCCAGAAAACAGCATGCGTCCTAAAAAGCTTCGTAAAAACGTATTATCGTCTTCTTCTTTACTTGCGTATTGACGTAACCAATCTAAGATCGTCAATTCATTATCAAATTCTTTCGTTGTATCTTTTGGTAGATAAGAATTGCTCGTTGTTACGCCCCATCTTACAGTTCCAGTATCAGGAGTGATCTCACCCATGATTACTTTAAATAAAGTGGTTGTTGTAATATCATTTTCAGCAACGAACGCAACTTTATCTTCTTTACTTAAGTTAAATGATATATCATTTAATATTTTCTTACCATCGATCGTTACACTCACATTTTCGACTTGTAAAAGATCATTACCAATTTCACGTTCTGGTTTAAATCCAACGAATGGATAACGACGTGAAGAAGGTTGAATATCGTCAAGAGTAATTTTTTCTAACATTTTCTTACGAGAAGTTGCCTGTTTAGATTTTGAAGCATTCGCACTAAAACGAGCAATAAATTCTTGTAGTTCTTTGATTTGTTCCTCTTTTTTGGCATTGGCATTTGCTTGTAATTTTGCAGCAAGTTGACTTGATTCTAACCAAAAATCATAGTTACCAACGTATAATTTGATTTTTCCAAAATCTAAATCTGCCATATGGGTACATACTTTATTTAAGAAATGACGGTCATGAGAAACAACGATAACCGTATTTTCAAATTCAATTAAAAATTCTTCTAACCAGTTGATGGATTGGATATCTAATCCATTCGTAGGCTCATCAAGGAGTAACACATCCGGTTTACCAAACAATGTTTGAGCTAAAAGTACTTTGACTTTTTGACCACCAGTAAGTTCACTCATCAATTGATGGTGCAATTCTTCTGGAATATTCAGTCCTTGTAGTAAAACAGCAGCTTCAGGTTCAGCTTCCCAACCATTTAATTCAGCAAACTCGCCTTCTAATTCAGCTGCTCGGATACCATCTTCATCAGTGAAATCTTCCTTCATATAGATAGCGTCTTTTTCTTTCATAACTTCGTATAAACGTTTATGTCCCATAATAACTGTTTCTAAAACTGTATATTCTTCATAGTCATAATGGTTTTGTTTCAATACAGCCATTCGCTCATCTGGTCCCATGGAAACGGTCCCCGTAGAAGGTTGTAAGTCTCCTGATAATACTTTAAGGAACGTTGATTTACCTGCACCATTTGCACCTATTAAGCCATAGCAATTTCCTGGAGTAAATTTAATATTAACATCATCAAATAGTTTGCGGTCTGAAAAGTGCAAACTTACATCATTTACAGTAATCAATTTTTTTCCTCACTTTATCTTTATAATATTTAACGAGCCTCCTAGAATTATATAGGGGAAAAGAGAAAGTTTCAAGGTAATCAATTATTCTTTGTGTTTCACGTGGAACATGACGACAAAAACTCATGAAAGAATGGAAAAAATTGTACCTATGAAGCAATGATGAGATTCGAAAGTGGTTAAGAAAGACAAAATGTTTATTATTTAGTAGAAGAATAAGTTGGTAATGAATATACGCAAATTATAAGAAGTAGTAGCTTTTACTAAAAATAATAGCAGCAAAAGCTGATCAGAAAAGAAATTACTTTTGCTTTTCATCACCAGCATATGTTTTGACGTTATTTAAAGTGAGCGTTAGTATAATAATAGATTAAAATGAAAGTTGGAATGAAAATGAATGAAAGAAAAACACTAGACTGGGGATCATTAATTTTAGGGATTTTATTTGTCCTTGTTTCATTAATCTCTTTTCAAGATCCTGTTGGTAATTTAGTGGCGATTGTCGTTGTTTTTGCTATTTTTGCCTTTTTAAAAGGAATTTTTGAATTATTTGTACGAAATCGCATGAAAGAATTGACAGGATATAAAGGGAAAATGCCGTTGGTTATTGGTATCATTGATATTTTAGTCGGGATTTTCTTCTTGTTCAATATTGGTGCAGGAGTAGTTGCTTTACCGTTTGTTTTTGCCATTTGGTTTATTGCCGATTCTATCTTAGCTTTATTTACAGCTGATTTAGCGAAAGGTTATAGCACAGGCTACTATTGGTTTACAGTAATCATCAATATTTTGGGTGTGGTATTAGGATGTATACTATTGTTTAATCCTATTTCCTCCGCTTTGACTTTAAGTTTTCTTGTCGGTTTTTATTTTATGATCTTTGGGATCAACCATATCGTATATGCGTTCAGATAAACAAAGTAAAGTATATAAAGAAGCAATCAGGCTGAATTTTCCTGGTTGCTTCTTTTTTTATAGTTGATATGTCTGAATCTCTCAAAGAGTAGAGGTTCAATTATTTCCTTTTTTCATATAATTCATTCAATACAGGTAAATCATGCACTTCGTATTTTTCTTTGAATTGTTTGATTTCTTCTTCTGTATATTTTCTTGGATCAAGATGAAGATCTTCAACCGGTAAAGGACGTTTGTTATTGATTTTTACATCAATTACTACTGGTCGTTGGGATTTTTTAGCTGCATCAAATGCAGGTCTTAATTGGTGATACTCAGTAATCGTGAAACCATCAGCTCCCAGTGCTTCACTCGCTTTTCCGAAGTCAGCCTCTTCTAAAAACACACCAAATTTTTTCTGTTCAGTATCTTCTTGTTCTGCTTCAATAAACCCAAACGATGTATTCGATAAAACCACATTAATAATCGGTAGTTGGTATTTCACTTGTGTAATGATATCTTGCATCACCATTGCAAAACCACCATCACCGCTTAAAGTAAAGACTTGTCGATCAGGATAACTTAATTGTGCGGCAATGCCACCTGGAACACCATTCCCCATTGTAGCGAACCAACCAGAGGTCGTGTGTTTTTGTTTGCCGTTCATGTCTAATAATCGAATGGAATGGATTGTCGTATTCCCAACATCTGTTACAAAAATCGCATCTTCTTCAGCGATCCGATTGATTTCTTTATAAACAGCTTCAGGACGAATCGGTTGGTCTTCAAGGTCAGCGAATGAGTTTAACCAGTTTACCCAATTCGCTTTATTTTCTTGGTTGGCTAGATACCAGCGATCTTCAGGACGTGGTTCGCCCAGCTGTGTTAATCTAGCTAATGTGGTATTGGCATCCCCTAAAATGGTATGAGAGGTAGCATGTCTTCGACCAAATTTTGAAGCATCGATGTCCACTTGGACAAATTCAGCCTCTGGGTTAAAGAACGCACGACCAAAAGGAAAGTCACTACCCATAAATAAAATCAAGTCGGCCTCTGCTAATGCTTCATTTGCAGGTTTTGTGGCCACACGTCCAGCAAAGCCTAGAAAGTTTTTATAGTTATCTGGAATGATGCCTTTCGCTAAAACAGAAGCAACAACTGGCATGGAAAAGTGTTCTGTAAAATCTTTGATTTGTGAAAAGCCATTACGAGTGCCTTGTCCAATGTAAAGTACAGGCTTTTTAGCTTTTTCAATAAAAGGAAGAGCAGCAATTACATCTTTTTCATCAGGAAGGATAGTACCTGTTTTATGAGTAGCTGCGTTAGATATTTTCTCTTCTTCAATGTCTGCAAAACCTAAATCAACAGGAATGGTTACAATAGCTACTCCTTTATTTTCATAGGCTGCTTTGATTGCTTCGTCCACTACATGAGGTAAACTTTCAGGTGTCATAACTGTTCGATTATAGACACTAACATCTGCAAAAATTGGATTTTCATTTAATTCTTGGAAAGAGTTATAGTTCATAGCAGTAGTTGCAACTTGTCCAAGCAACGCAACAACTGGAACATGATCCATTTGTGCATCATACAAACCATTGATCAAATGCGTGGCACCTGGTCCAGCAGAACCAAAAACAGCGCCAACTTTTCCTGTTAGTTTCGCATCGGCTGCTGCGGCTAGCGCTCCTACTTCTTCGTGACGTACTTGGATATATTTTATTTGATCTTTTTCATGATAAAGAGCATCCATGATTGAATTAAACGAACCGCCAGGAATCCCATAAATATGCTCGATTCCCCAACTTTCCATTACTTTGACCATTGCGATACCAGCATTGATTGTTGCCATATTCTCCCACTCCTTTATCAAATGAATGATAAAATTTCGTAACTTTATTAATTAAAGTATAGTGCTTTAAGAATAAAAGCCCAACTGATTCGCTTTTTTACACAAACAGTAGTCATGATTTTTTGAATATGCTAGAGTAATAAGTAAAGGCACGAAAGGAGAATAAAATGACAGAATGGCTACTAAGCTTAGCCCCGTGGCAACAAGCATTAGCGGGGACAGCATTTACGTATTTTATGACAGCTCTGGGGGCTGGGTTGGTATTTTTCTTTAAAGAAATCAAAAAAGAAGTATTGAATCTCATGCTTGGTTTTGCTTCGGGGGTCATGATTGCTGCTAGTTTTTGGTCATTGCTTGATCCTGCGATTACAAAAGCTGAAGAAAATGGCGATATCGCTTGGCTGGTCGTTAGTATTGGTTTTGGATTAGGTGGTGTCTTTCTTTATATCGCTGATAAAACGCTTCCCCATATGCACTTTGGCCCACAGCACGAAAAAGAAGGTCTACCTACGCATTTAAAACGAACAATCTTATTAGTTTTTTCGATCACCTTGCACAATATCCCTGAAGGTTTGGCTGTAGGGGTAGCATTTGGGGCTGCCAGTACAGCCGATAATCCAACAGCGGCCGTTTTGGCAGCCATTTCGGTTGCATTGGGTATTGGAATTCAGAATTTTCCGGAAGGTGCAGCTGTTTCGATTCCTTTAAGACAAGAAGGATTGAGTCGAACAAAGGCATTTATATATGGACAAGCTTCAGGTATTGTTGAACCGATCGCAGGTGTGATTGGTGCGGTGCTAGTGACACGAGTAACCATCCTTTTACCTTATGCACTGGCATTTGCAGCAGGTGCGATGATCTATGTGGTTGTTGAGGAATTAATTCCCGAAGCCCAACAAACATTATCAAGTAAACGACATTTTGCCGTTTTTGGGGTGATGTTAGGTTTTATCATTATGATGGTACTAGATGTAGCTTTAGGGTAATACCGTCAAATGATATATCATTTGGAACAACTGACAAAAAATACAACGAAAAAAGCAGCACAAGACTGGGGAATCTGTCGTGTGCTGCTTTTTTCAATATTAGTAATATTTTCGATGATGTCGACGATTTGTTCCAGAAATTACACGAATTAGCCAAATAATGATTGCAATAGGAATGAGTAATTTAATTGCAAACCATAAAATACTAGTAAAAAGGCTAATTACAAAACTACCTATAATGAATACCATTACTAGCATGAAAATAGTTGAAAAAGTATTTCTTTGTCCCATACAAACCCCTCATTTCTTTCTAGTTCCCAAAATAAGTTAAATTTAATAAAAATGTACTTAGAACTTAGCTTATTTATTAGAGAACTACGATAGTTAAATCCTCTTGTTTCATTGAGTATAGCAGTATAAAGTGAGCGTTACCTCCAACTATAGACTGATTTAGTTGCTTTTTTCTAGCTATCTTTACTACAATAAGTCAGAAAAGGAGGCAAAAATATGCCAAAAAATCGTTTAGAAGCTTTTACCGATGCAGTTATCGCAATCATTATGACTATCTTGGTCTTAGAGCTTCACCAGCCGAACACTGACACTTGGCAAGCGCTAAGTGCCTTAGGATATCGTTTTATGATCTATATTGTCAGCTTTTTTACATTGGTCATCTATTGGAATAATCATCATCATATGTTTCAAGTCGTTCATAAAGTAAATTGGCGAGTTTTATGGGCGAATAGCTTTTTTATCTTTGCTTTATCATTTTTTCCCTTTGTCACGTCTTGGATCAGCGAGTATAGTCATAGTTTAGCGCCAGAAATCACATACGGTGCAGTAACTTTAGGAGCTAATATTGCTTACTATATTTTAGCAAGAGAGTTGGTTCAGTCTGATCCTAAAAATAAAAAGAATATCAAAGAATTACTAGATAACTATCGAAAATCCTACTGGTCAATTGGGTTAAATATTTTAGGAATTATTTTAGGCTATGTCATTACACCAATAGCTGTTTTAGTAACGAATGCTGTGATTTTACTTGGTTGGCTGATTCCTAGCCGTAAAATCGAATCTCAATATAGTAATTAAAGATGTTCAAAAAAATTAAGAGAAATATAACAAAAAGATAAAAAAATGGTCGAACTTCTAGAGGAAAATCTTCCTTGAAGAGGGATGCTTATGATCAATCAAAAAAAATTGAATATCGGTCTAACTACGAGCATGATAACGATCCTTATCTATATAGATCATCGGCAATGTAGTTTATTGGTTATTTTGTTATCTATGATGATTCCATTTGTTGTAGCATTAAAGAAGTAAGAAGCGTTTATTTTTGATCCCGGATCTTTCAGTCTAAAGAATTGAAAGATCCGGGATTCGTTGTATCTAATTATACACAGATACGTATCAGAGAGGTAATCTGTTCTGAAAGTTTTCCACAGGGTATAACGAAAACGAAAAGTTCCAACCTATCGATAAAAGCAGGTATACAATATTTTTGTATAAATATTAAATGAATAGGCAGACAACAATTTATATAGATTAATCCATCTGATTAAATAACTTTTAGCTTTTGAGTATAGTGTTATTTTATCTTTTTAAAATAACGGATTTAATAATTTGTTTATTTTCTTCACAAGAAGGATCAAATAAATTAGGAAAAATGACGAAAAACAAAGGAAACAAGCCGTCTCGAATTAAATAGTTAGTATAAAAGATCAATGGTCGAGTGGGAGAAGAAAAAAAGAATAAACAGAAAAGTTATTCGAGGTTCTTTCCATTGAAAAAGATAAAAGCCAATTAAATATACCCCTACAAGGTATATTTAATTGGTCAGTCTGTTGTATGAGTGGCACTTGCGACAGGATAATTTTTTTTATAAGCAAAGTAGCGTGCTTCTTTTTTTGCTAAGCCAAAAGAATCAGAGAGCTGTAAATTTTGAGGTGAGAATTGTATGGCGGGGATTGAAAATGTCTGTTTTTGTTTGTCTATAATTGAAATAGAAAAGTTGATTTCTTCTTGTTCGGCATTTGCTAACGTCACATAAGAATGTCTGTCGAAATGGATACCAACTACTGTGTAAATGCCCAGTAATTGAAGTTGATCTCCTTCAATTTTTACTAGTTCATCTTTTGTTGGCACATATTCCATCTTGGCTCCAGTAGTCATTTTCATTTCAGCTTTTGAAGTAACATCTTTTACAGGAGAAGCAAAGTATTCAATCATAAAAAATAAAGCAATTAAACCTAAAAAACTACTAACTATAATAATTGTTTTCTTCACCTTGGACACTCCCATCTAACAGTTATGACGTAAAAAAGTACATTTATGATAAAAATAGTTTTTTAATCATTTAAAATGGTATAATATATGCCTTTTTTTATTAATTTTTGTTATTAATTAATTGCTTTAAAAACAGTATAAATTTAAATATAAAAAAAATAAAGCATAAAATACTTAATTTTAGCAGTTTATTTTACTGAATAAATGTTTCAATCAAATAATTTATTTCGCTAAAATAATTTATTTAGTTATTTTTTAAAATGAGAAGGCGAATGATACTATTTTCTGTTGGCAAGATCAGCATTCTGTTTATTTGCAAGGTCTAAGGGCAAAAAAAGGCCATAGATGATCTATTTATAAAATTGGTAGATAGGATTGCTTATTTTTCATATTTTTTATACCCATTTTTACTATTTTTTTGAAAAAAAAATTCTAATTCGTTAAAAATTTTCTTTAAAATATAAATAGGAACATTCAAATAGAAAAAAGTGAATGCTTTTTTCTATTTGGTAAAAAGAGGGGAGGAAGTAAATGTTAAATATTTTATCGAAAAAAATGAAACGGCAGTTACTTCTACTGGAATTGCTTTTTGAAGGAGAAACCTATCGCTTTCAAGATTTAGAATCTCAATTAAAGTGTTCTTCAAAAACATTGAGAAATGACTTGATGGATATCGATTCTTATGCAAAAGAAATTAATATACATACTGATCGTGAGAATGGGATATTTGCAGAAATTGCTCCTCATGTCACAGAAGAATATATTTACCGAATTATTATGAATGAATCGATTGAGTATCAATTTTTAGAAGCAATCGTGTTAAATAAATATACGAACTACTTGGAAGTAACGGAACAACTATTTATTTCAGAGAGCACTCTAAGACGAATGGTGAAGCGCATCAACCTTTCCTTAGAGCAATATCACTTAAGAATTCGAGGATTGATTCGATTAACGGGAAATACACAATTAATTGAAAAGTTGACGATCCAGTTACTTTTAGAAAAATATGTGTGTTTAGAAGAGGCCTTCAATGAAGAAATTTGTCAAAAAAGTCGTCAATTATACTTAAAATACATAACGAATAATCAACTTCAAGATATAATTCGTAAACTGGAACACCGAAAACATAATCAGCTTTTATTTTATATTGCTATGAAAATTTACCAAGTAAAAAATGAAAAACAATTCATTGAAAAAGAGCAGAATAATCTTTTATGCCTAGAATCAAATGAGAAACAAAATACTTCTTTATGGTTATCTCTCGAAGAGGATCAGGATCTGATAAAATACATCTTTGAACAGCCGTTTGTTTGTTCGCTACTGGATATACAGAACAGCAGCGATGACTACCAACAAAAACCTTATTTAACAAAGATGGTTGGGATATTGCTTGATTATTTGGAAATAAAATATCAGATCAAATGTGAAGAACGACAAGAAATCTGCTATAAAATAATTAATGATGGCGACTATATGGAAAATCTTTCTTTTATTTTATATGATAAACATCATCAGTTTTTAAAACAGATACTTCCAGAAATCGAAAGTATTCAAGTAGGACTAAAGAATTATTTAATTAACAAGGATCAAAAAGAGTTATTAAAGTATATGAAAAATGACGAATTTACCAGAAAACTAGTCGCTTTGTTACTTGTCTACTGGCATGATCTACTAAAAAAGATTGAAACGAGTAAACAAATTAGGGCGTTGATTGTAACCAATTCTGAACAATATGCTAGCTACATTATTGCAAAGCTTGAGCTTTATCTAGGAGGACGATATCGTTTTGTAGCCAGCAAAACCCCGGTAGTTACAGATCAGATGCTACATAAGGAAAATTATGATTGTATTGTTTCCAATACGATGCTGAACAGACAGTTTAATATCCCTATATTTGGTATTTCTATTTATCCCAAATCAAGAGAAATTCAAAACTTGATTTTCTTTTATCAACAAACAAGAACAGAAATTACATAGCGTGTTTGATAATTTATTAACTTTGAGAAATTGTTAGTTTGAACATAGGTGGTCAATAAGGGGAAACGCTGATCAATGGTGAATGAATATTCCACAGATAAAAGAAACAAAAAGAAGAGATAGGTTAAAAGTTAACCTAATTTTATGGGCTCTTTGTTAAATGATAGGATATTGGTGAAGAGAAATCTTAGAATCATTTGGACAGAAAGAAGAAAAACTTCTTTCTGTTCTTTTAGAGAAGGCAAATATTTCCTCATTGTTTTGGTAGTAATTCAAGTAAGTTTGCAGTAAAAATTACTCATTTAATATTAATGAAAAGTTTAATGTACTTTGCTATTATGGACTAATTAATTAGGAAACAGATGGAGGTTCTCAATGGAAGTACTGAGATTAATTAGTCAATTTTATGCAATTATAGCGATACCCATTTTTATTTTTTGTGGTTTTAGATTACGTAATCAAAGAAGGGCTATGGAAAAGAAGAAAAAAAATAAAGTGAGTGAAATGTTCCCCGAACTTAGTAACGAGGACTTAAAGCTGAGAAAAACAGCAATTATAAATTATCAAAATATGTATTTGAATACCACTTTTAAAAGAGGTATTCAAATGTTATTGACTGTTGCATTACTTGCAAGTATTATAGGCGCTTTGGTCACTAGTATGCTTTATCAAGATTTTTCGACTAGTTTCCTATTTATCATTGGATTAACCTTTTGTATTTTACTTCTTAGTATAATCGCTCCGTCAAGTCAGAACCAAGCACAGTTTTGGGAGAATTATCTAAATCAACATCCCGATAATCCATTGAAAATCGTTCTGTTGGACAGGGAAGATGTCGAAAAGATTACTGCAATAAGAAAAAAACAAGTTATTAACTTTATGGTTATCGAGTTAGCTTTTCTGATTTTTTACGTTCTTTATTTTTAGCAGGATCTCCGATTTTATACGAATAATCAATTGATTGTCAAAGATAAGAGTGGCAAGAAATTAGAACGATTGACTGGAAATGGAGATAGAAAGAATTTTATCAAAAGGCTGCAGGTAATTTTTATAAAGAAAATACATGCAGCCTACCATTATTTTGTTGATTGGGTGGCTTCACATGAATGGGATAATCCTCTTTGATAGTATTTATAAAAAACAGGAAGTAGATTGTCTTTGCTAGAGAGTTACAAAGATTCATTGTTTGAAAAAAAGAACCGTGAGCACCTTTGATGTCAAAGGCTTCACGGTTCTTTTTAAATTTATTTCTATTTAAAATTAATCTATCTAATGCCACTTGTTGCTGTTTCTTGCAACTTAATCCATAAACTTTTTTCTTTCTTCAACAATTCCTTTTTGCTCAATGCTATAAACAAATTACTTGCGACACTTTCATCATTTATTAAAGCGAAATTTTAAAATACATAATCAATCTTATTTTTTGAAGCAAATGAATTTTTTTGTTCCATATTCGTAGAAATACTGCTTATTTGGCTGCGAAAACTGTCGTCTTTGTTTTCTTCTAAGGTGATACTATGAAAATAAGAAAAGAGTATTTATTTTATTGCTATGTTGTATTTGTTTCAGCCTAGAACTATAAGAATAGAAGTACATGTTGATAATGACTTCTATTTTTTTAATTTTTAAATCTCACTTTAAAAAAAACAGCTTTTTTGTATTCTTTTGTTTAATTTTAAAAAAATATAGGATATAATTGCTTCAAATATAAGTAGATTGGAGTTGGACAGATGGCAAATGAAGTTCTAAATGCAGAAGAAGCACAATTGGTTGTTGATGGGTTATTACTTGGTTACAAAGAATATCTAGATATTCGTAAAGAGATGAAAGAAAAATTGAAAGTTTCTGCTGGATTTGCTTTTACAAAAGGGAACTTTATTGATGACGGTGTTGCTAGAAAAACTTTTAATTTTGCAGAAAATAAACGCGAAAAAGCAGGCGAAAGTTGGGAATATTTAGAGTTTTCCTTTGGTGGAGAAAAACCCTCTCTTTTTATCGTAAAAAATGACTATAGATTAAATCAAACTTTCTCAAAAGAAAAAAAGAAAAAAGTAAGTAAATATTTGTCTGATTATGCTAAGATAAATAAACCTATCCTTAATTCAGTTCGTAAAGGTCAAAAGAAAGTGCCTAATACCTCAATTCAATTAGAGCTTCCATTGGAAGAACCAATGATTTCAGAACAAGAGTTATCAAAATATGAAAATTTTTACATAGTGGTTTATAAAACGAATACGGCAAAAGTGATAGAATCAGTTTCACTTGTTTTACCTGATGACGAAACAAAAGAACTACATATAATTCAAAATTTAACACCGTATTTGCAAACTACGTCTATAATTATAGAAGATGAAGAATATTCTGCTGTAGTTGGTGAAAAAGAAGAAATTGGTGATCTCTATGATTATGATTATACAATTCCTAAAGAGGAAAAAGAAATCTCCAATTAGTTTCCCAGTGCAGTGTATTAAGAAAGGAAGAGCACAATGTTTTATGGGAAAAATCTGCAAATAATTAGGATGTTGCATGGTCTTTCACGTAAGGAACTTGGAGAAAAACTACGAGTATCTGAACAATCGATATGGCAATTTGAAAAACAAATGATAGAACCATCATTTGAAAATATCTTACAAATGAAAGAAATTTTGCAAGTGAAATCCACTTTTTTCTTTGAAGAATTCCGTGTTGAAAAGACCTTTTTTGAAAATAATGTTGCGTATAGAAAAGCAGATATTTCTTCTAGAAAAAAAACTAATAGTGAGATAGTCTATTTAAATGTGGCTTCTAAAGTGATTAATTATTTAGAAAGCTTTCTAAATGTACCACCTAATAAGTTATTAGATTTTAGACAAAAAAGTTCTGAAATTTTATTTGATGAAATAACAAATGAGAAAATAGAAAAGATTGCTACTCTTTCTAGAAAGTTTTTAGAAATTCAATCTGATAATGGTAACCTATTATTATCATTAGAAAAGTCAGGAATTTATGTTTTAGAAAAAAATGTTGGTGGGAAGGCAGATGCTTATAGTGCATGGTCAACAGAAGATGTCCCAATCATTGTATTAGGTATAAAAAAATCGGCAGTGAGAAGAAATTTTGATTTAGCTCATGAATTAGGACATTTGTTACTACACCCGTATGTTGACTTTTCTCTGTTAGATAAAAATGAACGACAACAAGTAGAAAGAGAAGCAGATTATTTTGCTTCATGTTTTTTATTGCCGTCAGAAATTATTCAAAAAGACTTAGAAAAAATAAAGAAGATATCAAATCCAGATAGTTATATCTCTTTAAAGGCCAAATACAATGTATCCATTCAAGCTCTTGAAATGCGAGCTTATAAATTAGGATTTCTTACACCAAAACAACATAGCTATTTTTATCGACAAATTGCTATAAAAAATTACAGATTAGAAGAACCCTTGGATAGGGAAATTGTATTTAAGCGTCCTGGAAAAATCCGAAGTATTTTCAACTTGGTTCTAACGAATAAGTTAACTGATTTATCAAGCATTGAAAATAATTTTAGGATTAATAGAAGCTTGTTAGAAAAAATGTTTTCGATTGAACCTGATTTCTTCGGTCCCTTTGCAAAAGAAGAAAATTTTACAGATTTAAATAATGTTTTGAAACTTAATTTTGGTTCTGTATAGTTTACAAGTTTTATCAAAGGATAGATTTGATTTTAGAAACGAAGGATCCATTATCGACAGAAAAAAGAATAATAAACACAAGTGTGACCAAACTGTGATCACACTAAAAGAAACCCGCTAGAAAACCTATGACATAGGCTTTTCTAGCGGGTTGTTTCTTATTCCCACTCCACAGTTGCAGGTGGTTTAGAAGTGATGTCGTACACGATACGGTTGACGTGAGCGACTTCGTTTACGATGCGGACAGAGATTTTTTGTAAAACATCCCATGGGATACGGGCAAAGTCTGCTGTCATCCCATCAATAGAAGTGACTGCACGGATACCTACTGTATAGTCGTAAGTACGGCCATCGCCCATTACACCGACAGAGCGGATTCCTGGTAGAACAGTGAAATATTGCCAAATGTCACGATCTAAGCCAGCTGCTGCGATTTCTTCACGTAAGATCGCATCTGATTCACGGACGATTTCTAGTTTTTCTTCACTGATTTCTCCCAAGACACGGATACCTAGACCAGGACCTGGGAAAGGTTGACGCCAAACGATTGAATCTGGCATTCCTAGTTGTGTTCCTAATTCACGGACTTCATCTTTGAATAATGTGTTCAAAGGTTCGATCAATTGGAATTGCATGTCTTCTGGTAGACCACCCACGTTATGGTGAGATTTGATCGTTTGAGCAGTTTCCGTTCCACTTTCGATCACATCAGTATAAAGTGTTCCTTGGGCTAAGAAAGCAATTCCTTCTTCTCCCGCTAATTTTGTTGCTTCATCATCAAAAACATACACAAATTCATTACCAATGATTTTACGTTTTTGCTCAGGATCAGAAACGCCGGCTAACTTGTCTAAGAAACGTTTTCTTGCATCCACTTTGATAATATTTAGACCAAATTTCCCGCCTAAGCTTTCCATTACTTGGTCTGCTTCGCCTTTACGCAATAAACCATGGTCAACAAAGATGGAAGTTAGCTGATCACCGATTGCTTTTTGTAAAAGAACACCAACGACACTAGAATCCACGCCGCCAGAAAGTCCAAGCAATACTTTTTTATCGCCAACTTGTTCACGAATTTTTTCGATTTGCATATCGATGAAGTTATTCATTGTCCAGTTTCCTTCACAATGACAAACATCAAAAGCAAAATGACGGAGTAATTCGATTCCGTATTCAGAATGACGAACTTCTGCATGGAATTGGATACCATAGAAATTACGTTTTGTGTCTTGGATGGATGCGATCGGGCAGTCTTTACTTGTACCAACGATTTCAAATCCTTCAGGAACTTGGGTTACTAAGTCCCCGTGGCTCATCCAAACGGTTTGTTGTTTAGGTGTGTCATTGAACAATACTGCATCGTCACTGGTTACTTCTAACTGAGCTTTTCCGTATTCACGGTTTTTAGCTGGTTCAACTTTCCCACCTAGCTTATACGTAATCAATTGCATACCGTAGCAAATACCCAATACAGGAATCCCTAAGTTAAAGATTTCTGGATCGATTCCAAAAGCATTTTCATCATACACACTGTTAGGACCACCGGAAAGAATGATTCCTTTTGGATTCATTGCTTTTACTTCTTCAGCAGAAACCCGATGGCTCAATAATTCAGAAAAAACTCCTAAATCACGGATGCGTCGTGTAATCAATTGGTTATACTGGCTACCGTAGTCTAATACGATAATCTTTTCAACGTTTGTCATGTCGGCAACGTTTGTCACATTTATTACCCCTATCCCTTTAAATTTTATCTCAAAATAGAATAAACTATTTTAAAATGCTAATATTTTCGCATGAAAATCGAATCAATAATATGATTTTCAGTTTTATGGAGAATTATATCTGCTCTGCCACGAGTAGGCAAGATATATTCGTTTAAATTTTTCAAATTCACATTTTTCCATACTTCTTGCGCCATTTTAAATGCATCGTCACGATCGCCAATAGCAAATTGATAGTAATAATTTTGTGGATTTTGAAAAGCGGTGTCGAGTAAGGCACCGAATCGATCTAAATACCATTTTTCAATTAATGATGAATCAGCATCAACATAAACAGAAAAATCAAAAAAATCACTGACATAGATTTGTTGATTAGCAGGCAGTTGCAGCGTGTTGATTCCTTCAACAATCAGAATATCAGGTTGTTGGATCAATTCATATTCGCCAGGAATGATATTGTAAATGTCATGTGAATAAACAGGTACTTTTATTTCTTCCTGACCGGATTTTACTCGATTAAGAAAATCGATCAACATCTCCATATCATAACTTTCTGGGAATCCTTTACGATTCATGATCCCTCGTTCTTTTAACGTTTCATTAGGATACAAAAAACCATCAGTTGTAATCAACTGAACATTCCTGCGTTTAAATGTACGTGATAAGATCGTTTGTAACAGGCGAGCTGTTGTGCTTTTTCCAACGGCAACACTCCCAGCAATTCCAATAATAAATGGCGGTACTTCGACATATTTATGAAGAAATAGACCTTTACTTAATGAAAGAGATTCAAATTCTTTCATGTATAGATAAATCAAATGAGCAAGAGGAACATAGATATCTCGAACATCTTGCATTGAAATACGGTCATTTAAACTTTTGATGTTATCTAGCTCGTCTTGGGTCAAAGGTGCTTGTCCATTACGATAAAATTCACGCCATTCTTCTCTTGCCACACGGTAGTAGTTCATTGGATCATTCATAATAGCCTCCTGCATTCTCCCATCAATGGAATCATTTTAACATAAAACACGGCTAAACCCCACCACTAAACGAGAATGGTTATAAGTCTCTTATTTTTAAGTGAATAACTGTTAACTGAATAAATAAAAAGGATGACATATCAAAATTCATTCTGTTCGTGTTTCTGATCAACTATTTATTTAAACTAGGAAAAATAGACATTGCATGCCAATTGATAAAAGGATAGACTAAGAAACAAGAAACAATATAAAAAGGATGAACGATATGACGAATCATTATTATTCGCAAGAGCCAACGACAGAACATGACTTTGAACAATGGTCATTTGAATTAAAAGGAAAAAACTTCCAATTTGTAACAGATTCAGGAGTATTTTCACGTGAAACAGTCGACTTTGGTTCACGAGTGTTAATTGATACCTTTAATTGGGAAGAGTTGCCAGCTGATGGCAAAATTTTGGATGTTGGTTGTGGCTATGGTCCGATTGGATTGGCGATCGCTTTTGCTAGTCAGCGATTTGTTGAGATGGTCGATATTAACTCTCGGGCAGTAGAATTAGCTCAAGGAAATGCGAACCGCAATGGGATCAAACAGGTGGATATTCATCAATCGAATATCTATGAAGCAGTTCATGAAGAAACTTATGCAGCAATCGTCAGCAATCCGCCAATTCGTGCCGGTAAAAAAGTGGTACACGAAATTTTAACCGAAGCATATCCAAGGTTAAAATCGGGTGGAACACTAACCATTGTCATTCAAAAAAAACAAGGGGCTCCTAGTGCAAAAAGCAAAATGGCAGAGACCTTTGGGAATGCTGAAATCGTCCATAAAGAGAAAGGGTACTATATCATCAAAAGTATCAAAGAATAACTGTTTGATTGTGGGTGTTTGAGACTAAATAAAAAGCTATGACAAAATAACACACTCTAAAAGCAACCGAAGAATCCTAAAATAGAAGTAACTATTTGCGGGTTCTTCGGTTTATTTTTGTCCCTTTCTTTCTATTAAAAAACAGGCGATAGGTACTCTAGGTCATGGGAATATGGAGATCGTAAAAAAGTTGATGAAAGGAGTGAGACACTTCGCTAACTAGTGGAACTTTTTCCTATTGAAAAGTGGCGTATTTCAAGGAGCTAATAATTGAATAACGTTTCTTCCTTTTTTAGAAAACAAAACTAGCATGGTATTGAAAAATTTGAGTGACTTGAAAGGAGAATAAAAAGATGACACAAACCAGAATGATAGTAGATACTAAATCTATTTTAGAATTACCCATGTATAACCAGGAAAACGTATTAAGGTATTTAGAAAAAGACCATGTCGAAATGGCTACAACATTTAAAGCATGGGAAGAAAAGGCGAAGGGGATCGTCCAGAACAATAAAACGAAAAGAGAAAAATTAAATAGCAAAAGAGAAAAAAGTGAAGTTCAGCCAGATGATCAACATGTTGCTTTAACAAATGAACTTTTAGATCTCTTAGATGGATTAGTACATCATGGTTTGCATCAGTATCGTCCCACGTTGGTGTCTAAGTATAAAAATCTATTGATATGGAAAGATCAAGAAAAATTTGATTTCTTACTTAAGAATCGAGATGCTAAGAACGGGTTCACTCAAATCATGAACGACAAGCCTATGATTAAGCTTTACCAAAAAAAGCCAAAGAAATTTGCTCAGATCAAAAAAGGCTACCATTCTCAAAAAAACAACGATGTCCTATTTGTTGGAAACATGCTGCTGTTTGAACTACTTGATTTTTCTCGCTCAGAGAGGGAACAACTGGTAAAAGAATTTCTAACCCATACGATTCCCAATGATCAGCGACGAGACAACTTAAATCAAGAAATTCAAAATCGTCCTGCGGCAACGCTTGACAAGCTTTCACAGAGAAATAAAACAGTCTATTGGGAGTTTGTTAGTATTAGAAGTGTGGCAGATTATTCTAAAGTAAAACATGTGAAAGAACAAATTGATCATCAAGATGGATTGACTCCAGAAGAAAAACAGGCCCTTCATAACGATTTAGATGCACGTATCGCCAAATTTAATAGTCAAGCTATACTGTTTGAAGAAGCAGTCGCGGATCTAAGTGAAAAAAATAAGGATTTACATAAGATGTTCAAAAAAGATGTACCACAAGAGCGAATTGACTTGCTCAAACGAATCAAAGATGAGTCAAATTTGGATTGGCTAACAAAGAATGTGTTGACCGAAGAATTAGTAAGAAAACAAGTGGCTCAAGAAAAACTAGATACATATAAAGCACTGATGAGTGACAAACAATTGACCCGAGAAGTGATAGCTAGCATCAAACAAAGCAAAGAGTATTCAGAAGAAATAAAAAAAGCTCTCATTTCTGAAATTAATCCCTCAGAGGAAGCGAAAAAGAACAACATCAAAAAAATATCAGTTATCAAACAGGAATTTTTCATTAGAAAGCAACTGTTAGAAGTACTAAAAGAACGAGTGGCAACGGATAAAACCTATCAGCCGCTTTTTGAACAAATAGAAAAAGCCACGAATAGTAATGAAAAACAAAAGGAACATGTAACTGCTCAAAGTGATATCAAAGAGTGCCAAAAGTTTATAAGTGAAAATAAATGGGAAAAGGAAATGATTAAAAGAATCAATCAAGAGGAACGAATCCCTCCACATTTGAAAGTAATCGTTTTATCTGAGTTAAAGGAACCAACAGCAAAAAATCAACGAGTTGGTGGAGAAAATCGGCAAGATTCCACACTTGTTGCTCTTGTTTTAAAGTCTCACGTTCAAAATATACAACTAGGATACCAACAAGAGGTTTCTCAAAAGACGAAGAAGGAGCAACAAATTGATCATCGCATGATTAAATACGAACAAAAGTTACAAAAAATTCTAAAGATAAGAACAGGACTCTTTGATGCCATAAATAGATTTGAGAGCCAAGAGAAACAACTGATAGGGGATGGGGGAAAGATTTCTGTTCCCAAGGATGAACAAGAAAAAGCCAGTCAACAAGCTACGCTGACTAAAAAAGATTTGCAAGAGAATGAAGAGCAGAGGCTAGCTATGGATATCGGAGAGCTTCTTATGAAAGGAAATACGGCAGACTATTTTCAGGCAGTCGATAAACATGATTTAAACTTTTTAAATCTTAGGCAACAAGTAAGGCAAGATCCAAAGATTCCTATTGAAAATAAAAAACCTTTCCTTGAACAGCTAACAACGATGATCGCCACGGATCGAACGGCAGGTTATCAAAAAGAGCTTCAACTTTTTTCATCTGTTCGAGAAAAGATTCTAGAACTCCATAATGAAATCTTAAACGATCAGGAAATAGCTCATGATGAGAAAAAAATACTTCTCAAGCAGGTAGATGGAATGGTAGGAGCGATTGAAAAACGGGATTCTGAACATATAGCTGCTGATCATTTAGTAACCCAAAGTCAGAAGTCTTCTTTGAGTGAGAAAGTAACTAGTGCAATCAATAATAGAAAAGATCAATCGCTAGTTACTCAAGCCAATGAAAAAACTCCTATGAAAGAGAAGAACAATGACAGATGATCGGCAGTTGCAGAAGTTTTTAAGAAGTCAGTTTAGGAAATTGGCACTTTCCAAGCTATTTATTTTTATTAGTGAATAAAAGATTTTTTCTTATTTTTTTCTATCTATTCTTTTTTATATGCTTTTGGTAAACTAAAAAAGAATTTACATCATAAAGGAGGAGAAGAAGTGAAACTAACGATCCGAGACATTGCAGAAATGGCAGGTGTTTCAGTCACCACTGTATCACAAATTTTAAATAATAAAGGGAGCCGCTTTAGTGATAAAACACGAAAAAAAGTCCTGAATATTGTTAACGAGCACCATTATAAACCAGATTACTTTGCCTCGAATGTGATCAATCGTCATTCTAAAACGATTGGTATGATCGTGCCAGATGTCACTGACTTCTTCTTTTCTAAATTGATTGAAGGGGTCGAGAGTTACTTGAATCCACTGGGGTATGTGATCATGCTTTGCAACTCTCGTCATAGTCAAGAAAATGAGATCAAGTATTTAAAAGAATTGGCTCATCGCTCAGTGGATGGAATCTTATTGGCTACGCCCAATGTTTTGCCAGATGACTATTCTTTAGATAGTGGTTTTTATAAAAATATGCCGATTATTTTGATTGATCGTGGATTGAATACCAGAGATAATGGTCGGTTGATCGTAAAAGAGTATGAGGGGGCTTATCAAGCAGTTTCTTTGTTTATTAAGAACGGTCATACCAAAATCGGTATGCTCAAAGAAACAACAGGCTATTACCAGTTAGAAGAACGGTTCAACGGGTATCGTCATGCACTAAAGGATCATGGAATCCCTTTCAATGGAAAGTATGTAGAACAAGGGGAGTTGACGGTCCAAGGTGGATACGAGGCGTCTAAACGGCTCTTAAAGCACAAAGATCTTACAGCAATTTTTTGTGGAAATGATGCAATGGCGATTGGTTGTTACCAAGCGATTGATGAATTAGGCAAAAAAATCCCCGATGATATTTCAGTTATTGGTTTCGATGGGTTGAAGTTATCCGAGTATATGATCCCTCAATTGACAACAGTGAAACAGCCAAGTTCTGATATTGGATTTTATGCCGCAAGATTTTTGATCGACACGATCGAGTTCCCGCAACGCAAAGTTCCGAACAAAGTCTTTGAAACAAAATTAATTATTCGTGAGAGCATAAAAACATTGACAAAGGGATAACTCAGCGTTATATTGCTTATGTAAGTGTTTACAAAGGCGGTGAGTAGCTCTTTGTATTCTTAGTAAACTGGTTTACTAAAGTGGTTTACCTTTTGGAAAATTCCTGTATAATACCGAATGAAGACGAGGAGGATCAAGCAATGCGAATGGTGGATCTGATTGAAAAAAAGCGAGACGGAAATGAATTATCGACAAAAGATATCGAGTATATTATTACAAAATACACGAATGGTGAAATTCCAGATTATCAAATCAGCGCATTGTTGATGGCGATCTTTTATCAAGATATGACCGATAGAGAAATCACGGATTTAACACTTGCCATTGCCCACTCAGGAGATGTCATTGATTTAAGTCCTTTAGATGGGATCAAAGTGGATAAACACTCTACAGGTGGTGTGGGAGATACGACAACGTTGATCTTAGCACCTTTAGTCGCAAGTGTGGGTGTTACAGTTGCCAAAATGTCTGGTAGAGGTTTGGGGTATACAGGTGGTACGCTGGATAAACTAGAAGCAATTCCTGGATTTCAAATCGAGCTTTCTGATGAAGCGTTTATCCGAATTGTCAATGAGAGTAAAGTGGCTGTTATTGGACAATCAGGAAATCTTGCACCAGCAGATAAAAAACTTTATGCTTTGCGGGATGTGACTGCGACAGTGGATTCGATTCCTTTGATTGCCAGTTCGATCATGAGTAAGAAAATTGCCGCAGGAGCAGATGCGATCGTTTTAGACGTGACGACAGGTGACGGCGCCTTTATGAAGAATATTGAAGATGCTAGACGTTTAGCAAAAACAATGACTAGTATTGGAAAATTAGCTCATCGTCAGACAGTAGCCGTAATTTCTGATATGTCTGAACCTCTTGGTGAAGCAATTGGTAATAGTCTTGAAGTTGTGGAAGCAATTGAAACGTTAAACGGCAATGGACCAGAAGACTTGCTGGAAATGTGTTATGCATTAGGGAGTCAGATGGTGGTCTTAGCCAATCAAGCAGCAACAATCGAAGAAGCTAGAAGTTTACTGCAAGAAGCACTAGAATCTGGCAAAGCCTTAGACAAATTTAAGGAAATGATCCGTAATCAAGGTGGAGATGACTCTATCGTAGACCAACCAGAACGATTACTGACAGCTAAGTATGTTGTTGAGTTGCCAGCCAAATCGAGTGGTATTGTCTCAAAACTCGTTGCGAATGAGTTGGGGATTGCAGCTATGATGTTAGGTGCAGGACGCAAAACTAAAGAAGATGATATTGATCACGCAGTTGGTCTTAAATTAAATAAAAAAATTGGTGATCCTGTAAAAGAGGGAGAATCATTGTTGACAATCTATAGTAATACAAAAGAGATTTCTTCTGTTCAAGAATTGCTCTATCAAAATATCCAAATTAGTGACTCGGCTGAAAAGCCTACATTGATACATGATATCATCACCGAATAAAAGGAGAGAAAAAAATGGAATTGAACCGAATGATCGATCACACCATCTTAAAAGCAGATGCTTCTCAAGAAGACGTTATGCGAATTATTGAAGAAGCAAAGAAATACCATTTCTATTCTGTTTGTATCAACCCAACATGGGTCGCACTAGCAAAAGAACAATTAAAAGGCGAACCAGTGGCAGTATGTACAGTAATTGGCTTTCCTTTAGGAGCTAATACTGCTGAAACTAAGGCTTTTGAAACTACAAATGCGATTGAAAATGGCGCAGATGAAGTGGATATGGTCATCAATATTGGGGCAATGAAGTCTCAACAGTTTGATAAAGTCCAAAAAGATATTGAAGCAGTGGTTGCAGCGGCCAAAGATCGTGCTTTAGTCAAAGTCATCATCGAAACAGCTTTATTAAATCATGAGGAAATTGTAAAAGCTTGTGAGCTGGCAAAAGCTGCTGGGGCAGACTTTGTTAAAACTTCTACAGGATTTTCAACTGGCGGAGCAAAAGTCGAAGATGTTCGTTTAATGCGTGAAACTGTTGGACCTGAAATGGGTGTGAAAGCATCTGGTGGTATCCATAACGAAGCTGAAGCTTTGGCAATGATTGAAGCTGGTGCGACAAGAATTGGCACCAGTGCAGGAGTTTCGATTATGTCAGGATCTACTGGCGAAGGCTATTAAGTAGTAAGGGGAAGCTTATGACAGAAGTGAAGCAAGAATGGATCAACATTGCAGTAGAAGCATTGGATAAAGCATATGTACCATATTCACATTTTCCAGTAGGTGCATGTTTAGTCACTGAATCTGGAAAAACGTATCAAGGGGTCAACATCGAAAATGCCTCGTTTGGTTTAACCAATTGTGCGGAGCGCACGGCTTTTTTCAAAGCTGTTTCTGAAGGAGAAAAAGAGTTTACTCATTTAGTAGTGGCTGGTCATACGCCAGAGCCAATTTCTCCTTGTGGTGCTTGTCGTCAAGTAATGGCTGAGTTTTGTGTACCAGACATGCCGGTAACTTTAGTAGGGGATAACGGTGTGACTAAGGCAATGACGGTTAAAGAACTATTACCTTACGCCTTTACAGAAAAAGATCTATAGAATTATCACTCATGTTCATTCAGTCAGCTGACTGTTGAAAAATAAAACAATTATTTTAGGGGGCTTTACAGAAATGAAAAAAGCAAAATTATTTGGTTTAAGTGCTGTAGCGTTATCTGCTGGGTTATTATTGGGCGCATGTGGCAGCGGATCAGATTCAACTGATTCAACCGGTGGAAACAGCGGTTCAAAAACAGCAACTGCAGCATTGATCACAGATACGGGCGGTGTTGATGACCGTTCATTCAACCAGTCAGCTTGGGAAGGACTACAAGCTTGGGGGAAAGATCATGATCTATCACGTGGGAATGATGGGTTCCAATATTTCCAATCAGCAAATGAATCAGATTATATCCCTAATATTGACCAAGCTTTGAATGCAGGTTTTAAAACAATCTTTGGTATTGGTTATAAATTGAAGCCAGCTATTGAAGAGCAAGCTGCATCAAATCCTGAAACAAACTTTGCTATTATTGATGACGTTATCGACGGCAAAGACAACGTGGTTTCAGCAACATTTAAAGATAACGAAGCTTCTTATCTTGCTGGGATTGCCGCAGCTTACACAACTGAAACAAACACTGTTGGTTTCATTGGTGGAGTAAAAGGTGAAGTAATCGATCGTTTTGACGCAGGATTCAAAGCTGGTGTAGATGCTGGTGCAAAAGCTTTAAACAAAGAAATTAAAGTCTTGAATCAATATGCAGGAGACTTCTCAGCGCCAGATAAAGGACGTTCAATTGCTCAAGGAATGTATGCACAAAATGCAGATATCATTTTCCACGCATCTGGTGGTACTGGTAACGGTGTATTCCAAGAAGCGAAATCATTAAACGAATCAGGCGACAAAAAAGTTTGGGTTATCGGGGTTGACCGTGACCAATCGGACGAAGGCGAATACACTTTAAATGGTGAAAAGAAAAACTTTACTTTGACATCAACTCTAAAAGGTGTAGGAACTGTTGTTGAAGACTTAGCTCAAAAATCAGCTGATGGTGATTTCCCTGGTGGGGAACATACCGTTTACGGATTGAAAGAAGACGGTGTTGGTATCACAAAAGGTCAACTTTCAGAAAAAGCAGAAAAAGCTGTGAATGAAGCAAAAGAAAAAATCATCTCAGGAGATATCAAAGTACCAGAAACTCCTGAAAAATAATCAAACGAATTTCTATAGCCTTGTTGGACAATTGTTTGACAAGGCTATGGTTTAGTAAATAACTAACGATTGTTTCTTTATCAAGATGTTGCTGAAAAGCTATTGAGATTTCCTTCCTTAATGCTCAGGTCAAAGCGCTCTTTTCACAGCCTCTTGCTAAACGGCGTTCACAGCATTACTTCTGCGGAATTAAGCCCCAAAAAACAAAAATATGAAAAGCTATTTTCGTTTTTTTGTTCTTAATTCTTGAAGTAGAACATGCTGCTCACAGCCTCTTGCTAAACGGCGTTCAAAGAGCTGACCTTCGGCATTAAGTCAAAAAATCTCAAAACATGAAAAGCTGTTTCGAGATTTTCTTCCTTAATGCTCAGGTCAAAACGCTCTTTTCACAGCCTCTTGATAAGGGAATAATCCCCTGAAGTTTTTGCTTCAATTTGAGATTTTATGAAAAATCTTTGTTAATCGTTGCCTAGATAGAAATCGTTAGGATGTGAAAAATTGTGGTTCAAGAAAATATTGTCATCGAAATGCGGAATATCACCAAACAGTTTGGTACGTTCAAAGCAAATGACAACATCAACTTGCAAGTGAAAGCAGGAGAGATCCACGCTTTACTTGGAGAAAATGGTGCCGGAAAATCAACCTTGATGAATGTGCTCTCAGGCCTTTTAGAGCCAACATCAGGTGAAATACTGATGCATGGGAAAGAAGTGAAAATTACAAGTCCGACAAAAGCGAACCAGCTAGGTATCGGAATGGTCCATCAGCACTTTATGCTTGTGGATGCATTTACTGTTACTGAAAATATTGTTTTGGGAAGTGAGCCAAGTCGAGCAGGGGTACTTGATCGTCGCCAAGCACGTGAAGAAATCCAAAAGCTTTCTGAACAATATGGTTTATCGGTCAATCCTGATGCGTATGTCCGAGATATCTCTGTTGGGATGGAACAACGGGTAGAAATCTTAAAAACACTTTATCGTGGGGCAGATGTCTTGATTTTTGACGAACCTACAGCAGTATTAACGCCACAAGAGATTGACGAACTGATTGTAATCATGAAAGAGTTGGTCAAAGAAGGAAAATCGATCATTTTGATCACCCATAAGTTAGATGAGATTAAAGCTGTAGCAGATCGTTGTACAGTTATCCGTCGTGGTAAAGGGATTGGTACAGTAAATGTAAAAGATGTCTCTTCACAACAATTGGCAGATATGATGGTTGGACGTACGGTTTCATTTAAGACAATGAAGAAAGAAAGTCAGCCTCAAGAAGTTGTGTTATCGATTGAAAATCTAGTGGTTAAAGAAAACCGAGGATTGGACGCAGTCAAAGACCTAAGTTTAGAAGTACGAGCAGGAGAAGTTTTAGGAATTGCTGGTATTGATGGTAACGGACAGTCAGAATTGATCCAGGCGTTAACCGGTTTACGTAAAGCAGAAAGTGGAACGATTCGCTTAAAAGATGAAGATATCACGAATAAAAAGCCAAGAAAAATTACGGAGGCTGGTGTAGGACATGTGCCCGAAGACCGTCATAAGTATGGCTTAGTGCTGGATATGACGTTAGCGGAGAATATTGCTTTACAAAATTATTACCAAAAACCTTACAGTAGAAATGGCTTATTGAATTATTCTTTGATCAATGAACATGCACGAGAATTAATCGAAGAGTATGATGTTCGAACAACGAATGAACTTGTGCCAGCAAAAGCATTATCAGGTGGGAATCAACAAAAAGCAATTATTGCTCGGGAAATCGATCGTGATCCTGACTTGTTGATCGTTGCTAATCCGACACGTGGGCTAGATGTTGGAGCAATCGAGTTTATTCATAAACGTTTGATTGAACAAAGAGACAAATACAAAGCGGTCTTATTGATTAGTTTTGAATTAGAAGAAATTTTGAATGTTTCTGATCGTATTGCGGTACTCCACGAAGGAAAAATCGTGGGAATCGTTGATCCAAAAGAAACTTCTGAAAATGAACTAGGATTACTTATGGCGGGCTATTCTTTAGAAGAAGCAAGAAAAGAGTTAGAAAAGGTTGGTGGCGCACATGAATGATCGCAATGAAAAGATACGTAATCTCCTAGTTCCTATTTTTTCGGTAATTCTAGGTTTAGTTTTAGGTGCTATCTTGATGGCAGCTTTTGGTTATAACCCAGGGCAAGGTTATTCTTCAATGTTAAATGCGTCCCTTGGTTCTCAAAGAAGTATTGGTGAAACATTACGGCAAGCAACACCGTTGATTTTTACTGCATTAGGTTTTTCTGTTGCGAACTCAGCAGGATTCTTCAATATCGGGCTTTCGGGACAAGCACTCTGTGGTTGGATCGTTAGTGTGTGGGTAGCACTTGCCTTTCCTGATCTGCCAAAAGTCATTTTATTACCGACTTGTGTGATTTTAGGTGCTTTGGCAGGAGCCTTGGCTGCGGCTATTCCAGGGGTGTTAAGAGCCTTTTTCGGTACAAGTGAAGTAATCGTCACTATTATGATGAACTATATTTTACTTTATTTAAGTACTTTTGCTTTACATGACATCATGCCAGATACGTATCGTTCAAGCTTAGATTCTTCAAATTTGATTGGGCAAAATGCTTCTCTTAGATTACCTTGGCTGACACAAATGTTTGGCGGTTCTCGTGTAAATGCTGGTTTGTTTTTAGCATTGATTGCACTGGTTGTTGTTTGGCTATTGATGAAGAAAACGACGTTAGGCTTTGAAATTCGTTCGGTAGGTCTAAATCCTTTTGCTTCTGAGTATGCTGGAATGAGTAGTAAACGTACGATCGTCTTCTCCATGATGATTTCAGGCGCTTTAGCAGGACTTGGTGGAGTAGTCGAAGGATTAGGAACGTATCAAAACTTTTTCGTCCAAACAACTTCATTAGCCATCGGATTTGACGGAATGGCTGTGTCACTGTTAGGTTCTGGTTCAGCGATTGGAATTTTACTTTCAGCACTCTTGTTCAGTATCTTGAAAATCGGTGGTTTGGGGATGCAAACAGGTGCCGGTATACCATTTGAAATCGTAAATGTATCGATTGCATTGATTATTTTCTTTGTTGGGATCAACTTCTTGATTCGTTTCATTATGGCGAAATTCTTCCAAGGTAAAAAACAAGAAGCGATTGTGGAGACTGTTGAATCGAAACCAACAAATCAGAGTCAAGAAGGAGGAGAATTATAATGTCAACAACTGAGTTAATTGCTTTAATCCTCACTTCAACGTTGGTTTATTCAACACCATTAATTCTTACATCTTTAGGTGGAACTTTTTCTGAACGAAGTGGGATTGTCAATGTAGGTTTAGAAGGCATCATGGTTATGGGTGCTTTCAGTGCGGTAGTATTTAATCTAACCATGAGTCCTACCTTAGGAGACATGACACCATGGATCGCTATTTTAGTCGGTGGGATAGTTGGTGTGTTATTCTCTTTATTACATGCAGTAGCAACTGTTAGTTTACGTGCAGACCATATCATCAGCGGGACAGTTATCAACTTGATGGCACCAGCTTTGGGTGTATTTTTGATCAAAACATGGTATGGAAAAGGACAAACTGATAATATTTCAGTTAACTTAGGATATTTCTCATTTCCTGGATTATCAAAAATCCCTGTGATTGGACCAATTTTCTTTAAAAATACATTTTTACCAGCTTATTGTGCCATTTTAATTGCGATTCTTGCTTGGTTTATTATCTTTAAAACAAAGTTTGGACTTCGCTTACGCTCAGTGGGTGAAAATCCTCAAGCAGCGGATACATTGGGAATCAATGTTTACGCGATGCGTTATTCTGGGGTATTGATCTCTGGTTTACTTGGCGGAATGGGTGGCGCAGTATTCGCTCAATCGATTTCAGGGAATTTCTCTGCCGGAACGATCGTAGGTCAAGGGTTTATCTCAATGGCTGCTATGATCTTCGGTAAATGGAATCCACTAGGGGCAATGGGCGCTTCTTTATTCTTTGGCTTTGCGCAAAGTTTAAGTATCATCGGGGCTCAATTACCAGTGATTTCTTCGATACCGCCAGTATTGTTGCAGATTGCACCTTACCTATTAACCGTTATTGTGTTAGTAGCGTTCTTAGGAAAAGCATCTGGACCTAAAGCAAACGGTAAAAATTATATAAAATCAAAATAAACTTTTAGTGAATAAAAAGGGTGGGTTACGGGAAATGTTTTTTCGACTCGCCCTTTTTGATTTAATAGCAATAATAAAAAAGAAAGAAGGAATAATCATGTTTAAACGCGTACATTTGATTGTCATGGATTCAGTAGGAATCGGCGAAGCGCCAGATGCTGAAAAATTTGGTGATAAAGGTTCAGATACACTAGGGCATATCGCAAAAGAAGCTGGTTTGACAATTCCTCATTTAGAACAGTTAGGATTAGGAACGATTCGCCCATTAGAAGGTGTCGAAGCGGTTAAAAACCACCAAGGCTATGCCACTAAATTGGAGGAAGTATCTGTAGGAAAAGATACAATGACCGGTCACTGGGAAATCATGGGTCTGAACATCAAGACACCATTCCGAGTATTTCCTAACGGTTTCCCTGATGAATTACTTAAACAAATCGAAGACTTCTCAGGACGCAAAATTGTTTGCAATCAACCATATAGTGGAACCGCTGTTATAGATGACTATGGTGAACATCAAATGAAAACTGGTGATTTGATCGTCTATACGTCCGCAGATCCGGTTCTACAAATTGCTGCGCATGAAGAAATTATTCCTTTAGAAGAACTTTATCGGATTTGTCAGTTCGTTCGTGACATTACTAAAGACGACCCATACATGATTGGTCGAATTATTGCGCGACCTTACGTTGGAGAACCTGGTAATTTTACTCGTACGAGCAACCGACATGATTACGCATTGGATCCATTCGGGCATACGGTTTTAGATTCATTAAAAGAAGCAGGAAAAGACGTTATCGCTGTTGGAAAAATCAACGATATCTTCAACGGTCAAGGGATTACAGAGTTCGTCCGTACGAAAAGCAACATGGATGGCGTTGACCAATTATTAAATGTGATGAAAAAAGAGTTTACAGGGATCAGTTTTACTAATTTAGTTGATTTTGATGCATTATTTGGACATCGTCGGGATGTTGTGGGTTATGCCCACGCAATTGAAGATTTTGATTTACGTATTCCCGAAATATTAGAGGCAATGGCAGAGGACGACTTACTGATGATTACTGCTGATCATGGAAACGATCCAACATTCCCTGGAACAGATCATACACGTGAATATGTACCATTATTAGTTTTCAGCAAAAAAATGCAAGGACAAGGAAGCTTGCCACAAGGCTACTATTCAGATATCGCAGCAACGATTGCTGAAAACTTCGATGTTCCTGCTACCGAAAACGGCGAAAGTTTCTTAAAACTTTTGAAATAGGAATGACAGACCGCGTTTGAAAATTTGACCTGAAAAAGCGTAACTAAGATAGGTCAATCATTTTGTTCAAAGAGCCATCTTGCTTTAACAGTATCAATCAAGAGGTGAAAAAGCCTTGTTAATCAGGCATACCTGTTTTTTTAGCTAGTCGAACGACAGGGCTTCTAACCTCTTGACTTCTGTAGAAAAAAATAGTTAATAGGAGAAAGTAAATGACCCAATTAAGCGAAATGTTACAAGAAACGACTCAATTTATTCTAGAAAAGGGCGTAAAAGAAATTGATTTTGGTTTGATCTTAGGTTCAGGTTTAGGAGAGTTAGCGGAAGAAATCGAGGAAGCAATCGTGATTCCTTATGACCAAATCCCATTTTTCCCAACATCAACAGTTGTCGGCCATGCTGGTCAATTAGTCTATGGTACCTTGTCTGGTAAAAAAGTTCTGGCAATGCAAGGACGATTCCATTTTTATGAAGGTCATTCAATGCAAACTGTCACTTATCCTGTGCGGGTAATGGCAGCATTAAAGGCTCATTCGGTGATTGTCACGAATGCATGTGGTGGGGTAAATGAATCATTTGTTCCTGGCGATTTGATGTTGATTACTGATCATATCAACTTCACAGGTCAAAACCCATTGATTGGTCCTAACGAAGATGAGATCGGTCCACGCTTCCCTGATATGAGCGAGGCGTATACCTTAACTTACCGTGAAGTAGCCAAAGAGGCTGCGAGCCAATTAGATTTGACTCTTAAAGAAGGGGTATATATGGGCTATTCTGGACCAACATACGAAACACCTGCAGAGATTCGGATGTCACGTACGATGGGAGCAGATGCAGTCGGAATGTCCACTGTGCCAGAAGTGATCGTTGCAGCACATAGCGGATTGAAAGTTCTCGGCATTTCATGTATCACTAATTTAGCAGCAGGCATGCAAGCGAACCTTAACCATGAAGAAGTGGTGGAAACAACGCAACGTGTCAAACAATCATTTAAGGCATTGATTAAAGAAGTATTAGTATTACTATAACTGAATCAAGGAGAGTGTCAGATGAGCGTACACATTGAAGCAAAACAAGGAGAGATCGCTGATAAAATACTACTTCCAGGCGATCCTTTACGAGCAAAATATATTGCTGAAACATTTTTAGAAGATCCAGTATGTTACAACCAAGTTCGTGGGATGTTAGGTTTTACTGGAACCTACAAAGGCGAACGTGTTTCGGTACAAGGAACGGGGATGGGGATGCCGTCAGCGACGATCTATGCCCATGAATTGATTCATTCATACGGTGTGAAAAAATTGATACGAGTGGGTACATGTGGTGCATTATCTAAAGATGTCCATGTTCGTGATCTTGTTTTAGCTCAAGGAGCAGCTACTAGTTCTTCGATGATCGAGAAAAATTTCCAAGCCTTTCATTTTCCGCCGATCAGTGATTTTAATTTATTGTTGAAGGCGTATGAAATTTCAAAAGACAAAGGATTTACCACACATGTAGGAAATGTTCTCTCGGAAGATTCATTTTATAAAGATGATTCAACAGAAACGTTTAAATTAGCGGAATTAGGTGTGCTAGGTGTGGAAATGGAAGCAGCTGCTTTATACTATTTGGGAGCAAAATATCATGTCCAAACATTAGCAATCATGACAGTGAGTGACCATTTGCTTACCGGAGAAGAAACAACTGCAGAAGAACGACAAACGACATTTAACGAAATGATCGAAGTCGGATTAGAAACAGCAATCGCAGATTAATAAAAGAAGTGAGCGAGTGATTCAATTGAATCGCTTGCCCACTTTTTTTATTTATTATAAATAGTATTTTTTAGCAACTGTCAAGTCATCGTTTAATTCATAAACAAGTGGTTGACCAGTTGGAATTTCAAGATCCATGATATCTTCATCAGAAATTCCTTCGATGTGTTTTGCTAAAGCACGTAGAGAGTTACCATGTGCAGCTACTAAAACAGTTTTGTTGTCTAGTAAAGCTGGAGCAATTTCGTCTTGCCAGAATGGTAAAGCACGTTCTAAAGTAACTTTCAAGTTTTCGCCACCAGGAATATCGCGTTTGTCTAACATTGCATAACGACGATCGTTTGCAGCAGAACCTTCGTCACTTTCGTCCATCAATGGAGGAAGAGTGTCGTATGAACGACGCCAAATGTGTACTTGGTCATCTCCATATTTTTCAGCTGTTTCTTTTTTGTTCAATCCTTGTAATTTACCATAATGACGTTCGTTTAAGCGCCATGATTTGATTTGAGGAACCCAAAGTTGATCTGAGTGTTCTAAAATCAAATTACATGTTTTGATGGCACGAGTTAAAACTGAAGTGTAAGCAACATCAAATTCAATTCCAGCTTCTTTGATTTTGCGTCCGCCTTCTTTGGCTTCTTCGATTCCTTCTGGTGCTAAGTTTACGTCAGCCCAACCAGTAAATTGGTTTAATGCATTCCATTCACTAAGACCATGACGAGAAAAAACTAATTTTGGCATGTTTAGCTCTCCTTTAAAATAGGTTATATTTCTGAAAATTTCAGTTCTGCTTTATTGTACAATTTTTTTGACTAGATTTCCATTGAAAAATGAAGTTAATGAAAGGGAAAATCAGAAGATAGACAGATAAAAAAACAAAAATAATTCTTACAGTGACAGATAAACAGAGGTAGGTGGATCAATGGCTGCACTGTCATTGATCCACCTACCTATTCATTATATACAGTTGATTCGTCTTTAGCAGACAGTCTGCGTTTGTTGCGCCAATCCATTTTTAAATGAAAGAATATCAAGATGTAGGCAGTCGTTTAAGATAATTGCTGAATCTCTTTTTCTGGAAGATTGATATATTTATAACAGGTTCCGACTGATACACCACATTTAGTAGAAATTAATTGGATCGTTTCTTTTTTTTCATAATAAAGCCGACGAATTTTTTTAATTGTTTTTGGATCGATTTTTGGACGACCCCCGATTTTACCTTTTTTACGTGCTTCATCTAACCCGACAAGTGTCCGTTCCTTGATTAAAGAGCACTCCATAATGGCTAATCCTTCCATTAGTTGAAAATAGATTTTCCCCATCGGTGTACGCGTATCGATCTCTTCTTGGATACTAACTAGGTGTAAGCCACGATCTTTGAATAATTGTGTGAGTTCTGTTAGCTGACGAGTAGACTTCCCTAGACGATGAAGTTGACAGATAACTAAAGTATCGCCTTGTCGCATTTCCTTGATTACTTTTTCTAAACAAATATTATTAGACACCGCATCTTTAGACTTGTATGTCTCGTGAAAAATCTCCTGACAACCAAAATTAGAGAGTTGCTCCACTTGTGTTGTAAGATCAACATCATTTATGGTTGTGCGTGCATAACCAATAATCTTCATGGTGATTCCTTTCTAGCAATGATTTTCTGTCTATAGATAACAGTAAAAATGTAGCATAAAGTCCATTGAAAAGATAGTTTTTTTATGTTTTTAAAATGAACTATTTTTGCTAATTTTTATAACTAATATCAGGGTTGTTATTTTTGATGAGGTGAGTCGATAATTGATACGCCTTGTGCGGAGCCGACGACGACTTTTGAAACCATATTTAAAAACAGTCCATGTTCAACGACACCAACCAGTTGATCAAGGTACGTTGCCAAAGCTTCAGGGTCATTGATCACTTCTAAATGTAAGTCAATAATGTAATGACCACTGTCTGTTTTGACTATCTGACCTGTTTCGGTCTGACGTAAAACAGGTTGGTAACCTTTCTCATCAAAGATCCGCATCAATTGTTGAGCGCCATAAGGAATCACTTCTACTGGAAGAGGGAACTGCCCAAGCTGCTCCACTAATTTTGATTCATCAACGATCCAGATGACTTGTTTTGAATACGTAGCAACAATTTTTTCAAAAAGTAATGCTGCGCCACCACCTTTAATTCCTTGAAATGCTTTACTGATTTCATCAGCACCATCGATCGTGAGATCAACTACGGGTACTTCATCAATACTCTTAAGAGGGATACCTAATTTTTCTGCTTGTTCTTTAGTGGCATTCGATGTAGTGACACCAGTGATATTTAATCCTTCTTCACGCATTCTTCTACCGATTTCTTCTACCATATAATAGGCTGTAGAACCGGTACCCAAGCCAACGATCATTCCGTCCTTCACAAATTTAGCTGCTTCAATTCCAGCTGCTTGTTTCAAATTCATCTGTTGTTCCCACCTTTTCTTTCGTCTCTATTCATAGCTATTTTATATTGAATGATTGGAAAAAGATAGCGTCCTTTTTTTAATTTCAAATGGCTAAAAAAAATACATAACACTGGTTGACAGAGTACTTTATTCATGATATCCTAACCAAGGTGCTTTATCTACAGGTCTCTGGTAAAGAGACGTGCTGACTGTTTATCAAAGCATATTTGATAAAGATGCAGAATTGCATTTATTTTTTATCGCAAAAAAAGAACCACCTGGATGTGTGGAACTAGACGCGAATCGTGGGAAGGAGGAAACAAGGAATGCCTACAATTAACCAATTAGTACGTAAACCTCGTAAATCAAAGGTGGAAAAATCTAATTCACCTGCTTTGAACAAAGGATATAACAGCTTTAAGAAAACTCAAACAAACGTGAACTCTCCTCAAAAACGTGGGGTAGCAACACGTGTGGGTACAATGACACCTAAAAAACCGAACTCAGCTTTACGTAAATATGCTCGTGTTCGTTTGTCAAACTTAATTGAAGTTACTGCTTATATCCCAGGGATTGGTCACAACTTACAAGAACATAGCGTAGTATTACTACGTGGTGGACGTGTAAAAGACTTACCAGGGGTACGTTACCATATCGTTCGTGGTGCACTTGATACAGCTGGTGTAAACGACCGTAAACAAAGCCGTTCTAAATACGGAACTAAAAAACCTAAAGCTTAATTTTAATTATTAAACAAATGAAACTTGTTCTTACTATGTTAAGAGAGTAAGGCAATTACTATGAAGAATATTTCGGAAGGAGGAGTTACGGATGCCACGTAAAGGTCCTGTTGCAAAACGTGATGTTTTACCAGATCCTATTTATAACTCAAAATTAGTAACTCGCTTGATCAACCGTGTAATGGTTGACGGAAAACGCGGTGTTGCAGCTAGTATTATTTATAACGCCTTTGATTTGATTAAAGAATCTACAGGTAATGATCCATTAGAAGTGTTTGAACAAGCTATGAAAAATGTTATGCCTGTTCTTGAAGTTAAAGCACGTCGTGTTGGGGGTTCAAACTATCAAGTACCAGTTGAAGTTCGCCCTGAACGTCGTACAACTTTAGCTCTTCGTTGGGTAGTAAACTACGCTCGCTTGCGCGGTGAACACACAATGGAAGAACGCTTAGCAAAAGAAATCATGGATGCTGCAAACAACACTGGTGCTTCTGTTAAAAAACGTGAAGACACTCATAAAATGGCTGATGCCAACCGTGCATTTGCTCATTATCGTTGGTAAGATCCTCTCTGCCTGTTGGGTTAAACGACAGCAGAAAGTCAATTTACAATCGATTTAAATAAAGAGAGGAGTAAGAAAATGGCAAGAGAATTTTCGCTAGAAAAAACTCGTAATATTGGTATCATGGCTCACGTTGATGCAGGTAAAACTACAACAACAGAGCGTATCTTGTACTATACTGGTAAAATCCATAAAATTGGTGAAACCCACGAAGGAGCTTCACAAATGGACTGGATGGAACAAGAACAAGAACGTGGTATCACAATTACATCTGCTGCGACTACAGCGCAGTGGAAAGGTTACCGTGTAAACATCATCGACACACCAGGACACGTAGACTTCACAATTGAAGTTCAACGTTCTCTACGTGTATTAGATGGTGCGGTAACTGTACTTGACTCACAGTCAGGTGTTGAACCTCAAACTGAAACAGTTTGGCGTCAAGCAACTGAGTACCGAGTGCCTCGTATCGTATTCTGTAACAAAATGGATAAAATCGGTGCGGACTTCTTGTACTCAGTAAAATCATTGCATGATCGTTTGCAAGCAAACGCGCATCCAATTCAATTGCCAATCGGTGCTGAAGAAAACTTCACTGGTATCATCGACTTGGTTAAAATGAAAGCTGAAATCTATACAAATGACTTAGGAACAGATATTCAAGAAACTGAAATTCCTGAAGAATATTTAGAACAAGCTCAAGAATGGCGCGAAAAATTAGTCGAAGCTGTTGCTGAAACAGACGAAGAACTAATGATGAAATATCTTGAAGGTGAAGAAATCACACAAGAAGAATTGATTGCTGGTATCCGCCGTGCAACAATTAATGTTGAATTCTTCCCTGTATTAGCTGGTTCAGCGTTCAAGAACAAAGGGGTTCAATTAATGTTGGATGCCGTTCTTGATTACTTGCCTTCTCCAGTTGATATCGAAGCAATCAAAGGGATCGATACAAAAACAGACGAAGAAACAACACGTCCAGCTGACGATGAAGCTCCTTTTGCTTCATTAGCGTTTAAAGTAATGACTGACCCATTCGTAGGTCGTCTAACTTTCTTCCGTGTTTATTCTGGTGTCCTTGAAAGTGGTTCATATGTATTGAACGCTTCTAAAGGCAAAAAAGAACGTATCGGACGTATTCTACAAATGCACGCCAACACTCGTCAAGAAATTGATAAAGTGTACTCAGGTGATATCGCCGCTGCTGTTGGATTGAAAGATACAACAACTGGGGATACATTATGTGCATTAGACTCACCGGTTATTCTTGAGTCAATCGAATTCCCTGACCCAGTTATCCAAGTTGCTGTTGAACCTAAATCAAAAGCAGACCAAGATAAAATGGGTGTTGCGTTGCAAAAACTTGCTGAAGAAGATCCTTCATTCCGAGTTGAAACAAACGTTGAAACTGGTGAAACTGTTATCTCAGGTATGGGTGAGTTGCACTTAGACGTTTTAGTAGACCGTATGAAACGTGAATTTAAAGTTGAAGCAAACGTTGGTGCTCCACAAGTTTCATACCGTGAAACATTCCGTGAAGCAACAAAAGCTGAAGGTAAATTCGTACGTCAGTCTGGTGGTAAAGGTCAATACGGTCACGTATGGGTTGAATTTACACCAAACGAAGAAGGTAAAGGCTTCGAATTTGAAAATGCAATCGTCGGTGGGGTCGTTCCTCGTGAATACATCCCTGCTGTTGAAAAAGGACTAGAAGAATCTATGAATAACGGTGTTCTTGCTGGCTATCCATTAGTGGATATCAAAGCAAAACTTTACGATGGTTCATACCATGACGTCGATTCAAATGAAACAGCCTTCCGTGTTGCTGCATCTATGGCTTTAAGAGCTGCTGCAAAACACGCACGTCCTGTTATTTTAGAACCAATGATGAAAGTAACGATTACTGTTCCAGAAGATTACTTAGGTGATATCATGGGACACGTAACTAGCCGACGCGGTCGCGTTGAAGGTATGGAAGCACATGGTAACTCACAAATCGTTAATGCGATTGTTCCATTGGCTGAAATGTTCGGTTACGCAACAACATTGCGTTCAGCAACTCAAGGACGCGGTACATTTATGATGGTATTTGACCACTATGAAGATGTTCCTAAATCAGTCCAAGAAGAAATCATTAAGAAAAACGGCGGTAAAGCTGAATAATTTCTTAAAACAAGATCGTCTGTTTGACAGATTATCTAAAGAGACTGTATTTTTAATATAGTTTCGTGTAAAATAATTATCGATGATATGGGCATGTGATAGACTTTTGGTTTATCACATACCTATCAGACAAATAAAAAATATATTGTATTTTTAGGAGGACATTTTAAAATGGCAAAAGAAAAATTTGACCGTTCTAAACCACACGTTAACATTGGTACAATCGGGCACGTTGACCACGGTAAAACAACTTTAACAGCAGCAATCACAACTGTACTATCTAAGAAAAACGGCGGCCAAGCTATGGCTTACGATCAAATCGATGGTGCTCCAGAAGAACGCGAACGCGGAATCACAATTTCAACAGCTCACGTTGAGTACGAAACTGACACTCGTCACTACGCTCACGTTGACTGCCCAGGACACGCGGACTACGTTAAAAACATGATCACTGGTGCTGCACAAATGGACGGAGCTATCTTAGTAGTATCTGCTGCTGATGGTCCTATGCCTCAAACTCGTGAACATATCCTATTATCTCGTCAAGTTGGTGTTCCATACATCGTTGTATTCTTGAACAAAGTAGATATGGTTGACGACGAAGAATTACTAGAATTAGTTGAAATGGAAGTTCGTGACTTATTAACAGAATACGAATTCCCTGGTGACGATGTTCCTGTAGTTGCTGGTTCAGCTTTGAAAGCTTTAGAAGGCGACGCTTCATACGAAGAAAAAATCCTTGAATTGATGGCTGCAGTTGACGAATATATCCCAACTCCAGAACGTGACAACGACAAACCATTCATGATGCCAGTCGAAGACGTATTCTCAATCACTGGTCGTGGTACTGTTGCTACAGGTCGTGTTGAACGTGGACAAGTTCGCGTTGGTGACGTTGTAGATATCGTTGGTATCGCAGAAGAAACAGCTCAAACAACAGTTACTGGTGTTGAAATGTTCCGTAAATTATTAGACTACGCTGAAGCTGGAGACAACATTGGTGCTTTACTACGTGGTGTTGCACGTGAAGACATCCAACGTGGACAAGTTTTAGCTAAACCAGGTACAATCACACCTCATACAAAATTCTCTGCAGAAGTATACGTGTTGACAAAAGAAGAAGGTGGACGTCATACTCCATTCTTCACTAACTACCGTCCACAATTCTACTTCCGTACAACTGACGTAACAGGTGTTGTTGAATTACCAGAAGGAACTGAAATGGTTATGCCTGGCGACAACGTAACAATGGAAGTTGAATTAATCCACCCAATCGCTATCGAAAACGGTACTAAATTCTCAATCCGTGAAGGCGGACGTACAGTTGGTGCCGGTGTCGTTACTGAAATCAAAGCTTAATCTTTGATCAACTGAATTGTAAGCAACATTGTATTCGGACAATAAAAAGTCATGGTGTCATTAGACATCATGGCTTTTTTTATGGCTTATTTTAAACTTTATTGAGTAAATGAAAGCATTTTGTTTGACAAAAGGAAAAAAAGATGTTGACAAAAAAACGTTCCCTCGATAAAATTAAAGCGTTAACATATTTATTTTTCATGTGACTAGATCATACTAGGCATGGGAAGATTCCGTCGATAAGGAGACTTTGGTGGAATTTTTCTATGCTTTTTTTGTTGTCAAGCTTAAGATTGATAAAGGATGATTGGTCCATGAAGTAACTTTAATTCTGCAGAAAAAGGGTTATTATTATGAAAATCAAAAAGATTTTTAATCAAAATGCGGTCTTAGTCGATGACGATGGACAAGAAAAGGTCGCAATTGGTAAAGGTGTTGGATTCGATAAAAAGCGCAATGACTTGATTTTTCATCGAGAAATTGAGCGGATGTTTGTGATGGAGCCAGAAAGTCAAATGAAACTACAAAGTTTGCTGAATCAAATTGACGAAAAGTTTCTTTTTGCTGCTGAACACATTATTGATCATGCAGAAACAGTTTTAATGAAAAAGCTGAATGAGCATGTGTTGATCGCGTTAACGGATCATATTGCTTTTGCTGCTGAAAATATTCGTAATGGAATTGTTATTCGAAATAAATTACTGCGAGAAATCGAGGCGCTGTACCACGAAGAATTTAGTATTGCGCAATGGGCAGTTGATTATTTGAATCACACTTTAGCTATTCCTTATACATATGATGAAGCGGGTTATATAGCGATACATATCCATAGTGGTCATAGCGGACAAACTAGTAATCATCGTAGCATTCGCGAAGTCACGATCGTGTCGGAAATTATCCAGTTGATTGAAAAAGAGCTGAGGATCGATATCCATTCCGAACAAATGGCACTGAATTATTCTCGTTTAGCAAACCATCTTCGATTGTTGATCCAACGGTATCACAATCAGCAGTATGCGGTCTTAGACGAGGAGATTATTGAGATAGTCAAACGAAAATATTCAGGAAGTTATGCAGTCGCAAAAAAAAATTCGAGTACTTTTAACTAAACAATATCAAATGTCTATTACAAGCGAAGAACTTGGTTATTTAGTTATTCATATCGAACGCTTGCGAGGGACAACAGAATAGGAGAACAAAATGAAAACATACTTACAACGAATGGGACGTTCCTTGATGTTACCAGTAGCAACCCTTCCAGTAACTGCTTTATTCATGGGGATTGGTTATTGGATCGATCCGACTGGTTGGGGTGGCAATAACATTTTTGCCGCTTTTATGATCAAAGCTGGAGGAACAGTCTTAGATAATTTAGGAATCATTTTTGCTGTTGGATTAGCATTGGGGATGTCTAAGGACAAAGATGGTTCATCAGCATTGGCAGGATTGATCGCCTTTTTAGCACCAGTCACATTAGTCAATAGTGCTTCTGTTGCATTGTTTACTAAAGTGGATGTTGAAAAAGTGAATATCGCTTTTGATGCAATCAATAATAAAAATGTATTTATTGGGATTTTGGCAGGCTTAGTCGCTGGTGCGATGTATAATCGCTTCAGCGGAGTTAAATTGCCAATGGCGTTATCTTTCTTTAGTGGAAAACGAGCAGTACCGATCGTAACAGCTGGTTTAATGGCAATTATTTCTGCTTTATTGATTTTTGTTTGGCCACCAGTTTATGATACATTGGTTAGTTTCGGTGAATTGATCTCTGGAATGGGCGCGTTAGGTGCTGGTCTATATGGCTTCTTCAACCGTTTGCTGATTCCAACTGGTTTACACCATGCACTGAACAATGTTTTTTGGTTCAATTTGGCTGGAATTGATGATATCGGTAAATTCTGGGCAAGTGAAGGGGTAAAAGGAGTCACCGGTATGTATCAAGCTGGATTCTTCCCGGTCATGATGTTTGGGTTACCTGCTGGTGCACTTGCTATCTATCAATGTGCGCGACCAGAAAAGAAAAAAGTGACTGCATCTTTGATGTTAGCTGCCGCTTTCGCTTCTTTCTTTACAGGAGTGACTGAACCGTTAGAATTTTCATTTATGTTTGTCGCTTGGCCATTGTATGTCGTTCATGCTGCTTTAACAGGGATTTCGATGTTTATCGCAGCAACCTTCCATTGGACAGCGGGCTTTAATTTCAGCGCCGGCTTTATTGATTTCTTTTTAAGCTTACGTGTACCTATTGCCAATCAACCATTAATGCTATTGGTATTAGGCTTGGCGATGGGTGTGATTTATTACTTTACATTTTTATTTGTCATCAAAAAATTCAATTTGATGACGCCGGGGCGTGAAGAAGATACTGGAGTTGCAGAAAATGGGGAAGTAGGAACAGTGCCAACTGGTGACAATCGATTTGCCACGCTAGCTAATCAACTTTATCAAGCATTAGGTGGTGCAGCGAATGTTGTTTCCATTGACAATTGCACGACACGTTTACGCTTGTATGTAAAAGATACGGCAAAAGTTGATCAAGGGAAAATCAAAGCGACTGGCGTTCCAGGTCTGAAAGTAATTGATGCCAAAAATATTCAAGTGATCGTTGGAACGGAAGTCCAATTTGTTGCAGATGAAATGAAAAAAATTCATGGAAGTAGCAGCAAAGGAACTGCTCAGTCCACGCCTACTGTGACAACCAAAACAGTCGTTGATCCACAAAACCAAGATATTTTTGCGGTAGCAAATGGGAAGCTAATGCCAATCACAGAAGTGGCAGATGATGTCTTTTCACAAAAAATGATGGGAGACGGGTTTGCGGTTCTACCAACGAATGGCGAAGTGTTTGCTCCAATCGCTGGTACGATTATCAATATTTTTCCAACGAAACATGCAGTTGGTATCAAAACGGAATCAGGAATTGAAGTTCTCTTGCATATGGGGATCGATACCGTGAACTTAAAAGGAGCGCCTTTTACGATCTACGTTGAAGAGGGACAAAAAGTCGCACGTGGTCAATTAATTGCAACCATGGACTTGGTGGCACTACAATCGGCAAACAAACAATCAGATCTGATCGTTGCTTTTACCAATGGTGAAAAAGTGGCGAAGCTAACGATGGATGCTAGTGGGGTAGTTAAAGCAAATGCTGTGATTGGTCATGTTAAGAGTAATTAAGGAAGAAAACTACTGACACCAATCAATAGTTACTTATTTTTATCGTTTCGTCTATTCATCACTTTTATGTACTCTGATGTATCATGTAAAACACCGAAGACAGGTTTTTGCCTGCTTCGGTGTTTTTTGTCTTTTTTGCCACTTTTTGTAAACGCTTTTAAAAATGTCCAGAGTAATGGACAGAACAAAAAATGAGTTGTCAGAAAATTCCGTTATAGTATAAACAAGGAGGTTGAACAAATGCAGCTAAGCAAAAGAGAGAAAGAAATGGTCGAATACTTTGTTAAACATGGCTTATCCCTTACAGCTCAGGAGTTAGCTGAATTTGCCCATGTTTCTACGAAAACGGTCTACCGTACGATTAAAAAGATAAATGATGTGTCTGAAAACGGGGAAATCATTTTGGCAGAGGCAGGCAAAGGATTTCGGTTAGACTACGATAAATATTTAAATGTGAGTGCAACGCATAATGAAAGTCGAACGAGTCAAGGACCTTTGGAAAGAAGAAATGCGATTTTGCTTAATTTGTTGTTTAAGGCACCCAAGAAGTTATTAATCAATGAATTGTTCCATCCGTATTATGTGAGTGATCCGGTAATTAGTAATGATTTGGCTAAGATCAGTTTATTTTTAATGAAAAACCACCTCCAACTTAAACGACAAGGTACCCGAATTGGTATCGAAGGAACAGAAAAACATATTCGTAAAGTAGTGAATATGCTATTAAGTATCCATTTATTGGAAGATAAAAAAGTGGTTCCTAGTCACCCAATGATCAGCTCATTTGATATCAATTTTATTACTTCGATCGTTGAGTTTATCGAACAAAAACTAGTCAGCCGAATTGCCTATCCATGTGCAATGAATATTTTTTCTCATATTTATATCTTAGTCAAACGCTTCCGTGAAGGGATCGTGTATTTAGAAGAAGATACGTGGGATTTAGATGAAGAAGATCAGGCGTTGATCCATTATAACCAGGAACTGTACCAACTATCAAAGCAAGTCATGCTCAAATTAGGTCAATATTTAAATACGACTCTCCCTGAAAGTGAAACTTTTTATCTTTTTCAATACTTGATTTCCTCCAGGATCGAAAATGGTTCGATTAAACATCAAAATATCTCAAATGAAGCTGAAGAAATCACCCGTTTTTTTTCTGCTACGATGAGCCGGCTCATGGGAGTGGCGATTGATCAAGAACGAAACCGACATGATTTGTATAGTCACATTCAGCCGCTATTGTATCGATTAAAACATGAGATCACAATCAAAAATGATTTATTGCACGACATTGAATTAGAGTACCAGGAAACGTTTCAATTGGTAGAATTTGTCAGTAAAATGGTCCAAAAAAAATTTCATACAAACCATATATCCAAAGATGAAATTGGATTTTTAACATTATACTTTGTGAGATACAAAGAGTTAGCCCCAATAAAAAAACGTGTATTGATCATGTGTAGTAGTGGTGTTGGAACTTCAGAACTATTGAAAGTCAAAGTAAAAAAAGCCTTTCCTGAATTAGAGATTATTGCTGTTTTATCTTCTCGGCAGTACCAGAAAAACCAAGCGGAATTTAGTAAGATCGATTTGATTTTAACAACGGTTTGTTTGAATGAGCCACCGAAGATTCCCACGATATTAGTAAACTCAGTATTTACCAAGCAAGACGAAAAACGTGTGAAGCAAATGTTAGGAGAGATGTGAAATGGTTACAAAACAGGTAATGTCAGAATTTAGTATCGCAAATGTGATTACAGAAAAACTGATACGTTTAGAAATGAAAGCGAAAACAAAAAAAGAAGCGATTCTCGAATTAAGTGAATTACTAAAAGAAAACGGCATTATCAAAGATGTTGATGATTTTTCATCAGATGTCTTTCAACGGGAGAAAGAAGGAATCACAGGGATTGGAAACGGTGTGGCGATTCCCCACGGAAAATCAGCGAGTGTCATTCAGACTTCTTTGGTTGTGGGTAAAGTCGAGACCCCGATCCCTTGGGAATCATTAGATGAGCAGCCTGTAAAGGTCATTATCTTATTTGCAGTAAAAGATACAGATGCCAATACCGTTCATATCAAATTATTACAAAAAGTAGCAATGTTATTAGCAGAAGATACCATTATCGAAAAAATGAATCAGGCAACTAGTAAAACAGAATTAATGGAACTATTAGCAAAAGAACCAACTGTCTAAAAGAAAAGGAGGAAGGAAAAATGAAGATCGTCGGAGTAGCAGCCTGTACTTCAGGAATTGCACATACGTATATTGCCAAACAAAAATTAGAAAAAGCAGCAAAAGCATTAGGACATGAAGTGCACATCGAAACACAAGGAACAATTGGTACAGAAGACGAGTTATCGAAGGAGGAGATCAAGCAGGCAGATGTCGTCATTATTGCAGCAGATATCAAAATTGGTGGCAAGGAGCGGTTCGAAGGAAAAAAAGTGATTGAGATTCCTACGAACATGGTCATTAAAGCACCGAAAGGGTTGATTACTAAAATTGAAGAAGAACTCAGTAAAACATAAAAGGAGAGGAATTGGATGCTTCGTCAACTACAATTAAAAAAGCATGCACTGACAGCTATTTCATACATGTTACCAGTTGTTGTGACCGCTGGACTCTTGATCGCTATTGGGAATTTAACAGGTGGGCAAGTCATCAATGATTATCAAGCGTCTTATTCTGTACCCGATGCCTTAGTTTCTCTAGGGGTTTTGGGCATGGGATTATTGGCTCCAGTGATTTCTGCAGCGATTGCCTATTCCATTGCCGATCGCCCAGGGATTGGTCCAGGTTTGTTTATGGGGTTAATTGCCAATGCCATTGGCGCAGGTTTTTTAGGTGGTATGTTAGGCGGTTACTTGGTGGGGTTCTTTGTCCTGTTATTGGTGAAATATCTCAAAGTTCCTAAGTGGGCACAAGGATTGATGCCGATGATGATCATCCCACTGTTAGCGACCCTTAGTATCGGTTTATTGATGTTTTTCGTGGTAGGTGTGCCGATTGTTTGGGCAACAGAAGCGATGACCGATTTTTTACAAGGACTACAAGGTTCTGGGAAATTCCTCTTTGGGTCAATTGTCGGTGGGATGGCTGCCTTTGATTTTGGTGGACCAGTCAATAAGGTAGCCTCATTGTTTGCTGATGGGATGCTTTTGGAAGGTGTGCAAGAACCAGAAGCTGTGAAAGTGTTAGCGTCAATGGTTCCGCCTTTCGGTGTCACCATTTCATGGGTTTTATCTAAGTTATTTCGGCAAACAAAATATTCAAAAGAAGAAGAAAACAACATTAAGATTGCTTTTCCGATGGGACTTTGCATGATTACGGAAGGCGTTATCCCCTTAGCGGCAGTTGATCCGCTTCGTGTGATCATTTCGTGTACAGCTGGTGCAGCGATTGGCGGAGGTTTGAGTATGTCGTGGGGAATTGGGTCACCAGTTCCTTCTGGTGGGGTCTTTATTATCCCAGCAATGACGGATCCGTTGAAGTTTACCTTTGCCTTATTGATTGGTTCTGCAGTTACCGGCATTCTATTGTTTGTTTTGAAAAAGGCGCCAGCTGAACACCCTGTCGTAGAGGAAGAAGAGGAAGAAGTAGATTTTTCTTATATTAAATTATCTTAAAAACTGTAGGGAGAAGGATTTGATATGTATGTGTCAATGAAAGAGATGCTCAAAAAAGCAAATCAAGAAAACTATGCTGTCATGGCGATCAATTGCTTTAATCTAGAAACAGCTAAAGCAACGATCCAAGCTGCTGAGGAATTACATGCGCCGATCATTGTAGATTTATTGCAAGATCACTTAAAGCAACACATTAATTATCATTATTTAACGAAGCCCATCATCCGCATGGCACAGGATGCCAAAGTCGAAGTAGCAATTAATCTAGATCACGGGCAAGACATCGCATTTGTCAAACAGTGCTTACAAGAAGGATTTTCCAGCGTCATGATGGATGCTTCGATGTATCCCTTGGATCAGAATATCGAAATAACGAGAGCGATGGTTCAATTTGCCCAAACGTATGATGCGAGCGTAGAAGCAGAAGTAGGAAATATGGGGGCAGTCACAGGCGACCATTTTACAGATGATGCCATGTGTACGGACCCAGCAGAAGCAATCCGATTGATCAATGAAACGGGTGTGGACTGCTTAGCGATTTCCTATGGCTCCAGTCACGGAGATTATCCTAAAGGGTACAAACCACGTTTTCGTTTCGATATTGTCCAAGAAATAAAAGAGAAGACTCAACTTCCGTTAGTTTTACATGGGGGGTCAGGAGCGGGAAAAGACAACATTCGCCAATCCATTGAGTTAGGAATCAATAAGATTAATGTTGGTTCTGATTTTATGAAGGCGCAACAACAAAGATGCCAACAGCTTCTACAACAGGAGCCAACGATCGAATACCCCACTCTCATCCAACAAACAGTCATAGCAGGAAAAGAGTTAGTTCAGCAATACATTCAACTATCAGGTTCAACCAATAAATCATAGAAATGGAGAAAATAGACGATGTTAATCAATATGAATCAAATGTTAGAAATTGCCAAGGAAAATCATTTTGCAGTAGGGGCGTTTAACGTTGCTGACAGCAACTTTTTACGAGTAGTCATTGAGGCGGCAGAAGAAAATGATGCACCCGCAATCATTGCAGTCCATCCGACAGAATTAGACTTTACCAAAGATGAGTTTTTCCAATATGCAGTGAGCCGAGCGAAAAACAGCGCTGTGCCTTTCGTTATCCATATGGATCATGGCGATAGCTTAGCAAGTATCATGCGAGGGATTCATTGTGGGTTTAGTTCAGTTATGATCGACGGCTCCTTGTTGCCATTTGAAGAAAATATTGCACTAACAAAAGAAGTGGTAGATGTTTGCCATAAGATCGGGGTCTCAGTTGAAGGTGAACTAGGAACGATTGGTAACACGGGTACTTCAGTAGAAGGCGGTGTATCGGAAGTCATTTATACGAAGCCGGAAGATGCACAGGAATTTGTGGAACGTACAGGAATCGATTCGTTAGCGGTGGCAATCGGAACCGCTCATGGTATCTATCCAAAAGATGTCAAGCCAGCATTGAAAATGGATGTTTTAACAAGTATTAAAGAAAAAGTAACCATTCCGCTAGTTTTACATGGAGGATCTGCTAACCCAGACGAAGAAATTGCAAAAGCAGTGCAAATCGGTATTCAGAAAGTCAATATTTCATCCGACTATAAATATGCTTTTTATAAAAAGTGTCGTGAAATCTTAGCTACAACAGAGCTATGGGACCCAAATGCCATTTATCCTGAATGTATCGCAGCAGCAAAAGAAGTGGTGAAGCAAAAGATGGAACTCTTCCATTCAATCAACCAAGCAAAAGTCTATCGTCAAGCGAATATTCAACCTTGGCGACAAGAACAGAACTAAAAAAAATAATCCAAACTTTGTTTTTCAAGAAAAGTGTATGGCTTAGATCGTCTATCACTTCCGATAGTTAATAGAATAAAAAACCGTAGAAACCAACATAATTGGGGGTTCTGCGGTTTTTTTGAATAACTGAAGATAGGCGAACTACTATAGGAAGGAAGTTTAGTAGAAATAAAATGTGACATTTAAGGATAAGAGGCATCTAAAGTTATCTAAATGAAAACTTATGAAAACAAATTGTTTTTTACAGGAAAAAAGCCTTGCTTTGTGGATTTAGATATATTATAATTACAAAGGTGCGTTTACCTAAACGTAAATGTCACAGACGTGATCTATAGGATTTCGTCGGCTAAGAAACGAGAGGTTGCGACACGCCCGGACGCTTTGCCACGAACGAGCGTGACGGAAATTTTCGTGGAGCTATGTCTACTTTTCAAAATAGGCGAAGGAGGGAACAAGATGGCAAAACAAAAAATTCGTATCCGTTTAAAAGCGTATGAACACCGTATTTTAGATCAAGCGGCGGATAAAATCGTGGAAACTGCAAAAAGAACTGGAGCTAGCGTGTCTGGTCCAATTCCATTACCAACTGAACGCAGTCTTTACACAGTTATTCGTGCGACTCACAAATACAAAGATTCACGCGAACAATTCGAAATGCGTACACACAAACGTCTTATCGACATTGTGAACCCAACACCAAAAACTGTTGATGCTTTGATGAAGCTAGACTTACCATCTGGTGTTAACATCGAAATCAAACTATAATATTAAAATAAAATTAATGGAGGTGTACTCATGACCAAAGGAATCTTAGGGAAAAAAGTGGGAATGACACAAATCTTCACTGAATCTGGCGAATTAATTCCAGTAACTGTTGTAGAAGCTACTCCAAACGTAGTGCTACAAGTGAAAACAATGGAAACTGATGGCTACGAAGCTATTCAAGTTGGTTACCAAGATATGCGTGAAGTTTTATCAAACAAACCTGCGAAAGGTCATGTTGCAAAAGCAAACACGGCTCCTAAGCGCTTCATTCGTGAATTCAAAAATGTTGAGCTAGGAGAATATGAAGTAGGAAAAGAAATTACAGTAGATGTTTTCCAAGCAGGAGACATTATTGATGTAACAGGTACTACGAAAGGTAAAGGATTCCAAGGGGTTATCAAACGTCACGGCCAAAGCCGCGGACCAATGGCTCACGGTTCTCGCTACCATCGTCGTCCTGGGTCAATGGGTCCAGTTGCACCTAACCGTGTATTCAAAAACAAACGTCTTGCTGGCCGTATGGGTGGCAACCGCGTAACAATCCAAAACTTGGAAGTTGTTCGCGTTGATGCAGAAAGAAACGTTATCTTAATTAAAGGAAATGTTCCTGGAGCTAAAAAATCATTAATCACTATCAAATCAGCTGTGAAAGCTAAATAATAGTAGGAAGAAAGGAGGAACTAAGGAATGCCGAATGTAGCATTATTCAAACAAGATGGAAGCCAAAACGGTGAAATCACACTTAACGAAGAAATCTTCGGAATTGAACCAAATGAAAGTGTTGTTTACGATGCAATCGTTATGCAACGTGCGTCATTAAGACAAGGAACACATGCGGTTAAAAACCGTAGTGCTGTTCGAGGCGGTGGACGTAAACCATGGCGTCAAAAAGGAACTGGTCGTGCTCGTCAAGGATCAATCCGCTCACCACAATGGCGTGGAGGTGGCGTAGTCTTTGGACCAACACCACGTTCTTACAGCTACAAACTTCCTAAAAAAGTTCGTCGTTTAGCAATGAAATCTGTATTGTCAGAAAAAGTTGCTGAAAACAACTTGGTAGCAATTGAAGGATTAAGCTTCGATGCACCAAAAACAAAAGAATTTAAACAAGTTCTTGCTAACTTATCTATTGACTCTAAAGTATTGGTTGTTCTAGAGAATGGTAACGACTTTGCTGCTTTATCAGCACGTAACTTACCAAACGTAACTGTAGTAACTTCTGATAACGTAAGTGTTCTAGATGTTGTTTCAAATACAAAAGTGTTAGCAACACAAACTGCTCTTACTCAAATTGAGGAGGTGCTTGCATAATGAACTTACTAGACGTAATCAAACGCCCAGTGATCACTGAAAAATCAATGCTTGCCATGGATGACAAGAAATATACTTTTGAAGTGGACACTCGTGCAAACAAAACTTTAGTAAAACAAGCGGTTGAAGCTGCTTTTGACGTAAAAGTTAAAAACGTGAACATCGTGAACGTACGTGCGAAATTCAAACGTATGGGCAAATATGCAGGATATACAAAAAAACGTCGCAAAGCGATCGTTACATTGACTGAAGATTCAAAAGAAATCCAATTATTCGAAGCTGCTGAATAAGCACTTACTAGATAACTCATTAAATTAGGAGGGAAAAACGTGGCGATTAAAAAGTACAAACCTACCTCAAATGGTCGTCGTAACATGACAGGTTCTGATTTTGCTGAAATCACAACATCAACACCTGAAAAATCATTGTTACAACCATTGAAAAACCATGCTGGACGTAACAATAACGGCCGCATCACTGTACGTCACCAAGGCGGCGGACACAAACGCCAATATCGCGTGATCGACTTCAAACGTAACAAAGATAACGTTGTTGCAACTGTTCAAACGATCGAATACGATCCAAACCGTTCAGCTAACATCGCGTTAGTACACTATGAAGATGGAGTGAAAGCTTACATCTTAGCACCAAAAGGACTACAAGTTGGAATGAAACTTGTTTCAGGTCCAGATGCAGATATCAAAGTCGGAAATGCTCTTCCTTTAGAAAACATTCCAGTTGGTACTGTTATCCACAATATTGAAATGAAACCTGGTAAAGGTGGACAATTAATCCGTTCTGCTGGTACAAGTGCTCAAGTACTTGGTAAAGAAGGCAAATACGTATTGATCCGCTTAAACTCTGGTGAGGTTCGTATGATCTTAGCTGCTTGCCGTGCAACAATCGGTTCAGTAGGTAACGAACAACACGAATTGATCAACATCGGTAAAGCTGGACGCTCTCGTTGGATGCGTAAACGCCCAACTGTACGTGGTAGCGTAATGAACCCTAACGATCACCCACACGGTGGTGGTGAAGGTAAAGCTCCTATCGGACGTAAAGCACCAGTTTCTCCTTGGGGACAACCAGCACTTGGTTACAAAACTCGTGATAAAAAAGCTAAATCAGACAAACTTATTGTTCGTCGTCGTAAAAATAAATAATTTCTTTGACCATGTGTCGCACATTTTGAGAGGAGGTTCACCATGGGTCGTAGTTTAAAGAAAGGACCTTTCGTTGATGAGCATTTAATGAACAAAGTTGAAGCTCAAGCAGGGGTTGAAAAGAAAAAAGTTATCAAAACTTGGTCTCGTCGTTCGACCATTTTCCCAAGTTTTGTTGGATATACCATCGCAGTATACGATGGACGTAAACACGTACCAGTTTACATCCAAGAAGATATGGTAGGACACAAACTAGGTGAATTCGCACCAACAAGAACTTATCGTGGCCATGCTGCAGACGATAAGAAAACGAAACGCTAATTGAGGGGAGGATAAAACCAAATGGCAGAACAAATCACATCAGCTAAAGCAACTGCAAAAACAGTTCGCACTTCACCTCGAAAAGCCCGTTTAGTAATTGACCTTATCAGAGGTAAAAGTGTTGCGGATGCAATTTCAATCTTGAAATTCACACCAAACAAATCTGCTGGAATCATTGAAAAAGTATTGATGTCAGCAGTTGCGAATGCAGAAAACAATTTTGACTTAGATGTTGAAAACTTGGTAGTATCTGAAGCATTTGTTAACGAAGGACCAACAATGAAACGTTTCCGTCCACGTGCAAAAGGATCAGCTTCTCCAATCAACAAACGTACAAGTCATATCACGGTAGTCGTATCAGAAAAATAAGGAGGGATAATCAGTGGGTCAAAAAGTACATCCAATTGGAATGCGTGTAGGCATCATCCGCGACTGGGATGCTAAATGGTATGCTGAAAAAGAGTATGCAGAGTTCTTACACGAAGATTTAAGAATCCGTAAATTTATTTCAACTAAACTTGCTGATGCTGCTGTATCAACAATTGAAATCGAACGTGCTACAGGCCGTGTTAACATTTCAATTCACACAGCAAAACCAGGTATGGTTATTGGTAAAGGCGGATCTGAAGTCGAAAACCTAAGAAAAGAATTAAATAAATTAACTGGTAAAAGAATCCATATCAACATCGTGGAAATCAAAAAACCAGATCTAGATGCAAAATTAGTAGGTGAAGGAATCGCACGTCAATTAGAAAATCGTGTTGCTTTCCGTCGCGCTCAAAAACAAGCCATCCAACGTTCAATGCGTGCTGGCGCTAAAGGGATCAAAACTCAAGTATCTGGACGTCTAAACGGTGCGGACATCGCTCGTTCAGAAGGATACTCAGAAGGAACTGTTCCTCTTCACACATTACGTGCGGATATTGATTACGCATGGGAAGAAGCAGATACAACATACGGAAAACTAGGAGTTAAAGTGTGGATCTATCGTGGAGAAATTCTTCCAACTAAAAAAAACACTGAGAAAGGAGGGAAATAATCATGTTAGTACCTAAACGTGTAAAACACCGTCGTGAATTCCGCGGAAAAATGCGCGGGGAAGCCAAAGGTGGTAAAGAAGTAGCATTCGGTGAATACGGTTTGCAAGCTGTTGATTCACATTGGATCACTAACCGCCAAATCGAAGCTGCTCGTATCGCAATGACTCGTTACATGAAACGTGGTGGGAAAGTATGGATTAAAATTTTCCCTCACAAATCTTATACTGCCAAAGCAATTGGGGTACGTATGGGTTCTGGTAAAGGGGCACCTGAAGGATGGGTTGCACCAGTAAAACGTGGTAAAATCATGTTTGAAATTGCAGGCGTGTCTGAAGAAGTGGCTCGTGAAGCGTTACGTCTAGCTTCTCACAAATTACCAATGAAAACTAAGATCGTAAAACGTGAGGAAATGGGTGGTGAATCGAATGAAGGTTAAAGAAATCAGAGAATTAACCACTGCCGAAATGCTTGATCAAGAAAAACAATTAAAAGAAGAATTGTTTAATCTTAGATTCCAATTAGCAACAGGTCAATTAGAAAACACTGCACGTATTAAAGAAGTACGTAAATCGATTGCACGCATCAAAACTGTATTGCGTGAACAAGCTAAGTAATTATGGAAGGAGGCCATTAAGCGTATGACTGAAGAAAGAAATCAACGCAAAGTTTATCAAGGTCGCGTGGTATCTGACAAAATGGATAAAACCATTACAGTTTCTGTTGAAACAAAGAAAAACCACCCTATCTATGGCAAACGCATGAACTATTCTAAGAAATACAAAGTGCATGATGAAAACAACACAGCTAAAGTTGGCGACATCGTGAAAATTATGGAAACTCGTCCATTATCAGCTACAAAACGTTTCCGTTTGTTGGAAGTAGTCGAAGAAGCAGTTATTATCTAATAACACGAGATTTTCCTATATAGATTGAATGCAAAATCTGAAAGGAGGATACACAACGTGATCCAAGCAGAAAGTCGTTTAAAAGTCGCTGATAATTCAGGCGCACGTGAAATTTTGACGATCAAAGTCCTTGGTGGTTCTGGTCGTAAAACTGCTAACATCGGTGATGTGATCGTTGCTACGGTTAAACAAGCAACGCCAGGTGGGGTTGTCAAAAAAGGTGACGTCGTAAAAGCCGTTATCGTTCGAACAAAATCAGGAGCTCGTCGTACAGACGGTTCATATATTAAATTTGATGAAAATGCTGCAGTGATTATTCGTGATGATAAAAGCCCTCGTGGAACGCGTATCTTTGGGCCGGTTGCACGTGAACTACGTGAAAACAACTTCATGAAGATCGTTTCACTAGCACCAGAAGTTTTATAATCTTGAGACACTTATCAAAGGAGGTGCGAAACAGTTATGTTTGTTAAAAAAGGCGATAAAGTTAAAGTTATCACTGGAAAAGACAAAAATAAAGAAGGCGTTGTATTAGCAGCGTTTCCGAAAAAAGATAAAGTCATTGTCGAAGGTGTGAATGTTGTTAAAAAACACCAAAAACCTTCTCAAGCTGCTCCTCAAGGTGGAATTGTTGAGATGGAAGCACCAATTCATGTTTCTAACGTGATGGTGATCGACTCTACTGGCGTAGCTGGCCGAGTTGGCTACAAAGAAGTAGATGGCAAAAAAGTCCGCGTTTCTAAAAAAACCGGTGAAGTTTTAGATAATAAATAAGTTTAAGGAAGGAGGGGCTTACTGAATGAACCGCCTAAAAGAAAAATATCTTAAAGAAGTAACTCCATCATTGATGGAAAAATTTAACTATAGCTCTGTTATGCAAACACCTAAAGTTGAAAAAATCGTCATCAACATGGGTGTTGGTGATGCGGTATCAAACGCTAAAAACTTAGATAAAGCAGTTGAAGAATTAACTTTGATCACTGGACAAAAACCAATGATTACTAAAGCTAAAAAATCAATCGCTGGATTCCGTTTACGTGAAGGAATGCCAATTGGGGCAAAAGTTACCTTGCGCGGAGAAAGAATGTACGAATTTCTAGACAAATTGGTTTCAGTTTCTCTACCACGTGTACGTGACTTCCATGGTGTAAGTAAAAAAGCCTTTGACGGTCGTGGAAACTATACTTTAGGTATTAAAGAACAATTGATCTTCCCAGAAGTAGATTACGATTTAGTAGATAAAGTACGTGGTATGGACATCGTTATTGTAACGACAGCTAACTCAGATGAAGAATCTCGTGAGTTGTTGACACAATTAGGCATGCCATTCCAAAAATAATTAAAGGAGGCGAACTACGTGGCTAAAAAATCAATGATTGCTAAAAACAAACGCCCTGCAAAACATTCAACACAAGCTTACACTCGTTGCGAACGTTGCGGACGTCCACATTCAGTTTATCGTAAGTTCCATCTTTGCCGTATTTGCTTCCGCGAACTTGCCTATAAAGGTCAAATTCCCGGCGTGAAGAAAGCTAGCTGGTAAAAAAGTAAATTCGCATAAGAAGGAGGTAAAAGATCAATGGTCATGACAGATCCAATTGCAGATTTTCTAACTCGTATCCGTAACGCAAACATGGTTAAACATGAGTCTTTAGAAGTTCCTGCATCAAAAATTAAACGTGACATCGCTGAAATCTTAAAACGTGAAGGTTTCGTTCGTGATGTTGAATATATCGAAGATGACAAACAAGGCGTGATCCGTGTTTTCCTAAAATTTGGTAAAAACGGCGAACGTGTTATCACTAACTTAAAACGTATCTCTAAACCAGGTTTGCGTGCTTATGTCAAAGCTGACGAAGTACCAAAAGTATTGAACGGTTTAGGTATCGCAATCATTTCGACTTCTGAAGGTGTTGTTACTGATAAAGAAGCTCGTGAAAAAAATATCGGCGGCGAAGTTATCGCTTACGTATGGTAATCAACTAGAATTTACAAGGAGGTGTCTTTAAGTGAGCCGTATTGGAAATAAAGTTGTTGTGATCCCTGAAGGAGTAACAGTTACTCAAGATGGAAACAACATTACAGTTAAAGGACCTAAAGGTGAATTAACACGTACTTTCTCTTCTGATATCAAAATGAATATCGAAGGAAACGAAGTGACTTTCACTCGTCCAAATGACAGTAAAGAAATGAAAACAATCCATGGAACAACTCGTGCTAACTTCAACAACATGGTTGTAGGTGTTAGTGAAGGATTCCAAAAAGCATTAGAATTGATCGGGGTTGGGTACCGTGCGCAATTACAAGGATCAAAACTTGTCTTGAACGTAGGTTACTCACATCCAGTAGAAATCACACCACCAGCTGGCGTAACTGTTGAAGTACCAGCTAACACACAAGTAATTGTTAAAGGTGCGAACAAAGAAGAAGTTGGCGAATTAGCTGCGAACATTCGCGGAACTCGTCCTCCAGAACCTTATAAAGGTAAAGGTATTCGTTATGTTGGCGAATATGTACGCCGTAAAGAAGGTAAAACTGGTAAATAGTTTAGAAAAATTGCATAGAAGCCAGCAGCAGGAAAAAAGGATTTTGCAGAAGGTTACCTTCATTCAAAAGAAATTTAACTTGTGCCGCAGCTTCTATTTTTCGAGACTTTGGTGTTTCTGCCTAAGTGCAGTACAATAAAATTAAAGAGGTGACAATTGTGATTACAAAACCAGATAAGAACAAAACACGTCAGAAAAGACATCGTCGTGTACGTAACAATATCTCTGGTACTGCTGAGCGCCCACGCTTGAACGTTTTTCGTTCTAACAAAAACATCTACGCTCAAATTATTGATGACGTAGCGGGTGTAACGCTAGCAAGTGCCTCTACCTTGGATAAAGAAATTTCAGGTGGAACAAAAACAGAAGCAGCACAAGCTGTCGGTAAATTAGTTGCTGAACGTGCAACTGAAAAAGGCATTAAAGTAGTAGTCTTTGACCGTGGTGGATACCTTTACCATGGCCGTGTGCAAGCTTTAGCTGAAGCTGCTCGCGAAAATGGACTAGAATTTTAGGAAAAGGAGGAATACCATTCATGGTTTATATCGATCCAAAACATTTGGAATTAGAAGACCGCGTTGTTGCAATTAACCGTGTAACAAAAGTTGTTAAAGGTGGACGTCGTCTACGTTTTGCTGCTTTAGTTGTTGTCGGTGACAAAAACGGACATGTAGGATTTGGTACTGGTAAAGCACAAGAAGTACCTGAAGCAATCCGTAAAGCAATTGAAGATGCGAAGAAAAACTTAGTTGAAGTACCTATGGTTGGTTCAACAATCCCACACGAAGTCATCGGTGCTTTTAGTGGTGGTAGAATCCTAATGAAACCTGCTGTTGAAGGTTCTGGGGTTGCTGCTGGTGGACCAGTTCGTGCCGTATTGGAATTAGCAGGGGTAGCAGATATCACTTCTAAATCTTTAGGTTCAAATACACCAATCAACGTTGTTCGTGCAACTGTTGAAGGTTTGAAACAATTGAAACGTGCAGAAGAAGTTGCAGAACTTCGCGGCAAATCAGTTGAAGAATTAATCGGATAAGGAGGACAAAAATAATGGCTGAATTAAAAGTTACTTTAAAACGCAGTATTATCGGACGTCCTCAAAACCAACGTGATACAGTAAAAGCGTTAGGTCTTACAAAGATTAACAGCTCAGTGGTTAAACCTGCTAATGAAGCAATCAAAGGCATGATCAACACTGTTTCTCACTTGGTGGACGTTGAAGAAATCTAATTAAACAAACCTAGTATATAGTAAGAAATATGAACTAGAATATTAAGGAGGTGCCAAACCTATGAAACTTCATGAATTAAAACCTGCAGAAGGTTCACGACAAGTACGTAACCGTGTTGGACGTGGTACTTCTTCTGGTAACGGAAAAACTGCTGGACGTGGTCAAAAAGGTCAAAAAGCTCGTTCAGGCGGTGGTGTACGTCTAGGATTTGAAGGGGGTCAAACTCCATTATTCCGTCGTTTACCAAAACGTGGTTTCACAAACGTGAACCGCAAAGATTATGCAGTCATCAACCTTGATGTCCTAAATCGTTTTGAAGATGGTGCTGAAGTAACTCCAGTTGCTTTAGTAGAAGCTGGAATCGTGAAAAACGAAAAATCTGGAATCAAAGTATTAGCTAACGGTGAGTTAACTAAGAAATTGACTGTGAAAGCCGCAAAATTCTCTAAGGCAGCTGAAGAAGCAATCGTTGCTGCTGGTGGGTCAATTGAGGTGATCTAATGTTCAAACTGTTAAAAGATGCTTTTAAAGTAAAAGACATTAGATCCAAAATCCTATTTACTGTTTTTGTTCTATTTGTATTTCGCTTAGGTGCACATATCACTGTGCCCGGAGTAAATGCTAGTTCATTGCAAAACCTTTCTTCTTTACCTTTTTTCAACATGTTGAACTTGGTGAGTGGTAGTGCGATGCAAAACTTCTCCATCTTCTCAATGGGGGTTTCGCCTTACATTACAGCTTCGATCGTTATCCAATTGTTACAAATGGATATCGTGCCACGTTTTGTTGAATGGTCAAAACAAGGGGAGGTTGGTCGTAAGAAGTTGAATCAAGCAACTCGATACCTGACATTAGTATTGGCATTTGTCCAATCTGTTGGGATCACTGCTGGATTTAACCAATATGCTCAACTAGGTTTTGTGAATAACCCTAACGTTTCAACCTATGTTACTATCGGTCTGATTTTGACTGCGGGTACAATGTTTGTCACTTGGTTAGGAGAACAAATCACAGAAAAAGGAATCGGTAACGGAGTATCAATGATCATCTTTGCAGGGATCATTTCTCGACTTCCTGAAAGTGTAAAAGAAATTTATGAAGACTATTTCGTAAATATCAATCAATCAGATATCTGGAAATCTGCAATTTTCATTGCTATTTTAATCGTTGCAATCTTATTGATCGTAACGTGCGTTACATTTTTCCAACAAGCTGAACGCAAAATCCCAATTCAATATACGAAACGTGTAGCAGGGGCGCCAACAAGTAGTTATCTACCGTTGAAAGTCAATGCGGCTGGGGTTATCCCGGTTATCTTTGCAAGTTCGTTTATTGCGACACCTAATGCGGTTTTACAAGCATTGAGTGGAAGATTTGGGGCTGAAAACTGGTATAAAATAATGATGCAGATCTTTAACTATAATACTGCACCTGGTGCAACTATTTATACGATCTTGATCGTCGCATTCACATTCTTCTATGCTTTTGTTCAAGTAAACCCTGAGAAATTAGCGGAAAACTTACAAAAACAAGGAAGCTATATACCAAGCGTACGTCCTGGTAAAGGAACTGAAGAGTATGTCTCAAGCTTATTGATGCGTTTAAGTACAGTCGGTGCGATTTTCCTTGGTTTAGTGGCTTTATTACCGATCATTGCTCAAATGATTTGGAATCTGCCTCAGTCCATTGGGTTAGGTGGTACTAGCTTACTGATCGTCATCGGTGTAGCTTTAGAAACTGCGAAACAGTTAGAAGGCTTAATGCTGAAACGTAAGTACGTTGGATTTATCGAGTAAGAAAGCGTGTTGAGGTTTTTCCTCAACACACGTTCTCACATTTATTAGGAGGGAAAACAATGAACCTCATTTTAATGGGGCTACCAGGCGCAGGTAAAGGAACACAAGCAGAAAAAATCATTGATGCTTATCATATTCCTCACATCTCAACAGGAGACATGTTCCGTGCAGCAATGCAAAATGAAACAGCTCTTGGCTTGGAAGCAAAGTCTTATATTGATAAAGGTGAATTAGTTCCTGATGAAGTAACAAATGGAATCGTGAAAGAGCGCTTAGCTGAACCTGATACGGAAAAAGGCTTCTTATTAGATGGTTTTCCCCGTACACTTGAGCAAGCGGAAGCGCTAGATGCAATGTTAAAAGACTTAGACAAAAAAATTGATGCAGTCATCGATATCCATGTTGGTGAAGATGTATTGGTTGAGCGTTTAGCTGGCCGATTCATTTGCAGCAATTGTGGAGCAACTTATCATAAAATTTTTAACCCTACAAAAGTTGAAGATACATGTGATCGTTGTGGTGGGCATGAATTCTATCAAAGAGAAGATGATAAACCTGAGACGGTTAAAAATCGTCTGGCTATCAACATCAAAAATAGTGAACCAATCTTGGCCTATTACAAAGAACAAGGTTTGCTAAACACTATCGATGGTGATCGTGAAATCGATGCTGTATTTACTGATGTCCAAAAAATTATTGAAAAATAGCACGATTGCCCGTAGCCGACTTGCATTAAGCAGTTACTCTTGTCAAGTTCAATAAATTATGATAGAATATGTCAGTCCGACTTCTAGAGAAATCCTCTAGATGATCCATTTTGAGAATTTTGAGGTGGGAACTGCAGTTTCCGCCATTTTATCGTGTGAAAATGCGAAACAAGTACAAGGAGGTACTGTGCGTGGCAAAAGAAGATATGATTGAAGTCGAAGGTACAGTCGTCGAAACTTTGCCGAATGCAATGTTTAAAGTTGAACTAGAAAACGGACACCAAGTTCTTGCTACTGTTTCAGGTAAAATCCGTATGCATTACATCCGTATCTTACCTGGTGACAAAGTGACGGTTGAATTGTCTCCGTATGATTTAAACCGTGGCCGTATTACTTATCGCTTTAAATAATTGTACTCCGTAAAACTACAGGAGGTATTATCATGAAAGTAAGACCATCAGTAAAACCAATGTGCGAACATTGTAAAGTAATTCGTCGTAAAGGACGCGTTATGGTGATTTGCCCAGCAAATCCAAAACATAAACAACGTCAAGGATAATTGGAGGTGCAATAAATATGGCTCGTATTGCAGGAGTAGATATTCCTCGTGATAAACGTGTAGTAGTTTCTCTTACTTATATCTATGGTATTGGTAACACTACTGCTAAAAAAATCTTAGCTGATGCTGGTGTATCTGAAGATGTTCGTGTTCGTGAATTAACGAATGAACAAACAGATGCTATCCGTGCAGAAGTAGATAAATTAAAAGTTGAAGGTGACCTTCGTCGTGAAGTGAACTTAAACATCAAACGCTTGATGGAAATCGGTTCATACCGTGGAATCCGTCATCGTCGTGGATTGCCTGTTCGTGGACAAAACACGAAAAACAATGCACGTACTCGTAAAGGTCCAGCTCGCGCTATCGCTGGCAAGAAAAAATAATTCTTAAGTGAAGGAGGTTAGAACTTCATGGCAGCAAAAAAAGTGAATCGTAAACGCCGTGTGAAAAAGAATATAGAAGCAGGTATTGCACATATCCATTCTACATTCAACAACACTATCATCATGATCACTGATACTCACGGAAATGCATTAGCGTGGTCATCAGCTGGTTCATTAGGCTTCAAAGGAAGCAAAAAATCAACTCCTTTTGCCGCTCAAATGGCAGCAGAAACAGCTACAAAAGCAGCAATGGAACACGGATTAAAAACTGTTGAAGTAACAGTTAAAGGACCTGGTTCTGGACGTGAAGCAGCAATTCGTTCATTACAAGCTACAGGTTTAGAAGTGACTGCAATTCGTGACGTGACTCCAGTTCCTCATAATGGTGCCCGCCCTCCAAAACGCCGTCGTGTTTAATGAGTGCCGCTCATTTTGAGTTCTATTAGTAACGTCATTGAACAAGACACTTTTCGTTTTGAAAGGGGTAAAGATAAGAATGATTGAGTTCGAAAAACCAAGAATCGCAAAAATTGATGAAGAAAAAGATTATGGCAAGTTCATCGTTGAACCTCTTGAAAGAGGATATGGGACTACTTTAGGGAATTCCCTACGTCGTATTTTATTATCTTCTTTGCCAGGTGCTGCCATCACTAATATTCAAATCGATGGTGTACTGCATGAATTCTCTACCATTAAAGGGGTAAGAGAAGACGTCACTCAAATCATCTTGAACATTAAAGGCTTAGCACTTAAAATGTATGGTCAAGAAGAAAAAACCCTTGAAATCGATATTACCGGACCTGCTACAGTAACTGCTGGCGATATTATCGTTGATAGTGAGGTAGAAATTCTTAACAAAGATATGTACATCTGTAGCGTCTCTGAAGGAGCTACGTTCCACGCTCGCTTAACAGTGAAGCCAGGACGTGGTTATGTTCAAGCAGATGAAAACAAAAAAGAAGATATGCCAATTGGTGTACTTCCAGTCGATTCAATCTACACGCCAGTTCGTCGTGTGAACTACCAAGTAGAAAACACTCGTGTTGGACACCGTGAAGATTTTGATAAATTGACGATGGAGATTTGGACAGATGGTTCAATCGAACCGTTGGAAGCAATGAGTTTATCTGCAAAAATCATGACAGAACATTTAGACATCTTTGTAAACCTAACTGATGAAGCTAAAAATGCTGAAATCATGGTCGAAAAAGAAGAAACACAAAAAGAAAAAATGTTAGAAATGACAATTGAAGAATTAGACTTGTCTGTTCGCTCTTATAATTGTTTGAAACGTGCAGGAATCAATACTGTACAAGAACTTACAAATAAATCTGAGCCAGAAATGATCAAAGTCCGTAACTTAGGACGTAAATCATTAGAAGAAGTGAAAGCTAAATTACACGACTTAGGTTTAGGTTTACGTAAGGAAGATTAAAACCTTTTACGAAGGAGGGAAACCAACGTGAGTTATCGTAAACTAGGACGCACATCTAGCCAACGTAAAGCGATGTTGCGTGATTTAACAACTGACTTATTAATTAACGAACGTATTGTGACTACTGAAGCTCGTGCGAAAGAAGTTCGCTCAACTACAGAAAAAATGATCACTTTAGGCAAACGTGGAGACTTACATGCACGTCGTCAAGCTGCGGCTTTTGTACGTAATGAAGTTGCTAGCGTACGTGAAGAAAATGAGGACATCGTCATTGAATCAGCTTTACAAAAACTATTTAATGATATTGCACCTCGTTATGCTGAACGTCAAGGTGGCTACACTCGTATCTTGAAGACAGAACCAAGACGCGGTGATGGTGCACCAATGGTTGTCTTAGAACTTGTCTAAAATCACACTAATAACATCACTTTATAGATGATTCTTTTAGAGTGTTATGATGTTGGAAGTTAACTCTTCCGAGTCTAGCTCAGCGCTACTCCCCAAATCTATCGGTTTGGGGAGTATGCACTCATCATAAAGTGTTTTTTTGTACCTTCAATTACCTGTCAAGACATCTAATTAAAGGTGTAAAAAAACACTTTAATTAAAACGGAAACAATTGAAAAATCAGGTGTTTTTTGATAGTGTTAGTAGGAACTTAGGATGGAGAAGGAGTAATTATGGAGCCAATAATTGAATTAGGAAAGATTAATTACAAATATCAACCTGATGACCCTCGTCCAGCATTAAAAGACATTTCATTTACCATCAAGCAAGGTGAGTGGATCGCAATCATCGGACATAATGGATCAGGGAAATCAACACTTGCAAAAACAATCAATGGGTTGCTTCTACCAGAGTCTGGTATTGTGAAAGTTGGCAATCAAACACTTAATGAAGAAAATATCTGGTCGATCCGTCGAATGGTTGGAATGGTTTTCCAAAATCCAGACAACCAATTTGTTGGATCTACTGTTGAAGATGATGTTGCTTTTGGTCTTGAGAACCAAGGTATACCTAGAGAAGAAATGGTGATCCGTGTACAAGATGCGCTAGAAAAGGTACGTATGATCGATTTTGCCAAACGTGAACCAGCAAGACTTTCTGGTGGACAAAAACAACGAGTAGCCATTGCTGGAGTCGTAGCTCTACGTCCAGATATTATTATCTTAGATGAAGCTACTAGTATGCTTGATCCAGAAGGTCGTGAAGAAGTGATTTCCACGATTAAAAAAATCAAAGATGAAAGTAATTTGACCGTCATATCTATCACTCATGATATCGATGAGGCAGCAAATGCCAATCGGATATTAGTGATGAAACAAGGAGAATTAGTCAATGAAGGCACACCAGAACAAATCTTTTCTGCTGGCCCAGAATTGATCAATTTAGGGTTAGATCTTCCTTTTCCTGAAAAATTGAAAAGCGCCTTGAAGCAACGAGGAATTGATGTTCCTAGTGAATATATGACAGAAGAAAGGATGGTGGAATGGTTATGGACATCCGTTTTGAAAAAGTAGATTTCACCTATCAACCAAACACACCATTCGAACAACGTGCATTATTTGAGATTGATTTAATGATTAAAGAAAATAGCTACACAGCCTTAGTCGGGCATACTGGAAGTGGGAAATCAACCTTACTGCAACATTTGAATGCGTTGATTAAACCTACCAGCGGGATCGTACATATTGGCGATCGACAAATCAAGCCCGATACGAATAATAAAAACTTAAAACCCATTCGTAAAAAAGTAGGCATTGTTTTTCAGTTTCCTGAAGCCCAATTATTTGAAGAAACGGTAGCAAAAGACATTGCTTTTGGACCAAAGAACTTTGGTGTCAGTGAGGAAGATGCACGAGATTTAGCTAAAGAAACATTAGCACAAGTTGGTTTAGATGAAACTTACTTAGAGCGTTCTCCTTTTGAATTATCAGGAGGACAAATGCGTCGAGTAGCGATTGCAGGTGTACTTGCTATGAAGCCGGAAGTACTAGTATTAGATGAACCAACGGCTGGACTTGATCCTCAAGGTCGAAAAGAAATGATGGATATGTTCTGGCGACTGCACAAAGAACAAAAAATCACGATCGTATTGGTCACTCATTTAATGGATGATGTGGCAAATTACGCTGATTATGTTTATGTCTTAGAAAAAGGTAGGATTGTAAATAGCGGTCAACCTCATGCAGTTTTTCAAAATCTATCTTGGCTAAAAGAAAAGCAATTAGGTGTTCCGACTGCGACAGAATTTGCGGAAAAGCTGAATAGTCGAACAGCGCTTTTTTCCGAACTTCCAATCACTGCAGATGAATTAGCAGATCAGCTCGTAGCATTAGTAGGGGGACAACCTGATGATGAATAAATTAATTTTTGGTCGATACATGCCTGGAGATTCCTTGATCCATCGATTAGACCCTCGAGCAAAATTATTAGCAAGTTTCTACTTTATTGGAATTATTTTTTTAGCAAATAATTGGCAGACTTATGCGTTATTAGCTGTTTTCACTTTACTTGCTGTCTTTCTCTCAAAGGTAGATTTCAAATTTTTCATCCGAGGCATCCGTCCTTTGATCTGGTTGATTTTATTTACAGTGGCACTCCAAGTATTATTTACTAGCGGTGGTGCTACCTACTGGAGTTGGGGAATCTTCAATATTACGGAGTTCGGTGTAATGAATGGGCTGTTTATTTTTTGCCGATTTGTACTAATCATTTTTATGTCTACCTTATTAACATTAACGACTCCACCTTTGGAATTATCTGATGCGATTGAGTATTTACTTCGCCCATTAAAAGCAGTTCGCTTTCCGGTGCATGAAATTTCGTTGATGCTTTCGATTGCTCTACGATTCGTACCAACGTTGATGGATGAAACAGAGAAAATCATGAATGCACAACGAGCCCGTGGGGTTGATTTTGGTGAAGGAAGTCTAGTCCAAAAAATGAAAGCAGTTATTCCTTTGCTGATTCCTTTGTTTGTTAGCAGTTTTAACCGGGCAGAAGATTTAGCGACTGCCATGGAAGCAAGAGGATACCAAGGTGGTGAAGGAAGAACAAAGTACCGCATACTGCATTGGCATCAACGAGATACGATGGTCCTTGTTGTTTTTGTCTTGATGACCATTGCATTAGTCTTTTTAAGAAGTTGATGAGTAGGTGAAAGTATGACACGTTATAAAGCAATTATTGCCTATGATGGTACCCATTTTAATGGTTTTCAGAAGCAACCAAATGGTCGTACTGTCCAAGAGGAAATGGAAAAAACGCTAAAGAAAATGGCCAATGGAAAAGAGATCACTGTCTTTGGTTCTGGCCGTACTGATGCAGGGGTCCATGCGATGGGGCAAGTGATCCATTTTGATTATCCTGAAGAACGACCTTTAGAACGTATGCGTTTTGCATTAGATACGCAATCGCCAGAAGATATCGCAGTTAAAGCCGTTGAGATCGTTTCAGATGATTTTCACGCGCGCTATTTAGTAAAAGAAAAAACTTACCAGTTTCGGGTCGATATTGGAAAACCACGCAGTCCGTTTCGTCGGCATTACGCAAGTTATTTCCCCTATCCACTTGATTTATCGAAAATTCAACGAGCATTGCCTGACTTAATAGGTACCCATGATTTCACTTCTTTTTGTGCTTCTGGAAGTTCAATCGAGGACAAAGTAAGAACGATCTATGAAGCAAAGATGGAAGTCAATGAGGCCGGGGATGAGTTGTTATTTACTTTTCGTGGGAATGGTTTCTTGTACAAGATGATTCGGATCCTTGTCGGTACGTTGCTGAAGATTGGGAACGGGCGACTCTCAGAGGATAGTATACCCGAAATCATTGCGAAAAAAGATCGAAATGCTGCAGGACCCACAGCTCATCCAGAAGGGTTATATCTGTATGAAGTGGTGTATGATTAATAAAGACCTTTCATTCACACGTTTCGTTTAGAGAAAAAATATTTCTCTAAACGAAACGTTTTTTTATTTTTTTATGAGTTTTAACTCTCTAAAAAATAATAACAGTAACACGATATTACTAGTATCTAAGTAGCTAAATGATCAATTTTATATAAATATAAAATAACTATTATTTAAAATAACAATCGAAATAACATAAAGTATATAAAAAAGAAAAAGTTGTTGCTAAAGAGAGGATTCTTTTCTTTATAATAGAACCTAATGAGCGAAAGGAGAATAAATGATATGAGCAATGAAAAATTAGATCAGAATACTTTAATCAGCATACTGGGAGAAGTACATGAGGAAAAACCCTTTATTGAGACGAGACTAGATGAGAAAGAAAATTTTAAAAACGCTATGGGTAATATATTCCAACAAAACCCATCCATACAGCCAAAAATAGTAACACCAGCCCCAGCAAAAAATTCGGCAAACAATAATCCATCAGTACTATCGAGTGTGAAGATGGAAAATTCAACTAGCATATTGGGAGAAACAACCGGTTCAAAATCGTTTATGGCTATGACAGCAGCTGAGAAAAAAATTTTTAAAAACGCTATGGGTAATATATTCCAACAAAACCTAACCATACAGCCAAAAATAGTAACACCAGATCCAGCAAAAAATTCGGCAAACAATAATCCATCAATACCATCGAGTGCGCAGATGGAAAATCCAACTAGCATATTAGGAGAAACAACCGGTTCAAAATCGTTTATGGCTATGACAGCAGCTGAGAAAGAAAATTTTAAAAATGCTATGGGTAATATATTCCAACAAAACCCATCCATACAGCCAAAAATAGTAACTCCAGATCCAGCAAAAAATTCGGCAAACAATAATCCATCAGTACTATCGAGTGCGAAGATGGAAAATTCAACTAGCATATTGGGAGAAACAACCGGTTCAAAATCGTTTATGGCTATGACAGCAACTGAGAAAGAAATTTTTAAAAACGCTATGGGTAACATATTCCTAAAGAACCTGCCCATACATCAGACAACAGTAATACCAGTGCCAATAACAAAGGAATCGTCAGAAACTAAACCTTCTGATCAAGGAGAGCATAGAAGAAAATTCGTTGATGTATTAAACCAAATAAAGTTAAATAATCCAGTAGCACAAGAAAGAACAGCAGAGTCTGCAAAAAAAGAATTTACAGAAAACACCTCTTTGATATTACCGAGTGAGGAGAAGTCAGGACAACCCGAGTCAACAAGAATAGATCTTACGGAAAACACTCCTTCGGCATTAACGAATGAGGAGAAACCAAAACAACCCATGCCAACAAGAACAGATCTTACGGAAAACAATTCTTCAAAACTACAAGGTGATCAAAAACTGCAACGATCAATCTTTGATAATGTATTAAACCAGTTAATGTTAAATAAACTAACGGCACAGAAAATATCAGTAGGACAAACAGTAGAAAACTCGGCAGACGATAATCCTTCGAAACTATTGAGCGAAGAGAAACCAAAACAACCCGAGCCAGCAAAAAAAGAATTTACAGAAAACATCCCTTTGACATTACCGAGTAAGGAGAAGCTAGAGCAACCTGGGCCAACAAGAAGAGATCTTACGGAAAACATTTCTTCGAAACTAGAAGTTGATCAAGAAAAGCATAACAATAAAACCAATCAACTGGTACCAAAAACAAATGTCAAAGCGTTAACTAAGTTTTTTGAAACAAAGAGTTCTATAAACGAAGCTTGTGATAGAGCAAAACAAGGTGCGGAGTTAGAAAAAAATAGAATTTCCCAAAATACTGTGACAAATGGACAATCTTTATCTAGGTAATAGCTGATAATCAACCCTTAATAAAGAAGTCAGATGGATTTTATACGGCTAGTGAGTACACCTGTTGTTTGATTATTTGAGAACGTACCATAGCTACTCAAGGTGAGCCATTTTTGTAGGATAGAATGCTTCAATTCATGATTTTGTTTTATGAATATGCGAATCGAGTTCAGTACTCAGCTAAATATTGGAAGAGTAGATATGAAAAATAATGACTAGATATTAAGTTAGACGATGTGTACGAATGTCGAACATTTTTACTAAGCGAAACATAAATTTTAAAAAAAAGAAAAAATAGGTAAAGGAATGATTGGATTTTAGTATACAATATGGACTAACTTAACGGAGGGAGATTTTTTAATGGAAAATAATCAGGAAACATTAATGGAAAATAATCAGGAAACATTGGAGACTATACATGGAGACCTTATAGCGATAGCTAACAATCTAGGATTTTATGATAGCGAAACATTTCATAAAAAAATAAGTGAAGAAACAAAGAAAACGTTATCGAAAGACAATAAGCAATTAACCAAAGAAAAACTAGAAGTAGCAGTGATGAACTTAACTGAAATGATACCGAATACTATAAAAACTAAACTAAAGGCACATGAAAGGCTAGTAGCAAGTAAAAGCACACGTTTATTTACACGTGCTGTAAGCGAAAAAAAGCAAGATTCAGATGGTATTTTACAAGATATACTATCATATAACAAAAGTATTAGTGATGGAGTGGAATCACTGAAGAAAGCTAGACCGCATGAAAGAGAACAGCTAATTAGTTCAATTGAAGAAGGTTGGGAAGCTGCTAAGAACAATTTGAACCTATTAAAAAAAGACGAGGGTATTGCTCCTGATGGAATGACTGACACTGCAGTAATAGAATCTCTATTATTTCAGAGAAAGAATTTTTTAAATACATATCACATGATACATCAAGTAAGGGAACAACTTGGTTTAAAACAAATTCGAAGGCAAGATTTAAGTGTTGGTGCTAATAGCCAAAACTCTTCGGTTAGTTTAGCAGAAGCGGTTAAAATGAAATTTAAAGAATTCCAAAAGAAACAACAAGAGAGTCTAAAAAACAATTCAGAGGACAACACAATACATAGTTCCCAGCTTACGAGTCAAGGACAAAACGGAAATCATGCTGTTGATGATAATGGGTATGACGAACCAGTTGAATATGGTGAAGTAGGCATTTATGGGGAGAACGGGAATCCCGAGGGGCTAACTCCTCGTTCAAGTGCTGTTGCTGCTCATGTGTATGGCGAACCAGTTGAATATTATGAAGTAGACATTTATGGGGAGAACGGGAATCCTGAGGAAGTAAGTTTAGAGCCAACTCCTCGTCCAAGTAATGCTTCTACCACGTCTTCAATATCTTTTAGCATCTATGATGAAGTTGCGGATATTAATAATGATTATGAAGTCGTAGATAATAACCGGGATCAAGGGCCAAAACCGGAACTTTGGCAATCCATGAACTCTTTAAGAAATGAAAAGCAAAAACTATATAAAGAGATCATTCAGTTATCTAAAGAACATAAAGTAGGTACAAAAGAATTTTCTGAAAAAGTAGAGAGATTACTAGATATTCGCTATAAAATCGCCATAAAAAAAGAACTGATTCAAAAGGTTGGTTTTGATTTCACAAAAATTTTAAATAATTCTAAATTTTTAGGTAGAGACAATCCAGACATGATAAACAAATATGATGATGCAATCAGTAATTTTATAAACCAAACAAAAACTAATATACCACAAGTAACAACTGACAATACTAAAGATGAGAATAAGAAAAAAAGAGCTAAATTATATCAGAAAATGAAACATCAATTTAATACCAATCAAACATTGTCTGGAAGAGAATCAGCTGCACAGATTTATCCACTTATAGTAGAAGTATTGAACAAAAATATACCTAATAACCTATCGACCTATGATTATTACGATTTGAGTAAAAGTAAAACGTTGAAAAAGGCCGGTCTTCATAAATGGGGAAATGTTGAGAAGATATTGGATGCTTCGAATCGATTAAAGTTTAATTATCCGTCACCTGATACTAAAAACTTGCAGTACGTTAAACAAAGCAAAAAAGAGTTAAAGGAACTTGAATTGGTTTTCAATAAACAAGTTACTAAATTTTATAAGCTTTTTAAAAATGCTAAAACTTCACTAAATAAGGATGTGCATGAAAAAGAATTCATCACTAATCTAAGCAACTTACGTGACATCCATCATCAACTTGAGACTAGAAAAACGATCGAACACATGCTTGGGATGGACTATGAGAAATTTTGTCACAAATTTGCTGAGCGAAACAACGTTGATCCCCAAAAAATCATTCATGCATGGCAGGAGACAGCAGCAACGCAATTAAAAGATAAAAGTCCTAATCTGGTGGATGATTTTACACAGGAGGTTAGCAAAAGATTTCAGGATGTGACAAGGAGTGCTGACCCGTTATCAGTTGGGAAGTTGAATGAATTTTTTAATATGGATCTATATAAGGCTAGAATAGCGAAGAACTATTTAGACTCCAAAAAGGTTGATTATGCTCAAGATAGAGCTTGGATTATTAATAAGGTCAATTATATAAAACGATTGGATAAAGAGGGATCATATAAAAGGGCGAATGAAGAGTTCATAAAGCTACTACCAGAAATAGATAAGCTACTTAATCAATACACGCTAATCGAACAACCATTTTATCACATTAATACCCCTATTAATGAGTGTCCTACATTAAAGAACTTAGGAATTAAAGATTGCCGTGAGTATTTACCAGATCCTGTGAAAAAAATAGAACCCCTTTACGCTGAAGTGAATAAAAATAAGGGAATGAATCCAGAAAATGCCCAAGGACGATTATTAAATATAATAAATGGAGCACAAAGTAAAGTACATCAGGATGCGCAAAATCAACAACTTGATCCGTCTAAAGGAAAGCCTAGTAATGATTTATTAAGAGAGACTAGTGTCTAATTTAAATTATAAAATGTAAAACAAACAGTTAAAGAATCTGAAACCATTTTTGTACCGATCCCTAAAGATTAGCTCAAAAACTAACTTCTGGGGGTCGGTAGTTTTATGAATAAATAGACAAAAAAGTAAGGGACAAAAAAAGACACCACAACATTATAATTTACCTATGACATAAAGTCTGAAAGAGCGAAGGGAGAAAAAAATTATGGAAAATAAGCAATCAATAGGACAAGGTAAGCACCATGGAAAATAAAAAGAACGATGGTATCCCTAAAGAGCAGGCAATGCGATCCGATCCAAGTATCATCAAATGACAATAAAACAATTGCAACAAACAAAAAAAGAATTGTATAAAACTATTATTGCGTTATCTAAAAAAGGGGAGGTAAATACCGAAACATTTAAAGAAAATCTATCTAATTTGTTGGAAATAAGATATCAACTTGCAATAAAAAAAGAATTTGAACAAAGTATTGGTGTAGATATTTCCATTTTTTATCAAAAAGAGTCATTATTTACTATGCCAGCTATAGAATCAAGTTTGGAGCAAACTTTAGAATCAATACAACCTTTAAATCAAATTTACAAAAATAAAATGACTGAACTTTATCAAAAAAACCAGCAATCATCAGAAGGTCCTTCTGTATAATTTACCATCAACAAATAGTTTTTCTAATAGTCGATCGAAACCTGTAACTAGAAATGATCATTTACAACCAACAAATGGTGTTTCTAACAGTCGATTGGAAACTGAAACCAGAAATGATCGTTCTTTTTAACTAATAGATAAATAAAGCATCAAGAGTGGCAGAAGCATTCAGCCAGGATGTATCATTTGTGTTATTTTATTTTTGGAGTTCCTAATTGGAAGACTCAGGTAAGCTTGCGTACTACGGGCAAATTCTAAAATAGATCAATCAGTTTACTGAATCCTCTGTTACTATACAGAACTTAAATTTTAAAAATAAAGAAAAAAATGGACTAGGAACCACTTGTTTTGAGTATATAATGTGAAGGACTTAGTAGGTTTATTAACGAAAGGAGAGTTATTTTATGGGAACTGAAGAAGATAAATATCTAGGAACATCAAGCTTTAACCGTATTACTTACCATCAAAGTTTTGACGATAGTTCGGATTCTGAGGATGAGTTTGAACAAGCTGCAGACCCAAGGGAGAATGCTGGGGCTAACGAAAACCAAGCCATGATCGTTGACTATAGTAAGCTAACAATGAAAGAGTTGAAACACAAGAAAGAAGATTTGTACAAAGAAATCATCCCAGCTTATGAAGAAGGGGATTTGGATACCAATCAATCGAAAGAAAAATTACGTAACTTGTTAAACATACGATACCAAATTCTTGCTAGAAATCAGCTTAAAAAACAATTCGGTATTGATGTTCACGCTTTGTATCATAAAGATCATTTGTTTGATGATCGAAGCGTAGAAGGGCAACCATTGAATCAAACATACAAAAAAAAAATAGTTGCTCTTTCTAATGGAATCTCAGACCCTCCAGAACAATCAGTAGATTATTTAGATAAACCATCAAAAAAAGATCTAAAAGAAATTGGTGAGCTCTATAAGCAAATAAAGAAGTTAAAAACAAAAGATTTAGAAAAAGCAAGGAGTTTAGTTAAGCTTTTGCATAACAAACTTCAACCTGAATTGAATAAAAAATTACAATACCTAAATGATCGACATAGCTATGACTATTACGATCTAAGTCGAAGCAAAACTTTACAAAAAGCAAGGATACACGATATAGATAGTAAAAATATACTTATAACAAATAGCAAAGAACGTTTAACTCATAGAAGCTATAATCATAAAACATTTGACTTTGACATCCATACTAAAAATAAGAAGGAACTAAAGCAACTAGAAGAGAAGTACAATAAATCACTTGCTTCGTTGATTAAAAAATCAAGAAAGCAAGAAGTCCCTGGTTTGAATGAGCGTATTAAATGGACTATAGGACAACTACGTGATGTCCGTCTTCATCTTTATGTCGTAAGAAACGTGGATCGTGTTTCTAGTATTGACCTGCGCGAGTTTTGTGAAAAATATGCTCCAAGAATAGGGGAAAATCCGCAACGACTCTATCGGTCGTTTCAATTGACACTGGTAGATCATTTAAAAACGTCGGGGTCTAACTTAAGTGAAAGGCAATCTATTGATGAAGAATATTAAGAATTAAAGAAAGCGGATAGTGAAATAACCTGGAATGAATCGAAGAAGAAGATAAACGAACTCTGTTCTAAAATATTTCAGGTACTTGAACATAATGGCTTGATAGAAGCTAACGCCTATAAGTACAAAAATGACTTAGAAAATAATAGTCCTATCTATAAGCTATTTGAAAAAGAGATTGAAGAGATCAAAAAGACTACATTAGAAAATGCTGTTCCTGAAATTTCAAAAAAACGAAGTGAGTATGTAGAATTAGGAATAAAAGATTTGAGGAAAACAAAAGAGAAATTATATGATGAGATTATTACGGCGTATCAAAACGGGTATATAGACACTCCAAGCTTTAAAGAAAATTTACGAGATTTACTAGAAGTTCGTTACCAAATTGCAATGAAAAAAGGGTTGAAACGAAATGTTTTTATCCTAATGACAAAAGCGGAAAATTCAGTCGCAACAAAAAGCTATAATTATTACGATCTCAGCACAAGCAATACGTTAAAAAAAGCAGGTATACATAACATAGATAGTAAGATGATTCTCAGTAAGGAAAATGAATACACATTAAATGAACAAGATCAAGAATATCTTACAAAAAATGAGCAAGAATTGGAACAAGAATTAGCTGATTTGAAAAATCTGAAGAATACACTTGATAAACAATCAAGTGAACAAACAGATCCTCGGCTGAAAAAGCAAATGGAAGTGGGATTAGCTGAATTAACAGCTCAAATAGAGGACACTTCTCTTCATCATCGTGTATTGCGAGATATAAACGGATTTGTTGGTATTGACCTCCAAGAGTTTTGTGAAAAATATGCTCGAAGAGTAGGGGAAGATCCACAAAAATTACATTATATGTTTCAAAAAAAAGCAGTAGAAACATTAAAAACGTATAATGGAAATGTTGAAGAAACAAAGTCAGAATTAAAATTTGTTGCTGAGAGCTACGAGAGCATAAAACAGGATGATAAAAAAAAATACTGGAAGAAAGCGAATAGGGAGATAAACACCCTTATTTCAAAAATAAACAATGTATTTGAAACGGATAAGTTAACCGAAAATCAACACTTACAGGAACCACGATTATCTGTGGAAGAAGGACAATCAAGCAGAAGTAGTTTCGATCAATCCGCTCGCAGCTCTCAAACCGGCTCCGAATTTTCAATTAGTAGTAGTTTATTGGATAAAGAAAATGATGCAACTCCAGAAGAAACAAATTTATATCTAGAAGCGAGAAATACTACATTAGCTAGTGAGATAAAAGGAGCAACAGACGGTTTAGGCAAACCCGCTTGTAACTTTAAAACTGGCTCCAATACTTCAAACCAGAGTAATTTAACAGATAAAGAGATTAATCCAAATCCAGAAGTAACACAGCTTAGTGGAAACAGCAAGGAAGAAGGAAAAACAGGCAGTTTAGATCAACTTACCTCTCAAACCAAAAAAACATCTTTGTTTAGAGCTACATATGCGGATATCAGAGACTTGCAAGACAACTTAATATATCAAAAAAAAGCTAGACAATTAAGTAATGAAGTGGGGAATAATGGCAAGTTTAATAACGGAGAAGTAGATAATGGAAAGGTAGATAACGGTAGGTTGAGTAATAGTCAGAAAAAAGAACTGAGAGTAATTTTAGGAAACAGTGGCACACAGGAGGCCAAAATGCATTCTACAGCATCTCCAAATCTTGTAAGCCGGGTAAATAATCCTAAGGGCGCCGTTGGGTACGACAGATGAGTAATCAATAAACCAGAACATTTAACTTTTTAACTTCGTTGAGGAATGATCAGAAATTGATGTTGGTTATGAGAGATAGAATAATTGGGACAGAAAGAAGAAAAGTTTCTTTCTGTCTTTTTTTATTTGGTAGGTTTTGCCATGACGGAACATGTTTTGTAGGTTGAAATAATAAAAATAAGCGATTGGATCCTTGACAATTCACCCTCTCTTTCCGGAGGTGGGAATTTAAATAAGGGCAGTTCATCTAATCAACAGGGTGATGTTCAACGCTTAAGAGAGCTTTTGGAGAAAAGACGTGAATCAAGTTCGAGTCTGCAATCAACGTCAAGGATTGCAGGCTCCACAAGTCCTGTAAGGAAGATAACAGAACATAATGAAATTACTGAATACGGTAGTAGATAAGTAATCAGAACTATAAGAGTCATCAACGTAAAAATCAGCGCCATCATTTCAATTTTAGAAATGATGGCGCTGATTGGATCATTAACTATGTTTATATCGCTTATTTACTTTGGGCTCTTTTTTTTGATACCACACATATAGGATAAAAAGTCCGATACAAAGAACGAACAAAATCGATCCGATGATAAAACCTTGAGGTAAGTAACTAAAAGTGACGGTATGTTTGCCTGCAGGTAGTTTGATCATTACAAAGGCATCTTTGAAGTTTTCGACTTTGACTGCCTTTCCATCGATTTTTGCGGACCAGCCAGCATCATAAGGGATCGTTGTGACTAGCATTCTTTCTTCGGATGTGTTGACAGTACCAGTGGCTGTTCGGCCGGTCGTTTTCATAGCAACACCATTTTCTTTGATTTGGTTCATTGCTGCTTGATAAGCAACAACATCAAGTCCAAGAACTTTAGGTTCCATAAAGCTAACCTCTTTTGTGCCATAAAAACTAGCGGAGAAAGTAACTGTTGTGTCTTGAGGATAATATCCTAGATCATAATATTGTCCAGAAATACTGATCTGAGTCTTTCGTGACACACCGTTGACAGTAATCGTGGCGGTAGAACTTTCTAATTGGGCATAGTTAGTAGGGAACAAACTGAGATAAGCTTGTGTGTTTGCTGGTACACGCACTTCCCAAGTGAGCGTTTTGGGCTGGTTATTCGTGGTTTCAGAATAAGTCACCCCGGTAGACGTCTTGTTTACTGTAACGTTTTGTTGGCTTTTCAAAGTTGGTGTGTAGAAAGTAAAATACCGCTCATTTAAATCAGCCAGCCGATTGATCAAATTGGTTTGACTCGTGAGATTGTCAGTTAATGGTTGTTCCACGTGATTAATATCTACTGGTGCTGTAAAAGCTAGCGGTAAAGCATTTAGATTTTTATAGAGTGTATAGTCACCGCTCTGACTTTCTTTCACAAAGCCATATTTGCTAAAGCTACTGTCGTTTTTAGCAATGTTATATTTTATTCCTGTAAACCCATCCATCAATAAGGTATTGTTTGCGTATCGGATATTAAGATTTGTTCCCCTTGAACGAAAGCCTAACGAATCTAGATAAGCAGAAGAGTTCCTGTTTCTAATAGAAGAAAACAAACTGATACCACTATAGCCATAGTTAATGGAATCATTAGGAGAAATCGGATCAAGATTTTCTAATCGATAAAAAGTATCCGATTCTTTTTTTGTCTGGTCAACAAGTGACTTGATGCTAGGAGCAGGATCAGTATATAAGCTTCGTGAAGCATAATTCCAATCATCTAATATCCCATGAATCATACTATTCGTATTGACACTTGCTTCTCCTGTCATCAGTAACAGTAACAATAAGCTAAGGTATTTAACGGGCTGTTTTGGTTGCTGGAAAAAGCCAATTGTTAACGCGTAAAGACTCAAGAAAACAATCGTTAAGACAAACGATGTCGTTGTAATATAAGAGTAACTATTATTAGGCTTAAGTCCCCATGCGATAGCAAAAACTGCTGCTAAAATGATGATGATACTGAGGAGTAAGCCCTGATCCTCTTTAGTTATTCGTTCCCATCCTTTGGCCGCTAACAAAAGGACGAGAAAAGAAAACAAATAGGAATAGCGGAACAAAAACATATTAGGCGCATGCATACCATGCCAAAAGAGGTTGAGTGGTACAAGATAGAAACTAGCAATTAATAAAGCAAATAAACTACCATACAAAAGTTTGTTCTTTAAGTTGATTTTTCGACTAGCAAAATAAAATAGACATAAAACTAATGGAAACAAACCAGCATAAATAAAAGGAATGGAGCCATATTTGGTTGTGTCATAGACACCGATCATGTTTTTCATGATGATATCCAAATATGAGGTAGCTTCGGTTTTTAGTGTAGTGATCTGTGTTAATGTTTCGCCATTTGATCGGAGATCCAAGACTGCTGGAAGAATAATGATCATTGATGCTCCACCAGCTAATAAGGAAGTAATCCCATAAAGTACAATCGATTTTTTGTAGAGTGACCATTTTGTAAACAGCCTTGCCATAAAATAAAGAAAAGAAAAAATACCGATCATAAAGCCCATATAAAAACTGGATAAAAAGAGCAATAAGTAACTAACAAATAATAATGTTGGTCGTTTATAATCCATGACCCGATGGATACCCAAAATAATAAGTGGAAGATAAATAAACGCATCCAACCACATAATGATCTCAGAATGAGCGGTAATGAAAGAGATCGAAGCATAGCTAACACTTAAAGCCACTTGTCCCCAACGTGGAATTTTATACGTCCGTGCAAGGAACCAAAAAGATAATCCAGCAAACCCAACTTTAAGCAGAGTTAGAAAATATAAAGCATCAGGCATCATATTATTAGGAAACAAAAGAACAAGCGGAGTAAATAATCCGCCTAAGTAATATGAAATTAAAGATAAATAATTCAGACCTAATGAGGCGTTCCAAGTATAAAAAATACTTTGCTTTCCTAATAACATGTTCCGAAAGCTTGCATGGAAATTTGAAAATTGAGAAAATGCATCACTTGCAAGAATGCTTCGGCTACTTCCTGGATAAATTCCGATACTTAAGTAAACTAACGCAAGTATCAAAAAAGGGATCAGAAAACTAGCAAAAGCATAACGACCATTTTCTTTAAAAAAAAGTTTGATTTTTGTTTTCATTGATTCATTCACCAAATTTCTATGAAATATGAAGTTATCTCTAGTTTATCATATTCATATTTTTAACTACATGAAAAGACTTGGCATTTCCAAAAAAATAAAAAAACAATAATAAATAACGTTTATTTTGAAAATAAAAGGCAAAAAAACTTATATAAACTGATTTTATAAATGATAAAATACCAGTTTTTAAAAGAATACATGTTTAATATTAAGGATTTGGCAAAACCTAAAAAGCCTACAAATGATCGTTCATCAAGATCATTTGTAGGCTTTTCAACTAACTTCTTTTATGAAAAGTAAGGCATTATAATAAAAATAAAAACCGTTCACGCACCGAACGGTTCAAACTTCATTCAATTAAACGCGTGCAACTTTTCCTGACTTCAAAGCACGAGTTGACACCCAAACTTTTTTAGGTTTTCCGTCGATCATAACGCGAACTTTTTGTAAGTTAGGTTTAACAGTACGTTTTGTTGAGTTCATCGCATGAGAACGATTGTTTCCACTTTTTGTCTTGCGACCAGTAAAGTAACAAACTTTTGCCATGTAATTTTCCCCCTTTACCTCGATTTGGAGCGATAGAATAATTCAGCTCATACCAGAATAACATATCATATGAAGGGGTAATATGCAAGTGTCTTTTCATAGCAAGAATTGACAATCCATGGGAATAATTGTAAATTATACAGGACTAATTTTAAAATTTTCAGCGGTTTTTGAGTACTTTAGGGTAACTGCCTTTTATTTCGGGTGACGCTATGATAAAATATGATAGAAGAAAAATGGGAGTATTTTGCCCGTTAAGGAGGCTCATTCATGGCTGTAAAAATTCAAACGTCAGCTGGAACCATTGAAATTACCAATGATGTGATTGCAACAGTTGTTGGTGGCGCCGCAACAGATGTGTTCGGTGTTGTAGGAATGGCCAGCAAGAACCAAATAAAAGATAATATTACTGAAATTCTACGAAAAGAAAATTATTCTCGAGGAGTAGTTGTTCGCCAAGAAGCTAATGGTATCGCAGTAGATGTTTATACGATCATTAGTTATGGTACAAAAATTTCAGAAGTTTCTCGCAATGTCCAAGAAAAAGTAAAATACAACTTGGAGACATTACTAGGTGTAACAGCCAATTCTGTTAATGTTTTCGTCCAAGGTGTTCGTGTACTGCCAGACTAGGCAGAAGGCTTGCTGAATGATTCAGCAGTCGATCTGAAGGAGGATTATCTAGGTGAGTGTAACAGAAATCAGTGCAAGCCAATTCCAGGAAATGGTTCAGGCGGGCGCGAATCGTCTGCAAGTAAATGCAGAATATGTCAATTCGTTAAATGTATTCCCAGTTCCTGATGGAGATACAGGTACCAATATGAATTTATCTATGACAAGTGGAGCTAAAGCAGTTGCTGATTCTACTTCTGAAAAAGTAGGCGAGTTAGCAGCAATGTTATCAAAAGGCCTACTAATGGGAGCCAGAGGAAATTCAGGAGTTATTTTGTCTCAATTATTCCGAGGCTTTTCAAAGCAAATACCTGACGTGACAGTGTTAAACGCTGCAGATTTAGCTGCGGCTTTTACGCATGGCGTTGAGACAGCTTATAAAGCAGTCATGAAGCCTGTTGAAGGAACCATTTTGACAGTAGCCCGTGAAGCTGCAAAAGCTGGAGAAAAGAAAGCTAAAACAAGTGACGACGTTGTTGAAGTGATGACGGCTGTGGTAAAAGGTGGGAAACGTGCCTTAGCGAAAACACCTGATTTGTTACCAGTGTTAAAAGAAGTCGGTGTCGTCGATAGTGGCGGTCAAGGTTTGCTATTTGTATATGAAGGCTTCTTAAGTGCCTTGAATGGTGAGTTCAAAATGACAGAAGTCTATGAACCATCACCAGCTGAAATGGATGAAATGGTCAATGCTGAGCATCATCGCAGTGTCCAAGGTCAATTAGCAACAGAAGATATCCATTATGGTTACTGTACAGAAATCATGGTAAAAATCGGTGAAGGGCCAACCGTCGATAGCCAATTTGACTATGAAGAATTTCGTAATTACTTAGATGGAATCGGTGATTCATTATTGGTTGTTAATGATGATGAGATCATTAAGGTCCACGTGCATACCGAAAATCCAGGTGAAGTATTAAATTATGGACAAAAATTTGGTTCATTAGTAAAAATCAAAGTCGACAACATGCGTTTACAGCATGAAACGATTTTAGAACACGATGAGCAAGCGAAGCCACAAAAAGCAGCTCGTACACCTTATGGGATTGTAGCGATTGCAGCCGGTAAAGGAGTGCAAGAGTTATTTGAAAGTTTAGGAGCAAACTACGTCATTAGTGGTGGACAAACGATGAACCCAAGTACGGAAGATATCGTTAAAGCAATCAAGGAAGTCAATGCGGATAAAGTCATCGTATTACCAAACAATAAAAATATCTTCATGGCTGCGGATCAAGCGGCTGAAGTAGCAGATATCCCAGTAGCGGTCGTACCATCAAAAACGATCTCTCAAGGACTAACTGCGATGCTTTCATTTAATGATCAAGTATCGTTGGAAGAAAACAAAGCGACTATGACAGAAATGCTTGCAAGTGTCGTTAGTGGGCAAATTACTCATGCGATTCGTGACACAACCATTGATGGTGTGAAAATTACTGAGGGCGATTTCTTAGGGATGATTGATGGGAAAATCGTTATCTCAGATTCTGACATGATGGCAACTTCATTCGCTACCTTAGAAAAAATGATCACTGAAGAAACAGAAATTGTGACGATTTTAGCAGGTGAAGGTGGTTCGGTTCATCAAGCAGAAGAATTATCAGCTAAATTAGTTGAACAATATCCAGATTTAGAAATTGAAATTCATCAAGGCGATCAACCGGTTTATCCGTATTTATTCTCTGCAGAATAGAAAAGGACAATCCTTTTCGCCTGAACGAACGGTAAAAGAACGGGGGCTGTACCAGGTTGTTGGTGCAGCCCTATTTCTAAGGAATGGATTGATAGTGAAACATACGGTAAAGGAGGGTGAAATATGAGGTCTTTAAATGATCCAGTGACGATGTTAGCCGGTGTGGGAGCAAAAAGGGCGGATAGTCTTGCTGGTCTGGGAATCCAAACCATCGAAGACCTATTGACCTATTATCCTTTTCGCTATGAAGACATTCAAGAAAGAAATTTAAATGAAATACTTGATCAAGAAAAAGTGACTTTAAAAGGCCTGGTTGTTTCACCACCAGTAATGAGTCGCTTTGGCTACAAAAAGAATCGACTCCAATTTCGTATGATGCAGGATCATGCTGTTTTCAATGTTTCTTTTTTCAATCAACCATATTTGAAAGATAAAGTGATCTTATCCGAAGAAATTGCTGTCTATGGAAAATGGGATGCGAAACGGAAGTCATTAAATGGTATGAAAATTTTGGGTTCTCAAGCGGTGGATGATTTTTCTCCAATCTATCATGTCAATAAATCAATCCGTCAAACAACTTTAGTCGATTTGATTCGAAGAGGGTTCGAAGAGTATGGTGATTTGATCGAAGAGAATCTTCCCAATGGATTAGTTGAGAAATATCGACTGTTGGATCGGTCAACAGCTGTTAAGAGCATGCATTTTCCGAAAAATCATGAAGAAAACCATCAAGCAAAACGAAGAATTGTCTTTGAAGAATTCTTTTTATTTCAAATGCGACTTCAAGGGCTTAAAAAATCGGAAAAAGCAGAAACAAATGGCATTGAAATTTTATATGACATCCAGCGCTTGAAACAATTTATTCAAAAACTACCTTTTGAATTGACGGATGCCCAAAAAAGAGTCACGAATGAAATTTGTCGTGACTTAAGAAGTCCGCAACATATGCAACGCCTATTGCAAGGTGATGTAGGTAGCGGAAAGACGATTGTTGCAGCAATTGCCTTATATGCGGCGGTCACTGCAGGGTTTCAAGGCGCATTGATGGTACCAACTGAAATTTTGGCACAACAACACATGGAAAGCCTTCTTCAATTATTTGATGCGCAAGAAGTTAAACTTGCTCTGTTAACGGGTTCGACAAAAGCCAAAGAACGAAGAGAACTACTCGAATTGCTGGAACAAGGAGAAATCGATATCGTTGTCGGTACCCATGCGTTGATTCAAGAAGGAGTCGAATTTCAAAACTTAGGTTTAGTTATTACGGATGAACAACATCGTTTTGGTGTGAATCAGCGAAAAGTACTCCGTGAAAAAGGCTGGCTTCCAGATGTTTTATTTATGACAGCCACACCAATTCCTCGGACTTTAGCGATTACTGCATACGGAGAAATGGATGTTTCGGTAATTGACGAACTTCCAGCTGGCCGGATTCCAATAGAGACGAGATGGGTTCGTACGCCACAATTAAATAGTGTGTTAGATTGGACATGGAAGGAACTGGCGAAAGGACATCAAATGTATGTCATTTGCCCGTTGATTGAAGAGTCAGAAGCATTAGACGTTAAAAACGCTGTTGAAATTTATGAAAAATTAAGTGCGCTTTTTGCGCCTCAGTATGAAGTCGGATTGTTACATGGTAAAATGAAGAACCAGGAAAAAGAAGCAATTATGGAAACATTTAAAGAAAACAAGATGCAAATCTTGGTTTCAACGACGGTCATCGAAGTGGGTGTAAACGTTCCGAATGCTACAGTCATGTTGATCATGGATGCTGATCGTTTTGGATTAGCACAGTTACATCAATTACGTGGACGTGTTGGACGTGGTAGTGATGCTTCTTATTGTGTATTGGTAGCTAATCCTAAAAATGAATTAGGGATTGAGCGAATGAAAATAATGACAGAAACGAACAATGGCTTTATTCTAAGTGAGAAAGATTTAGAGTTGCGTGGACCAGGAGAAGTATTTGGTTTTCGCCAATCAGGTTTACCGCAATTTGCAATTGCTGATCTTGTAACAGATAGTAATATATTAGAGGTAGCTCGTGATGAGGCACAAAAGCTATGGCAGTTAAAGGATTGGCAACTATTGCCAGAATACCAACATTTGGTCCGCAGTTTAGACTTGGAAAATCAAGATAATCGTTATTTTGATTAATAGACTGTGCTATACTTTATAGTGATGATAAAAAAGGAGTGGAAATAATGAAAATTGCCGTAGATGCAATGGGTGGAGATCACGCACCACAAGCCATTGTGGAAGGTGTGGCTTTAGCTCAAAAAGATTTCCCAGATGTGGAATTTATCCTTTATGGTAAGGAAAATGAAATAAGAAAATATCTAACAACAGAACACAATGTGACGATCATTCATACAGATGAAAAAATCGATAGTGATGATGAACCAGTTAAAGCCATTCGCCGTAAGAAGAATGCTTCGATGGTTTTGGCAGCACAAGCTGTCAAAAATGGTGAAGCAGACGCGATTTTTTCAGCGGGGAACACTGGCGCATTATTAGCAGCTGGACTCTTTATTGTTGGTCGTATCAAAAACATCGAACGCCCTGGTCTGATGTCTACTTTACCGGTAGTCGGTCAACCCAATGCAGGGTTTGATATGCTTGATCTAGGTGCAAATGCTGAAAATAAACCGGAACATTTATTACAATATGGCATCTTAGGCTCATTTTATGCAAGAAAAGTCCGAGGAATCGGTAGACCTCGAGTTGCGTTATTGAATAATGGGACGGAAGCAACAAAAGGAAGCGAATTAACTAAAAAAGCTTTCGAATTACTTCAAAATGAAACCAGTTTGAATTTTATTGGAAACGTTGAAGCGAGGGAACTATTGAACGGGGTAGCAGATGTTGTTGTAACCGATGGATTTACAGGCAATGCAGTATTGAAATCCATTGAGGGAACAGCAATGAATCTGATGGACCTTCTGAAAGCTGCCATTTTAAATGAAGGGTTTAAAGGAAAAATGGGCGCACTATTGTTGAAAGATGGGTTACGTTCATTAAAATCAGAAATGGATTATTCAAAACATGGCGGAGCAGTTCTTTTTGGATTAAAGGCACCAGTCATCAAAACTCACGGTGCGACTGGACCAGATGCAGTGAGACATACCATCAGACAAATCCACACTATGCTGGAAACCAATGTGGTAGGGCAGTTAGTTGAACAATTCGAAAAACCTGCAGAATAATGTTTCTGGTTGCTCGTCGACGACCCTATAGAAAAAAAGGTGGACAATCTTAGAAAATGTCAGTAAAATTAGCCTTGGTGAAGGAAATCGGCAATTTTGATAATTGTTGGAGGTGAAAACATTGTCACGTGAAGAAGTATTTAATAAAGTAGCGAAAATTATTTCAAATCATTTTGAAATTGATACAGATAAAGTAACTGATGAATTAAATATCAAAGATGACCTAAAAGCTGACTCAATCAGCATCATGGAATTTGTTTTGGAACTTGAAGATGAGTTTGGAACAGAAATTTCTGACGAAGATGCAGAACAAATTGAAACAGTTGGTGGGGCAGTTGACTACATCAGCAATCATCTTAACTAATCATCAGCATGAAAGTGAGTAAAGATCAATCGGATCTTTACTCACTTTTTTTTAATTTTTCAAGTGATTTATCTTTATTTTAAATAGATTTTTCTGACAATTCTGGCAACTGACTGAAATTTTCTTGCATTGTAGAGGGGTTTTATATATAATTATTAATAATATATTGCACTATCCTTAGAATAACGCTTATTATAAAACGTTTTATTCTGTGGGATATCATTTTTTATTAAGAAAACTTCCAACCAGGGAGCAGAGAGGGGTATTCGATTGTCAGATAATCAACTATTAGATGTTCAGAACCTACATACAGGCTTCCGTCTTAAAGATGAGTATTACGATGCAGTAGATGACGTTTCTTTTACATTAGATAAAAACGAGATCTTAGCAATCGTTGGAGAATCTGGTTGCGGGAAAAGTACATTAGCGACTACTATTATGGGGTTACTTGATCCAAACAACACAAAGATCACAGGCGAAATTTTATATAATGATTTAAACTTGATTGAATTGAATGAAACTTTGTATAACAAAATCCGCGGGAATGATATTGGGATGATTTTCCAAGATCCGTTATCTGCGTTAAACCCTTTGATGCGTATTGAAGATCAAATTAAGGAAGGGTTATCTTATCATACCAAAATGAACGCTGAACAACGGCAAGCTCGTGCCTTGGAATTGTTGGAGCAAGTTGGGATTCCTAATCCTGCCAGAGTCGGACGACAATATCCCCATGAATTATCTGGGGGGATGAGACAGCGGGTAATCATCGCCATTGCGATTGCGTGTAAGCCACCGATTGTTATTGCGGATGAGCCAACGACAGCGCTAGATGTAACGATTCAAGCGCAAATCCTTGATTTATTAAAAGACTTACAAGAAGAAACCAAAACAGGAATCATTCTGATCACGCATGACTTGGGTGTCGTGGCAGAAATGGCTGATCGGGTAGCGGTAATGTATGGCGGTCAATTTGTTGAAGTAGCTGGGGTCAAAGAACTTTTTGAAAATCCTAAACACCCTTATACCCGTTCATTGTTGAACTCTATTCCTCAAGAGGGGAACCATGAAGCTGAGCTCCATGTGATTGAAGGCGTTGTTCCTTCTTTGAAAAACATGCCACGAACTGGTTGTCGTTTTGCTCCTCGGATTCCTTGGATTCCAGCCAGTGATCACGAAGAAAACCCTGTCCTTCATGAAATTGCTCCGAATCATTTGGTTCGTTGCTCTTGCTACAAACATTTCCACTTTAGAGACGAAAAAGGAGAGGTGTAGATGACAGAATTAATTACAATCAGCGATTTGAAAGTACACTATCCTATTCGTAGTGGATTCTTTAATCGAGTAACGGATCATGTATATGCAGTAGATGGTGTCGACTTCATTATTGAAAAAGGAAAAACGTATGGCTTAGTCGGAGAATCTGGTTCTGGTAAATCAACGACAGGGAAAGCAGTCGTTGGATTAGAAAAAGTGACTTCAGGACAAATCATTTATGAAGGTAAAGATGTCACTAAAAAAAGTAACCGACAAAAAATTGGCTATAACAAAGATGTTCAAATGATCTTCCAAGACTCAATGTCCAGCTTGAATCCTAAAAAGCGAGTATTGGATATTATTGCAGAACCGATCCGTAACTTTGAACGTTTGAGTGATCAAGAGGAAAAGAAAAAAGTGAAAAATCTACTGGATATCGTAGGGATGCCGGAAGATGCGCTGTATAAATATCCGCATGAGTTTTCAGGTGGACAGCGTCAACGTTTAGGGGTTGCACGTGCAGTTGCGACAAACCCAAAGCTCATCGTAGCAGATGAACCAGTTTCTGCATTGGATTTATCCGTTCAGGCGCAAGTATTAAATTTCATGAAACGAATCCAACAAGAATTTGGTTTAAGTTATTTATTTATTTCTCATGACTTGGGAGTCGTGAAACATATGTGTGATAATATCGCAATTATGTATAAAGGTCGATTCGTTGAAATTGGTACACGAGAAGATATTTATAATGATCCACGTCATATTTATACGAAACGTTTACTGTCTGCTATCCCTCGGATTGATGTCGAAAATCGGGAGTTACACAAAGAGAATCGACGAAGAGTGGAACGTGAGTACATCCAAAATCAAAAGGAGTACTACGATGCAACTGGTCGAGTGTACGATCTCCGTACGATCACACCGACGCATAAAGTAGCGTTGAAAGATGGAGGTGCCAGCTAATGTGGAAAACGATATTACGACGTGTATTATTAATGATCCCACAAGTTATTATTCTTAGTATTTTGATCTTTATGTTGGCAAAAGCGATGCCTGGAGATCCTTTTACCGGGTTGATCAACCCCAACCAAGATCCAGCAGTCATCGAGCAAATGAGACAGGCAGCTGGTTTGAATGATCCTTGGTATGTCCAGTATTTCCGATGGATCGGGAATGCGTTACAAGGAGACTTCGGTCAAAGTTTCTTATACAAACGTTCAGTTTCTGATTTGATTGGTGAGCGTATCGTCAATACTCTTTACTTGTCGATCTTAACAGTTATCATTACTTATTTGATTGCTGTACCACTAGGTATGTTGGCGGGTAGATACCAAAACTCATTTTTGGATAAAGCTGTTGTAATCTACAATTTCTTTAGTTTTGCTGTTCCGTTATTTATCTTTGGATTGATTATGTTATTTGTATTTGGTTATCGTCTAGGTTGGTTCCCAACCAGCGGCTCCCAGACGTTAGGAATCCAAGGGGGCTTTTTCACCCAGTTGATTGATCGCATGAAATACATCATTTTACCATCGATCACTCAAGCCTTTTTAGCTACAGCTGTAACGATCCAGTATTTACGTAGCGAAGTCATTGATTCAAAATCTTTAGACTTTGTGCGAACTGCCCGTTCAAAAGGGGTACCAACCAATAAAGTATTTAGTCGTCATATTTTCCGAAACGCGGCATTGCCGATGGCTTCACAAATGGGTTATGAAATTACTTCCTTGATTGCTGGTTCAGTAGTTATTGAAAAGATTTTTGGCTACCCAGGAGTTGGTAAATTGTTTATTGATTCGATCGGACAACGTGACTATACAGTTATTACCTCCTTAGTATTGATTTTAGGAATTGCGACGTTGATCGGAACCTTGCTTTCAGATATCATCATGAGCATTGTTGATCCACGTATCCGTATCCAATAAAATTCAATCAGAAAGGAGAAAAGACAAATGAGTGATAAAAAGAAAGACGTTGTGCAAGAAAGTATCCCGCCAATGGGGTTACGAATGATTGCCCGTGAATTTAAAAAAGATAAAATCGCCATTTTTTCATTAGGCTTACTCGTTATTTTATTGTTAGTTATCTTTATCGGTGCGTTATTTACAGACCAAGATAAAGTAATGTATGTCAGCATCTTTGATAAATATGCAGCTCCAGGTGCTATCTCTACCGAGGGGACAAAATTTATTTTAGGAGCAGATGAAGGTGGTCGGGATGTTTTAGGACAACTGATTATCGGTGCAAGAAACTCCGTCACCATTGGTTTTGCAATCACAGTCATCACTTCGATTATCGGGGTTGGACTAGGGATCATTTCTGGGTTTTATGGGGGGATCATCGATAACATTTTGATGCGTATCGTTGACTTCATTATGATTTTACCGATTATGTTGATTATTATCGTATTTGTATCGATTATCTCTAGATATAATGTTTGGTCGTTCATCTTCATTATGAGTGCATTTTATTGGGTTGCTAAAGCTCGATTATTCAGAAGTAAAACTTTATCAGAAGCAAGGCGTGATTATGTGAGTGCTTCAAAAACAATGGGAACAAGTGATTTTAAAATCATGTTCCGTGAAATCATGCCTAACTTAAGTTCATTGATCATTACCAACTTAACGATGAACTTTGCAGCAAATATTGGGATCGAGACCACTTTGACTTTCTTAGGGTTTGGCTTACCAGCAAATGTTCCTAGTTTAGGAACGCTAATCGGTTATGCCAGCAACGGTGAGGTTTTAGTGAATCGACAATGGATCTGGTTACCTGCGTCAATTCTAATTTTAGTATTGATGTTGAGTATAAACTATGTTGGACAAGCGTTTAAGCGTTCTGCCGATGCACGCCAACGATTAGGTTAAAGAAGAAAGCAAAGGGGGAAATAAGGAATGAAGAAATCAATTTTAGGCGTTGTTACACTTTTTTCAGTAATGGCATTAGCTGCTTGTGGAAGCGGCGGAGGTTCTAACTCTTCTGGGAGTTCAGCAAATAACGGTGAGAAGAAGGAATTAACATTTCCAATCTCAACGAAAAATGATAAAGATGCAATAAAAGATGGCGAATTGGAGGCTGCAGTAGCAACCGATAGTCAATTCAAAGGATTGTTCCAATGGGAATTTTATCAAGATTCTTACGATGCAGCATTTATGGCACCTTCTCATGAAGCACTATTTACAAATGATGCGGACTTCAAGATCACAAATGATGGTGCAGCGAGTTTAGATTTAGACCAAGAGACGAAAAAAGCAACGATCAAAGTAAAAGACAATGTAAAATGGTCAGATGGTAAAGATGTAACCGCAGATGACGTGATTTTCCCTTATGAAATTATCGGTAACAAGGATTATACAGGTATCCGTTATGATGATAACTTCCGAAACATCGTTGGGATGGAAGAATACCATAGCGGTAGCGCTCCGACAATCTCAGGTATCAAAAAAGTGGACAATAAGACAGTTGAAATCGAATATAAAAAAGTGGAACCAAGTATGCTTCAATCAGGTGGTGGGATTTGGGCATATGCAGCTCCAAAACACACACTTGAAGGTGTAGCAATCAAAGACATGGAATCAAGTGATCAAGTACGTAAAAATCCAGTGACTTTTGGTCCATATTACATGAGTAATATCGTTGCAGGAGAATCAGTAGAGTATCTACCAAATGAATATTACTGGAATGGCAAACCACAATTGAAAAAAATCACGATGAAATCATTGCCGATTGCTAGTGCAACAGAAGCTTTGAACTCAAAACTTTATGACATGATTTTCCAAATGCCTACAGATACGTATGACACATATAAAGATGTCTCAGGTTACACAAACTTAGGACGTGAACAAACATCATACACTTACTTAGGCTTCAAATTAGGTAAATGGAATGCTGAAAAGAGCAGTGTTGAATACGATCCAAATTCTAAAATGGCAGATAAATCATTGCGACAAGCAATGGGTTATGCATTAGATAACGATGCAGTAGGGGAACGTTTCTATGCAGGGTTAAGAAGCAATGCTACTTCATTGATTCCTCCTGTATTTGAATCATTCCACGATGACGATCTAAAAGGATTTACGCAAGATATCGATAAAGCAAACAAATTATTGGATGATGCTGGCTATAAAGATGTAGATGGTGATGGGTTACGTGAAGATAAAGACGGAAATAAATTAACGATCAACTTTGCTTCAATGTCAGGTGGCGAAACAGCGCAACCATTATCTGATTACTATGTGCAACAATGGAAAAAAATCGGCTTAGATGTGAAATACACGACTGGACGTTTAATCGAATTTAACTCATTCTACGATAAATTAGAAAATGACGATCCTGAAATTGATGTATATCAAGCAGCTTGGAGTACAGGAACTGATCCAAATCCAAACGGACTATGGGGACCAAATGCAGCATTCAACTACACTCGTTTTGAATCAGAAGAAAATACGAAATTGATCAATGATATCAATTCAAGTGAAGCATTTGATGCAGATTACCAAAAAGAAGCATATAAAAAATGGCAAGCATATGCATTTGAAGAAGCTTTCGCAATTCCAACATTGTTCCGTAATGAAGTACTACCAGTGAGCGATCGTACTAAAGATTGGGATTGGTCATATGATGCACCAAATCCATGGGCGAAAGTAACGGTAACAGCAGAATCACGTTCTTAAAATAAGGACATACATGCCGTTTAGCGAAAGTAATGAATGAATCTGGCAATGAGAAAGACCTCCCAAACACGGAAACGGTTTGGGAGGTCTTTTCGTATAGCTGGCAACTTTTGAATACTATTTATCAAATCAATCAAATGATCAGCTAATAAATTCTTTAATCGAAAAAATCATTGGATCCTTGAGGTTTATTAAACCTTTACTTACCTTTTGTCGGAACCATTTCAAATTTAGACAAAAACCAGTATAATAAGGAAGTATTGAAAAAATATCCATAAAGGAATGTGAAAAATGGACAATCAGCTGACAAATGAATTAAAAGAAAAGTATACTATCGTTTTTCACGATCTCAATCTACTTGAACAAGCTTTTACCCATTCATCCTATGTGAATGAGCATCGCAACCTTCAACTATCAGATAACGAACGATTAGAATTTTTAGGAGATGCCGTATTAGAATTAATGGTTTCAGAATATTTATATCGTTTATATCCAGATATCCCAGAAGGTAAACTAACAAAGACACGTGCGGCGATCGTTCGTGAAGATAGTTTATCCAAGTTTGCCAAAGAATGTGGATTTGATAAATATATCATGTTAGGTAAAGGAGAAGAAAATTCTGGGGGAAGAACCAGACCAGCTCTTCTTTGTGACTTATTTGAAGCCTTTCTAGGTGCTTTGTACCTTGATCAAGGGTTTGAAGCAGCCCATGCCTTTCTTCAAACAGTTGTCTTTCCAAAAGTCAAAGCAGGTGCTTTTTCACATGAGATGGATCATAAAACGAAGTTGCAAGAAGTGTTGCAAAAATCAGGTGATGTATTTATTGAATACCGATTAATAAAAGAGGAAGGTCCGGCACATGAACGGATTTTTTGGATCGAAGTCTATGTAGATGACAAGTTGATTGGGACTGGGCAAGGAAAATCGAAAAAACTAGCAGAACAAGCTGCTGCAGAAAATGCACTGGCAGCACTGTAAAAGTAAGTGAGGGAACGCTTCGTGTATTTAAAACGAATTGAAATAGCTGGATTTAAATCCTTTGCAGATAAAACAGTGATTGATTTTGAAAATAGTGTGACAGCCGTCGTTGGACCAAATGGGAGTGGCAAAAGTAATATCACTGAAGCAATCCGCTGGGTTTTAGGCGAGCAATCTGCTAAGAGCCTTCGAGGTGGGAAAATGCCCGATATTATTTTCGCTGGTTCAGACTCTCGTAAGCCTTTGAATGTGGCAGAAGTTACAGTACTTTTGGATAATACCGATCATTATTTACCATTGGATTATCAAGAAATCAGCGTGACTCGTCGCTATCGACGAACAGGCGAAAGTGATTTTTTTATCAATAAACAACCTTGTCGATTGAAAGACATCCAAGAACTGTTCTTAGATTCAGGTTTAGGAAAAGAATCGTTTTCGATCATTTCACAAGGGAAAGTAGAAGCAATTTTTAGTAGTAAGCCAGAAGACCGTCGGGGAATATTTGAAGAAGCAGCAGGTGTATTAAAATATAAACAACGCAAGAAAAAAGCGGAACAAAAGTTATTTGAAACAGAAGATAATCTTAGTCGAGTGCAAGACATTATTTACGAGTTGCAAGAGCAATTAACACCTCTAGCTGAGCAAAGTGAAATCGCTAAGAAATTTTTGCAGTTAAAAGAAGAATTAACCCAAACGGATATAGCGTTGATGATTACAGAGATCAACGTAGCGAAAAAAGAGTGGGAAGAAAAACAAACTCAGCTGACACAATTCAATCAAGAGCTGACAAAATTAGCGACACATATCCAATCGCAAGAAGCCGTGCTATCAGAAAAAAGAAAGCAAAACGCCAAAAAAGACCGTCAAATTGAAAAAGGTCAACAAAGTCTGTTGGCATTGTCTGAAAGATTAAAACAAGCAGAAGGGCAAAAAGATGTCTTAATAGAGCGGACAAAGCATACACAAAAGAGTACGCAAGAATATCAGGCTTCTTTGGCCGAGGCGCAAAAGAAAGTAGCGCATTTTGAGGAACTTCAGGAAAAATTGACAAAAGAAACAACTGAAAAAGAAACAGAAATCCAAGAAGCACAACAACAGTTGATGAAGACACAACAAGAATTGGAAAAATATCAAAAATCAACGAAGGAATTATTATCTGAATTACGAGATCAATATGTTGATTTGATGCAAGAACAAGCGAATGTCGGAAATGAATTGAAATATCTTGAACGTCAATATTTACAAGAAACGTCCAAAAGTAAACAAACATTAGCGAAGCAATCAGAAGTAGAAGCCTCTGTCTTGGCGTTATCCTCTCAAAAACAGGAACTATCTGAAAAACAAGCAAATCTTCAACAAGCTTTAGTTAAGAACCAACATGAGTTGGAAGAAGTTCAAACAAAAGGGAAAACAGTACAAACTAAATTAACCAATGAACAACCTAAAATGTACCAATTGATGAACCAAGTCCAACAATTAAAGGCACGCCAAAAAAGTTTACAAGAAATCCAAGAAAACTATTTTGGTTTTTACCAGGGCGTTCGGTTAGTTTTACAACATAAACAACAATTATCTGGTATCGTAGGTGCAGTCGCTGAGTTAATTGATGTACCTAGCTCTTTTACCCTTGCAATCGAAACAGCTCTAGGTGGAGCAGCGCAACACGTCATTGTTGAAAACGAACACGATGCACGTCAAGCAATCACTTATTTGAAAAAGCAAAGAGGGGGTAGAGCGACCTTTTTACCGTTAACAACGATTAAACCTAGACAGTTACCTGCGCACGTTCTTTCGCAAGCAGCAACGGTAGATGGGTTTTTAGGTATTGCAAGTGAACAGGTGACATTCCCTGCAGAAATTCAAACCGTGGTCCACAATTTATTGGGAACGATCTTATTAGCGAAGGATCTAACTAGTGCCAATGCTATTGCTCAGACCATACGATACCAATACCGAGTAGTGTCTCTGGAAGGAGACGTGATGAATGCTGGTGGTTCCATGACGGGTGGAGCAAATAAACGGGGGAATCAAGGCAGTCTCTTCTCTCAAAATCAAGAATTGAAACAGCTGACAGCAGAATATGAACAAGCAGATCAGCAGTTGCAAAATCAAGAAAAAATTGTTCAAGAACTACAAACCAAAGTCGCTGACTTGAGCCAAAAACAAGAAAAGTTGCGTACGCAAAATGAACAATTGCGGTTTGAAGAGCAGGAAATAACGAATCAACTGCAAAATATCACGAATGACTTAGCACGCTTTGAAAAAGAAAAGCAACTCTCAAACTTTGAAACGAGAGAATTGCAACAATTCATCGAAACATATCAAAAACAACAAGCAGAGTTAACGGCAAGACAAAAGGAAATCGAACAACAACGACAACAAATCGATGAAGAGATCAAATCACTGAACCAAGAAAGTGATCAAATGGAAGAAAAACGATCACAAGTCCAAGCACGAAAAGCACAGGAACAAGCAGATTTAGCTGTCTTGAAAGAGCAATTCAATCATTTACAGATCCAATTACGCGGAGCACGTGTTCAAAAAAATGAAGCACTTGAACGTCAGACAAGTTTAGAGCAACAATTAGCAACATTGACTGCAGATTTTTCTGATCATGAAATCACTGAAGAAAGTTTAGCGAGCCAAATCACGGAACTTGCGCAACAGCGTGAAGAACTGCAAGCAGAACTAGTGGCAGTGAAGGAACAACGAGAACGTACGCAAAAAGAAATCGATCAGCTTGAAACAGTACTTGCTGAAAAAAACCAACAACAAAAACAACAACTAACAGAACAATCGAAACTGGAAGTGCAAAAAGACCGTGCAGAAATGTTGTTGGATCATCAGCTGAGCTATTTGCAAACGGAATACCAAATCAGCTTTGAAAAAGCTGTCACTGATTACCAGCCAACTTCCGATATTGTAAGTAGTCGCACGAAAGTAGCAGTCTTAAAAGAGCAGATCGCAGACCTTGGACCAGTGAATATCCGTTCGATTGAGCAATTTGAGCAAGTGAATGAACGACATACGTTTTTAGCCACACAACGTGATGATTTGTTATCTGCAAAGAACCAATTGTTTGAAACAATGGAAGAAATGGATGCTGAAGTACGGGCTCGCTTTAAAGAAGTATTTGAAGCAATCAGGCAAGAGTTTAAAGTAGTCTTTCCTAATATGTTTGGTGGCGGTCGCGCAGAATTGGTATTGACTGACCCATCGGATCTATTAAAAACAGGGATCGAAATCGAAGTGCAACCACCGGGCAAGAAATTACAAAGTCTGAGCTTGCTTTCTGGCGGAGAAAGAGCATTAACTGCTATCGCCTTGCTGTTTTCAATCATCCGAGTTTGTCCTGTTCCATTTTGTATTTTAGACGAAGTAGAAGCTGCGTTAGATGAAGCAAATGTGAAAAGATTCGGACGTTATTTAAGTGATTTCCAAGATGACACTCAATTCATCGTGGTCACACACCGAAAAGGTACCATGGTAGCTGCCGATGTTTTATATGGAGTAACCATGCAAGAATCAGGTGTTTCAAAAATTGTGTCTGTCCGCATGGAAGATATCAATGAAGAAGGAAAAATGGAAACGAAGGTGTAAGGAAATAAATGATTAAATTAATTGCGATCGACTTAGACGGTACATTATTGAATGAAGAAAAACAAATTTCAGATGAGAATAAGCAAGCTTTAGCGAAAGCAAAAGAAAAAGGTGTTAAGATCGTTTTATGTACTGGTCGTCCCTTAGCAGCAATGGCTCATTATTTGCAAGAGTTAGGATTAGTGGACGAAGGGGATTATAGCATCACCTTCAATGGTGGTCTTGTTCAAAAAAATGATACAGGAGAAATCATTGAGAAAAAAGTGATGGAAGTTGCTGATATCCATCGTTTATATGATCTTGCGCAAAAATTGGCATTGCCCTTAGATGTATTATCAGATCATGTGGTTTTACAATTACCGACTGCACCAGGGAAGAAATCTTTATACAACACATTAAATAAATTATTGCAGTTTCAACCGGCAAATTTAGCAGATCTGACAGACGCGTTTGTGTTGAATAAAGCAGTTATTGCCTATCCGCAAGCGGAATTAGATCCTAAGATCAAAGAAATACCAGCCGAATTTCATGAACGTTATGAAATCATCAAGACCCGCAGTATGCTTTTAGAATTTATGCCAAAAGGTGTGACAAAAGCTTATGGTATTTCTTTACTAGCAAAAGATTTAGGTTTAGAACCAGCTGAGATCATGGCAATTGGGGATGAAGAAAACGATTTGCCGATGATTGAATACGCTGGAATGGGTGTTGCCATGGCAAATGCCGTCCCATTTGTTAAAGAAGCAGCGAATTATGTTACGTCAAGTAACTTAGAACATGGTGTAGCCAAAGTTATCGAAAAATTTGTTTTAGATTAGGGGGGATCGTATGGGCTTTTTTGATAAAATCAAGCGTGCTTTTACTGGTGAACAACAAGAACCAGAAGAAGTCGAAGTACAAGAGAAATATGATAAAGGGTTAGAAAAAACCAGAAAAACATTTGGCGAACGAATGAATGAATTGTTTGCTAATTTTCGGACAGTAGACGAAGACTTTTTTGAAGAATTAGAAGAAACACTGATTGGTGCGGATGTTGGGTTTGATACGGCTATTCAGATTTCTGAAGCGTTGCGTCAAGAAGTAAAACTGAGAAACGCAAAGAAACCAGCTGAGATCCAAAATGCAATCATTGAAAAATTAGTGGATTTATATGAACAAGAAGGAATCAACGAAGTTAATGAATTAAATCTACAAGAAGAAGGATTAACAGTTATTTTGTTTGTCGGGGTAAACGGTGTTGGAAAAACAACCAGTATCGGAAAACTAGCCCACCAATACAAAAATGAAGGGAAAAAAGTGCTGCTGGCAGCAGCCGATACTTTCCGAGCAGGTGCGATTGACCAATTAGTGGTTTGGGGCGAACGTGCTGGTGTCGAAGTGGTTCGGGGAAATGCTGGTGGCGATCCAGCAGCAGTTGTGTATGATGCGATGGAACGTGCGAAAAGTGAACAGGCAGATGTGTTGTTAGTAGATACAGCTGGACGTTTACAAAACAAAGTCAACTTGATGAATGAGTTGGAAAAAATCAAACGTGTCATTCAACGAGAATTACCAGATGCACCTCACGAAACATTACTTGTACTAGATGCGACTACTGGTCAAAATGCAATGGTACAAGCAAAACAATTTAAAGAAACAACTGATGTCACTGGGCTCGTTTTAACCAAACTAGATGGTACAGCCAAAGGTGGGATCGTGTTAGCCATCCGTAATGAACTTCACTTACCGGTGAAATTGGTAGGGCTTGGCGAAGGAATCGATGATCTTGAACCATTTGAACCTAATGATTTTGTTATTGGTTTATTTAAAGGATTGTTGAAAGAAGAGTAAGCAGTTATTCTTTTTATCAGCAAGAAGAGCATTTAGCTAAAAAATTGAATCTTTTTAGCTAGATGCTTTTTCTTATAGAAAGGTAACGGTAATTCTACATATAATGATGGTATTAGTAAGGTATGGGAGTGAACCAACCCAACCGACGAAGTAAGCGTACATAAAATTGGACAGGCTTTTTTTATATTTTGAAACAATTTCATTCTTTTTCTGGCTATTTTTTACTATAATTAGAGGCATACGAACTGGAGGATAATCAACATGAATTTTAAACAATTACTAAAACATCCTAGTTCACGTCCATTTATCGATCAAGCACGTTTTGGTGTAGAACGAGAAGGACAGCGAGTGAACCTTACAGGAGATCTAACACGTACTGATCATCCAAGTGTTTTTGGCGATCGTACGTTTCATCCATATATACAGACAGACTTTAGTGAAACACAAATTGAATTAATTACACCAGTCACCGATTCGATCCATGAGCTTTTCCAATATATGTCAGCCATTTATGATGTTGCTGCTCGCTCAATTCCTGAAAATGAAATGATCTGGCCTTTAAGTATGCCACCAGCATTGCCAGCAAAAGATGAAGACATCATGATTGCAAAATTAGCAAATTTTGAAGATGTGTTATATCGCCGCTATTTAGCTAAAGAATATGGGAAAAGAAAGCAAATGGTTAGTGGTATCCATTTTAATTTTGAATTTGGAGATGATTTGCTTCGATCGTTGTTTGTGCAACAAACAGAGTTTTCGGAGTTTGCTGCTTTTAAAACAGAGCTATATTTGAAAACTGCGCGCAATTTTCTGCGCTATCGGTGGTTGATTACCTATTTTTATGGGGCATCACCATTAAGTGAAGCAAACTATTTCATTGATAAACCAGCTCCTAATGAGCCAGTTCGAAGTATTCGGAATAGTTCGTATGGTTATACGAATCATCCAAATGTCAAAGTTTCGTATGCTTCAATGGAGCAATATTTGTTCGACATTGAAAAGATGGTTGAAGAAGGAAAACTATCAGAAGAAAAAGAATTTTATACGCCACTTCGTTTTCGTGGTGGTAAACGGGTAGCAGATTTAGCTAAAACGGGTGTGCGTTATATCGAATTAAGAAATATCGATTTAAATCCCAATGCACGTTTAGGAATTGATCAAGAACAAGTTCGTTTCTTACAGTTATTTTTAACTTATATGTTATGGACGGAAGAAAAAGAAGCAGCTGATCAATGGGTAGAAGAAGGAACTAGAAAAAATGAAATCGTCTCTCTTGAACATCCTCTAAATCAAACCGAGTTTATCGAGGAAGGCCGTTATCTTTTAACTGATATGAAGAAAATGGCGCTCGAACTTGAGCAACTAGAGGCACTACCATTGATTGAAAAAATGTTAGAAGAACTGGAACGTCCAAGTGAAACACTAGCAGGAACAATCTATCAAGCAGCAAAAGAAAGTAGTCAACATCAGTTTGCTACCTCTTTGGGTCTTTCTTACTATCAAAAAGCGCATGAACGTCCGTATCAACTCGCAGGATTTAGAGAGATGGAGTTGTCTACGCAAATCTTGTTATTTGATGCGATCCAAAAAGGTATTGAAGTGAAAGTGATTGACGAATCGGATCAATTTTTGCGGTTACAGCATCACGATCATATTGAGTACGTGAAAAATGCAAATATGACAAGTAAAGATAGCTATATCGTTCCCTTGATCATGGAAAATAAAACGGTCACTAAAAAAGTCTTGAAAGAAGCCGGCTATCGTGTGCCAAACGGAGCCGAGTTTACGACAATGGAGGAAGCAGTCAAAGCCTATCCAAGATTTGCAAACAAAGCATTTGTCATTAAACCTAAATCAACGAACTATGGACTGGGCATCACGATTTTTAAAGAAGGCGCTGATTTAGCGGACTATCAAGCAGGACTTGCGATTGCCTTTAGCGAAGATCGTTCGATTTTAGTAGAAGAATTTATGCCAGGCACGGAATATCGCTTCTTTGTGATTGATGGCAAAGTCAAAGCAATCATGCTTCGTAAACCTGCGAATGTCGTCGGAGATGGACAACGTACAGTTGCTGAATTAGTCGCTGAAAAGAATCTTGATCCTTTAAGAGGCACAAATCATCGAGCACCTTTAGAGCTAATTCAATTAGGAGAATTAGAGCAACTGATGTTAAAAGAACAAGGTCTTACCGTTTCTTCTGTTCCCCAGAAAGATCAGGTTGTTTATCTACGAGAAAATTCTAATATTAGTACAGGTGGCGATTCGATTGATGTCACAGACGAATTTTCTGAAAGTTATAAGCAGATAGCTGTTTCTGCAGTTGAAGCTTTAGGCGCAAAAATTAGTGGAATCGATTTGATTATTCCGGACAAAGAGGTAGCACCGGAAAACAGCGCTACTGCTTATGGGATTATCGAAGCTAACTTTAATCCAGCGATGCATATGCACGTGTACCCATTTGCAGGTAAAGGGAGAAGATTGACTTTAGACGTGTTGAATTTATTGTATCCTGAACTTCATATCCTGACTCAAAATTAATCACATTATGGCAAAACTCACTAGCTAAAAAATAACCCATAGAATCCAGAAAATAAGGATGTTATTTTCGGATTTTATGGTTTTTTTTATGCATCGGGTTGCTAAGTACACGATTTATTTTTAAAAGTCATGTACAAATGATCGCCCTGTTTACTACTTTTACTGCTCAGTCTCTTAGATTTTTTTGAAAACAAGTATGAAATCAAAAAAAACGAACAAAAACTGAATCTAGTTTAATGATACGCTTTTTTTGTTCAATCAGGACAGTATAAAAATACCCGATGTTTGAAAAAGAAAGTGAGTGAAATAAATGAAAAAAAGTACTTTTTTAATCAGCACTGGCTTGCTGGCTTCTTTTTTATTAATTAATAATCCAAGGGTATACGCAGCAAGCACAACTATGACTCCGAGTCCAGCAACAGCTGAAACACCTATCAGTGCGCCACTTGAATTACCAACGAATGGTGGGAGTAATCCAACGCCACCAAGTAATACGAAAGATCCTGCCAGCTCATCTGATCCAGGGAATAAATCAAATAATCCTACGGTTGCCTTTGGGATTGCTTATGAACCAGGTACTTTTACAATCCCGTCAACAAAATTATTGGAAACTGGCTCTCAGACGATCCCTGTGACCATGCCGCAAAATTCTGGCACATTTGATGTCGGGGTCAAAGACAAAACTCGGGAAACTATGGGATGGTCTTTAAAAGCACAAGTTGTTTGGGATAATGGAGAAAAAGGAATGTCGATTCAAACTGCCCATACTGGAACTAATGCGAAGGTCAATACTGGAAATGGTCAGTTAGTGGACGCTCCAGCTGGTTCAGTTACTGCTGTGCCTAATGTTGAGATTACATCAGATGCTCAAGTTTTATTGATGTCAGGAACACAGGGATTTGTGCATAATGACACCTATGATTATGGATTAGGACAAGTGTCTCTTAAAATAGCAAATACAAAAACTACGCCAGCAGGGACACATACAGGACATGTCGAATGGAATCTATCGGTTGCTCCATAATTACCTTAAGAAGGGAAAGGACTTACTCTTTTCCTTTTTTTGATTATTGGCAGACCAAGCTTTTGATCAAAGAGCTGCTGATAATCAAAAAAAGGAAGGAAGAACGGTATTGTTAAAAAAAGTGCAATCAATCATCTTATTTCTTATGTTTATGTTTATTGGTACGTTGGATGTTCAAGCAGAAGAAATAATGGGAGGCTATACGATCGAACGTATTCCCAATGTGCATCAAATTGATACTAATTTAGGCTATTTTTATCTATGTGAGCAACCAGGTACACAAGATCAATTGGGTGTTAAACTGATCAATAGTTCAAATCAGGAGAAACGATTAACGGTTAAAGTTACAAACGCAAATACCAATGTGAATGGTTTGTTAGATTATACAGGTACGATAAAAGACAACAAAGATTTGAAATTACCATTGACTTCGATCGTCAAAGCGACACAGTCAGAAGTCAAAGTACCAGCAAAGAGTGAAGTAAAGACCTCTCTTACGGTTACATTACCCAAAGAAAAATTTCCCGGTGTGGTCGTCGGAGGAATCGTGGTTTCTGAGAAAGCTGAAAAAACACCAAAAGACCAGAAAAAAGAAGTATCAATCGAAAATACGTATAACTACACATTAGGAGTAGTTTTAACCAACAATGCAAAAACCAAAATGAATCAACCTATTTCTGTTACTTTAGAAAAAGTCGCTCCGATTTTATCAAATGGAAGAAAAATCATTCAAGCAGATATTTTAAATCCTAATCCTTATATATTTGATCAAGCAACTGTTGCAGGTAAAATTCTTGAAAAAAATACAGATAAAGTCATCAAAGAGCAACAAAAAACAAATGTAAATATTGCACCTTATTCAGTCTATCCTTTTCAATTTGATTGGAAAAAGGATGAACTAAAGGCAGGGACATATGTTTTTACTGGTTCAGTTAAGGCAGGTGGCAAGGAATGGTTATTTAGCAAAGAATTTACGATCAATCCAACAACGGCTAATGATATCAATGAACAGTCGCTTTATCACGTTGTTGTTCCTCAATGGCTCCAAATTAGTTGGATCATTCTCTTTTTAGTCAATGTAGCTGGCATCATCTATCTGGCTATAAGATATAAGAAAAAATAATGAGTACTCATTCTCTTTTTTCGTTTATATCCATTTTTAGAAAAAATAGGAGTATGAATGATTTACTTTATGAACAGAAATAACATACTTTCAAAGGAGGAATCAAATAAGTATAAGTCTTATATTTATTTGATTGGAAGGAGTGGACAATTATGTATACGATACCGATTTTTATTATTTCAACGGGTATTCTCTTCATGGGCGCAGCCATTTACCTATTTTTAATGAATTATAAAAGAGTGATTATAGGAGAAGAAAATAAAACGATTCTTTATCTTAATACACTAATTCTTGTGACTTCAATTAGTTTCATCTTATTAGGCGTTGGATACTTTTTCGTTGTGGCGAAACAATTATAAGTGAAGAGGAGCTGACTGATTTGAGAAAAATAAAATATGTTTCGATCATGATGATTTTGTTAGGAAATATGGTTTATTATGGACAATCAGGCTTTGCGGATAGCCAAACAGCGACTACCGTTGAAAACAACGACTTGAAGCAAGTAGTAGAATCGCCAACAGCAGGAAGTCATGAGGGAGTCTATCAACACATCAACTATCGATTGAATAATTCAGAACTAACACTGTCAGGATTGTCAGACAATACCCAAGTCCCAGCCATCGTGATTAATTCTTCATTTTTAGATGCTATTCAACCAAATATAAAAAAACTAATCTTATCTCCACAATTTTTGAGAGATATCAACAAAAATGAAGTGCATTCTTTGACGGTGTCTGCTGATCTCCCTTTCACCCCTTGCATGGCTAGTGATCATGGGAATAGTGTCAATCTGACACAAGTATTTTCTGGAAACCAAACACTCAAAAATGTTGATTTTGGGCTGACTGATTTTAGTCAGGTGGCTAATACAAGTGAGATGTTTAAAAACTGTACTCAATTACAGTCTGTAAAGATCAACAAACTTGATGCGACTAATCTATCAGGTATGTTTATGAATTGTCCGAATTTAACACAAGTGACAATCTTAGAAAATGAAATGCCAGAAGATTTGAGTGATATGTTTAATGATTGTCCACAGTTAACAAAAATTGAGGGAATCAACAATTGGAAGACAACCATGATTAAAAGTGTCAAAGAATTCGTCACTAATTGTCACGCATTAAAAAATTTAGATTTAAGTCATTGGCCTGTTTCATTACAGAATCAATTGCAAGAACAAAATGAACATTCTATTGAGGGGAGTTATGTAGCGATGCCCCCTGTAGATCAAATAACTTCCTCTGTTACAGCAGCAACCGGTACTGTATCGGAATGGCAATATCAGTTGACGCCACAAAAGGATCGTTATCTTTTAACGAAATACATTGGAAAGAGCCAAGAAATCGTTGTGCCTACAGTAATCAATGGAAAGCCGACTATTTTGAACAATATCAACACTGCAGTTTTCCCTAATTATAAATCGATTACCAGTTTTAAAATTGCTTCGGGGAATAAAGTACCAATTCAAACGACAGATTTAAGATATGCTTTTCAATTTTGGTCGAATTTAAAGGAAGTAGATTTGACGGGACTGGATGTTAGTACAGTGACAAACACAGGAGCGATGTTTGCTAATGATCCTCTTTTAACTAAAGCGAATCTGAGTGGTTGGGATACTTCCCATATTACAGATATGAATTATATGTTCAATGCAGATCGAAATTTACAAGAATTAGAATTAGCAAATTGGGATGTTCGTCAAGTGATGAATATGAATTATATGTTTGCCTATTTGTCTAGTTTAAAAAAATTAGATTTGAGCTCTTTTCAAACAGAGAAAGCAAAGTTTATGAATAGCATGTTTTTTGGCATGAATGAGTTAAATTTATTAGATTTAAGACAATTTGATCTGACGAATGTCACTGATACTACTAATATCTTTACTACAGACAACAAGACTCCACTATTAGTTATTGCCAAAGATAATAAACTATTGAATTATAATTATCTTTCAAATAATCGGATAATCGCTGGTCCTACTTTTGATGCCAACGGGGGGACGTTTGAAGATAATAGTATAACAAAACACTATTTCCAATCTGTTGCGGTTTCTCCTACCGATCCTAAACTACAAATGGCAACACTTGATCAATTCAAAGCTACTCTAGTCGCTGAGAAACCAAATAGCATTTTTATCGGCTGGAACATAAAAGAAGGGGGCAGTGGAAATCAGGTGACAGACTTACTCAATACGACTTATCAAGCCATCTGGTCACCATTACCAGAAATGCCATCTCCTTCAGACAATATGAGACCGGGAACAACAAGTTCATTTGGACTTTCTTATATCCCTAAGAAATTTAGCTTTCTTGAAACACCATTAAAAGAATCAGGAGAGCAATATATTCCATTTATTAAACAAACTTCTTTTGATGTCGGTGTATGTGATGAGAGTCAAACTAATAATAGTTGGTCACTACAAGCGCAACTTGTTTGGGATAGCGCTCAGGAGATTCCAACAAGCTCGATCGTCCTAACTAACCAAGGTATCGTGAAGAAAAATATCAATGATGGAAATGCGCCATTTAATCCTAGTACGGACTTGGTTGATTGTGGTAGTGAAGTCCAAGGTACTATTTCACCAGAAATAAAAACGGATAGCCCAACCGTTATAATGAAAGCTACTCAAGCAATTCATACCTCTGTCTATAATTATGATTTAGGAAATGTCTCGCTCAAAATCACTGATGCAAAGGTAGCACAACCCGGAAATTATACGGGGCACGTTGAATGGAATTTAGTTAATGCCCCTTAAAATTGATTGAATAGTTATGAAGATCAAAAGAAATTAGCTATGGGATAACATAGGTGAAAGATTTTTTACTGAATGAGGTATGTTGTAGATTGAAAATAGTGTTCAACGCCAAAAAAAGAGAAGATACTTAAATTGCTTGTCAATTTTAGTATCTTCTCTTTTTTAGAGATTGTTTTGAGTATCATGCCTTTTATGGGGAATATGACAGTCAGCATAAGCTTAAAATAGTCGTTCCCAAAAGCTTTTTTTCTTCGGCTGTTCTTTTGGAGAAAGAGACTCTTGTTTGGGATATTTCTTTTCTACATCAATGACTGGCTCGTTGACCGCTTCTTTAGCAGCGACTAATAAACCAAAGCTATTGGGATCATCAGATACATAATCATTAACGATCGTAAAGCGTACATTTTGTTTGGTAGCAAGTTGGATATATTGATTCTGGATCGTTAAAGGTAGCGAGCCATTCAGAAGAACCGTAACATCGGGTTGTTTTTCGATTTCTTTGAGAAAGTTTTCTTTGTTTATAGGATCTTTCATCTCAGCTACAGTCATACTTAAATAGCAACGTTCACGGAATGTCCCCATATATTTATGTTGTTCCTCCGGATTAACTAATGGTGTACCATACATCCCCTTATCTAAGTGGCTTTGTACATCATCTTTTGACATCAAAATATCCTCCTTTTCATTGTATAGCTAATAAAAGTATAACATACAAACAATTGAAGTTTGAAAGGAAAAAAAGCGGTTGCTTTTGTTCATCTGTTCACTTAGAATAAGAATGAGAATCATTATCAATTACAGGAGGGATTTGATGCGCTACGGTTGGCTCATAGGGTTGTTAGGTTTACTGACTATCAGCTCATTATTTATTGGTGTCTCAACGATTCAAGTAATTGATTTGCTTCAATTCAAAGGACAAAGCACGCAATTGTTTCTTGCCACTCGTCTGCCACGAACGGTTTGCCTGATCCTTGCAGGAGCAACTAGCAGTATTTGTGGCTTGATCATGCAACATTTGACGCAAAATAAATTTGTTTCGCCTACCACAGCTGGAACGATGGATAGTGCAAGATTGGGTATTTTAGTGGTGATGCTTTTTTTACCAAATGCACCGTTGCTTTTACGTTCATTTACCGCTTTTTTGTTTGCTTTTGGTGGGACACTTTTATTTCTTTTTTTGGCACAAACGTTACCTCAAAAGAATCAACTGATGTTACCATTGATCGGTGTCATGTTAGGTAATATCATCGGCTCCATTGCCACTTTTTTTGCTTATCAATTTCAATTGATCCAAAATATGTCTTCTTGGTTACAGGGGAATTTTGCCACGATTATACGTGGAAATTATGAATTGCTTTATGTAACCGTTCCATTATTAATCGTTATTTCTTTCTTTGCTTATCGATTTACGATTGTTGGATTGGGGGAGTCATTTGCGGTCAATTTAGGGATTGACTATAAAAAAATGCAGTTACTAGGGATCGGTCTCGTTTCTTTGGCTAGTGCGATTGTTTTGATCATGGTGGGAAGTATTCCATTTTTAGGGGTAATCATTCCAAATATCACAGCCCGTTTATATGGAGATCAAGTACATAAAACAATTGGTATTACTGCATTGTTGGGAAGTGTTTTCTTACTTTTTTGTGATATCGTTGCTCGCTTGGTGATCTACCCTTACGAAATCCCAGTAAGTGTGATCGTGGGGATCTTCGGGGCAATTATTTTTCTCTATCTGTTGGTTAGGAGGAAAAAATATGCTTAAAAAAAGGGGCGTATTCATTGGACTGTTGCTTCTTGTCCTCTTAGTGATTATGAGCTATTTAACGATCAACACTTATGGAAATTGGCAATTTGCTTGGGCCTTACGGAGTAAAAAAATCGTTGCTTTTTTACTTGTTGCGTTAGCCACCAGTAGTGCCACGATCAGTTTTCAGACAATTACCCAAAATCAGTTTCTGACACCCTCAGTATTAGGACTAGATTCTCTCTATGTCTTAGTTCAAACGGTCCTTTTCTTTGTCGTTGGGGGTGTGACCATGCTTCAGCAAACAGGGATTGGCTTTTTTTTGACAAATATTGCGTTAATGGTAGGTCTGAGTCAATTACTCTTTTTCTTTTTACTGAAGAGAGGGCAAACGAACTTGTTTTTGCTTTTGATGACTGGTGTCATCTTAGGGACTTTATTCAGCAGCATTAGTACATTTCTACAAGTGGTGATGGACCCAAACGAATATGATTTATTACAAGGGAAATTATTTGCTAGTTTTGGGAACATCCCTAGCCATTATCTAGTACCAGCAACTATATTGATTAGTGGTACATGGCTCTTTTTGTTTTATAAAAGTCGTTATTTAGACGTTTTTCATCTAGGGCAAGAGCAGGCAATCAATTTAGGAATCGATACAGAGCGATTTCAATTTTTAATCCTGTGCGGTGTCAGTCTTTTAACAGGAACAGCAACGGCATTAGTAGGACCATTAACTTTTTTAGGTTTTATTGTAGCGAATGTTAGTTATCGATTATTTGCGACTTATCGGCATCGAGAGTTGTTTTTAGGTAGTTTTTTGGTTGCGTTACTGTTTTTGGTGGGGGGACAACTGCTGGTTGAACAAATTTTTAAATGGAATACCACTGTCAGTGTCATCGTAGAATTTTCAGGAGGACTGTACTTTATGATCAAACTGATTCGAGAAAGGAAGACAATTGGATGATCGATTTAAAAAAGGTCAATAAAAGTTACCATGACAAACGGGTAGTCAAAGATGTCGATGTCTCTATCCATGACCAAAGATTAACGGCTTTTATTGGTCCCAATGGTGCTGGTAAATCAACGGTTTTATCCATGATTAGTCGTTTGATTGCGAAAGATACTGGGGAAATCTATCTTGATCATAACGAAGTGAAAGCCTGGCGATCAAAAGAATTAGCTCAAAAATTAGCCATTTTACGCCAATCAAATGGCATTAGTATGCAAATCACAGTGGAAGAACTGGTAGAATTTGGGCGCTTTCCTTATACGAAAGGCAAGTTGACTACAAAAGATCAACTAATCGTGGCGGAATCTTTGCAGCACTTAGGTTTAACCTCCTTAAAAAACCAGATGATTCATACGCTTTCGGGTGGGCAATTACAACGAGCTTATATAGCGATGGTGTTAGCCCAAGATACCGATTATATCTTACTTGATGAACCGTTAAATAATTTGGATATGAATTTTGCTGTTCAGATCATGCAAATTTTACAACACTTAGTTCGAGATTTAGGGAAAACGATCATTATTGTGCTTCATGATATCAATTTTGCAGCAAGCTATGCGGATGAGATCATTGCCATGAAAAATGGGGAACTGTTTATTCAAGGAGCCACCAATGAAATTATCCAAAAGAACATCTTAGATGAATTATATGAAATGGACATTCGAGTTTGCGAGATTGAAGGACGCAGATTCTGTCTTTATTTTTAAAATAGCAGAAGGAGAATCGGAATGAAAAAATTAGTTGTCAGTTTTTTATTAGTAGCAACAGTAGCGTTAGCAGCATGTGGTAGCAATGCGGGGAGTACTACGACAAATACGAAAACCAGCGGCGGAGAAGTTCAATCTTCTTTGACCGTAAAAGACAGTAACGGTGAGAAAATTGAAGTTAAACAAAAACCTCAAAAAGTCGTCGTCTTTGATAATGGTTCTTTAGATACTTTGGATGCATTAGGAGTGGGGGATAAAGTCGTTGGTGCGGCCACGAAGAATTTACCAGACTATTTGGCAAAATATAAAGAAGTGGATTCCGCAGGCGGACTTAAAGAACCTGATTTAGAAAAAATCAACCAAATGCAACCTGATTTGATCATTATCTCAGGTAGACAAAGCGATTATCAAGAGGAATTAAACAAAATTGCGCCTACTTTATATTTAGCTGTTGATTCAAGCAAGCCATGGGAATCGATACAACAAAATGTTCAAACCTTAGGAAAGATTTTTGATCGAGAAGATCAAGCCGAGGCAGGACTTACCGATTTAACTAAAAAAATCAATGAGATAAAAGAAAAAACAAGTAATCTTGATCAAACTGCGTTAGTGACGTTAGTCAATGAAGGACAATTATCCGCCTATGGTTCAGGATCACGCTTCGGACTTGTTCATGATGTCTTTGGTTTTAAACAAGCAGATGAACATATTGAAGCTTCTACTCATGGACAAAGCGTCTCTTATGAATATGTATTAGACAAAAATCCTGGTATTCTTTTTGTGGTAGATCGTACGAAAGCGATCGGTGGCGATGACAGTAAGGATAATGTCGCTGCGAATGAGTTGATTGCACAAACGGATGCAGGTAAACATCATAAAGTGATTTCGCTACAGCCAGACGTTTGGTATCTAAGTGGTGGAGGCTTAGAATCCATGAAATTAATGATTGAAGATGTTGCTCAAGCCTTGAAATAAAGTAAAAACGAGATGGGACGATTGTTATCGGTCTCATTTTCTTTATATATAAAAAAATATTAGATTCTATAGATGGTGGAGTAATCTTTTTTATAGTCATAACGGGATGTGCTCATATTTATGTAAGCTTAGAACAACTATTTCTTTCTTGAGGAAAAAATTAATGAATATTATATCTTCAACTATGCTATATTTGTTAGCAACTCCCACTAATGAATCGAATAAAGTTTTTTAAATTATTCATCTTAATCTCTACATATGAAAGGAATTGAATTATATGGATGATTATCAACGTCGTTATGAGCTTTTAGCCCTGACCTTAGGGTTAAAACATAATACCAACTTATACTATAGAATGGAAGATGCTGTCAAAGAGTACAAGAGAGACGGTGATACTGGCACAGAGGACGAAGTGATGCTACTTTCTACCTACAAAAAAATGATTGAACAGGATACTGATAGGTTCTTTATTGATGAAAATAGGAAAGAACACATTCTTTCGTCATTAACAAAAACACTAGATTTTTGTAATGCACCAAGTACTACTGCATCGTTACAAATACTGGAAAGTCTTAAAACAAATGATCCTACGTCATTTTTGATTGTACCACTTGCCTATCCTCTTTATTCTGGTAAAGGACATTGTTCTGGATTAATAATATATAAACATGGAAATTGTTATGACGTAGTAATGGTTGATAAAGCGAAACTATTTAATCATCAATTTCCTGTTGGACTTGTAACCATCTATGCTGAAAGAATAGATCAGCTTAATCATGTACTTTATTTAAGTAATAAGTTTGCTCTACCAACGATACAACCTTTCGAAGAATTAAAGAAATTAGTTCACATATCAACAAAAAAGTGTGTTTCTAGGCTTAACGTTGATATGTCACCTCAAAATGTTGGAAACTGCGTTGTTAACGAGGTAGAATCTACACTTAAAGTAGCTCTTTTTAACTGTCAAAAAAGTATTCTGTCATATTCTCATTCTAAACCAACATTGAGACCTAAATGGAACTCTTGCCCTAATTCAACTTTAGAGATGAGAAAACGATTTCTTAAGGCTTTGAAAACTAATAAACATGAACAAAATAAGTCTTTTGACTATATTTTTAACAATTATTATCTGAAGCGAAAAAATCATCCAAAAAATGTAAAATTACAACAGAAGATGATGAAATTAGAAAAAATACGAAGTCAAAGAAAAAATAATATATATAAAAAAATAAAATACATAGTTTTAAAAAGAAGATATAACAATATTTATAAAAGAAATTGGAGGCTTTATAAACGGAATAAAATTGTTGAAGAATTTAAAAAAGATTCTCGTATTGTAGGAATCAACAATGAACAAATGCCACCTTCTATACCTCAATTAAAAAAAATGGGAGATATTCTTACCTTACCTAGACAACAAAGAACTGAGCCTTCGTTACAATCATATGTTGTAAAGCAAGAGAAATACTTTTCTAGAACATAAGCTTGTTTAATAAAAGTACATTTTTTTTTAAGGAAGATTAATGGTTATGGATTTGTATATAGATATATATATTTAGAAGATTTAAATAGGAGAAAAAATGAGACTGTCAGAAAATAATCTGTCAGTCTCTCTTTTGGTTATAAAGCAAGCTATTAGTAGCATTTAGGGAAGTCTGTCTTCAACATAAATTCATTTTCGACTTCATAAGGATTAATTCTAGGTTGATGCTGGGTAAATAATCGTGTGAAAAATTTTTTTATCATCTCGTTCGCCTCCTATGGTGTTGATAAGGATACTAAACGAAACATAAATAAAACTTAAATTTTTATCCTTTTGTTTCAGCTAATGTTTGGTAATTTAAAATTGTCATCGTACGATAAAATTCAGCCGGTAAATGTGCCCACCGTTTTAACAATTGGGAAAAATAACTTTTTCCGGCTTTGATTTTATACTCACCTAGTACCAAGCCAAAAGAAGGCATTAGTTTTTTTGATAATTGTTTAAATGTCGTGAGGGCTTGTTCTTTATCCTCGTTGACAAATAAGGTTTTTACTTCAATATAAGATCCTTCAATATTTTGGGTTTCTTCAATAAAATAGATTTTTTTCGTATATTCTCTCATAGGAACTCCTCCGATATCCATTGTATTTATTGGTTATTTCAACGATAACGAAAAGATGTTAATAAAACGTGAACAAAAAATTATTCTTTTTCAAGCAATGATTAAGGATTTTTTATTTTGAACTTTCCAGTCCTTTATTTTAGGCAGGTTTAAGAATTCTTTCGACGGAAGTAGTTGAAAGTTATAACAAATTTCGCTACAGTTAAGAAAACGAAAAAGCAAAAGGTGAGGATAGCGATGGAACAATTGATCAATCGAAATTTGGTTTTTGCGCAACATCAACGTATTGAAACAGAGCGCTTGATTTTACGCCCCGTTACATTAAATGATGCAAAAGACATGTATGACTATGCTCATGATGAAGAAACGACACGGTTTGTATTTCCAACACATCAATCCGTTGAAGATACGAAAAACAGCATCGCTAATTATTTTATGTCAGCACCTTTAGGGAAGTACGGTATTGAATTAAAAGAAAATCAACAATTCATCGGGACAATTGATTTAAGAGTACAAGAAAATGAAGATAACGCAGAGATCGGATATGCACTGAATAAGAACTATTGGGGAAGAGGATTTGTTCCAGAAGCGAGTCAAGCATTGATAAAATTAGGATTTGAAGAGTTAAACTTGGTTCGGATCTTTGCTTATCACGATGCAGAAAACCCTAAGTCGGGGCGTGTAATGGAAAAACTTGGGATGAAAAAAGAAGGAATCATCCCTGATGCAAGGCGTTTCAAAGGAAAAATCGTTTCAGTTGTCTTGCGAGGATTGACACGACAAGAATGGCAAGCAGGTAGAAGTTGATAAAGGTGTAGCATAAACAAGTTAGTTGCATCTGAGTTGTAAAATCATTAAGCTAAGTTTGAGGTGATAAGAATGGAATTATTACTAACAAATGAAGCAAAAGAAAAATTATTAGCACAACAAAATGAAGATGAACAGTTATTACTTGATATTGAAGACGGAGATGGTCCTTTTGCCGACAGTCGAGTAACTTGTCAGATTGATACATCCTTTCGTTTGATTCTCGTAAAGAAAGAGACAACAAAAGATTTGAGTTTATACTCTGTCAAAGTAGAAACAGCTGTTGGACCAATCTACATCAAAAAAAGTGCATTGATGTATCTAGATGATCCGACGACAATTGCAGTTGAACCGACTTATAAGAGTTTACAGTTAAAAGGCCCCAGTGGATTACTAAAAGGTAATCTTCAAATCATACATCACGAGTAGAAAATAGGAGACAGAAGGTAAGCGTATGGGAAACTTGGCAATTATCAGCGATTTACATGTAGATATCAATCAGTTTAGTGAACAAGAATGGCTGATTTTGTGGAAGGTTCTCACAGACAAAGGGATCACACGGCTTCACTTAGCAGGAGATGTGGCGAATAAAGTCGATCTTTGCCAAGCAGTTGTTGAATTTTTTGCCAAAAAAGGAATTTCTACAACGTTCAACTTTGGGAACCATGAATTGGCAGATGTTGAGGGAGAAGAAATGATGAATCATTTCCCGGATTCTCACTTTTTAAATGAACGATATCTGGCGTTGAATAAGCAGACAGTCCTACTTGGGATGAATGGTTGGTATGATTATCAATTCTCAGAATTAAAAGAAAATAAACAAATTCTGCGCATGAAGAACCTTTACTGGTATGATCGTTTTATTAAACGAGAGGGAACTGACATTGAAGTCAACGCTCGAGTTCTGATAGCAATGAAAAAGTTACTAGACCAGTTAGAAGCAAAAAAACTGGACGTTATTTTAGCGACACATTTTGTTCCTAAAAAAGACTTTATTGTCTATCAAAACGCTCCATACGAACGCTGGAACAACTTAAATGCTTTTTTAGGTTCCGCTTCTTTTGGACAACTATTAGATCAATACGATAATATCAAACAGGTTGTTTTTGGACATACCCATCGTCGTTTTGAAGATAAAATCATTCATGGTACCCGCTATAGTTGCCGTCCTTTTGGCTATTATTATGAATGGCAATTGACGAGGGAGTTTGTACGAGAAAATCACTTGATCGATAGTTATCATCCCATGAAGTTACGCACGCTATTACGAAAACACGACCCAGAGTTTAATCGCTACCGCAATGAACATTTGTACGAAGAGTTTGCAAAAGCCATGACGACCATTTCTTATTAGAAGGGTTGTCATGGCTTTTTATTCCATTGTCAACGAGTGATATCATTTTTTGAAAATAGGGTTAGAACGGTCACGGTCTAACTATTTATTGCGGAGCTAGGCGCTCGTTTATTTTTTCTTGTTGAGCACAATCGGATTATTGATTTCACATTATCCCCTTTAGCGAATGAACTCATCTTTTGGCGTCCTTTTTTCGGTTCTTAATCCGTTAGCTATCCTATTTTTTTCGTCAGTTATTTTTTCAAAAATATTGATCATATTTTTGGTATTGCCAGCTTTTGGATACTTACCCATTTTCGGATCTGCTATAATTGCTTTGTTTAAGTGTATTGGTTTCTCTACTTTTGAAAGGTTACTAGAAGGCGTTTCTTTGAAGATTTCTTGAATTTCTGGATGATCGGCAAATATTTTTTTGTATATTTCATGTATTCTTTTTTTTTCTGTCGTTGTTAAAGGCGAATGTTCATCATTCGCTCGTTTTCTCAATTTGTAAATTTCAAAGAAATAATCAGGAAGAGGAGATTTTATGTATTTTGATTTGATCACAGTTAAAAAACGTTTTTGCATCTCCAAAGTGGACTCGGGAACATCACTCCATTTTAATTTTTTTTTACCTTGTGAAGCAAGAAGGTCATGGCGGCAATGTAAGAGCGCAGTTTTTGCAGTAGCTTCTATTTCTTTGACCACACAATTTCCTTCTTTTTGTTCATGCATCGTATAGTCTAGTGACGAAAAGCTGTTAGAAGAGGAATGGTCAATAATTCTGTACAGAATATCATAACAAGTTTCGAGTTTAGGATGATCTCTCTGTGCAAACAATTCTTTACAAAGGGGAGCCATTTTCTCCGAAGGAATTTTAACCATATTTACAGATGAGTTTGACAGGTGCTTCCTTTTATCCACTAGAATAATTCTATAGTTTTTCGTTTCTTTGTAGATGAGTGCTCCGGAAACATGACCACTTTTTTTATTTTTCTTTATACTATAAGATAAGGGCAAAAGAATAAAATCTCGAGGATCATTTGAAATCATCCGCTTTAAAGTATGAAAAAGTTGTGTGTGACGAGTAAAAGAATAGAAATCCTTGCTTCGGTTGAGTGACTGAATCATTTTTAATTTGTCTTGCTTACGTACAAAAAATTCTTGTTCATCTTGTTGGATCATTTTAATATAAATAGAAAATAAAAGTGGGTAATTCACTTTATCATCTTCCGGAGACCATCTATTATTTTTCTTTAATGATAAAGAAAGAGCAAATATATCAAGATGTCGTTGAAGCTCTGTTTCGTAAGGCATAGGAGTTCCTCCATTTATAAAATAAATAGTAAAGTCTGCAATTTATTTTGCGTTCTTTGCATAGTATGACATAGGTTAAAAGAGGACAGAAATCAATTTTTTCTCCAAATAAAAAAACTTGGAATCGAAGTGATTCCAAGTTTTTTTGATAAATTAAGCCATAAATAAGAATTTGTATAAGAAGACAGCAACGATACCAGCACAAATCGGTGCAACAACAGGTACCCATGCATAACCCCATTGTGATGAACCTTTATGTTTTAATGGTAACAATGCGTGGACTAAACGTGGTGCGAAGTCACGTGCTGGGTTCAAACCAGGTCCAGTAGGTCCGCCGAGAGAAGCAACTAACGTCCATACTAAGAAACCAAGAGCTAAGTGTGCTGTACCAAGATTGTCTTGGAAGAAAGGTGCTTTAGTAATTCCTAGTGCACCAAAGAATAAAACAAATGATCCAAAGAATTCATTAACAAAACCATTGAATTTAGAACCAACACTGTTGATTGTTGAGAAAGTACCTAATACATGGTTTACATCGTCTGTTTGATCATAATAAGGTTTGTAGCAAGCTACAACGATCAATTGTCCAATTGCGGCACCAATCAATTGAGCAGCAATATAAGGTAATACTTCAGCCCATGGGAATAAACCATTTGAGGCAAGAGCAATTGTGAACGCTGGGTTAATATGATTTCCACTGATACCACCAAAAATCATTGCTGGCATCATTACACCACAGCCATAACCTACAGCGATCAACATCCAGTCACTTCCATAACCTTTTGTTCCTTTTAAATCTACGTTTGCTACAGCACCATTCCCAAGAATGATTAATAAAGCTGTACCGATCATTTCCGCCACAAGACGGGTCATAAGTGAATAATCCATATATACCTCCAAAATTTATAAAAATGCAAAAAAAAAGAAACAACAACACAATAGGTGTAGTGCTTCGCATCCGACGTTTTTATTGGTCATAAATAAGTGCAGATAAAAAAATGATTTCTATGTATAAAAGAAATCTGACCAACTTCCAAAACAACGTATGGAACTTTCCCACAAAACACCAACCTTAATTATAAATATACCAAAAAAAAACGATTATATTTTTCAAATATTGTACTTTAGAAACAGCACAATTTGAAAATTTCAGAAAAATATTGTTAGTAAAATGAAAGCTAACAATAAGGAGTGTTTCATAGATGAAATTTTTTCAAGAATTTTTTATTATCCTCTTTTTCTCAGTTTTAGGTGAAGGAACTCGTGTATTGTTCCATTTACCAATTCCTGGAAGTATCCTAGGTATCTTATTTTTGTTCCTAGCTTTTGAGATGCGACTAGTAAAGCCTGAGCATTTAGGAGGAACAGGTGATTTTTTATTAAATAATTTAACGATTTTATTCGTCCCGGCAGGGGTAGGTTTACTTGACTATTTTGGTGATATTGCGACAATTTGGCCTATTTTATTAGGTGCGGTAGTGATCTGTTCGATCGTAACGATGGTCGTAGCAGGCAAAACGGCAGAAGTAGTAGAAAAAATGTTACAATCTGTTCAATTGAAACAAACAAGTAGCCAAAAGTTGCAGAAAATCAAAAGGAAGGAGCAACAAATTGACTGAATTTATTCGTAACCCATTATTTGGATTAAGCTTAACGTTAGGTGTCTACGTATTATCAGATAAATTTTTACGCAAGTATAAATTGCCGATTATCAATCCGTTAGTATTGTCTATTTTAGTGATCATTCTTTTTCTTCATTTTTCTGGAATCAGTTACCAGGATTATAATGTGGGTGGGAATTTTTTGACCATGATGATCACGCCAGCAACAGTTGCATTAGCTATTCCTTTATATAAAAATTTTCATTTGTTAAAAGAAAATTTTTTCCCAGTCATTGCGGCAATTTTAGCGGGGATCGTAGCTAATTGCTTAGTCAGTGTGGGTATTGGCTATTTATTTACATTAAAAAAAGCGATGGTCATTTCTCTGCTACCTAAATCAGTGACAACAGCGATATCTGTTGATCTTTCTCATACGATGGGAGGAATCAATGCGGTCACGCTTGCAATTGTTGTTTCTACTGGTATCTTTGGGTCGTTGATCGCTACTCATATCTTTCGTCTTTTTAAGATCAGCAGTCCGATTGCTAAGGGGGTTGCGTTAGGAAGTACCTCTCATGCGATTGGTACAGCAAAGGCAATCGAATTGGGTGAGATCGAAGGGATTATTTCAGGCTTAGCCATTGGCGTCAATGGCATGCTGACCGTCTTTTTATTACCATTATTATTTCAGTTTTTTACTAACCTGTTTTGATGTTGTTTCCCAGGATTTATGCTACAATGAAAAAAACGTTCTAGCATAAAGGAGTGGTAAAAGTTGTATTTGTCATCTGAATATTTAAAACGATTTGATAAAGACCTTTATTATAAAATTCTCCTGCTGGAAAGTTTCGAGGATCATCAGTGGCACACGATTGCTGAACTGGCACAAACAGTCCAATTAGATGCAAGAAGTGTCGCTAAGTACTTAAACGAATTAACAAAAAATTACCATCAGTTCAACGAGAGCTCTCAAACATTGTTTATGAAAACCCCTCGTTCTGGCTATTCCTTTTATGATACGCTTGATTCTATCGAACATGAGCGTTTTTTGATTTTTCTCGTGCAAAGTACGCTGAAATACCAGCTATTGCACGATATTTTTTTTGAAGAGTTTCATACGATCTATCAATTTGCTCAAAAACAATATATCAGCGAATCAACTGCGCGTCGAAAAATCAACGAGTGGAGAGAACAATTAAAAAATTACGGGATTTATTTACAACGTGGGACTTATGTGGTGCAAGGAGAAGAAGAAATCATCCGGCTTTACCTTCACATGACGTTTTGGCAGTTGTTTCGTGGGAAAATTTGGCCTTTTGTAACGATTTCACAATTAGATGTGAAAAAAATTGCTGAACAAATCATGGCTTTTTTCAATGTTCGCCTTAATGAGATCAAAAAAAGAAGACTAGAGTATATGTTAGGAGCTTTCTTCTTGCGTAAATCTCAGAAGCATTACGTATCGTTAAACGAACGAAAGCGACAACTGATTACTGATAATCCTATGTTTCAAAAATTTTGTCATTGGATGCAACCAGTGTTTCCTAACTATTTTCAAAATGAAGAAGAATTAGGTGCGTTATTTTTAGTTTTGATGACACGAGAAGAGTACTATACGGATGAAGACATCCGAGAAGAAATGTTTGCTTTCCATCGAAGGAGACAAACACCACCCTACCATGCACTTTATGAAGCAAAAGAAGCATTAGCTCTCTATCAAGTGGAACAAGGATTGTCAGAAGAACCCTTAACAAAAGAAGCTGAAACCTATCTTTTTAGTAGTCATTTATTTGCCTATCTTTTTCCAGAAGCTAAGGAAACCATTGATGGGAACGACAGTGACTTTATAAATCATTTGATAATCGAAAATAGTGAAATTATCCAGTGGCTCGATTTGTTTTTTGAGACCGAGCAAAAAGTGGATCAGCTAGCATTTCAAAATACGTCTTTTTTGATGGGGCGGTATTTAACGGTTTTAAAGACAATGGGTGCATTTACACCAAAGTTACCGCAGATCACGATTCTTTTGATGACAGATTTCCCTCTGTTTGAAGAGCAGTTGTTAATAGAAGACTTACATCGTTTTTTTCGAAATGTTTATTGTTTGAAATTTTTACCAACAGATTATCGGGGACGAGAAGTTGATTTATTACTTTCAACGAGCAAAGTGCATCGTAAGCCATGGTCTGATTTAGAATACTTTATCGTGACTGGAGAGTTACAGTTAAACGATTATATCCAATTGTACCAAAAATTTGTGTTGATCCAAGACCGAAAAGACAAAGAAAGGAACGAAATAAATGACATTTGAAGAAATTTTACCAGCATTAAAAAAAGGGAATAAAGTAATTCGAAAAGGTTGGAGTGGTTTTGAATTGTATGTCGTTCTTGTTTCAGGAGAAGAATTTGACGGTTGTCCCGTTACCCCTTACTTTTTAATCAAAACAAGTGACGAAGGATTTTCCAGTTTTGCGCCTACAGTCTGTGACATTTTAGCTGAAGATTGGATCATTGTGGAATGAAAAATAGATACAGTGATCTAACAGAGAAAGTTGTTTTTGTCACTGGAGCAGCTTCAGGTATCGGACAGGCACAAGCTAAAGCCTTTTTAGAACAAGGTTCGCGGGTGTTTGGTTTTGATCAGCAATTAGGCCGAATGGACGATCTATCCCAGCAATTTTCTGAAACCTTTGCTTATTTTTTAGGTGATATCACGGATTACTCATTATTAAAAAAGGCGATTGAACAGTGTCATGAAACGTTTGGAAAAGTTGCGATCTTGCTGAATACAGCAGGAATTTTAGATGAGTACCAGCCATTGTTGGAAACAGATGAAGCTTTATGGGATCGAGTGTTTGCTGTTAATGTCAAGAGTATGTTTCAGCTGACGCACTTGATCCTTCCAGACATGCTTGAGGAAGAAACAGGGACAATCATCAATATGGCATCAATTGCTGGCTTTGTCGGTGGTGGTGGCGGGATTGCCTATACCAGCGCAAAGCATGCGATCGTTGGTTTTACGAAACAATTAGCATTAGATTATGCTTCTCAAGGTATTCGTATCAAAGGGATTGCGCCAGGAGCAATTCAAACACCTATGAATGCAGCTGATTTTGCAGGAAATGGTGAGATGGCAGAATGGGTGGCGAATGAAACACCTGTTAAACGGTGGGCGCAACCAGAGGAAGTTGCTGAATTAACGTTGTTCTTGGCGACCCCTCAAGCAAGCTATATCCAAGGGACGATCATTCCAATCGACGGTGGTTGGTTATTAAAATGATTTTGTCTTTTTTATTGTTTTCAGATAAGCTATGATTAGCGAATTTATTCGCACTACGGCACTTCAGTTGGAAGTCAATTCCCATCCTTTGGTCGTAGTTATTACCAAGAGTTGAGAGAGACGAGATCTTTTGTGGCATTTTTGACCACAAGGATGATCGATTGTATCACGACCTTGTAAAGGAGAAAGAATATGGATCAAAAGAAAATTCGTTCTACTAATCGTTTTGCCACAGCAGAAATTGCTCGAATGGCACTTGTAACAGGCTTATATGTGGCAGTTACATTCGTGTTGTCAGTTATCAGTTTTGGTGCCATTCAAATACGTCTTTCCGAAATGTTCAATTATTTGTCGCTCTATAATAAAAAGTATATTTTGGCTATCACGCTAGGTGTTGCTTTAGCCAATCTTTCCTCTCCATTGGGATGGATTGATGTAGTAGTTGGTAGTATCAGCACCTTACTCGTCTTATTGATTAACTATGAGATAACAAAACGAGTAAGAAACATGAAAATAAAAATGGTGATTACAGCTTTGGTCTTTGCATTTTCTATGTTTACAGTTGCTGGACAATTGAAGCTATTCTATCAATTACCCTTTTTCTTCACTTGGGGAACTGTTGCTTTGGGTGAGCTAGCTTCCATGCTAGTGGGAGGAGTCATCATTTATTGGGTCGGACAAAAAGTAGATCTAAAAAAATAAACGACGATTTAGCTAAGTCTAAAAATAGAAGATAAAAAAGCTTACGATTGAAAGCTTTTAGATTGAAGGGACTGGGACAAAAGTTGTCTCAGTCTCTTCTAGTATCTCTAAAAACGAATAAACGGTGAGACAAAAGTAGCATCTTCGGAAATAAGCCGAAATTTACCAAAAATTTGAGAAGCAATTTTCGGAAATTCCTTCTTATTTCTTGATGCTGAACACTTTTGTCTCAACCTCTTTTTTATATGTCTATTTTCAAAAACAAAAGAAAAATTTGTCTTCTTTTCTTTAGAAAAATACTCTTTTTTCGCTTGATATTTTTTGATTTAGCTTTTTCATATTTAGACAAGCAAAAGTAAGCCCGATTTTCATGTGTATTTTTACAATTCCTATTTGATTGGTATAACGTAATCCATGAAATTCTTTTGTGGTGCTGAATATTCGTTCAATCGTTTCTTCTCTTTTTTTATAGAGATCTTTAAACTTACTTTGTTTTGAAAGCATCGGGTACAGCTCCAATTTATCGTTCTGTTTTAACGTATAAAAAAGACAAAGCACTATAAATAAGTACTTTGTCTATAGTCTGAAAGCTTACGATTGTAAGCTTTTTTTATTTATCAACAATTCAAGGAATTTAGGTAATGTCACAATCAGTTTGAATCAGTGACAATTTTATTTAAAAAATTGTCGTAAAGGAATACAACGTAGTAGTTGTTTTGTCTAGTTATTTATCCATACTAAACAACTGAAGTCGAGACAAACGTTTTTTTAGAAACAGACCTACCGAAGCGGCAGCAATCGATTTGATTGCTTCAGGGATTATAAAAGGAAGAAATCCACTTAAAAATGCAGTGTGAAGAGAAAGACTGCTACTGATCATTAACCAAAGCATGCCACAGCATAATGCGGCTGCTGAACCAACTAAGTTTGCGGATATTGTCAGAGGATAGCGAGAACCGACTTTCTCCATGATAAATCCAATTAGCCAAGACTGGAGGATAAAACCAACTAGATAGCCACCGGTAGGACCGAATAATACACCAATCCCTCCAGACATCCCCGAGAAAACAGGTAACCCAATAAGACCTAATAAAAGATAGATCAAGACGGAGACAGTTCCTGTTCTCTTACCAAGGAAAGTAGCAGTTAAACCAATGGCAAAAGTCTGTCCAGTCAAAGGAATTAGACCTAGAGGGAAAGTGAATTGTGAAAGAACGGCAATGATCGCTGCAAATTCTGCAGCAAGAATGAGTTCTTTGAGTGATTTTGTCATAAGTTCTCCTTTGTTAACCGTTTTTATTTTCTAAGTTAACGAAATTGTATAAGAAAAATTATTTTTTGTAAAGTATATTTTTTAAATAAACGAAGTATTCCTTCAAAATATTAGTCTATCTTCCTTTGAGGATAGGTTATATGTTCAGTTAAACATTGTTTCATTTTGAACTTTTTGGCAAGTCTCAACATATGATTCCAGGAGAGTTACACGGGCGAATCAAATTCAAATAAAGAAGAGAGCTAGAAAAGAGAGAGGGAAATCTACATAAAAAAAGCCCAACTATCGAATAGATAGTGGGCTTGTAAGCCAAAGCTTTGAAAATTATAGGCTTTGGTTGTAGTATTCAACGACAAGAGCTTCGTCGATTTCTGGATATAGTTCGTCACGTTCTGGTAAACGAGTTAATGAACCTTCCAATTTTTCAGCATCGAAGCTTACGAATGCTGGACGACCAACAGTTGCTTCAACAGCTTCTTTGATTGTTGTCATGTTTTGTGATTTTTCACGAACTGAGATCACTTGACCAACTTCAACGTGGTATGAAGGGATATCAACGCGTTTGCCATCAACCATCACATGACCATGGTTAACTAATTGGCGAGCTTGACGACGAGTAGTTGCAAGACCTAGACGATAAACAACATTGTCTAAACGTTGTTCTAGTAAGATCATGAAGTTAACCCCGTGTTTACCTTCTTTGATTTTGCTAGCTTTAACGAACAAGTTACGGAATTGACGTTCGTTCATTCCGTACATGTGACGTAGTTTTTGTTTTTCAGTTAATTGCATACCGTATTCTGATTGTTTGCCACGGCTGTTTGGTCCATGTTGACCTGGAGCGTAAGGGCGACGTGCTAATTCTTTTCCTGTGCCTGATAATGAAATACCTAGACGACGAGAAATTTTCCATGATGGTCCTGTATAACGAGACATTAAAATTTCCTCCAATAAAATAAATTTAGTTTTTGGAGTAAAATAATCCGATAAAAAATTCATAATCGTGTAGTCCATTCTTCAATCTTCACCTTTGCAGCCGCGGTTACGCAATTGAACCCGAATCGGGGCAATGAACTAGGGACGAAATTATTATTTTTCCGCTGCATTATTTTACACAAAGTCCAGTATAAGGGAAACAAGGTGAAACTGTCAAGTACGTTTCTCTTTAAAAACGCTTTACAAACCTTGTTTCACTCTATAAAATAAGAGGGTATCTTTTAAAAGCATGAAAAATAAACGTACCAATCTTAAAAAGAAATAAATGAAGGATCATGCTTGTGTAAGCACAGCCTATTTTCAACCTACAGAGCCACTAAAAGGTAGTGACAGTGATTTTTCAGCTGTCACCTAAGATACGGGCTTGATTTTTCAAGGAGGACTGTCTTGGAACTTTTAGTTTTTCAAAAAAATGAAGAAAAAGCACATCCAATGGAAATGTATATGAGAAATCAGTTCTCATTTGCAGGTGTGCCCAAACCAGAACGTTGGAAATTGCAACAAACACTTTTGCGTGAAAGCAAAGTGCTTGATGTTCCAGACCTTTTTTTCCTTGTTTTCTATTATTATGAAAAAAAAGAACGGGAGTATCAGTACCTGGCGATTGATTTGATTCAACAAAACATCAAACGTTTATCATTGGATGAGTTGGTCGAATTGTCTGTATTGGTACCGGAAAAAGCATGGTGGGATACGATTGATGCTTGGCGGAAAGTTTATGCTACATGGTGTAAACTTCATATGGAACAATTAGAGACGGTTTCTCTTTTGTTTGAAAGAAAAGAAGATTTTTGGCTTCGGCGAATAGCAATTACGTTACAGTTAGGATTTAAAGAAGCTACCAATCAGCTGTTGTTGGATCGAGTGATTACTGAAGATCGCTTCTCAAAGGAATTTTTTATTCAAAAGGCGATTGGGTGGGCATTGCGCGATTACAGCAAGACAAATGTTTCTTGGGTAAAAGAACAATTGACAAAAGAATGGTCTGCTTTGACAAGAAGAGAAGCAAGCAAGTATTTATAAGAAAGTGAGTCGACTAAAAAAATGAAACGTAAATTATTTGCTTTTGATATTGATGGGACGCTACTGGACACAAATAAACAAGCATTAGACAGCACAAGAGAAGCCTTGGATAAGTTACGTAAAGCAGGACATTTGGTAACGATTGCTACTGGGCGTAGTCGTTTCCATGCGCAAGAGGTTATCCGAGAACTAGCATTTACAAATTATATCTTATGTAATGGCGCTGCTGGATTTTTAGATCATGAACAAGTTTATAAAAATTTGCTTGACCGTGAACAATTAGACAATTTTGTCAAAGAAGCACAAGATAAAAATATCGATACTGCTTTTGTGAGTCTAGATAATATCAAACGTTATTCTTCCAATCATGTAGGAATGATGGAAGAGGCAATGCATTCTTTTGGTGCTGTTTTACCTGAACTTGATCAGTACTTTGTGGAAGAACAAGATATCTATCAAGCTTTAGCATTTTTTGATCAGAATTACGATCATCATTTTTCTAGTTACGATAAGATTCGATTTGTTCGTTGGCATGAAAAAAGTGTGGATGTTGTTCCACATGACGGTTCAAAAGCAGCCACGATTTTACACCTAGCAGAACAAGTCGGAATTGCGCAAGAAGATATCATTAGTTTCGGTGATGGCCAAAATGACCGGGAGATGCTGCGTATGTCAGGCATTGGTGTTGCAATGGGAAATGCAGTTCCAGAGGTACAAGCAGAAGCGAAGTTGGTTACTGATACAAATGATGAAGATGGCATTTGGAAAGCATTGAAGCAACTTTCCATGATTTAAATAAACAAGTATAATCTAGGATAGTAAAAAGAACTAGTTGGAGACTGACTTCAGCTAGTTTTTTAGTAGTTTCAGATGAGGGTTACGCAGAGGATTTTTCTGCCCTTTTCTTTCTACAAAAAAACAACTATAATATAGAATGATGTTAAAAGAGAAGAGGAAAACGTGTGCGGGTTTTATTTATTGGTGATGTAGTAGGTTCAATGGGAAGAGATATGATTACAACCTATCTTCCTCGTTTAAAAAAGAAATATCAACCACAGGTCACAATCGTAAATGGAGAAAATGCAGCTTCTGGAAGAGGAATAACTGAAAAAATTTATAAAAAGTTTTTACAAGACGGTGTAGATGTTGTCACGATGGGCAATCATACTTGGGACAACCGAGATATTTTTGAATTTATCGATCAAGCAAAAAAAATCGTTCGTCCAGCAAACTTTCCTGAAGGAACGCCAGGTCAAGGAATGGTATTCGTGAAAGTCAATCAAGTAGAACTAGCTGTAATCAACATGCAAGCACGTTCTTTTATGGTCGACTTAGATGATCCGTTCCGCAAGATGGATCGCTTGATCGCCGAAGCAAAAAAAAGAACGCCAATCATTTTCGTTGATTTTCATGGAGAAACGACAAGTGAAAAACAAGCCATGGGATGGTTCTTAGATGGAAAAGTCTCAGCGGTCATTGGGACCCATACGCATGTACAAACCAATGATGCTCGGATTCTACCGCAGGGAACTGCCTATTTAACTGATGTAGGTATGACAGGTCCTTATGACGGAATTTTAGGTATGCGCCGAGAACCAGTTATCGAAAAATTTTTAACAGCTTTGCCGAAACGTTTTGAAGTCGTTGAACGAGGACGAGGTATTTTGAGTGGCTGTTTACTGGAATTTGACGATGCAACTGGTAAAGCGAAAACCATACAATTAATCCAGATCAACGAGGACCGTCCATTTTTAGAATAGAAAGTGAGACATCTTTTGCATAAAGAGCCGAATATTCAACGAGAAGCGGATAAATTAGCTCAACTTTTAAGTGAACATGAAACGATCATCCGCTACCACGAACTAGAGCGAAAAGTACAAACTAGTTCCTATTTAGAAAAGTTAACGGAAGATATCAAATCTGCACAAAAAGAAGCAGCAAACTATGCTTATTATGGGAAAAGAATAGCAGAAAAAGAAGCGAATGGTCGGGTTGAACAATTGACGAAACAATTTGATCAACATCCGATCGTAGTAGCTTATCGGAAACAATTGCTTGAAGCAAATGATTTATTGCATCATTTGACGAAAATGCTGCAAGATGAAATCAATAATTGGATAGAGGAGGAAGACAATGCCTCAAAAAACTAAGAATACTCCAATGATGGAACAATATTTAAGCATCAAGGCCCAATACCAAGATGCTTTTTTGTTCTATCGTTTAGGTGATTTTTATGAATTATTTTATGAAGATGCCATCAATGCGTCTCAAATTTTAGAGTTAACATTAACCAGCAGGAATCGTAATGCAGACGAACCAATCCCAATGTGTGGGGTACCCCATCATGCAGCACAAGGCTATATTGATATTTTAATTGAAAAAGGCTATAAAGTGGCTATTTGTGAACAAGTAGAAGATCCTAAGACCACCAAAGGGATGGTTAAACGTGAAGTGATTCAATTAGTGACACCTGGAACAGTCATGGATAGTAAGGGACTATCTGCTAAAGACAATAATTTTTTGACAGCAATTGTTAGCCAAGGCAACGAATTTGGATTTGCCTATGCTGATTTAAGCACAGGGGAGTTAAAAACTGCTCATTTGTTTGATGAAGAAGCTGTACTGAACGAAACGACGGCTTTGCAAACAAAAGAACTTGTTTTAGGAAATGAAATTAGTGAAAAACTTGCTGAGCAATTAAAGAATCGATTAGGATTAGTTTTCTCAAAACAAGAAACAAGTGAAGAAAATGCAGAGTTTAATTTCTTAACCAGTGAGCTATCCGATCCACTTGAAAAAGAAGTGACCGGAAAATTACTTACTTATTTAGCAGTGACACAAAAAAGAAGTCTTGCGCATATCCAAAAAGCGATCGAGTATCAACCGGATCACTATTTGAAAATGGATTACTATTCTAAGTTTAACCTCGAACTAAGCCAGTCCATACGTACAGGAAAAAAACACGGCACGCTTTTATGGTTGCTAGATGAAACGAAAACAGCTATGGGCGGGCGTTTACTGAAACAATGGCTTGACCGTCCGCTGATTCAACTCAATCAAATCAAGGCACGACAAGAAATGGTAGCTTCTCTTTTGAATAGCTATTTTGAACGACTTGATCTACAAAGTGCATTGACGAAGGTTTATGATTTAGAACGCCTAGCAGGAAGAGTGGCTTTTGGAAATGTCAATGGGCGTGACTTGATTCAATTAAAGACTTCTTTAGAACAAGTACCGCTGATTCGTCAACTGATCGAAGGGATCGATCAAGGTCAGTGGACTGACTTATTGAAGGAAATGCAACCGATGGCTGATCTGGTTCATTTGATTGATCAAGCAATTCAAGAAGACCCGCCCCTACAAATTACTGAGGGGAATATCATTAAAGATGGTTTTAATGATCAGTTAGATACGTACCGTTCTGCGATGACTAATGGGAAGCAGTGGCTAGCAGAGTTAGAAGCAAGAGAACGTCAGCAGACTGGGATTAAAAATTTAAAAGTTGGCTTTAATCGTGTATTTGGTTATTATATCGAAATCACCAAAGCGAATCTGGCAAATGTTGAACTGGAAAAATACGAACGTAAACAAACATTGGCCAATGCAGAGCGTTTTATCACACCAGAATTAAAAGAGTTAGAGACGCAAATTTTAGAAGCAGAAGAAAAGTCTGTTGATTTGGAATATCAGCTGTTTTTAGCAGTGAGAGAAGAAGTCAAAAAAGCGATCAAACCATTACAAATTTTAGCAAAATCAATCAGTACAGCCGATGTTCTGCAAAGTTTTGCTACGATCAGTGAGCGATACCAATATGTTCGTCCTGAGATGGTCTCGGATCGACACCAATTACTGATTCAAGAAGGTCGGCACCCAGTCGTTGAAAAAGTATTAGGACATCAAGAATATATTCCCAATAGTGTGGATATGGCTGAAGATGAAATGATCTTATTGATAACTGGACCAAACATGTCAGGGAAAAGTACGTATATGCGTCAGTTAGCATTAACTGTTTTAATGGCTCAAATGGGGTGCTTCGTCCCTGCGCAAAAAGCGATCTTACCAATTTTTGATCGGATTTTTACCCGGATTGGTGCAAGTGATGACTTGATTGCTGGACAAAGTACGTTCATGGTGGAAATGATGGAAGCCAATCAAGCGTTGCGGCATGCGACACCAAACAGCTTAATTCTTTTTGATGAATTAGGTAGAGGAACTGCGACTTATGATGGAATGGCATTAGCTCAAGCGATCATTGAATATATCCATCAACATGTACAAGCAAAAACGCTCTTTTCTACACATTACCATGAGTTAACAGTTCTAGAGGAAGAATTACCTCAATTAAAAAATGTACATGTAGGAGCTGTTGAAAAAGACGGCGAAGTAGTATTTTTGCATAAGATGATGGATGGCCCAGCTGATAAAAGCTATGGGATCCATGTAGCGAAAATTGCAGGGCTACCTTCTAATTTATTAGCAAGAGCTGCAGATATTTTGCATACTTTAGAATCAGGAGAAGTGAGCCATCATTCCGTGGCTGTTACAAGTGAGCCGCTTGAAGCAATAGCACAACCAGTAACTGATACTGTATCGATAGAACAAGAAGAAACGCAACAACTGTCCTTGTTCAGTGAATTAAGCGATGCCGAAACAGCAGTTATTTCTAAATTGAAACAAATGAATCTGTTAGAAATGACACCAATGGATGCATTGAATCAACTATATGAATTGAAAAAACAGCTGTAAATCAACGATAAATAAGAAGAGTAAGCTAACTATAAATACTATATAGGAAGAAGGCGTAGAATGATGGCGAAAATCCAAGAATTATCAGAACGCTTAGCCAATCAAATCGCAGCCGGTGAAGTTGTCGAACGTCCAGCCTCGGTAGTCAAAGAACTTGTGGAAAATGCCATAGATGCAGGAAGTAGTCAAATCGATATTTTAGTTGAAGAAGCAGGATTAAAAACGATCCAAGTGATTGATAATGGAGAAGGTATTTTGACAGAAGATGTTGAGAACGCCTTTAAACGTCATGCAACAAGTAAAATCCACAATCGTGACGACCTTTTCCGAATTCGTACGCTTGGGTTTCGAGGAGAAGCATTGCCTAGTATTGCTTCTGTTTCAGAGATGACGGTAGAAACAGCCAATCAAGAAGAAACGCAAGGAACCTATTTAGAGCTTAAGGGGGGTGCGGTAATGGAACACCGCCCAGCTCCTTTAAGGCAAGGAACGAAAATCACAGTCAGCAATCTTTTCTTTAATACACCAGCACGCTTAAAATATGTTAAAACGTTGCATACTGAATTAGCGAATATCGGTGATATTGTGAATCGCTTAGCCTTAAGTCACCCGGCAATTGCTTTTCGATTAGTCCATGATGGGAATAAGATGTTAGCAACTTCAGGAAATGGCGAATTGAAACAAACGATTGCCGGAATCTATGGGTTGAATACAGCAAAGAAAATGTTGAAGATTGAAGCGAAAGATTTAGATTTTGAAATCTTTGGTTATATTTCTTTACCTGAAGTGACTCGTGCTAGTCGTAATTATCTTTCAACCATCATTAATGGACGTTTTATTAAAAATTTTTCCTTGAATAAAGCAATTGTAGCCGGCTATGGTTCAAAACTAATGGTAGGGCGATTCCCAATCGCTGTACTGGAAATCAAAATGGATCCATTGTTAGTGGATGTGAACGTCCATCCAACAAAGCAAGAAGTTCGTTTATCGAAGGAACAGGAATTAACTGAGCTAATTACTCAAGCGATTCAAAAAGCATTGGTACAGGAGAACTTAATTCCCAGTGCAGCTGACAACTTGCGATTCAAGAAAAAGGTTGCTGATCAACCAAAAGCGGAACAAATCGAAATTGATTTATCTTACGCTTTTGAAGAAGCGAAACCTAAGAAACCGCAAAGCTTGAATTTTGATCAAACAACCGGAACATTTTTTGTAGCGGAAGAACAAAGCGAGTTTGTGCATGAATCTGTTGATAAGTCTGTGGATAATGTTGAAAACTCTCCTGTATTTTCTGAAGAAACTACTAGTTATCCAGAAAGCAAAAGAAAAACAGTGGATAACTCTGGTGATATTGTTGATAACTATGTAGAAAAACCAGTGGATAAGAGTGAAAATGAGTTATCCACTGTTGAAAACTTTTCCAACGAGCATGAAACAACAGCTGAAGAAGAAACTTCTTCAGAAACAGTTTATCGTGAGGATTTAGCGCTACATCCAGAGTTTGATTTAAGTCAAAATGGGCGCTCATTAGATCAAGCGATTCAGAAATTAGAAAATGAGCAGGTAACACAACGCTTTCCACAATTAGAATATTTTGGACAAATGCATGGAACGTACTTGTTTGCTCAAAGTCAGGATGGCTTATACATTATTGATCAACATGCAGCGCAAGAACGAATCAAGTATGAATATTTTCGAGAAAAAATTGGCGAAGTTTCTAACGATCTACAAGAACTACTTGTGCCGTTTGTATTAGATTATCCCAATAGTGATGCTTTGAAACTGAAAGAGAAAAAACAATTGCTTGAAGAAGCAGGTATTTATCTAGAAGAATTCGGTCAAAATAGTTTTATCGTCAGAGCACATCCTACTTGGTATCCAGCTGGAGAGGAAGAAGCGATTATTCGAGAAATGATCGATATGTTATTAACAACGGGTAGTGTCAGCGTGAAGAAATTTAGAGAAGCCACAGCAATCATGATGAGCTGTAAACGTTCAATCAAGGCAAATCATTATTTGAATGAAGCTCAGGCGAGGGTTTTATTGAAGGACTTAGCCCAATGTGAAAATCCTTTTAATTGTCCTCATGGACGCCCTGTGTTGATCCATTTTACTAATTCAGATATGGAAAGAATGTTTAAACGCATCCAAGATCCACATTAATGAGCCTCATGAAAAGGAGAAGAAACAGATGAAAATTGTGTTAGCTTCGCAGTCCCCTAGAAGAAAAGAATTATTAGGGCGACTGGTTAGTGCATTTGATGTTCATCCGGCTGATATCGATGAAACACCTTTTGTTCAAGAAAAACCTAAAAATTATGTTGAGCGAATGGCAACTGAAAAGGCAAAAGTAGTCAAACATCAATACGATAATGATGTATTGGTGATTGCAAGTGACACGACAGTTGTTTTCAATGATGAGATCATCGGTAAACCAGCGGATGAACAAGAGGCAAAAGCTATCCTTCAAAAACTTAGTGGGAAAACGCATGAAGTATATACAGCCGTGGTGCTGACGAAAGGTGATCAAGAAGAAAAAATCTTAGCACAAGCTAAGGTGACCTTTTATCCTTTGAAAAATAAGGATATCGAAGCCTATTTAGTAACCGGTGATTATATGGATAAAGCTGGTGCGTATGGTATTCAAAGTTTTGCAGGTGCATTTGTTAAAGAAATTCAAGGCGACTATTACAGTATCGTTGGATTTCCAATCGGTGCAGTTTATCAAGGTTTGAAAAATTTTATGTAGCTGCAGTTGACGAAAATCAGAAATTGAAATGGGATCGTTCAAGTTTGTGTCCGCTACTTTCAGTCATATTTAGAATTGCAAAGTGTATGAGTGATTGGTATAATCAAAACGAAAGAGGAGTTGCGACCAACAACTCCTCTAGACAGCACCGCGAAAGACGGTGGCGGTTGAATTTAAATATTCGACAAAGAATAAGAATAGCCAGTCTCCCGCTAAAGTGACGGCTATTCTTTGTCGTTTTTAAGCATAGTGACGATCAAACTGACTAAAGCGATGGTGAACGTACCAAAGCCAAGTATGGTTTGAACGATCTCATATGCGGACAAAAAGCGAACTCCTTTCATAGATTTTAGTACTTATTCCCATAAGCACCACCACCTTTGTGAGAAGTTGCCACCGTCGATCCACTTTACTGTCGAGTTTATTGTAGCATATTATCGCCACGAGAAACGTGTTTTATAAAACATAAAAACGTTATTTTTATTTAGGTTTTTTTAGAGGAATTCTATCTTTACGAAAGTTGTAAATACCTGAAGGAATTGGTATAATGAAAGCGAAAGAGGAGTTGCGTCCAACAACTCCTCTAGACAGCACCGCGAAAGACGGTGGCGAATTAGTTTAATAGTTCAAAAAGAAATAGCTATACTCGCTAAAGTGACGGCTATTTCTTTTTGTCGTTTTTAAGCATAGTAACGATCAAACTGACTAAAGCGATGGTGAACGTACCAAAGCCAAGCATGGTTTGAACGATCTCGTATGCGGACAAAAAGCAAACTCCTTTCATAGATTTAGTACTTATTCCCATAAGCACCACCACCTTTGTGAGAAGTTGCCACCGTCGATCCACTTTACTGTCGAGTTTATTGTAGCACATTGTCGCCACGAAAAACGTACTTTTTAAAACATAAAAACGTTATTTTTATTTAGGGTTTTTTAAGAGGAATTCTATCTTTGCGAAAGTTGTAAATACCTGAAGTAATTGGTATAATGAAAATGAAAGAGGAGTTGCGTCCAACAACTCCCCTGGACAGCACCGCAAAAGACGGTGGCGAATTTTTATTTTACAAAAAATAGCCAGTCTCCTGCTAAAGTGACGGCTATTTTTTGTCGTTTTTAAGCATAGTAACGATCAAACTGACTAAAGCGATGGTGAACGTACCAAAGCCAAGCATGGTTTGAACGATCTCATATGCGGACAAAAAGCGAACTCCTTTCATAGATTTTAGTACTTATTCCCATAAGCACCACCACCTTTGTGAGAAGTTGCCACCGTCGATTCACTTTACTGTCGAGTTTATTGTAGCATATTAGCGCCACGAGAAACGTACTTTTTAAAACATAAAAACGTTATTTTTATTTAGGGTTTTTAAGAGGGATTCTATCTTTAAGAACGTTGTAAATACCTAAAGTAACTGGTATAATAAAAACGAAAGAGGAGTTGCGACCAACAACTCCCCTGGACAGCACCGCGAAAGACGGTGACCGTTTAATCAGATATTTCAAAGAGAAATAGCCAGACTTCGGTTAAAGTGACGGCTATTTCTTTTTGTCGTTTTTAAGCATAGTGACGATCAAACTGACTAAAGCGATGGTGAAAGTACCAACGCTTAAAGAGTAAAAAATAACCTGAAAAAATTCACTAAAAGAATTTTTTCAGGTTATTTTTCATATAGTAGTATTTTTTATTTTAGTTGCGCTTTTCCAATTTGTTCGCTATGACGAACGAGACCTGTTTGATCTAATGTTAAGGCAGCAACTTTTTCATTATTTGTTAATACAACTAAGATGTCCGTTTTCTTCCCAGCCTGCTCAATTGCTGTGAGGTCCATGTCGGCTAGTTGTGTTTTTGGCGAGACTGAATCGCCTTCTTTTACATGGATCGTAAAAGGCAGCCCATTCAATTCGACAGTATCTAGACCCATATGAACGAGAACTTCCAGACCTTCATTAGTTAAAAGACCAATCGCATGTTGTGTATCAAAAATATTTGTTACTTTACCAGCGACTGGAGCATAAACTTTTTCGTTGGAAGGTAGTACAGCATAACCTTCACCCATCATTTTTTGAGCAAAAACAGGATCTGCTACTTCGGTGATTTCCTTGATTTGTCCATCTGCTACAGCGAATAACTCTTCTGTCGGAGCAGAAACTGCTGTTGCATTGGCAGCTTCAAATTTTTGTGGTGAAACGTTGTTTCCATCAGCTGTTTGTAGTTGTAAGCCAGTTGTGTCTTCTACGGGTACAGCAGGATCGATTTTATTTAAGATCCCTTGACGTCTGAAGATTACGGTTAAACCAAATGGAACAATAACTGCAATGATCATAGAAATGATGAACGGAACCCAAGTTTCTGCTTGGATGGCTAGAATACCAGGTAGTCCACCAACACCAATTGCATTAGCACGTACATTCATCAAGTTGGCAAACATTCCAGCTAAACCTGAACCAACCATTGCGGCAACAAATGGGTAAACATATTTTAGATTGATCCCAAACATTGCAGGTTCAGTTACCCCTAGATAACAAGAAATCATTGCTGGAATCGAGATTTGTTCTTCTTTTTTATTTCCGCGATGTAAGAAAATGATCGCAAGAACTGCCGAACCTTGTGCGATATTTGATAAAGCAATCATTGGCCAAAGATTCGTAGAGCCGAAATCGGCAATCAATTGCATATCAATTGCATTCGTCATATGGTGTAAGCCGGTGATTACTAAAGGTGCATATAAGAAACCAAAGACGGCACTAAATAACCAACTGATTGAAGAAGTCAAGCCAGTATTAACAATATTTGAGATCCAACTACCGATTGTCCAACCCACAGGCCCTAAGATGACATGGGCAGCTAAGACTGTTGGTAGTAGAGAGAACAATGGAACAAATATCATAGAAATCGACTGTGGAATATATTTACGGAAGAAAATTTCAAGATAAGCTAACATAAATCCAGCAAGCATCGCTGGAATGACTTGTGCCTGATAACCAATCATATCAACTTGAGCAAAACCAAAATCCCAAAATGGAATATCAGCCGCAGCTGTTGATGCGACACTATAGGCATTTAATAATTGCGGTGAAACTAACGTAATCCCTAAAACAATTCCTAATATTTGTGTAGTGCCCATTTTTTTCGCGATACTCCAAGTGATACCAACTGGTAAGAAATGGAAAATTGCTTCGCCAGGTAGCCATAAAAAGCCGTTTACGCCGTTCCAAAATTGAGAGTGTTCAACAATTGTTCCACCAAGACTTTCAAATTGGATTCCTTCTAATACGTTCCGGAAACCTAAAATCAGTCCCCCTACGATAATGGCTGGAATCAATGGTGTAAAAATTTCTGCCAAAACAGCGATTGCTCGTTGGACAGGGTGGAGATTTTGTTTAGCAGCAACTTTACTTTGCTCCTTGGATACGCCTTCAACACCTGATACAGCAACGAAGTCGTTGTAAAAGGTTGAAACGTCGTTACCAATAATGACTTGGAATTGCCCAGCATTGGTAAACATCCCTTTCATACTAGGAATATCTTCGATTGCTTCTTCATTGGCTTTTTTTGGATCATTTAAGACAAAGCGCATCCGAGTGGCACAATGACTAACTGCAGCAATATTTTCCTTTCCACCAATTTCCTTTAACAGTTTCTCAGCATCTGCTTGGTACTTTGCCATAGGAATAAACCCCTTTCTTTTTAAACTTGTATACACAAGTTATCTTATCCATACTATACTTGTTTCTTCCTACTATTGCAAGCGTTTTACAAGCGAAAAATGAAAAAATGTAATCGTTACACTTGGCTTAGTGTAGGGATATGTGAAAAGAGGGGGCGATTGAAATAACAAAAAAGCTGTAGTATAGTTTATATGCGAATAAAAGAAATTGAATATTAAGTGGAGGAAATGTAATGAATAAATTTAATGAAATTTTTTTAGATTTAGAGCAAAAAATTTTGGATCAACAATACCCTCCGCATACTTTGCTCCCTAGTGAAAATCAGCTGATTCAAATTTATGGTGTTTCACGAGAAACAATTCGAAAAGCGCTTAACCTGTTAACGACTGAAGGTTATATCCAAAAGAAACAAGGAAAGGGTTCGATTGTTTTAGACCGCAATCGATTTGATTTTCCAATTGCAGGATTAACAAGCTACAAAGAATTACAGGAAACACAACGAATCCCAAGTGAAACCATCGTTCAATTAATCGAAGAAACAGAAGTGGACCAATCATTGAGTGAAATAACAGGCTGGAAGAAAAAAACGCCGGTTTGGCATTTGGTTCGTCAAAGGAAAATCAATGGAGAAGTAGTTATATTAGATCGTGATTATTTATTAAAAAATGTGGTACCAACTTTAACAGCAACACAAGCTGCTGGCTCGATCTACGAATACTTTGAAAATGAATTGCAACTAACGATTGCTTACGCCCAGAAAGAAATTACCGTTGAAGAAGTAACTCCTGAAATCGAAGAGATGATGGATCTACATGGAGATCGCTATGTCGTGGTAGTAAGAGGACTGGTTCACCTCGAAGATACAAGGTGTTTCGAGTATACAGAATCAATTCACCGTTTAGATAAATTTCGTTTCGTCGAGTTTGCTAGACGTCGTAAAGTCTAAGCAATTATTACTATGAGCAGAATGTTTGCTTCTGATACTTTTGTCGTTATGATTAAAAGAAAAAGGAGGCGTTTTTAGTGGGCGATTTCAAGAAAAATGAGCGTGATTTAAAAGAGGAATTATCTCCAATTTCATATGCTGTGACGCAAGAAAACGCAACAGAAAGACCATTTAGTGGGAAATATGATGATTTCTATGAAAAAGGGATCTATGTCGATATTGTCAGTGGGGAGCCATTGTTTAGCTCAGCCGAAAAATACGATGCGGGATGTGGCTGGCCGGCGTTCAGTAAACCAATCACTAGAAAAGATATTAAAGAAAAGGCCGACTTTTCTCATGGTATGCACCGAGTGGAAGTGCGAAGCAGTCAAGCAGATTCTCATTTAGGGCATGTATTCAATGATGGTCCTGCTGAAAAAGGCGGACTACGTTATTGCATCAATTCTGCGGCTTTAAAGTTTATTCCATATGAAGAAATGGAAGAACAAGGATATGGAGAATATCTATCACAAGTTGAATAAGGAAGAGCTTTATTTTTGGGTAAAAAATCTTGAGACAATTTTTGATTGTTTCAAGGTTTTTTCTTATTTATCTTTATTGAAGCGTTGTTTCCTGAATATTGATCCTTTGTTTTGAGGAAAGTGCTGAAACTCTGATCGTTCAAATTAAAATCTCTTGCAAAAAATGTTTATCCTAAAAACCTTGATAAACTTACGTTAAAAAGGAGAAGCGTAGCTCGATCTTCTGTTCTCTTTTTTCAAAAGAAAAAGTATGCTACAATGGAAGAAAATATGCGAACATATGTGTGTGAAAGAAAGAGGATAACAGATGTATGAATATCTTACAGGTGTAGTAACCTTTATCAATCCTTATTATTTAGTAATCGAAACAAATGGGATCGGTTATCAAATTGCATTAGGCAATCCCTATCGTTATAGTAGTAAGCTAAACAAAGAAATCAAACTTTACGTCCATCAGGTCATTCGAGAAGATGCACATCTTCTGTACGGATTTGATTCTTTAGAAGAAAAACAATTATTTTTAAGGTTAGTTAGTGTTTCAGGAATTGGACCAAAAAGTGCCTTAGCGATTATGGCTAGTGATGATCATTCAGGATTGATTCAAGCGGTTGAAACAGGGGATGTGACTTATCTGACCAAATTCCCTGGTGTGGGTAAAAAAACAGCTCAACAAATGATTTTAGATTTAAAAGGAAAATTTGGCGAATTAAGTATCGATACGCCCTTCAATTTATTTGATGAAAGTACAGCACAAGATGCGACGGCATTATCAGAAGCAATGGAAGCTTTATCAGCACTTGGATATAGTGATAAAGAGGTCAAGCGGGTCGAGAAACAACTAAAAGAAGTAGAAAATCTCACAACAGATGAATACTTACGCCAAGCTTTAAAATTAATGATGAAAAAATAAGGAGGGAAAATGATGACCGATGAACAGTTATTATCCCCTGAAACGGGCGAGAATGAATTAAGTTTAGAGAAGACCCTCCGCCCACGGTTACTTTCCCAATATATTGGTCAAAAGAAAGTGAAACAGGAACTCAAAATATATATTGAAGCTGCCCGTCACAGGGAAGAGCCGTTGGATCACGTTTTGTTATATGGTCCGCCGGGATTAGGGAAAACGACAATGGCAATGGTGATTGCGAATGAAATGGCAGTCAATATACGAACAACTAGTGGTCCCGCAATCGAGCGACCAGGAGATCTGGTTGCTATTTTAAATGAGTTGGAAGCTGGTGATGTTTTATTTATTGACGAAATTCATCGATTACCTCGTGTAGCAGAAGAGATGCTTTATTCTGCCATGGAAGATTTTTACGTTGATATAATGGTTGGACAAGGACCAACTGCTCATCCTGTTCATTTTCCTTTACCACCTTTTACATTAATTGGCGCAACAACTCGTGCAGGTATGCTTTCAGCGCCACTTCGTGATCGATTTGGGATCATTTCTCATATGGAATATTATGAAGAAGCTGATTTAAGAGAAATCGTGATTCGTTCTGCTGATATTTTTCAAACAGAGATCATTGAAGAAGGTGCACTGGAAATTGCTAGACGTTCAAGAGGAACACCACGGATTGCTAACCGCTTGTTAAAAAGGGTACGTGATTTTGCACAAGTACAGGGAGATGGCAAGATCAATCAAACCATTGCCGATCAAGCATTAACGTTGTTACAAGTCGATCAGGCAGGTTTGGATTATGTCGATCAGAAACTATTACGTACGATGATTGAATTATATGGTGGCGGACCGGTTGGATTGAGTACGTTATCTGTCAATATTGGTGAAGAAAGAGAAACTGTTGAAGATATGTATGAACCTTTTTTGATCCAAAAAGGTTTCTTGAAACGGACACCTCGTGGAAGGATCGCCACACCATATGCCTATGAACATTTTGGATATGATTATCAAGTATAAAAAAGGATACTTGAATCGACTGTCCATATAAATACTTTTTCAAGAAAATCGTAGAACTAGAAGTCTTTGTAAAGAAGATAGGAGATGATGAGATGGGCGATACACCGCATACTAAGCAATTGATTAAAAACGTATTGATTGATTTATGTCAAAAGCAGTCTTTTCAAAAGATCAGTGTACAGAAAATCGCCCATGAGGCAGGCATCAATCGCCAAACATTTTACTACCATTTTACAGATAAATACGATTTGTTGCGATGGGTGTATTACGAAGATTGTTTATGCTATTTAGATCCTCATTCTCTTTCTTTAGACAACTGGGAAGAGCAAGCATTAAAAATGTTGAAGGCAATTGCTGCACAAAAAGAATTTTATGCGAACACTGTTACCTCTGACCAAGAAATACTGCAAAAAGAGTTTACTGCTGTTATCCAGCAATCATTTATTAAGATTTTTGATCAAATGGATGAAGAAAAGCAGTTATCAAAAGCGGACAAATTGTTTTATGCTCGTTTTTTTTCTTATGGATGTAGTGGGGTTCTAATCAATTGGATTACACATGATTACGAAGAGACGCCTCTAGAAATCGCCGTCCAATTGTTCCGCTTAGCCAAAGATACAGAATTATATTCCTATCGGTTGTATGCAAAAGAAGAGCTGGAAACAAATGATTAGAAGGAGAGCAAACATGACGAAAGTTTTATTTGTATGTCTAGGAAATATTTGCCGTTCACCAATGGCAGAAGGTTTGTTGAAGAAAATGGTAGCTGAAGACGGACAATCTGATCGATTTTTGATTGATTCTGCAGCGACAAGCACTTATGAAGTGGGGCGTTCACCTCATAAAGGAACAAAGAAAATTTTAGAAAATGAGAACGTGGATACGAGTCAAATGATTGCACGCCAAATCACAGAAGAAGATTTTCAACGATTTGATTGGATCATTGGCATGGATCAATCTAACGTAGAGGATTTACAACGGATGGCACCGACCGACGCACAACATAAGATCCATTTATTTTTAAGTCGGGTTCCTGGAAAAGAAACACAAAATGTTCCTGATCCATACTATACCGATAACTTTGATGAAACTTACCAATTATTGACTGAAGGGCTCAAGTATTGGATGCAAGAATGGAAAAAAGATAAATAAAATAACGATATATCTATATAGGTAACGCTTTCTTTTTGTTGCTCAGTATAGATAATATTCTTGTTATTTCGTTAAATCTTAGGTAGAATATAGTTAATTAAGTAACACTTTCTTAGCTAAAGGAGGAGTGCATTCAATGAACGAAGAAACAGTATCACCAATGAAGAAATTGACCAAGTTAGTCACGCATACGTCGTATCAGCTTTTTGATTCTTTTGTAAATGACACTGAAAAAATAGCAGAGAATGTACGTTTGCAAGGAAAGTTTGTTTTAGAGCTGCAAAAAGCAGCTACTCAACATAGTTTAGTGATTTTACAAGTAAGAGCCAATCGAAAAAGTAATAAGTACGAAACGATTTCAGGCTGGGTAGCTACAAAAAATGTTGAAAAAGAAGTAGTCATGATTCGCCTACAAAACAAGGAACAACAAATACGAATGGTTCCAATTGATCAAATCGAAAAAATCACCAGTCTTTCTCCAGCAGGAGATCAAGAGCGGTTATCTAAATAGAAGCAAAAAAAGCGATGGAATAGATTCTTCATTTTCCGTCGCTTTTTGCTTTTTTTCATATGATGTTGGCGAAGAGAAAACTTAAAATCAATACTAGAGCAGTACATAATTAAGTCATGAGGATAGATGGATTTTATCAATCAATAGAGAGGTGTTATGGGTGCCAAAGAATCGTTTGATTAATTATATGACCAAAAATTGGAAGATAGCCGGATGGAATATATTTGATTCTTTATTCCTTTCTGCAGCTGCAATCGTTGTTTCTTTAAATATAGTGTTCGTCCTATTTCCAGATTTGGATAACTATTATACAAACGCATTAAATTTATTTTTGATTGGTCTGATGATGGTGTTTGTTGGCTTGGGAGAATCAGTAAAATCTAAAGTTGGAAAACGAATCGATGTCTTAGTTGGCAGTGTTTGGGTAATTTATTTCTGCCTCTATTACTTTACAGGTTTTCATAATCCTACTTGGATGAATTGGCATTTTTTTTGATACGATAAAACGAAAACCAAGAATGATACTTTGAAAAATTGGTAAGACTATTAGGAATGACAAAAGCTGGCTAGTTGGTGATAGATAAACTAAAACACAAAATGGTTGAGACAAAACTATTTTTCAGGTTTGTCTCAGCCAGTTCTAGTTCAATAAAAAAGTCCTGCTAGCCGGGGAGCTAGCAGGATAAGGAGTTAAAAATGAAAAAGTGTTGTTAGGGTTGTTTGTTGGTATGCTTATATATTACTCAGGAGTTGTGAATTTTTTGTGACGAAAGTTTTTGGAAGTTGGTAATTTTTTTAGGAAAATATATTTCTGCTAGCCATTTGACTAAATAGTTAAATACATCCAATGGATTCATTCAAAAAGTAATTTTGTCAGTTATCTGTTGATTCTAATGACTTAGTAAAAAATTCAGAGCCGAAAATAGAAGTAAAATACACAGGTTCCTTCTTGTATATATAAATAGAGCATATTTGAAGCACTTTTCCACTGTTAGATGCAATCTAATAATGGAAAGTTACTTCAAATATGCTCTGTTCATTTCACAGAAGTGATGATAGCACACCGTTCCTTCTTTTAGAAGAATGATCGTTCTAGATGCCGTTACTCTACAACAGGTGTTTCTTTTTTAACCATACTCCAAATCAAGCCAATTACTAAACCAATCAATGCTGGGACGATCCAACCCATTCCTAATTTAAAGAATGGCAGATAATTCGTTGCGAAGTCTAACAACGTTTTGACAAAGCTGGTTTGCTTGATTCCGTCTGGGCAAGCATTTAAACCGTCTAAAATTGAAGCAATTAGTGTAAAATAAGTGGTCATGCGGTAAACAGCAGGACGTTGTTTAAACAATGGACCCACAAGAACGAGTAAGATCAAGGTCATTGCTAAAGGATAAATAAACATCAAGACAGGTAGTGAAATTTGGATGATATTTGTCAATCCCACAGTAGCGACCAAACAAGCAAGTGCACTAGCTAGTGTCACAAATACAATGTAATTTCTTTTAGGAAAAAGATCAGTAAAGGTTTCTGCAAAAGCAGTGATTAGTCCAATCCCTGTTTTTAAGCAAGCAAGGATCACAATAAGAGCCAGCAAGATGCTGCCATAAGTTCCTAAATAATGATCTGCGATTTGCGCTAAGGCGATCCCGCCATTTGAACTTAAAGCAAATCCACCGAGACTCATTGTTCCCACATAAGCAAGTAATGTGTAGATGATTCCCATCAAAACGATACTGATTGCACCAGATTTGATCGTATCCTTAGCAATCTCAGAAGGCTTTGTTACACCCATATTGCGAATCGTAGTAACAATAAGGATACCAAATGCTAAGGCAGCAAGTGCATCTAACGTATTATATCCTTGAGTAAAACCAGTAAAGAAAGCATGTTCTTGATAACTAGGTTGGACAGTAGCTTGATCGATTGCACCCAATGGATGAATAAAAGCAAGTACCAACAAGATTCCTAGTAAAATCAAAAAGGCAGGATTAAGGAATTTTCCTACATAATCAAGGATTTTAGTAGGCCGTCTGGATAACCACCAAGCAGTGAAGAAAAATAAAATACTAAAAATAACTAAAAATACATGTTGTTGCTTGGCTTGGATAAATGGAGCTAAACCAATTTCAAAAGAGGTAGTTGCTAATCTTGGTAAGGCGAAAAACGGTCCGATGACGAGGTAAAGCAAAACAGTAAAAACCAAAGCATATTTTTTGCCGATCCGTTCTGCTAATTCATAAACCCCTGATGTTTTTGAAACACCGATGGCAATTACACCTAAAAAAGGTAGTCCGATCCCAGTTACTAAGAAGCCAAGATTGGCCCAGAAAACGGCAGAGCCAGATTCTTGTCCCATGTGAACGGGAAAAATCAAATTACCAGCACCAAAAAATAAACCGAATAACATTGAACCGATAAACATACTTTCTTTGAACGTCAATTTTTTTGTCATAGATTTCTCCTTTACTTATTTATACTTTTTTTAAAGTAACAAAAATAACGTAGTTTAGCAATGTTTTTCTAATCAAATAATGAGTATAAAGTATTGATCTTGAGTTGAAATAATCATTATATCCTGAGTGGTTCTGTGAGAGAGTAATTGAAGGGGAGATGTTCTATAAGTAATTGACCAAAAAATCTGGAGGCTGAGCCAAAACTTGCCTCAGTCGCTTCTAGAAGCTCTAAAACCGAATAAATGGTGAGACAAAAGTGGCATCTTCGGAAATTCCTTCTTATTCTTGATGCGAAACACTTTTGTCTCAATCTCATATTCTAAAGATTTTTTGCGGCTTATAAAAAAGAGAGTCCTAACATACTTTTATCAATCTATTTTTTTTAGTATGGATTGTTGTCTGTATTTCAAAGTGATTGTTTCTCGTATTTCATTCGATAAATGATCAATAACCCAATAAACCAAACAGGAGTTAAGAGTAAGGCAATACGTGTGTCTTTGCCAAGAAATAAAACTAGACAAATGAAAATCATGTAGGCAAAAACAAGAAAATTACTATAAGGATAAAAAGGCATTTTGAACGTATGCTCTTTTTTACCTAACATACTTTTACGATATTTTAAGTGAGTGTAAACGAGTATTCCCCAGATAAATAAAAAGCAAGTAGTCGCAATACTGCTGACGAGTGTAAATACTTCACTAGGCATCACATAATTTAGGATAACGGAAATAAAAATCACAATAGTTGAAAAAACTAACGCATTTCCTGGTACACGGTGAGAAGTCAACTGACGGAATTTTTTAGGCGCGCTACCTTCTTGTGAAAGAGAGCGTAACATACGTCCTGTACTGTAGATCGCGCTGTTACAAGCAGAAGCCGCAGCACTCAATACGACTAAATTAATCAAAGATGCGGCTATGGTGATCCCGATTTCTGAAAACACTTCGACAAATGGGCTGTTGTTCGCATCTAAGCTATTCCAAGGATAGATAGACATGATAACGAACAAAGAACCAAGGTAAAAAAGAATGATTCGAATAGGAATATTATTGATAGCTTCGGGTAAGACTTTCTCAGGGTTTTTGGTCTCACCAGCAACCAAACCGACTAATTCGATTCCTGTAAAGGCAAATGTGACCATCTGAAAGGAAAGAATGAATCCTTTCGTACCAGTTGGGAAAAAGCCGCCATGTGACCAGAGATTGGTGATACTAGCAGGTCCAGCACTTGTTTTGTAATGGGTAAGAATCATGTAAATACCAACGATAATAAATGCAATAATGGAAACGACTTTGATCAAAGCAAACCAAAATTCTAATTCACCAAATAATGAAACAGCCACCATGTTTAAACCAAGCAGTAAAATCAGAGCGATCAATTCAGGAAGCCATTGTGGGACTCCTGGAACCCAGTAACGGACATACATCCCGATCGCTGTCAAATCCGCCATAGCGATCGCAACCCAACAAAACCAATAAGTCCAACCTGTTACGAAAGCAACTTTTTTTCCAAGATATTCTGCAACAAAATCAAGAAATGAATGATTATTTGTATTAGATAATAAAAGTTCACCTAAGGCACGCATAATAAAGAAACAAACGCACCCGGTAATAAGATAAGCCAGTAAAATAGAGGGACCAGCTAATTGAATCGTTTTTCCTGCTCCTAAGAAAAGACCTGTTCCGATCGCACCACCAATCGAAATCAATTGAACGTGTCTATTCTTAAGTCCACGCTGTAGTTCTTGTTGCTCTTCAACCATTGTTTAATCATCCTAACTAAAAAATTTGATAATTTCTATATTAATAGAATTTTCTAAAAATTACAACTTAATTCAGAAAATATTCAAAAATTCATTTTCAAACAAATGCAATCAGACCAATCAATCTAAGAAGAGAGGACTGATCGACTGATGAATTAATGAATGGTGTTCAAATAGATTGCAGATAAACATGAGAAAATAGTGAATCATTTCCCAAAAAAGGAAAAGCCTTTATCAAAACGAACCTGTCGTTTCGGATAAAGGCTTTCTTCTATTTTTTTAAGATACGTGATAAAAACTCTTTGGTGCGTTCTTCTTTTGGATGAACAAAAATATCATCAGAGGTTCCTTCTTCAGCAACAACACCTTTATCCATGAAGATGACACGATCAGAAACATCTTTTGCAAATTCCATTTCATGTGTCACGATAATCATCGTTAAACCAGTGTGAGCTAGGTCTTGAATGGTATTCAATACTTCTCCGACCATCTCAGGATCAAGTGCTGATGTTGGTTCATCAAATAACATTACATCTGGGTCCATTGAGAGGGCTCTAGCGATTGCCACACGTTGTTTTTGACCACCTGATAATTGAGAAGGTTTGGCTTCAATATAACGTTCCATTCCAACTTTTTCTAGATTTTCAAGAGCGACTTTACGAGCTTCGTCTTTGTTTCTTTTTAAGACAGTCGTCTGACCAGACATACAGTTTTCTAAGACATTCATGTTATTGAAAAGATTGAACGATTGGAATACCATTCCGACATTTGTTCGATATTTAGGCAAGTTATATTTTGGCGCAAGAATATTTTCGCCATTATACATAATTTCGCCACCAGTAGGTTTTTCTAAAAGGTTGATGCAGCGTAAGAAAGTTGATTTACCAGAGCCAGAAGAACCAATGATGGTTACAACTTCACCTTTATGGATATCCATGCTGATGTCTTTTAATACTTCATTTTCACCAAAGCTTTTTCTTAAATGATTGATTTTAATGATTTCTTCACTCATGATTCTTCCTCCTTATTCCTGCAAGTTGGCGTTGTCAACTTCTTCAATTTTTGTATAGGCTGAAGGACCATCGATTTTTTTCTCCACTACACGCAAGATTCTGGTAATCGTAAAGGTCATAACCAAGTAAATGATACCTACGATTGTAAATGTTTGGAAGAATTGGAAGTTTGCTCCTGCAGCAGAGTTTCCTTGGAAGAATAGATCAGCTACACCAATAACACTTAAGACTGCTGTATCTTTGATATTGATAACAAATTCATTCCCGGTCGCAGGTAAGATGTTACGTAAGACCTGAGGAACAACTACTTTTCGCATTGTTTGTCCATGTGTCATACCAATTGCTTGCGCTGCTTCAAATTGTCCTTCATCGACAGCGAAAATACCACCACGGACGATTTCAGTCATATAAGCACCAGTATTGATCGATACAATGAATAAGGCAGCAATCGTACGATCAAGGGAGATTCCAAAGGCTAATGCTAATCCGTAAAAGACGACCATAGCTTGAACCATCATTGGTGTTCCACGGAATATTTCAATATAAATCGATAGTAGTAGATTTGCTAACTTTTGGAAGAAACGTGTCACGGCATTGTCAGACTCAGGAATAGAACGGAAAACACCGATCAACAAGCCTAAGGTAGTTCCAATAACTGTCCCAATCAATGCAATAAATAACGTAAGTCCTGCACCACGAAGGAACATATTCCCATATTGATCCCAAATCGTTTTGAAATCAGTGAACAAACCAGCTTTTTCTCCCTCTGTATTTGTTGAAGCGGGTTGATCTTTGATTGCTTGATCCATAATTTCTGTACGTTCTTTTTGAGAGATACCGCTAAGAATTTGGTTAACTTTTTGGATATCTGGGTCACCTTTACGCATTCCAATAGCGATTTGGACATCTTCAGGATTTGTTTGAAAACCATTCTGACCAGTAAATTCTAACATTTTTAAATCTTTATTGACGCTAGTTGCTGTTACCCCTTCAGGTCGTTCGCTGACATAACCATCAATCATACCTGAAGCAAGAGCGGTACGCATCGCAGAGAAGTTATCCATTGCTTGTTGCTTTTGCACATCAGGAATTTGATCGATGACATTATAATGGAAAGTATTCAATTGAGCAGTAATCTTAGCATTTGATAGATCCGCCAAACTTTTTGCATTGGCATATTTACTATCTTTTTTGACGACTACAACAAGTTGTGATTCATAATAAGGATCGGTAAAATCAATTTCTTTTTTACGTTCTGCTGTGGGGCTCATCCCAGCAATGATCGCATCGATTTTGCCAGATTGTAACGCAGGGGCTAATCCATCCCATTTGGTTTGCATGATGACTAATTTTTTCCCTAATCCATCCGCAACTTTTTTGGCAATTTGGACGTCATAACCACCAGCATAGCTTTTTTGACCTTGGATCGGTACAGCGTTGTTGGCATCTGTTTGCTGTGACCAGTTGAAAGGGGCATACCCCGCTTCCATACCTACACGGAACTCATCTGTTGGTGTTTTCTCATCGGCATTCACGAAACTTCCTACAGTGAAGAATGAAAAAATAAATGCCATCAATAGGGTAAGTGTAACTGAACTTTTTTTCATAATCTTTCTCCTTTTCTTTTTACACATACGGCTCGACGATTTCATCAGGAATGAAACGGGCGAAGTTCCGCTTCAGCTAACTTAATTTTACTGTCAGATAGACGTACTTATCAAATTAACTGTTTACGCATAATTTTTTTACGAGCGGTTAAACAAATGCGTTGCAGTAGCTTATCAGGAGAAATAAAAAACGACCGCTTCAAGAATATAAAAGGGTCGCTAACATTTCACAAAAGTGATAAACCTCTCACAAAACATAGCGCAACTTAGCATCACTGCTAAGACAGTCCACAAGCTCTTAACTTGTGTCCCAACGTAAACTTCAAGCAAAGAAGAGTACATTTCGGCGATCTTCCCTAGTCCTGCTTCACGGTGTTTGCTTCACTCCACAGGGTTAATGATTCTCGCGACCTCTACCTCATTGATTGAGGTATCTCGTATTCAGTTATTTATACAAAAAATAGTTTACGATAGACAAAGCACTTTGTCAATCTATAACAGAAGTTTTCTTGTGAAGTATTGATAGCTATAGAAAATTTCTATAATTATACAAAAAATAAGAAAAATGATATTCAAAAAGAGCGAGAGTTGTAAAAGAATAATTATTCATTAAATAAATAAAAATTAGGACACGAATCTATTTAAGTGTCCTAATTCCTACTTATTATATAAAATAAAGCAGTCGAAAAGATGAGCTGCTTAGCAATAGCTGACCCAATCAATCATTTTCGATCCTGACTTTCTGTATATTATGCTGTTTTACTAACTACTTTTTTTTCACGACCTAAGATTGCTTGAAGAATAATCGTTACGCCATAAATAGCCAATATTAGATAAATCAGACTTGAATATTGAGTGATTCCCCAACCCCATGTTCGGAAAATAACTAAGGTAATCGCTAAAACGATCGCAGCAAGTACATTGAAAAATGCAAATGCCCAAAGATTTCCATTTTCTTTACGAGCAAGGTAAAAAATTGAAAAATAAATACTTAATGCTAACCAGGCGATACAAGCTAAAATCACGCCCCAGTAAATAATGGATGGTACCATACCAACTCACCTCACTTTTGTTCTATATGCTTGGTTTATCGTACTATTAGATAGCAATAGTGATGATCATATCGAAGAATCTAGCAGTATTGTAGCACGTTTTCATTGGTTTGTCAGTCTATATTGTGAGATGTTTCTCAAAAAATGAAATCGTTTGAATAAAAAGTACGATCAATCAATAAACGAAAGATAGATGTATAATAAGAGAGAGGTGAAAGGAAATGAAAAAAGTAACCGTTGAAGAAGCGGTAGCAACAATAGCCACTAGTTCAAAAATCACTTTCCTAACTGGCGCTGGGGTATCAACGCCTTCTGGTATTCCCGACTATCGATCGTTAAAAGGAATCTATCATGGATTGGAACAACCCGAATACCTTCTAAGTCATGAAGCAATGAACAATGAGCCACAAAAATTTTATTCATTTGTGAAAAAAATCTATCATCCAACAGCAAGACCAAATATTATTCACTTAGAAATGGCAAAGTTAGCCTCAAAAAAGCAAGTTTGGGTAGTTTCCCAAAATATCGATGGATTACATGAAAAAGCGGGAAGTCCAAAACTTGTGAATTTTCACGGAAATCTTTATCATTGCTATTGTAGGAAATGTGGGAACACCGTTTCTTGGGAAACCTATTTACAAACAGATCAACATGCAACATGTGGGGGACAAATTCGACCAGATATCGTGTTGTATGGGGAGGGATTTAATGATGAAGTCATAGAGCGAGCAACATCGGCTGTTCAACAAGCAGAGTTGATCGTCATCGTCGGAACGAGTTTTCAAGTACACCCGTTTTGTGACTTAATCCAATTTCGTAATACGAAGTCTCAAATCTTAGTAATCAACCAAGAGCCAATCCAGTTAGACCAAGAATATGATTTTCTGCAAACGGACGGTGCTATAGTATTTGAAAAATTATCAAAAGGAGCAAATTATGACCATTAGAACAGAAAAAGAAAAAATGATTGCTGGCGAATTATATTTTGCTAATGATCCGGAATTAGTAGCGGATCGTCAATACGCAAGAAGCCAAAGTACGATCATCAACCAAGCAGAAACAGCAGAGCTACGTTCTCAATTACTAAAAGAAACCTTTGGAAAAACGGGAGAAAAAATCTACATGGAGCCAACGATCAATTTTGATTATGGTTACAATATTCGTGTAGGTGAAAACTTCTATGCGAACTACAACTGTACATTTTTAGATGTAAGTACGATCGAAATCGGCGACAATTGCATGTTTGCTCCAAATGTTCAACTTTATACAGCCACTCATCCACTTCATCCAGTGAAAAGAAATAGTGGCTTAGAATATGCGAAACCAATCAAAATTGGTCATAATGTCTGGCTTGGTGGTGGTGTGATTGTTACGCCAGGTGTTACGTTAGGAAACAATGTCGTAGTTGGAGCGGGTTCTGTTGTAACTAAATCTTTTCCTGATAATGTAGTGATTGCAGGTAATCCTGCTCGAGTAATCAAAAAAATATTAGAAGATCAACAACCAGAAAAACTTGAAGACTTACGTCAAACAATCGATCAGATTGATCAACAAATCGTCAAATTACTAGAAAAACGTATGGACACGGTAACGAAAATTGGCGAAACCAAACAAGCATCGAAAAAAGCAGTCTATGACGAAAAAAGGGAGCAAGAAGTATTAGAAAAAATCGCTAGTCGGTTAGAAAATACGAAATATAAAGAAACGATCACAGCGACATATATCGATCTTATGAAACATTCTCGTGATTATCAAAATGAATTGAATGGGGAGAAAGTGGATGATTGATGGAGAAGCACGGCGCAAAGAGATTCTGCATACCCTGGCAAATGAAGAAAAACCGGTCAGTGCCAGCAAATTCGCTTCACGTTTTCAAGTGAGCCGTCAAATCATTGTCGGAGATATTGCGTTGTTGAGGGCATCAGGTGCGACTATTATTGCAACGGCAAGAGGTTACGTTCTTGAAACCAATGAAACACAGAACGGCTTAGTGAGCAAGATTGCTGTCCAACATGGTCGTGAGCAAACAGAAGAAGAGTTGCGCTTGATCGTTGAAGCTGGTGGCGAAGTTTTAGATGTCATTGTAGAACATCCCTTATATGGTGAGTTGACAGGCATGCTTCATATCCAAACAACTCAAGAAATTGAATTGTTTATGAAACGCTATAAAAAAAGTAATGCTACGTTGTTATCTGAGCTGACCGATGGGATTCATCTACATACCATCCGTTATCCAGATACTAATGTGTTGAGAACGATTAAGCAACAGTTGATAAAAGCAGGAATTCTCTATGAAGGCTAATGAAGAGCAGAGTAGTCTGGGATGAATATATAAGAACATTAAATAGTGAATAACTGGTATGATTTGTCCATTTATGAATCGTACCAGTTATTTTATTTTTTTGAAAAAATAAGCGTTCGACTATTTTATTTATAAATTACAATAATACGGAATATGAATAATTCAAGCACTATTCTTCTACATAATAAAAAAATAGTGGGAACCAAGTTTAGCAATAGATGTTTTTAATACATACTAAAGTAAAGGAGTTAAACCAAATGGATAAATTCACTAGCAAAACAGTACAAGGAAATGGTGAAAAGGCTAAAGTCACAGCAAACATCCAAGAAAACGCAGAAGTGAAAGACCAAAAAGAAGTAAATTCACCAAATAATCTACTGAAAACAAGTGGAACAGTAAATACAAATATGCCTTTTATCCAGCAAAAAATAGAAGAAATTTTCACTTCACAATGGGGAATTCAAGCAATAGGACAAAAAGGAGAACAACTATTAAATAAATCAAGATTTTACCGCGTTACATACTTTAAAAACCAGAAGAATCAGAATATTGAGGAAATTAGTAACAAATTCAACGAGTTAAACAAAACAAGTGGAATAGTCAATCCAATTCCGACTTTCATCAATCAAAAGTTAGAAGAAACTTTCCTATTGAACAAGCGTATTCTGGAAATACATGACACAACAGAAATAGATAGTAAGTCAAAGAAATCAATGATTGAGAACTTAGAAAATTCGAAGGATAAGCTTATGGATCAATTAATTAAGGAAGTTAGCGAAGAATTCAACAAATTAACAAAAGAACAATCAAAACAGACATTAAGAAGCATGAAAGAAATACAAAAGGTAAAAAACACAAGACAAAATCCTTTATCTAAAAGGGCAAACTCTTCACCACAAAAAGCAGAACCAGATCCAAAGAAGTCCAAGATAATGCAACAAGTAGGCCAACCGGATCAAAGTCGGTCATGATATCTGAAATGGTTAAGGTAAGATCGTTACACTAAGAGAATAATATTGTAGTACAAGAGTTTACGTACTTGAAACTAATGAAACAAAGAACGGCTTAGCGAGGAAAAGAGTTGCCTGGGCTGAATATATAAGAACATTAAATAATAAATAACTGGTATGATTTATCCATTTACGAATCGTACCAGTTATTTTATTTTTGGGAAAAAGAAGGAAGAAACTAGTTTCATTTTCTAAGTAAAATGGGACAATAGGAAGTTTTGCAGCTGAATTTGTTTTTTGATACTACTTCTTACAGAAGCATTCGTGACATAAATAAAATATAGGAGTTGAAGCGCATGATAGGATGGATCTGTCAGTTTGAAGATGTGATTCGCTTTTTGGATGATGAAATTAGCGTAAATTTAAAGCAAGCTAACTTACGAATAGCAACATTCAATGCATGTTCAAATAAAAATCAGACTGAAATAAGCCTCCTAAATAAAGGGGAGGATGCTCAATCTAAGCTAATAAAAGAACAATCTCAACGCTTGTCTATGAAAAATTATGCACAGAAAGATATTAGTTATCTATCGAAATAAAAGCTTGCTGAATATGCAAATATAGCAGAACAGCGAATCATCGAATGAAAGACAAAGAATTCTGGAGATAAAGTACTGGAACAACAAGCTAGTTTTTGGAAGGGGTACAATAAAGTTGCTATCTGAATTAAAGAGTATTGAAATGTTGGAAAAGCGGAAAAGAAATATAATAGAATTCCCCTTTTTATACGAACAAAGCACCGTTGAACAAACGATCAGTTGGTTCGATGAAAACTGGGGATCGGATTTCGATAGAAGTGGGCGTACAAAGGCTCTCTTAAAAAAGAACCTTACCATTTGCCAAGAGGATCTAGAATTTAGAGCACAAGCAGATAAATTACAAGATGAGGTGAATAAGCGACCTGTTTCAGAAATAAATGCATTTTTAAGAGCAGTGGCAGAACGAATAGTTAAAATACAAACAAAACTACAAGAAATCGAATTAAACTCTTCTGAATTTGACTGGCGGGACCTAGATTCTGCAAAAAAAGAATTAGAGAAGTGGAAAGGTTTCGTGGTGGAAATATACAAGTCGCAGGCTGTTCTGATACAACCTGATCTATATGATAAAAATACAGTTGAGGATAAAATAAAACAATTGCCGAGTAATAATGCCACGCTCTTTAATTTGATGGCTAGAAAAAGATGCGAGAAAGATCTTGCGTTACGATCTGAAGCAGAAACAATAATTGAAAATATAAAATGCAAAAATACTCCAGAAATAGTACATATATTAAAAAAAATAGAAGGTCAAATTGAAAAAATTAAAGTTGGGATCAATAAATTAAAAGTATCAAATTCTGAATTAGAGACAGAAATTACTAAAAATCAATTAATGCAAAAAGATGAGCTAATAGGAGAACGCAAAGATCAATTAAAAATCTTGACTCAGCAACTTCGTGCTCAGCGAGAGAATCAATGCTATGCGCAACAGAACGGAGAACAACAGTTAGACAAATGGATGGAAATGATTGGTGAAATAAAACGTTGGGCAAAAACAAACAAGATAGACCTATTGGAGTTGGAAAAGAATCTGACGTTAAGCCCATCTCCAGAGAATCTAGGGCAGAAAAAGATAGTAGAAGGCACAACTAGAGCGGGAGGTAAACTTGAACGACAAGAAGAAAAGTTGGGAGAAAATAGACATAGTAAAGACAGAAACCAGTTTAATGGACAACGAACACATCGCTGATTCTTAGTAATATAAAAAAGGAGTGGGGCTCCCCTCGTCAAAAAGCAACATCTTCGAAAAAATGAGTAGCGATTTCCGAAGATGTTGCTTTTTAGTTCAATTTCTTACGAATCATTTAGATTGAAATACAACTTTCAATCATTTTTATTCAATCACCAATACGCCTTCTTTAAGGGCAAATGGATTCTTTTCGTTGATATGGTCGTAGAACATCACGCCGTTGATATGATCAATTTCGTGTTGGACAACGATTGCCTCATAATTTTTCAAGCGGATTTTATGTTTCTCGCCATTCATATCTGTATAAGAAACCGTGATCTTAGCGTGGCGGACTACGTAGCCAGGTACTTCTCGGTCAACAGATAAACAGCCTTCTCCTTCGCCAAGGCAAGCATCTTGAACTGAGTGACTAAGGATTTTTGGATTATACATTACCGTACTTAGCGTGGGTTCTGTTACTTCTGGATCAGGGCTTGGCACGTGTACAGCAATGATGCGTTTAGAAATATCTAATTGAGGAGCAGCTAAACCAACCCCTCCACGTAAGTTTAATTCTTCCGCTTTGATTGGATCTTGGCTATTTTTCAGGAATTCGAGCATTTCTTTTCCTAGGTCGATATTTTCTTTGCTTAATGGGAGAGCAACTTCTTCAGCTACTTCCCGCAAAGTAGGATTTCCTTCACGGATGATATTATCCATTGTGATCATGGAATATGTACCCCTTTCTTTTTAGACAGTTATACGTCTATTTTCGCATTATAGTTTAACATAAAATTTAAAAAGTAGGAGAAAGTTTGTTTAAAAACTAAATTTTCTTAATGATTCTTCACTTGATTTCTCCCGTAGATTCAGGTAAAGTATAGCTGTATGCGTAAGGCATATCGCCTGTTACTTGGTTAAGCGAATCACCAACGTTTTACTCAGTCACAGGGGAATAATCGAAAGAGGTGAAAGAAATGGCAATTTCAAAAGAACGTAAAAATGAAATCATCAAAGACTATGCACGCCATGAAGGGGATACTGGTTCTCCAGAAGTACAAATCGCTGTATTAACGGAAGAAATCAACCACTTGAATGAACATGCACGTATGCATAAAAAAGATCATCATTCATACCGTGGCCTAATGAAAAAAGTTGGTCACCGTCGTAACTTGTTAGCTTACCTACGTAAGACCGATGTACAACGTTACCGCGAATTGATCAAACGCTTAGGTCTACGCCGTTAATTTTGACAAAAAGAGTGGGGTTCAAATGAATCTCACTTTTTTTACTGTAATACCTAATACAACCATTCTCGAAAAAAGCATGATAGACTCCTACTAACCAAATGAAAGCTGGATAAGCGACGTTTGGCGGTTTTCATTTGTTTAGTAGCGTCTTGCTTTCACGAGAAAGAAAAGGAGTAATTATGTCAGAAAAACAAATATTCAAAACGACATGGGGAGGCCGTCCCTTACAAATCGAAGTCGGTCAATTAGCAAAACAAGCGAACGGAGCAGTTTTAGTTCGCTATGGAGATACTGTAGTTTTAAGTGCGGCAGTTGCTTCAAAAGAAGCAAAAGATACTGACTTCTTCCCGTTGACGATCAACTATGAAGAAAAGATGTATGCTGCCGGTAAAATTCCTGGAGGATTTATCAAGCGTGAAGGTCGTCCAAGTACAGAAGCAACTTTAACGGCTCGCTTGATCGACCGTCCGATCCGCCCAATGTTTGCGGATGGCTTCCGTAACGAAGTTCAAGTAACCAACATCGTGATGAGTGTTGAAACAGATTGTTCACCTGCGATGGCTGCAATGCTAGGTTCTTCTTTAGCATTATCAATTTCAGATATTCCATTTGATGGACCAATTGCTGGTGTCGAAGTCGGCCGTGTGAATGGCGAATATGTCTTGAATCCAACAGTTGAACAAGCGGAACAAACAGATATTGAACTAAGTGTTGCAGGTACAAAACAAGCAATCAACATGGTTGAAAGTGGTGCGAAAGAAGTTTCTGAAGAAGATATGCTTGGAGCATTACTATTTGGTTTTGATGCAATCAAAGAATTAGTTGCTTTCCAAGAAGAAATCGTCCAAGCTGTCGGCAAAGAGAAAATGGAAGTTTCTTTGTTACAAGTAGATGCAGATTTGAAAAAAGAAATCTTTGATGCTTCTTATGCAACGATGAAAACGGCTGTTATGACAGAAGAAAAACTAGCTCGTGAAGACAATATCGAACAAGTAAAAATCGATATTCGTGAAGCTTATGCCGAAAAATTTATCGGGCATGAAGAGGAAGATCAATTACTAAAAGAAGTAAAACAAATTACTGAGGACTTAGAAAAAGATGTAGTTCGTGAATTGATCACGATCGACAAGATTCGTCCTGATGGGCGTAAATTGGACGAAATCCGTCCACTAGCTTCAGAAGTAAGCTTGTTGCCACGGGTGCATGGTTCAGGTTTGTTTACTCGAGGACAAACTCAAGCATTATCTGCTTGTACGCTTGCGCCACTAGGTGAACACCAAATTATTGATGGACTGGGAGTAGAAGTTAGCAAACGATTCATCCACCATTACAACTTCCCACAATTTTCTGTTGGTTCAACAGGGCGTGCGGGATCACCTGGTCGTCGTGAAATCGGACATGGTGCTTTAGGTGAACGTGCGCTAGCACAAGTGATTCCTTCAGAAGAAGATTTCCCTTATACAATCCGTTTAGTGGCAGAAGTTTTAGAATCGAATGGTTCTTCTTCACAAGCAAGTATCTGTGCTGGGACATTAGCATTGATGGATGCCGGTGTACCAATCAAAGCACCAGTTGCAGGGATTGCAATGGGACTTGTTTCAGATGGCGAAAACTATACAATTTTAACAGATATCCAAGGATTAGAAGATCATCTGGGAGATATGGACTTTAAAGTGGCTGGAACTAAAGACGGGATAACTGCTCTACAAATGGATATTAAGATCCAAGGGATTACGGAACAAATCCTAAAAGAAGCGCTAGCCCAAGCAAAACAAGCACGTATGGAAATCTTAGAAGAATTGACTTCAACGATTGCAGCACCTCGTGAAGAATTAAGCCCATATGCACCGAAAATCGAAATGATCCAAATCGACCCTGCGAAGATCAAAGATGTGATCGGTAAAGGTGGCGACACAATCAATGGTATCATTGAAGAAACTGGTGTGAAAATCGATATCGATCAAGATGGTAAAGTAAGTATTGCTTCATCTGATAAAGAAATGATCCAAAAAGCAATCAAGATCATTGAAGACTTAACCAAAGAAGTAAAAGTCGGTGAGGTTTATCTAGGAAAAGTAGTTCGTATTGAAAAATTTGGTGCTTTCGTTAACTTGATCAAAGGAAAAGACGGATTGGTTCACATCTCTCAACTTTCAAATGACCGTGTCAATAAAGTAGAAGATGTAGTCAAATTGGGTGATGAAGTCCTTGTCAAAGTAACTGAGATTGACAAACAAGGTCGCGTAAATCTTTCTAGAAAAGCGATGTTAACAGAAGATGGTTCTGAAAAAGAAACAAAATAATCGTTTAAGCGATAAAATAGCAAAAAGAGTAATCTGAGGGTTGAAATGCCTACGTCAGTGAAAAATACTTGTTTTTGCTACATTGAAAAAGAAGGAGTGAGACAATGTCTTACTCCTTCTTTTTATAGCTAAAATCCCTCTGGAAAGTTTACTTGGATAAAAGCTATTCATAATCTTTGGTCTAATTTTCAAAATAACGTAAAATAAAGGTGTATTTTTTAAGGAGGGAACGAGATGCTTTATTTTTTTCTGACTTTGATCGTTGGTGGCGTTTTAGGTCTGTTCGCTGGATTGATCTTAAATGAGGATGTACCTGGCGGTGTCACTGGAAATGTAGTGATCGGTTTTTTAGGAAGCTGGTTAGGAGAATTTGTTCTTGGTGAATTAGGTCCCTCGATCAAAGGATTCTACCTCATCCCTTCATTGCTAGGAGCTCTTTTTTGTCTCGGTGTGTATTCATTTTTAGCAGACTATATCCGTCGACATTACTAAATGAAATCTTGTATAATGATTTGACACTTCGTAGGGGTCTCTAGTTAAGTAAATCACATGAAATAAAAGATCAATGATTTGTGAAGAAAATACGATAGTGAACGAAAGTAGAAAAGAGGGGGACAATTGACAACAAAACACAACACTAAAAAAATTTCAATGGCTGGTCTATTAGTTGCGATGGGCGTAGTTTACGGAGATATTGGAACGAGTCCACTATATGTAATGAAGGCCATCGTAGAAGATAACGGAGGACTACGAGGTATCAATCCTGAATTTGTCCTTGGTTCGGTGTCATTGATTTTTTGGACACTAACATTACTTACCACAATCAAGTATGTGGTGATTGCGTTAAATGCCGATAACCACGGTGAAGGTGGGATTTTTTCTTTATATACACTGGTCAGGAAAGGGAGCAAATACTTGATCATTCCGGCAATGATCGGTGGAGCTGCTTTACTTGCTGATGGAGTATTGACCCCAGCGGTGACTGTCACGACAGCAATTGAGGGGTTAAGAGGTATCCCACAATTTTTTGATCGATTCGGTAACAATCAAAATATTATTGTCATTATTACATTAGTCATCATTTTCGTATTATTTATGGTTCAACGATTCGGTACCGAGATAGTAGGAAAAGCGTTTGGTCCGATCATGTTTTTATGGTTTACTTTTTTAGGTGTGATGGGTTTAATAAATTTCAGCCAAGACTGGACGGTGATCCGAGCGTTGAACCCCTACTACGCGATTCGCCTACTTTTTAGTCCAGACAATCGATTAGGTCTCTTTATTTTAGGAAACATCTTTCTGGCTACGACAGGGGCGGAAGCATTGTATTCTGACTTGGGGCATGTGGGGAAATTAAATATCCGTTTAAGTTGGCCTTACGTTAAACTTTGCTTAGTATTGAATTACTTCGGACAAGCGGCTTGGTTACTGAATATTTATCAAAATCAAGAGGTGCAACAAATCAATAATCTCAATCCATTTTTCCAAATGTTACCTAAAGGTTGGTTGATTATTGGCGTTGGGTTTGCTACGATCGCTGCGGTCATTGCTTCACAGGCTTTGATTACTGGATCATTTACATTGGTATCAGAGGCGATTAAGTTAAAACTCTTACCACGCTTGAAAATCATGTACCCAGGAAACAGTATCGGTCAGATGTATATTCCCGCGGTTAATTTGATTTTATGGTTGGCTTGTTCGTTGATCGTGGTTACTTTCCGGACATCACATCATATGGAAGCAGCCTATGGACTTTCAATTACTGTCACGATGTTGATGACGACGGTACTTCTTTATTTCTATTTAATCCAAAGCAACTATTCCAAATGGTTCGCCTGGATTGTGTCTTTCTTTTTTGGTGCGATCGAGATCATCTTTTTCATCTCAAGTATCGTGAAGTTTTTCCACGGAGGGTTTGTTGCGGTGTTGATGGCGATCATTATTTTAGCTGTCATGTTTATTTGGGAACAAGGAAATATCATCCGTGAGTCTGCTGCGGAAGATGTGGCATTAAAAGATTACATTCCACAATTAGCGGAATTAAGAGATGATCACTCATTGCCACTTTATCAAACTAATGTGGTGTTCTTAGTACCAGATATGGCCGAAGGAAAAGTTGGTAGACAATTTGTCTACTCGATTCTGGACAAACGACCAAAAAGAGCACGTGTATATTGGTTCGTACATGTGGAAGTGACGGATGAACCTTATACGAAAGAATACCAAATCGATATGATGGATACTGATTTTGTCGTACAAGTGAATCTCTTCTTAGGATTCAGAGTACAACAAGAAATCAATGTCTATGTTCGTCAAATCATTCATGATTTGATGAAACAAGGAAGATTACCAAAACAACCGCAGACTTATTCGTTAACTCCGGGAAGAGAAGTCGGTGATTTCCAATTTATCTTGATTGATGAAGTGATCTCAAATGTGACGACTCTCAGCAAATGGGAACGACAAATCATGCAAGCAAAACTTGCAATTAAAAAAATTGCGACCACGCCAGAAACTTGGTTTGGCTTGGAGTATAGTGAAGTAAAGCATGAAACAGTACCGTTACTAATTGGTGTAACAAGAAAAACGTGGTTAAAAGAACGGAAAAGTTAAACTTTAGCGAATAAAGTATTTACGTGAGGTTGTGACAGAAGTGTCTAGCTTTGAGAAATAAGCCGAAGAATCCGAAAATAGTTTCTCATATTTTTGGAATTCTTCGGCTTATTTCCGATAGAGCTACTTCTAGAACACCGTTTATTCATTTTTAGAGCGAAGAGTAAACTTTATGTCCTAGTCTCACTATTTTTAGTGATTAACGTTGTGGAGAGGTTTTATCTTTTTCCGTATTACTTAAAGGCTCGCTAGGGACACTATTTATGGCTTTTTCTGTCAAGTTTTTTATGCAAGATTTATTATGTAAGTCATTTTCCACTGTATTTGGTTTTATGTAAGTATTATAGATATAATCTTTCATATTGTTTCGTGTTTGTGGATTATTTTGGGTACTTGATAGTTTGTCTCTATTTTTGTCGGAATTCGCTATAATATTTGTTTGATTTGCTTCAATTATCTTTTTTGTTATAGTTTCTCGATCCTTTATTTCTGGCGAGTCAAGGTTAGCCATGATAAGTTTGATACTTATGGGCGTATAGCTTAATTCAGCTAAACATTCCAAGGTTTTGCTTAATTCACCTGTGTTAAGCATTTCTTTGAAATTGTCAATAGTTTTTAGTAACTCCTTGTTGGATGAAAAATCGGTTGACTTCTTTGATTTAGAAGCGTTAATTATTTTTTCTGTTTCAGCTATTCGATTGATTGATTTTGGTAACTGAAGGTTAGTCGTGATCATTTTGGTGACCGCTTTTCCATAGCCGAATGTAGCTAGAGCAGCTAAAGTTTCTGTTGGTCCATGAACTTTAAGCATCGCATTCCATATGTTGATAGTATCTAGTAACCTATCTTTGGATATGAACACCTCGGCGGTAGTGTTTTTGTTTGAAGGAAGAACTAGCTTTTTCATAGATGTTCGATTGCTTGGTTTTGGTAACCGAAGCTTATCCGCAATCAATTTGATGTCCGAATTTTTATAGTTGAATGCAGTTAAAGTCTCTAAAGTTTCGTTTTTTCCGTAAACTTTAAGCATTGCCTTCCATGCGTTAATTGTGTTTAGTAATTCCTGGTTGGATGAAAAATCGGTCGTTTCATTTGATTTATCCACATTATTTGGCATAAAATGATCTCCCTTAAATTATTTTTTATTAAATTCATTGTAAAGTAATGATTCGGATATAGGGGATTTTTTTTTTCTTTAATAAGAATTTTTTGGTTTTTTAACAAGAGTTTGCAAGATGTTCACTAATGTCTAGTAAAAGTTGCCTCTTCTTATTTAAGAATGACAAATATTGCGAAAGTAAAAGAAAAAAATGACATTTAATCACTGATTTATCTATCGTATTTATCAGATAGTTATCGCAAAAATGAAAAGAAAAATCAAAAGTAGGAGACCTTATGTGAAGAAAATCGTTCGTTTAAAAAGACGAAGGAATTGTTTTTTAACCTATTTTCCCAAAAAAAATTCAAAAAGAGGTACAATGGACATGAAAAGAGAGGTGGGAAGTTATGGTACTTAATTTTGCCATATTATTTTTGATGATTGCGGTGACTTCTTTTTTTGTAGCTAGTGAATTTGCATTAGTTAAAATCAGACGTTCACGTTTAGAACAATTAGAAAGAGAAAATGTAAAGAATGCCAAATTAGCATTACATGTCACGCATCATTTAGATAACTACTTGTCGGCTAGTCAATTAGGAATTACCTTGACTGGGTTGATCATTGGTTGGGTTGGCGAAGGCTCAGTGGCGGCGTTACTAGAGCCTTGGATCGGTCGATTGCCGTTTAGCTCAGCATTGAGCGGAACGATTTCTGTCGCGTTAGGGTTTATCTTAGTGACATATATCGATGTGGTGATCGGAGAACTTTTACCTAAAAGTTATAGTATCGTGAATACAGAGCAAGTGGTCTTATTTGTTGTACGTCCGTTGCATTATTTTTATAAAGCAATGTTTCCTTTTATTTGGGTATTGAATCATTCTGCTGCGGCTTTAGGAAAAGTATTAGGTGTGAAATTAGTTTCAGAAGGAGAAGAGACATTATCTCAAGAAGAATTGACGTTAGTGGCTATGAATTCTTATGAAAAAGGAGAGTTGACGAAAGAAGAGTACTATTATTTAGAAAATGTCTTTGAATTTGATGATACGTTGGCAAAAGATATCCAAGTGGATCGAACCTCTATGCAGGTTTTTGAAGCTGGTGAGACAGTGAAAGATGCGATTCAAGCTTCTATTCAAAGAGGTCATACCCGCTACCCCGTTATTTCTGGGTCAAAGGATCACGTCCTTGGTTATGTTACTTTACCAGATTTGATTAAGCAGTCGTTTAAAGACGATCAATTAACAGTGGATGAGTTGGTGGAAGAACCAATCGTTACTTCGGAAATGATTCCCATCAAAAAACTGTTGACGATCATGCGTAAAAAAGGAAAACATATTGCTATTTTAAAAGATGAGTACGGAGGAACGAGTGGTTTAGTGACGATTGAAGATATTTTAGAAGAAATCGTGGGGGAAATTCGGGATGAAACGGATTTGGATGAAGCATTGATAGCGAAACAAGCAGATGGGAGCTATATTGTTTCAGGAAAATTGACGTTAGATGATTTTGGTCGTTATTTCCACGTTACGATCCCTGAATTTGAAGAGTCTACTTTTATCACACTATCTGGATTTATGTCGAACCATGAAAAAAACATCAAGACAGGTACAGTGATCCAAATTGATTCTTTTCAATTTACGGTGTTAGAATATAACCATACACATGTGGACTATTTTAAAATCAAAAAACAAGAAATAGCAGAAAACAGTATCGATTCGAATAAAACAGAATGAAGAATCTGGGATAAACAAAATCCTACATTTCACGATCAAAAAAAATGAGAGAAGTAAGACAAAACATTCTAACCACTACCAAAAACGAATAAACCGATGTTTACACTTTCTTTTTGTCCCTTAGTCGGAAGCTTCCTACTCATTTTGGTGGACGGATCTCTTGATCATAAGATTTTAAACGATAGAACTGATGCCAATCCATTCGACTTAGCTGAATGGATTGGCATCTTTTTTACTTTGTAAACCATATATTTGTTCTAAAAAAAAATATCCGATAGAATAGATCTGTAAGCGGAATCACTAAATACAGACATACTATTAACAGGAGGGATTCACATGAATGAAAGAAATCTAACAGTTATTGGTAGTTACAGTACGAGGGAAGAAGCTTTATCAGTGATCGAACAATTGCGTGATGAAGGATACGATCGAGACGATATCATTATCTATACGACAAAAGATGCTGCTCAAAATTTTGGTTTTTCTGGTTTATCAGGAATTGATGTAGAAACGAATGTGGATGAGGTTGAAGGCACGCATGAAGAACACTCGCTATGGGAACGGATCAAAGATACGTTCACTTCTAACACCTATGAGGAAGATTCGTATACAGAAAAAGCGGATGATTCTGTTAACGATGATCCATTGTATTCATACAAAGAGGATATTGCCGCTGGGAAAATAGTGATTACGGTTAAAGATTACAAAGCGCCAAATGAAGCAGTTGTTGAAAACGATCGGACTCAAAATATGCCCGATCCAACGGATACACTAAATACAAATAATGAAAATATTCAACTCAAAGAAGAACAGTTAGATGTCAATACCCATGACGTGACAACTGGGGAAGTTGATATCCATAAACACGTTGTTAATGATACTAAAACAGTGGAAGTCCCTGTGAAGCGTGAAGAAATCGTTATCGAAAGAAAACCAGTAAATGCTGAAGCAAGCGATAATATTTCAGATGATTCTTTGGAAGACGAAACGATTACAATTCCTCTTAAAGAAGAACAAATTGATGTCAATAAACATACTGTAGTACGTGAAGAGGTAGGTATTCACAAAAAAGAGCATGAAGATATGAAACAAGTGACGGAAAAAGTAAGTCGTGAAGAGTTGGATATTGATACAAAAGGAGACGTTCGAGTAGAAGATACGGATGAAAATACTCGTAAAAATGATCATATATAATAATTGATCGCTAAAATCATCTAACCAGACTCCTTCGTTTTTTGAACGGAACATCATGTAAATTGCTAATAAAAAAGACATTTCTGCTTATCTGATCGATGAGAGAAATGTCTTTTTTTCTTTTATTGGATACTATTGTACTGGATTTCAGGATCATCCATAGCGTATTGTTGTTCATTCTCGAAAGATTTAAGTTGTTTCATTGAACGCAAGTAAGAGTATAGTAGAACAGCGACAGATCCTGCCCAAGCAAGTGGTGAAGCAGCTGCAGCACCCGTATAACCAAGTAAACCAGTTAAAATGATTGCTGCAAATGAACGCATGACTAATTCCATCATTCCTGCAAGTGTTGGAATCTTACTTTGACCAAGTCCTTGTAGTGTGTAACGTAAGATAAATAAAATCGCTAAGATCCAATATAAGGAACCATTGATATTGAAGTAAGTTTGAGCTAATTCAAAGACACGAGTCTCTGTCGGTGAAACAAACAACTGCATAAGTGAATGACCGAAGAAAATCACGATCGCACCTGCAACAACACTAAAGCCAATACTCATCATAAGTGTTTGCTTAACACCTTTTAAAATTCGACCATATTCTTTTGCACCATAATTTTGAGCAGTAAATGTTGCAATAGCAATCCCAAAGGACATCATTGGTTGGTTAGCAAATTGGTCAATTCTGCTGGCTGCTGCTTGAGCGGCTACGACATCTGTTCCTAAACTGTTCAACGCAGCTTGAAGGACAATGGCGCCAATGGCGATGATGGATGATTGAAAAGCCATTGGAAGAGCAGCGTTTAAATGAACACGAATCTCTTCTTTATCAAAGTGAAAATCTTTTTTACGTAATTGCAACAAAGGAATTTTTTTCTTGATATAAACTAAACATAGTAGGCTTGAGCAAACTTGGGCAATAACCGTTGCAATTGCTGCGCCTTCGACACCCATTCCAAAAGAAATGATGAAAATCAAATCAAGCACAACGTTGACAACCACTGCAATAATCAAAAAGAAAAGTGGTGTCCGGCTATCTCCAAGCGCGCGAATAACATTTGAAAGCAAGTTAAAACTCATAGATGCGAAAATCCCTAGTAAGATGATTGAAATGAACGTTTGTGCTTGGTCAATAATCTCAACGGGCGTTTGCATCAATTGCAGCATCGGACGAATAAATACTAAACTAAGGACGGTTAATGCAATAGTGACAACCAAACTGATAACAACACTTGCAGCAAAACTTTTCTTAAGACCACGATAATCTTTTGCACCATAACGCTGAGCTGTGATGATCGCTAATCCAGCAGTAAGACCTTGAGCGAAGCCAAGGATTAAAAAGGTCAAGCTTCCGGTTGCACCAACAGCAGCCAGCGCATTTTTCCCTAATGTTTGACCAACGATGATCATGTCGACCATGTTGTAAAATTGCTGAAAGACATTACCAATAAGTAAAGGAACGGTGAACATTAAGATTAGTTTAGCTGGACTTCCTTTTGTTAAATCGCGCATTTTTTAAACTCCTTATTGTCTATAAAATTTAGTTAGTAGTATATAGTGTTTATCCTGAGATTACTAGGTAAAAATGAAATAATTTTGATAACTTTCAATGTATTGCAGATTCATTTTCAAAGATATTTTCAATGATGTGCATTATAAAACAAGCCAAGAATTGAATCGCTGAATAAATTCAAAGAATGAAACTCAAAGAATAAATTCAAAGGATCAACTACTTGGCCTGGGCGTACAAATCAAAAGGGACAACGAATGGTTGTGAACCTTAATACTGTCTTATCTCGCTGGGTAAAAGAATGGTTTCTCTAGTACCATCATCATAAGCATATACTTGGCTTGGAAAACTTGATGAATAGTGAAACGGTAAATCGATTCCCATCTCAACATCACTACCAGCTTGCGAAAAATGCATAGTTACTTTTCCATTATTGTCGATTAAATCAAAGGCTAACATATTATCTAAGGGGATAACTCCCTTAAGGTCTAGGTCAATAATAAACCAGATACTATCAATCAGTTCATCTGGTAAACTTGATACAACACCTACAGAGGCATACCGGTTACGACTACTGTCAAAACTTTCAAACATCTGTTTAACCTCCTTCGTTTTATCGAATAGACATGTTTTATTTCTTCATTTAGGATAAACGATTTACTGTAACGATGGTTCATTCTAATAGACTTTTTTTAAAAATGCAACAAAAATCGTGTACTTTTTTTCAAAGTATAAGTTTTTTTTAAGGAGAGAAAAAAACGTGCCAAAAGCGAAGGTTGCCAACGCTTTTGACACGAACAAGTCACTTGTTATTCTTCCGTTGAACCAATAACTTCTGGTTCGCTTTCTTCATCAGTAGTTTCAGCTTCCTCAGTTGGAGCTGCTACTGCAGCAATTTGTTCTTCACCATCAGAAACGACTTTATAATCGTTGTTTTCAGGTAGATCGGCTACTGTGATTGCATCGCCTAGATTTAGGTTTGTTACATCAACTTCGATACGTTCTGGTAAGTTGCTTGGTGTAGCAGAGACGATCACAGTGTAAAGGTTTTGTGCTAAGACACCACCAGCTTTCACACCTGCAGCTTCGCCAACAAGAACGATTTCAGTTTCGACTTCAGTTTCTTCTGACATGTTCACAGATAGAAATTCCACATGTTCAAAATGGTTGGTAAAGGTATTCGTTTGGACTTTATGAACCAACGTGTTGACTTTTTTTCCATCAATCGTCATTGTGATTACTGTATTTGCGCCATTTTCACGTAATAATTTACTGAATATTTGTCCATCAATAGCAATCGGAGTACTTTCAACATTGTACCCATAAACAATAGCTGGAACTTTACCTTCATGACGCAATTTATTTCTCAATGAACGGGGACGTACTTCTCTCTTACTTACTTCTAATGATACTGACATAACCAAAATTCCTCCTTAAAATGTGACTGTCGGCAACGTAGACCAACAGATTTTATTTAAGTGAACTTTCGACGGCTATTCTCGTGCACATTATTGGCTAGGGCGCTTAAAAAACGCAAAAAGATAGATGCGCGCATCTACCTTTAGAAAGTCAGGATTCAACTTTTCTCCACCAGGTCATTACGCTGTGTATGAGAAATCCAATTCACTTTACTCTTTAACCGTAGCGCGAATCTGAATTTAAGTCAAGGAATAACAATGGCTTTCTTATTTGCATCTACTCTCTTTCGGGTTATAATGCTTGTTAGGCTAAGAAAGGAAAGCACCATGCGTTTAGATAAATTAATTGAAGAAACTTTACAAACGACTCGAAAAGAGATGAAGCGTTTATTTGCATCAAAACAAGTGAAAATTGATGGTTGTGTCGAATTTTGCCAAAACCGAAATGTGGATAGTTTGATTCATGAGATCGAAGTCTCAGGTAAGCGTTTAACGACAAACGAAGTCTATTACTTATTGAATAAACCGAGTGGTGCTGTGACTGCAGTTAAAGACCAAACAAAAATGACCGTGCTAGACTTGATTGCTTCAGCGGATCGAACGAAGCCGCTCTATCCTGTCGGACGCTTGGATCGTGATACCACAGGACTACTATTACTGACATCAAATGGTCAGTTGGGATATGAAATGTTGCTGCCTGATAAAAAAGTCTTCAAAACTTATGAGGCGCAGATCAATGAACAAGTGACAGCTTCAGATATCGAAGCTTTTCAAGCAGGAATTGTTTTTGAGGGTGGCTATCGTTGTTTACCTGCACAATTAACAATCATGGAAACATCCAAAAACAGCAGTCGAGTACGAGTAACGATACAAGAAGGAAAATTTCATCAGGTAAAAAAGATGTTCCTTGCACGTGGTAAAAAAGTGACAAAGCTAAAGCGACTAATGATGGGACCTTTGCAGTTAGATGACCAACTTGCTGAAGGTGCCTATCGTTCACTGACATTAACCGAATTAAAGCAATTGAAAATATATTTTAAATAGGAGAGAAAAAATGAATTATCATACTTTATTATTCGATGTAGACGATACGTTACTTGATTTTCAGATGACAGAAGCAAAAGCATTAAATGAATTATTTGCAGAGCAAGGAATTGAATTGACACCAGAAGTGAAAACAAGTTATAAGGCATTAAATCATCACTTATGGCGTGAATTTGAAAAAGGGAATATGACGAGAGAAGAGGTTACCGGGAGTCGTTTTGGACTACTATTTCAACAATTTGGTAAAACAGTTGATAGTTTAGCTATGGAGAAAAGATACAGACATTACTTGAATCAGGGGCATGATTTGATTGAGGGAAGTCATGAACTGCTTCAGACGTTATCTTCACAAGCGGATCTTTATATTGTGACAAACGGGGTATCGAAAACGCAATATCAACGTTTGACTGATGCGAAAATGTTGGGCTATTTCAAAAAAATTTTTGTTTCAGAAGATGTGGGCGCCCAAAAACCAATGAAAGAATTTTTTGATCATGTCTTTTCACAGATTCCTCAATTTGAAAAAGAAAAAACAGTTATTATTGGCGATTCATTGACCTCAGATATTAAAGGAGGGAACTTGGCAGGAATTGATACGATTTGGTTTAACAAAAATCGGTTGCCGGAAATTCCAGAAATCGTACCGACTTATCGGATTGATTCGTTAGCAGAACTTTATCCTCTTTTGGAAATCGAGAAGCATTAATTTTCAGAAAAATATAGCATTTTCGTGTATTTTCGCTATAATAGATAAGAATGTAAAAACGGATATGAAAGAGGTTTTAGTCAATGACAAAAAGCAAGCCAATTATCATTGGTGTGACGGGTGGATCAGGAAGCGGTAAAACAAGCGTAAGTCGTGCCATTTTCAATAATTTCCCAGACCATTCCATCATGATGCTTGAACAAGATTCTTATTATAAAGATCAAAGCCATTTGAGCTTTGAAGAACGATTGAATACGAATTATGATCATCCCTTTGCCTTTGATAATGATCTGCTGATTCAGCACGTGAAAGAACTACTGAACTATAACGCCATTGAAAAACCAGTTTATGATTATGTTGCACATACAAGAAGTCAAGCAACAATCATCCAAGAGCCTAAAGAAGTAATTATATTAGAAGGCATTTTGATTCTAGAAGATGAAAATCTACGTGACTTGATGGATATCAAAGTATATGTAGATACAGACGATGATATCCGTATCATCCGCAGAATCAAACGAGATATGGAAGAACGTGGCAGAACGTTGGATTCCGTGATCGAACAATATTTGACTGTGGTTAAACCGATGTATCATCAATTCATCGAACCAACTAAGCGTTACGCCGATATCATCGTGCCAGAAGGTGGCGAAAATCACGTAGCGATCGATTTGATTACGACGAAAGTTGCTAGTTTTTTGGATCATAAATAAAACAAAGAAACCAATAGGATAAGTCGAAGAATCATGAAAATAGGAGAAGCTATTTTCGATTCTTCGACTTATTTATCAAGTGAAACGTTTACTTTTGCAACGATTCTTAATGAAAAGTAGCGCTAAAAGGTGGAGAGACTGAAAATGAACGATCACAATCATTTACATAAATATATCCGAATAATCCCGATTATTGGCTTATTGTTCTTTTTGGTGTTAATCATTTATGCTTATCAACATGGGATCTTTCGATCAACCACTTCTTTGCAACGCTTCATCCAACAATTTGGGGAGTATGCAGTAGTGATTTTTATTCTCCTGCAGATCATTCAAGTGATCATCCCAATACTACCTGGAGGAATTTCTTCAGTGGCAGGCTTGTTGATGTTTGGGAATGGCTGGGGATTACTTTATAGCTGTATTGGATTGATTATCGGTGAAGCCATTGGTTTTTTATTGGTTCGTTATTATGGCGTTAGTTTTGTACAACTTATTTTATCGCCCAAAAAGTACCAAAAATTCGACCAATTACTGACACAGAAAACGAAGGATATCAAAAAAGTACTGTGTTTGACCATGTTGATTCCTTTTGCGCCTGATGACTTGGTTTGTCTGGTCGCAGGGTTAACTAAAATATCTTTTAAGGAATATATCCAAATTGTCCTATTATTGAAACCTTGGTCTGTCGGTGCGTATAGTTTGATTATGTTGTATCTGTTCCAGAAAGCACAAGGAAATTTTTAGCAGTAAGAGAGGAAAGAAAAAGAATGTTAGAAAAAGTCAAGGTAACCTCAACTGAAATTGACGAGTTGGTATCAGTAATCAAGGAAGTTTGGCCAGAAGCATTTGTTCCGATCATTGGGCAAGCACAAGTGGACTATATGCTGGCTACCTATCAATCAAAACAACAGATTGAAAAAGAAGTGGCGGAAGGTGTGCAGTATTTTCTCTTAAAAGAGCAAGGGCAAACGGTCGGATATACCGCCTATGAGGTAATAGCCTCCAAAATATATTTGAGTAAGTTATACTTAATGAATCAATTCAGAGGGAAGGGATTGACGTCGGCTCTTTTTCAGTGGTACGAAACTATCGCTAGAGAACAAGGAATCAAAGAGATTTTTCTACGTGTCAATCAAGGCAATGCTCAAGCCATCGCCGTTTACCTTCATCAAGGTTTTGAAATGGCTGGTGAACTGATCTCGGATATTGGTCAAGGATTTCAAATGGTCGATTATCAAATGAAAAAAAGACTCGCATAACTTTGGGATATGTGTTAAAGTAACGACATGCGACGGGTCGAGAAGGCCTCTGGTTTACAGATGCGCCTAATTGATTTTGGAGACACAAGATCATGATGTGATCACTTGCCGGAATGCAAGGGTGTCGGGCAAGACTTTTGTGGAGAAGGGCTTGTCTGCTTGAGTTCACAAAAACTCAAGTACCAGTAAGATAGGACATTAGTCAGAAGAGATTCTGGGTAATGTCCTATTTTTTATGGGCAATCTTTCGTGGTTTGTTTGGCTTGAGTGTTACTATTACTGACAAGAAGACGTGTCGCAATAGGTTATCGCTCGTTATAAGTCGGAATTCTTAGTTGAGAGTATTGGCTAAAATTGGTTTCTACTTATGATTAATGCTAGAATGAATGAAAAATAAGTTTTGTAATTACTCGCTAAGGAGTTTTTTTATGTTCGAGAAAATCAAACAATTTGGTCGTAATTTTACGCAATCAACACCTTTTATTTTAGCTAATACGGTTATATTTATTCCTTATCTTTTATTTCTGAATTTGAGCGATGGGGCTAATTGGGCTTCGATTTTACCGTTTACCTTATTTTATACTTTCCGTATGACGGGATTGTTTTTGATCCGCAGTATTCGTTTAGGTCTAGATAGTTATACATTACTGATGATTGCTCTTTTGATGGGAGGGGCGGGTTCGTTATTAGGGATCTTTGGTGTGCTCTATTTCCCCTTGTTTTATTTGTCTAGTATTTTATTGGGATTTAGTGCAGCTTGGCTACTTCCAGCAAATGTGACTGTTAATTACCATGAAAAGCGACAGGGTTTTACGAATATGACAGGCAAAAAATATATCTTTGCGCTACTATTATTGGTTTTGCTTTTTCGCTCGATCGAGTTGTCAGGTACGACCCAAATCGTTGTGACGTTAGGGCTTTATACATTGTTTTATATCATGGCTTATCACACCATCAGCCATTATCCTAGATATGAATTGGATTTTAAAGAGATGAAAACGACGATTTTTGTCACGAAAGAATTTGTGCTGTTCATTGTGTTTTTTGTCTTATTGTTTTTGCTTCGAAATGCACGCTTGCTCGTTGAGCCAGAACTGTTTGATCTTACAATTTATGTTTTTCTCTTTTTATTTGTTTTAGCCGCTTTTTATTTAGGGCGAGGCAAAAAAAATTGGCAGTTTCCAAGTTGGCTCAATCTCATGAATTTTTTGAGTGGAATGGTGGGGAACTTTCTCTTTTTGTTTAGTACATTTTATGTAGGAGTTTTGTATGGATTTGATCATTTAGCCACTTATATGTATCTACCTTATATTGCTGGAATGGTCGTCGCTAAGCTGATTGGTAATCGTATCTTACGTAGTTTCCCCTATCCTCCAGTGATCGTCCAGTTGATCGGACTATCTCTCTCTTTATTGATTTTATTGATCCCGACTGCGTTTGTGATTGGATTGTTTTTCTTAAGTTTTTGTCATGCTGTGATCAGCGGTTGGTTAAATCGTGTGTGTTATGACACTGATACGGATATTCCCATGGATCAACGAGTCATCATTAAATTTACGACACAAAACAAAGGGAGTGTGGTCCATCAGTTTCTCTTGATGGGGCTATTATTAGTTCTTACCCGTTGGCTAGAACTACCTGTTGCAGTGTTGTTGCAGTTGACTGACAAGTTAAGAGTTCCTACGATCAGTGTGCAATTAATGGAATACGCTAAGTGGGGGAACATCAGCTGGTTACTCCTTGGTGTGCTGGGTGTTTATCTATTATGGAAACGAGAGGTGCGACATCATGCGAATACTGATTGATGGAGATGGTTCGCCGGTTAAGGAAGATGTAATTGAAATTGCTGGTTTGTATCAAGTGGAAGTCATGATCGTGACGAGCGTGGCTCATTACACCCATAAAGAATATCCAGCGTATGTTCATTTTGTGTACGTTGATCAAGGCGCAGATAGCGCAGATTACCGCATTGTGGGCTTGATTCGCAAAGGAGATATTCTAATCACACAAGATTATGGGTTAGCTTCTTTAGTTTTACCAAAGAGGGTACGAGTGTTTCATCAAACGGGTAAAGAATTTAGTGCAACAACGATTGACTCCTTGTTAGAACAACGTTACCAAAGTGGAAGGTTGCGCAAAGCAGGTCTTCGAACTAGAGGACCTAAACCTTTTACCACTCAAGATCATCAAAACTTTAGACAGGCATTAATTCAAGCACTTGAACAAGTCAAGTTATCTTCAAACAATGAGTAGCGACAATAGGTTTGTTTTCCCCTCAATTAGTACGATATCTTTGCTTGTATTGTCTTTAAAATGATAAAATAATTAAAGATATTTTATTATCTAATTTTTTTCTAATCTGAGGGGAGAGAGTGGAAAATGAAACATGTAAAAGCATTAATTGTAAAAGCAATCATGATTTGGGCGATTTTATGGATCGTATTAACAGGATTATACGGAGTTAGCTTCATGGATTCGACAATTGTTGGGGTCATTATCGTTGTGATGATTTATGTATTAGGTGATTTACTCATTCTGCGAAAGGTGGGGAATATTGCGGCGACGATCGCAGATGCCGGTTCTTCCGCAGTCATTTTGTGGGTATATCTTTATTTTATGAATGATATGACGAACATCTGGATGAAAGTTTTGATTCCTGCTTTATTAATTGGCATAGGAGAATGGTTCTTCCATAAATGGTTGTTAAATCAAGGGATTGTCCCTGATGAACGAAAGATGGAATAGATGAAAAACAACAATCGAAAAAGAGGCGCAGGCAGCGATGCCGTGCCTTTTTTCTTGATTTAACAAATAAGTTTATCGACTTTTTGAAAAATAAGCTGTTTGATTCTTTTGATTTTGTGCTAAAATATGAAGTAAAAGTGAAAGATATTGGATACGGGAGGACAATCTTTTGAAGATTACTTTACTATATGGTGGACGCAGTGCAGAACATGATGTTTCAGTTCTTTCAGCGTTTTCAGTCTTAAATGCTATTTATTATACGTACTATCAAGTTCAACTGATATTTATCAGCAAAGAAGGTCAATGGGTGAAAGGCCCTTTGTTAACAGAGAAACCAGCGAGCAAAGAAGACTTACATTTGACATGGGACCCAAGCGGAAAAGTGACAGATGGCTTTACGGGAAGAGTGATCAATCCTGGAGAAATCAAAGAAGAAGGAACGATTGTTTTCCCTGTCTTACACGGACCTAATGGTGAAGATGGAACGATTCAAGGATTTTTGGAAACATTGAACTTGCCATATGTCGGCGCTGGCGTTTTAACAAGTGCTTGTGCAATGGATAAGATCATGACCAAATACATTTTGCAAGCGGCAGGGGTACCACAAGTTCCTTATGTCCCTGTTTTGAAAAATCAATGGAAAGAAAATCCTAAAAAAATCTTTGATCAATGTGAAGGGTCTTTGCTTTACCCAATGTTTGTCAAACCAGCAAATATGGGTTCAAGTGTAGGGATCTCTAAAGCGGAGAACCGTGAAGAACTGCAAAATGCGCTTGCATTAGCTTATCAATATGATTCTCGTGCGATCGTTGAGCAAGGGATCGAAGCACGTGAAATTGAAGTAGCTGTTTTAGGGAATGAAGACGTGCGTACCACATTACCTGGTGAAGTAGTCAAAGATGTTGCATTCTATGATTATGATGCGAAATACATCAACAATAAGATTGAAATGCAAATCCCAGCTGAAGTACCGGAAGAGGTCTATCAAAAAGCGCAGGAATATGCAAAAATTGCGTATACAATGCTAGGTGGGAGTGGCTTGAGCCGTTGTGATTTCTTCTTGACGAATAAAAATGAACTATTCCTAAATGAGTTAAATACAATGCCTGGATTCACGCAATTTAGCATGTATCCATTATTGTGGGAAAACATGGGCTTGAAGTATGGCGATTTGATCGAAGAATTGATTCAATTAGGAATCAATCGTTTTAATCAACGACAAGGTTTTTTTGAAGCAAACGAATAGACAATTAAAAATAGAAGCTGGAGCGAATGTCATTCACATTTGTTCCGGCTTCTAAATGCGAAAAGGCGGGTTTTTTATGAAACTAACAGTACAAGAAATCGCTCAAGCTGTAGGAAGCGTAATGAATGATTTAACGGAAATCACAGGTGTGGAGTTCGATAGTCGCAAGATTGAAAAAGGTGGGTTGTTCGTGCCGCTAAAAGGAGCAAGAGATGGACACGAATTTATCCAACAAGCCATGGATAATGGAGCGGTTGCTACTTTTTGGAGTCTGGAACCGACCAAAGCACCTAGTGGGATTCGAGTGATTCTTGTGGATGATCCACTAAAAGCAATGCAAGATCTGGCGAAGTACTACCTAGCGAAAGTTGGGGCTGAAGTGGTGGCAATTACGGGAAGTAATGGGAAAACAACGACAAAAGATTTGACTGCTTCAGTTTTAGCTCAAAAGTACAAAACCTATAAAACACAAGGAAATTACAACAATAATATTGGATTGCCTTATACGATTTTGCACATGCCGATGGATACCGAAAAAATCGTTTTAGAAATGGGGATGGATCATGCCAGAGAGATCACTGAGCTTTCTTTGATTGCCCGACCTAAAGTAGCGGCTATTACGATGATTGGTGAAGCACATATTGAAAACCTTGGCTCACGAGCAGGAATCGCGCAAGCAAAAATGGAGATTGTTGATGGTTTGAGAGAAGAAGGGCTGTTGATTATCCCAGAAGAAGAACCATTATTGAAACCTTTGACTGAAAGTTTGACCCAAAAAATTGAAACGTTTGGATTAAATACAGGGGAGCTACAGGCGGAGGTAACGAGTGAAGAGAAAACAGCCACACATTTTATCGTCAATGATGAATCGTTCATGATTCCTCTTCCTGGAAGTTATAATGTCACCAATGCGTTGATTGCTTATGCTGTTGGGCAATTTTTTGGTCTGCCAACGGAAGCCATCCGTCTAGGTTTAGCAAGTGTCACAGTGACGCAAAATCGTACGGAGTGGCTAAGTGCTGGAAATGGTGCGGGGATTCTAAGTGATGTCTATAATGCGAATCCTACAGCAATGGGATTGGTCTTAGATACTTTTGCCAACTTACCAACAAAAGGGAGAAGACTTGCTGTACTTGCGGACATGCTGGAATTAGGACCAGATGCTTTGAAGATGCACGCAAGTATGGCTGAACATCTTGATCCAGCTGATTTTGCGGGAGTTTATTTATATGGGCCCCAAATGAAAGCATTATATGAAAAGTTGAACGAAAAGTATCCAGATTTATACGTACAATATTTTGAAACAGATAAAGAACAACTCATTGCAACGGTGAAAGAAGAAATACGTCCGGAAGATAGCATCGTTTTAAAAGGAAGCAATGGAATGGGATTGATTGATGTCGTTAAACAATTGCAAGGAATGAAATAATAAACTGCAAACTTGCAGAAAATAAGAAATTATGCTAGAATAACCTATTGCCGAAAGATGAAGAGAAATTGGACTGGTTCTTTCGTTTATGTAAATTGCTAGAGCCAGATGTCATAACAATGATAAAGCTGAACGCGACCCGTTTGGCTTTTCTAATGCCTAAACTTCGCAAAGTGATTTTTCGGTGGTGCCACAGGGGCTAAGAATGAGTAAAAACGTACGTGGCCACTGTCAAAAAGAACCAAACACTTTGACCGAACAATCGACGGGGTAGCAAAAATTAAGCTACATCCTCAGTTAACAACCATATAGGAGGATTCATTTGAAATTTAAAGAATTAGAATTATCACCAGAATTATTGAAATCAGTAGAGCGTGCTGGTTTTGAAGAAGCAACACCGATCCAGTCAGAAACAATCCCTTTAGCATTGTCTGGAAAAGATGTGATTGGACAAGCACAAACAGGGACTGGTAAGACGGCTGCTTTTGGTTTGCCGATGTTAGAAAAAATCGACACTAATCGCCACGAATTGCAAGGGTTAGTCATTGCACCGACACGTGAATTAGCGATCCAAACACAAGAAGAGCTTTATCGTCTTGGTCGTGATAAAAGAGTACGTGTACAAGCTGTTTACGGAGGCGCTGATATCGGTCGCCAAATCCGTGGATTGAAAGATCGTCCACATATTGTCGTAGGAACACCTGGACGTATGCTGGATCACATCAACCGCCACACATTGAAATTAGGAACAGTGGAAACATTAGTTCTAGATGAAGCAGATGAAATGTTGAACATGGGCTTTTTGGAAGATATTGAAAGTATTATTTCAAAAGTACCTGAAGAACGCCAAACATTATTATTCTCAGCAACAATGCCACCTGCAATCAAAAATATCGGCGTGAAATTCATGAAATCACCAACACACGTGAAGATCAAAGCGAAAGAAATGACAGCTGACTTAATCGATCAATATTATGTTCGAGCAAAAGAATACGAAAAATTCGATATCATGACACGTTTGTTCGATGTCCAAACACCAGAACTTACGATTGTTTTTGGTCGTACAAAACGACGTGTTGATGAATTGGCACGTGGATTAGAAGCTCGCGGTTATCGTGCAGAAGGAATCCATGGGGACCTTTCACAACAAAAACGAATGAGTGTTTTACGTTCATTTAAAAATGGTCATTTAGATATTTTAGTTGCTACGGATGTAGCTGCACGTGGTTTGGATATTTCAGGCGTGACTCACGTCTACAACTATGACATTCCACAAGATCCAGAAAGTTATGTTCACCGTATCGGACGTACAGGTCGTGCGGGTAAAGGCGGGATGTCAGTGACATTCGTTACGCCAAACGAAATGAGCTACCTACATGTTATTGAGAACTTAACGAAAAAACGGATGGCTACTCTACGTCCGCCAACTGAAAAAGAAGCATTCAAGGGACAACTAGGTGCTGCAGTGGAACAAATTGAAGCTAAGCTTGAAGAAAACGGCTTAGACAAGTATTTGCAAACAGCAGATAAATTGCTTGAAGAGTATTCTGCACAAGATTTAGTAGCTTTGTTACTAAAAACGACTGCGAAGGATCCTTCTGATGCAATACCAGTTAAAATCACTCCAGAACGTCCATTGCCAATGCAGAAAAAAGGCTATAATAAAAATGGCAAACGTGGCGGCGGAAATAACCGTAATCGACGCGATAATAACAACTACCGTGGCAACAAATCAAAAGGTGGCTACAGTAAAAATAATAACCATCAAAAAGATGGCGGTAAGCGTCAAAACGATAAAAAACGTGGATTTGTGATCCGTACAAATAACGATTAATAATAAATGATAAGCTTCTCTTTTTTAAGAGGAGCTTTCTTTTTAGTTATTTATGGACATATTGGTGGTAAAATACCGAGAATTTGGTAGAATGAGAGTGTTCTAAAATTTTTGAAAAGAGTAGAGTCTATGATTAAAGGAATTGGGATTGATGCAGTTGAGTTACCAAGGATTGCAAAGATCATCAAAGAAAAACAAAATTTTATCGACCGAGTGTTGACGCCAAATGAAATCGAGCAATTTCAAATCCTGCCTTTTCACCGACAAGTAGAATTTCTCGGAGGGCGTTACGCTTGCAAAGAAGCTTTTTCAAAAGCGTGGGGAACTGGTATTGGTAAGGTGACGTTTCAAGAAATTGAAATTTTAAAAAATGATGCAGGACAACCTGTAGTCACAAAATCACCTCATTCAGGTACTTGTTTTGTTAGTATCACGCATACGGATGAATTAGCGTTTGCACAAATTATTTTAGAAGATTAGAAAGAAGGAAAAATCATGGTTGTCGCTTGGCACCGACCTACAAGAGTCATTATACATACAAAAGCTATTACTGAAAATGTCAAAAAAGAATTAGCTAGATTACCAAAAGGAAAAGAGCTATTTGCTGTAGTCAAAGCAAATGGTTACGGGCACGGAGCAGTCCAGACAGCAGAAGCTGCACTGGCTGGAGGTGCTACTGGATTTTGTGTGTCTAATCTAGACGAAGGGATTGAATTGCGGGAAGCGGGATTCACACAACCTATTTTAGTATTGAATATGATTCCCATTGACGCATTGACTTTAGCGGTTGTCCATGATTTATCGATCACTGTAGGAAACAAAGAATGGTTAGAACAGGCTGTTGAATATCTGCAAGAAAGAAAGCTGAAACATGCGTTAGCACTTCATTTGAAAGTTGATACCGGCATGGGACGGATTGGTTTTTTGACACCTGAAGAAGTCGTAGAGGCAGTTTCATTTATTCAAGAAAGTGCTGTATTGGAATGGGAAGGGATCTTCACCCATTTCTCAACGGCTGATCAAGCGGATGAAACGTATTGGCAACAGCAACATCAACGTTTTATAGAGACAATCGATGCATTGCCTGCTTTACCTAAGTATGTTCATGTAAGTAATAGTGCTACTGCTTTATGGCATGATGAAAAAATTGGTAACATGATTCGTTTTGGTGTAGCAATGTATGGGTTAAATCCTTCAGGGCATGCACTGCCAGAACCGTATCCATTGGAACCCGCACTAGAGTTAGTTTCTGAGTTGATCCAAGTGAAACGTTTGGCTAAAGGTGAAGGCATCGGCTACGGGGAAACCTATATTACCGATCAACCAGAGTGGATCGGGACGATCCCGATTGGCTATGCGGATGGCTGGTTACGAAACATGCAAGGCTTTTCCGTCCTAGTGGATGGAAATTTATGTGAAATTGTCGGACGTGTGTGTATGGATCAAATTATGATCCGTTTACCTCAGGAAGTTCCACTGGGAACAAAGGTTACTTTGATTGGTAAAAATCAGGAAAAAGAGATATCGATGCAAGCAGTAGCGGATCAATTAGGTACGATCCACTATGAGGTAGCCTGTGTACTAGGAACGCGCATTCCTAGAGAATATGAAGAGTAAGGAGAATCCTATGGTAAAAAGAGGAGACATTTATTTTGCTGACCTTTCTCCAGTCGTGGGTTCAGAACAAGGCGGGACACGACCTGTCTTAGTTATTCAAAATAATTTAGGGAATCATTTTAGTCCAACGATTATTGTGGCGGCCATTACTGCCAAAATGGCCAAACCTAAATTGCCTACGCATATTGGAATAAAAGCAACTGGTACTGGAATCGAACGTGACTCTGTCATTTTACTTGAACAGATCAGAACAATTGATAAATCAAGATTAAAAGAAAAAGTTTGTCATTTAGATCGAGGAATTATGTCAGAAGTCGATCATGCACTTAAAATCAGTGTAGGTATCGAAGCATTGACCCCTGTCGCTAAATAAGCACATTATGCCTTTACATATAAAAGGAACAAGCTAATTATCTTGAATGTCAATCAACAAAGGTTATAAGAGAAATCGTTGGATCTGAGCGTTAATGATGTCAATCGCTATACGGTCGTTTCTGACTCTTAATAAAAAATGCTGGATAATGATAAGAAAAAAGTTGAGTCAGCATTGTTCAACTTATAAAAAAGCCGTAAGGACCAAAAATAGTTTTCCTATCTTTAGTCCTTACGGCTTTTTTTATATGTGTTTGATTAGTTTATCTTATTCAGAGAGTGACTGCTATTTTGCCAGAATATCTTTCGTCTGTCTAATACTAATTACCAACTAGCTTTTTTGACACCAGGGATCAGTCCTTGATGAGCTAGTTCGCGAAATTTCACACGAGACATGCCGAATTTTCGCATATATCCGCGAGGACGTCCATCGATCAAGTCACGGTTTTTCAAACGCTCAGGGCGTGCATCTAAAGGTAATTGACGTAAGGCTTCATAATCTTTATTCGCTTTTAACTCTTGTCGTAAATCAGCATAGCGGGCAATCATTTCTTGTTGTTTTCTAGCTTTTGCAATTTTTGATTTTTTTGCCATATTTTCCTCCAATAATCTCTTTAATTTTTCAAATCGTAAAAATTACGGTTTAGTGTAGATACCTTAACATAGTGTGAGAAATAAAACAATTATTTTGTTTCTAAAAATGTTTAGTCCTTCTCTTGTTCTCTATGAAAGAGAAAGACCACCGATGCGATTAAAACAGTTTTTTTGTCAAATAGTGGTGTTACACGTAAACTAGAAGAAAAGGAGGGGGTAGAGATGCGTAGGTTTGCTATTAGTGGTTATGGGCCAGCTGAAAAGGTGTTTCAAGAAATAGTAGACACACCAAGGGAGGTCACGCCAAATCATCTTCGTGTGGAATTGAAAGCGTTTAGTATCAATCCTTATGATGTCGCTTTGCGTTCAGGAAAGATGAAGGAAGTTCGAACCTTAACATTCCCTTACGTATTAGGGAATGATGGTGCAGGAATCGTGACGGAAGTAGCAAGTGACGTCGATTCATTTGCTGTGGGGGACCGTGTAGTCGTTCATCCTGTGTCAGGTGCTTACGGTGAAGAAATCGTCTTACCAGCAAGTAAAGTGGCTAAAATACCAGATGAAATGAGTTGGGTAGAAGCGGCTGCAATGGTAACGACGGGGATCACTGCTTACAATGTGATTAATCATCTGCTAACGATCCAACCAACTGACACGGTAATGGTGACCGGAGCTTCAGGAGGCGTAGGAACTAGTTTGATCCAATTACTTCATCAAAAAGGGATTCGGACGTTTGCTAGTGCATCAAAGACAAATGAAGAATTAGTCCGAAGTTTAGGCGTTACTCATTTTTCTTCTTATGATCAAGAAAATCCTGAAGAAGTATTCAGTAATCAAGCAGATATTGTGATCGATGCGACGAAAGGAAGCATCGCGGGAGACATGGCTATCAAAATTATGAAAGAAGAAGGTCATTATGTTGCGTTGAACGAATTGCCTTCCCTTGCATCTCGTCAGAAAAAAAATGGGTTTTATGAGACTTTTGTTCCTAGAAAAGAATACTCAGATCAAGAAGCTTTGACTCATTTAATTGCCGCATATAAAACAGGAAATTACCAAATTTTTGTAGCAGAAGAATTAGCTGCAACTCTTGATCATTTAATCTGGGCACACCATCAACTTGAAGGACACCCCTCTGCAGGTAAAATCGTATTAACTTATGATTAGAGCTGGGCTGGTAAAAGGAGCAAACTTTTTCTGGATGCGTTTTCTTCTTCTGATTTTTAGCATGAAAATTTCTTTCTGCTTTATTTAATGGTAAAGTGGTACATGTAAAATTTAACTATTTCTTCAATTCTATGGTCAGACAATCGGACAGTTTGACTATTATGTCTAAATTATCGAGCTTTTTGAAAAAAGGGAATTGAAAATTACATGATTTACATGGTAAAGTAATGCAGCTGAAAAAAGAAGAAGGGGATATTTATGCGGTCAATCAAAAACACATTAAAATTATATCTACTTGACTGGAAAAGAATTTTTAAAAATCCAATTGCTACACTTTTGATCATTGCAATTATGATTATCCCTTCATTATATGCGTGGTTCAACATCAAAGCGTTATGGGATCCTTACGGAAATACCGGTGAATTGCCTATTGCGGTTTACAGTGCAGATCAACCGGCAGAATTTCGAGGGAAAGAAGTCGCAATTGGGAAAGAAGTGATCAAATCACTTCATGACAATAAACAACTCGGATGGCAATTCGTTGACTCAAAAGCAGAACTGGAACAAGGGGTTCGTTCTGGGAAATATTATGCAGGAATCTACTTACCGAAGGATTTCTCAGAAGACTTGTTAAGTTTTACGAGTGGAGAAATCAGAAAGCCAAAAATCGAATACACGGTGAATGAGAAAATCAATGCGATCGCTCCTAAGATCACCGACAAAGGAGCTTCTGCGATCCAAACACAGATTACGGATGAATTTATCAAGACAGCTAGTTCAACGTTATTGAAGGTCTTTAACGAAATCGGTTATGACATTGATTCGAATCTAGTAAGTATCAATAAGGTCAAATCAATGATACTTTCAACGGATGAGAACCTTGATACGATCGATGGCTATACGCAACAAGTACTCGATTTACAAAAACAACTACCTTCTATTAAAGAAAAGTTAAACAAAGCCAATGAATTTGTGGACTATCTCCCACAAGTCGATGAAATGGGACAAAAAGTGGTTGCACTGAATGATAAAATGCCACAGCTCCAAGAGCAAGCGAAAATCATTTTAGATTTACAACAAAAAATACCGGAAATCCAAAATGCAGGTCGACAAATTGCTGAGATCGATCAGGATTTTTCATCGATCCAAGAAACGATGGATCAAGGAATCACTGAAGCGAAACAAGGGTTATCGATCATTCAACAAGTCCAAGAAATCTTACCTGACGTTAAGAAATTAGAAACACAAGCAAAAGATCTAGCTACTCAAACAAAATCAGGTGCAGAGCAGTTAAAAGATGCATTACCAGGTATCACAACGAGTGTGAATACAACGGTACAATCGATTAGTCAGGTAGCAACATCTATTGATTCATTTACAGCGAGTGTCGATCAGGCAATTGCAGATAATCAATTGACGGAAGAAGAGAAGGGAAACTTACTCAAATTATTGGATAATCTCTACAATAGTTTACCAGCACAGCAACAAGCGATTGATCAGTTGATTACCTTTTTGACACAGTTACAGAATCAAACGGGTAATACCAAACTTCAAAAAATAATTGATACATTAAATAGTATCAAACCAGTTTTAAGCGGCTTACAAAATCGCCTACCAGCGTTGAAACAAGCCATTCAAGAAGGAAATATCGATAACGTAAGAAATATCTTAGGGCAAATTCAAACTGCTGCTAAAAATGTCAATAACTTGATTTCTGGAATCGATGTGAACCAAGTCAGTTCAACCGTTGATTCACTATTAAATCAAGTCATCAGTACGATTGAAACAGCTCAAGGTGCGTTAAGCAAGGCTGACCAAATCGATTTTGATTCGCTGTTAAATTCAACAAAAGCAACAGTGACCAATGCAGTGGCAATATTAGAGAAGTACCAAAAAGAAATGCCAGCGATCGGACAAGAGATCCATGATGCAAACACCATGTTGAATGGTAATATGGAAACGATCGTCAATGGGATCAATAAAGGAGCCGATCTGTATAATAATGATTTGCCAGTGTTAGCCAACAAATTGAGTACAGCTGCTAACTTTATCCAAAATGACTGGCCAACGATCAAAAATGAAATCACAAGTACGATGACAACAGCGAATGAAAAAATGCCACAAGTTGAAACGGCAGTAAATGCAGCAGCTGATTTGATCAATAATGATTGGCCAAACATCAAGACAGGTATCCAAAAAGCAGCAGATGCTATTCGTAAAGGAGAAAAAGAAGTTGATCTAGGAGAAGTGATCAAATTATTGAAACTAGATGCCACGAAAGAGAGTGACTTCTTTACGCAACCAGTAGAATTAAAAACCAATACGATGTATCCAATTGCAAACAACGGATCGGCAAGTACGCCGTTTTATACAGCACTTTGCTTGTGGGTGGGAGCTGTCTTACTCTCAAGTGTAGCGACAACCGATTATTATCTCGGTAAAAAAGAAAGAAACAATTTTACAAAACGAGAACAATTTGTTGCTCGAATGCTCACGTTCTTAACGATGGCTATCGCACAAAGTTTGATCGTTACTTTAGGAAATATCTTTTTATTAGGTGTAGATGTCCATAATCCAGTTTACAGCGTGTCCTTTGCCGTTTTGATCTCGCTAGCCTTTATGATGATCGTGTATGTTTTAGCGGCGCTATTTGATAATGTTGGGAAGGGACTTGCGATCATTATCCTCGTGCTATCGATTTCTGGTGGAGGTGGGAACTATCCTATCCAAGTATCAGGGAAGTTCTTCCAAATGATCAATCCATTCTTGCCATTCACTCATGCGGTTAATCTATTACGAGAATCAGCAGGAGGAATCTATTGGCCAAATGCTGCAAATGCGATTTGGATCATGATTGGTCTATTCGTTAGCTTTGGTGTTATTGGAACGGCTGTTGCGCCTTATGTCCAAGAAAAAATGGTCAAATGCAAAGAAGCAGCACATCAGAGTCATATTTTCCACTAGTAGTTAAAGCAATAACCAGTTTGAAAAAAGAAGACCTTGTTAGACAGAAATAGTCATGTATTTTCGTCTGACAAGGCCTTTATTTTATTAACAGAGCTTAGGTGATCAGAGGAGCTATTTTTTTCTTTTTGTAGAAACAACGAGTTTAATTGAAAAAATTGAAAATAGAAAAGTAAAGTTTGTTATGGCTGATTCCACAATGATTGATGATTGCTAGAAAAAATCACAGTCCGTTTACTTATTTTTTGGAAAGTGCTGGTTGTTCAAGTTCTACGAAAAGTAAAAGTTTTTATTGAATAGGAAAGAAAAATCTCGATGAGTGAGATGTTACATTTTTTGACAGAAAAGGAAAAAAGTCGTTGAAATGTAAGGCATTTGCTAATTTAACGTACGATTGAAAAAAATACTGTTTTTTTTCTAATTTTTTTCAATTAATTTTATGAAAGTTTATTGACTTTTATATTATGGGAGCGTACTATAACATCTTGTTTAAGATAAATTTTTTTTAATTTTGACAATAATAATTTTGAAGTAAATATGTGTGTAAAGGAGTAAAAAAATTGGACTACTTAAAAAGGTTGTTAGTAGGTAAGCCGTTGAAATCTGCTGAAAACGACGAGCATAAATTAACTCGTTTTGCCGCGTTAGCATTGCTGTCATCGGATGCCCTATCATCCATTGCTTACGGTACAGAGCAGATTGTGGTTGTTTTAGTTGCCTTGTCAACTGCAGCCATTTGGTATTCACTGCCAATTGCAGCATTTGTTATTATTCTATTGATTTCATTAACTCTCTCTTACCGTCAAATCATTCACGCGTATCCTCAAGGCGGAGGGGCTTACGTCGTCAGCAGTGAAAACCTTGGGAAAAATGCCGGGTTGATCGCTGGAGGTTCCTTGTTGATCGACTATATGTTGACGGTAGCTGTTTCCGTGTCAGCTGGTGCCGAAGCGATTACCTCGGCAATCCCCGCATTGTATGGTCACCAAGTAGCAATCTCAGTTGCAATCGTATTGCTCTTGATGATGCTGAATTTACGCGGGTTAAGGGAATCGGCTTCTTTCTTGCTATTCCCTGTTTACACGTTCATCATTGTGATTACGTTGCTAATTGCGGTCGGACTGTTTAATATCATTACTGGTGCCGTACCATTACATGCAACAGCCTTACCTGGAGCTGCAATCCCAGGGGTGTCGATCGCATTGATTTTGCGAGCATTCTCTTCTGGTTCTTCTTCTTTAACAGGGGTTGAAGCAATTAGTAATGCCGTACCATTTTTCAAGAAACCTCGAGCAAAAAATGCAGCAGCAACTTTAACAATGATGGCTTTGATCTTAGGCTTCTTCTTTGTCGGTATCACGTTCATCAACTATTGGTATGGGATTGTACCTGAAAAAGAAGTTACTGTATTGTCTCAAATTGGGAAAGCTGTCTTTGGCCATGGCGTATTGTATTATGTATTACAATTTGCTACCGCTTTGATCTTGGCGGTTGCTGCCAATACTGGATTCTCTGCATTCCCAGTATTAGCATACAATTTGGCAAAAGATAAGTTCATGCCACATATGTATCAAGATCGTGGCGATCGTTTAGGGTACTCAAATGGGATCATGACATTAGCTTTTGGTTCGATCATTCTCTTATTTATTTTCCATGGTTCAACGGAACGCTTGATTCCGTTATACTCGATCGGTGTATTTATTCCTTTTGCGCTATCGCAAACAGGAATGGTCGTTAAATGGAAAAAAGAAGGAAAGAACTGGTTAGGAAAATCTATTGCAAATATCACAGGTGCGTTTATCTCTTATGCGATCATTGCGATTTTGTTCGTTTACCGCTTAGGTGATATTTGGCCATTCTTTATCATCATGCCAATTGTGATGTATATTTTCTATCGCATTCATGATCACTACAAAAAGGTAGCAGAACAGTTGCGACTTGAAACGGACGCCAAGTTACATGACTATGATGGAAATACCGTGCTGGTTTTAGTAGGAAATGTCACACGTGTTAACATCGGTGCGATCAATTATGCTCGTTCGATCGGGGATTATGTGGTGGCCATGCACGTGTCATTGGATGAAGATATAGCAAAAGAAAAAGAAATTGAAGCAGACTTTAAGAAACATTTTCCTGATGTCCGTTTTTCAGTTGTTCATTCTTCTTATCGTTCCATTGAAAATCCAATTATCCGCTACGTTGATCTGGTAAGTAAAAATGCCGCAAAACAAAACTATACGACGACAGTATTGATTCCACAGTTTGTACCAAACCGTCGTTGGCAAAATATCTTACACAATCAAACAAGTTTACGATTAAGACTTCGTTTATCTTGGCGAGAAAATATCGTGATAAGTACGTATAGTTATCATTTGAAGAAATAAATGTTAAAGACAAAAAAATGCTTGAGTGAGAAACTCAGGCATTTTTTTATTTATTTATTTTATAATTACAAAAAAAATAAATAAAAAAGTGTCACTTAATTGATGTATTTTTTTAGTAGAACATGTTTATCCAATTTATTTGAAGGAGCTGAAAAGACAATGGCACAATATTATAGAAATACTAAAAATGGGAAAGTCTTGACGGAAGATCAATATAAAGAAATCAAGGATCAAATGGGCAACTTTCAAAAAGTATCTGACGATCAACTCAATAAGTCAGAAATGTTGATGGCTAAAATTGCTTCAGGTGATCTAAATGATTATTCTTCTTTTTATGAAATGGAAGATCTAGCTCTGGATCCAAACATCGAAGTAGAGCCGGAAAATACACTAATAGTGATCAACATGGCGGAAGATGTTCACTGCTTAGAAGTGTTCAATAAACTTAAAAGAAATGATCTAAAACCAGATGTTGAGGTTCAACAAGTGATGTTAGCTCAACGCGCGTTTGACGAAAGAGGATTCACAGTGATGGATTTTGAGAATCTTTCAGGCGAAAAGAATGAGTGGCGTGATAGTATTTTAGGTATTATCATTGGCTTTATCGGTGGTCCATTAGGGGCGATTTTTGGCTGGGCAATTGGCGATGTCATTGGTTTTGGGCAAGCGCATCATGCAGAGAAAAAATCTGAAAATGTTTTTCATTATGTGGCGAATTGTATTCCAAAAGGTAAGGAAGGAATTTTAGCTATAGTCAAAGAGATCGATCAAGAAAAGCTGAATCAATTAGTGGAAACGGAATTTGGCGGAACAGTTGAGCGATTCGAAATGACTCATATAAAAGAAGCCATCCATTCTTTAAAAAAGTAAGATAAAACAAACGTATAAGTAAACATACGAAGAAGAAATGTCTGCTTTCGGGTAAAAATGAGTATTAATTAAATTTGATAGCAAAAAAGAACAAAACAGTCAACGATCCATCGTTCGCAGACCGTTTTGTTCTTTCATGTTTTCTCCCATATGTCCAGATGATTATAGGAAAGTTAAACGAATAACGAGGTGAAAAATGACTAAGACAGATATTTTAGAAAAATTATTGATTCTTACCCAGCAGCCGAGCATGGTGTATATGAATCATGTTGATGTAAAAAATGATCCGATTTTTGAAACAATGAAATTGCTTAAAGTGACAGATAAAATGACTGCTGGAAAAATTGCGGAAACGCTCAATATTCCATCTTGTGTCGTGACCCAGATTATTAAAAATTTGGAGTTGGTCGGTTCAGTGCAACGAGTGAAAGACCCCAGAGATGCTCGAAGCACGTTCATTGAATTGACGGTGCAAGGTAAAGAAAGCATGGAGCAACATGAAATGTTTTCACTCATGATTCGTAATAAATTATTTCGTGGATTTACAGAAGAAGAACTGAAATTATTCAAAGAATATTTACTACGGATAGAGAAAAATGCAACAGAAAAAACGTTTATTGAAAAAGTTTCGACTATTTCTTCAAACGACAAAAACTGGGAATGCTTTGGTAGAATTTCCGTCAAATTGAGTAAGCTATGTAAGCGTACGCTTAGTTCGGTCATCCAACAAAACAGGGAGTGAAAATCATTCATTGTTCTTTTTGAATTTTTTAGAGAGTGAAGAATAGTGTTGAGAGACTAATCTCTGATGATAGTTATCTATTTAACGAGATTTAAATCTTTTGTAATTTGTTTCAGTTGGATCCTAGTTTTTTTCAATGAAATGGGATAAATCACTGTTTTAGGAGTTTCAAATTCTGGTTGATAAGCAGCAACATCACAGAGAACTACTCTCATGTTTGGACTAAACTGTTCATCAGGAAGTTCATCTAACGTGCGAAAAATCCCTGAGTTCATCTCAATGTTATTCTCTCCTAAGCAATCAAGGAATTGTGAACGATAAAATAATTGTTTGATGGGATTTTCTGCTACGATAAAAAATTCTTGCTGTTGTTTTTGAGGCACTTGTCTTGTGCTCAATAACAGATTTTTTACAAACATTCTAACTAAATTGTGATTCCACCTAATGTTAATGTTGTTTTTCTTTTTCCAGCGATTTAAGACTTTCAAGATGTGAGTATAAAACTGTTCTTCTTCCTCTGTTAATAGGTAAAGTTTTTCAGGTAGAAAGAGCTGACCATCTGCCCAAAAAGTTCGTACGAATTGTAGAAAAGTTTTTTTGAAGAGAAAGTCATTTGTAACATTGATCCCTGTTTTCTTGATTAGTCGTGACATGAGGTCATTGAGTAGGGGATTGCTAAACACAAAGTTTTTATAGACGGCTTCAATATCTTTTTTTAGCAGATTCATATTTTTATTTGTATAGTTTCGACTATTGAATAAATAAAAAATATAATACACGTCGTCGTTTTGTAAGTCTAATACTTCATTTTGCTTTTTAAGTCCTTGACGAATAAGTTGAAACAACAATTTTGATTCAGCCGCTTTTTTGTCTGCGCTACTGAAATGCAAAGGTGTATCTTTTCGACCTAATGCGATCTCAATCCCTCGAATGATCAAAAATTTTTCATCATCTGAATAGCGTCTTTTAAAAAAATGTGTTTCAACATAATCAATCAACTGTAGGGAAGCCTGAATGATCTCTGGTTCTTTCCTTTCATAGCTTTCCCAATTGATATATCTCACTAAAGCAAGCAGGATATTTCTAGTATCAAATTCAGGGATGAAAACTTCTTTGTACTTTAAATAATTATTTTCTTTAAAAAAGTCTAATACGATCTTTTTACTCACATAAACTTTACTTAAAGAAATATACTCAAGATTGGCAATTTCAATACTTGTAAAATTTCCTTGAAAATAATAATCTAAGAATTTTAAAAAATAAGATTGTGCATACAAAAATTGAGTTAGCTCAGCAAGTGCAATTCCTTTTTTAAAAATAATTTTATAGACAAGTTTTTTTCTTCGGTGTTCTTCGATACAATATTCTAAGGAATTAACTAATTTTGCTAAATCTTTTAGTAATGTCGGCGTAGTTACTCCTAATAACTTCGCAGTTTGAGAAATACTTATTTCTTGAAATTCAAATAACTGCTCGCATAAATACACTTCTCGCAGAACATTTCGTTCAATATACTTTTCGATCACACAATCATCGTCCTTTCCAATTTTAGTAGATTTATTTAAACATACTCAGTCTCTTATTTTTTTTCTAATTCAGGAACGAAACTCGATAAACAAGTGAGAAATAAAAAATGAACATTATTAATGCAAGGATCATTTTGGAATCATGGAATAAAAAATAAATGAAATAAGTAGATCTATGAAAGTGGAAAGGGTTAATGGTAAAAAAATGGATGAAACAAACGATAAAGTGGAAAAGTATTGAAAATAAGAATAGTCATATTTTCATCCCATTATTAAAAAATAGGAGATCCTGGCTAAGTAGCTGTTTCTAATAGATAAATATTATTGTATGATTCTATTTTTGTTATATTTTTTTAAATTTTATTTATTTTTTTAAAAAATAAATAAACGAAATCTTTGCTTTTAGAGGTCTGGTTGATTGTCTTTTCTCTTATTTATTATTCAATATCATTAATTTAATTTAAATAAAACAGTTATTTTATTTTTTATATTATACTAAATGTAGTTATTTAAAAGGAGGGATATATTTTGAATAAATCTAGTAGCATTATTATTGGAGTAATTGTTGTGATGTTCTTGCTAGGCATAGGGGCTTTCTTTTTTACGAAGCATGAAGACAAGAAGGAAGTAGCTGAAATTACTAGTTCAGTGAAAAGTTCAGCCAAAGAAATGAAATCAGAATATGATGAATTAAAAATTGGTGCGAATGTGAATGATGTGAACAAAAAATTAGGCTCTCCTCTTTACACAGAAGCTTCAACAGATAGTTCAGGTAATGCCGCAACGGTTTATACTTGGGGAAGCAATAAAAGTGGCGAATTAGGAGCAAAATTGATTGTCAGCGCAGAAAACAATACAATCGTTGAAAAAGCTGTATCTGGAATTTACGTTCCTTACAATAAAAATAAAGTGGTTTCCGCTAGCAAGTTTGAAAATATTCAACTAAACAAAGATTTTACAACGAAAAAAGCCATTCAGGAATTTGGTGAACCAAATGCGATATCCGAATATAAAAATATTAACGGGAAAACAACGCAAACTTATACTTGGGAAACGAATACGACTGGACCAGTGGGGTCATACTTCACTGTGATTTTCACAAGTGATGTGGCGACTTCTAAAAACGAAGTTGGGTTGACTTAATCTAGGTATATAAATGATGGAAAATCATAATTGGAGAGGGAATCTATTGCTAAAGCAACTAAATGGTCGATAGATTCCCTCTTCTGCTTCGTTTGGAGATGCTGAATAAGCTATATAAAGGGAAAGTATGGACGAAGAGAGCAAAATTATAATTTTTAATCCCAATTAATAATAAAAAAATTCTATGCGAAAAAATACATAAATAAAAAAATGCATATGTTGAAAATTTCACGTATACATGTTCGAGTTGCAATTTTATAAATAAAAGGCATAAAGACTCAAAGTATACTGATTGTATAAATTAGTCCTGAAAAGAAGTAAATTTTTGGATGTGGCTATTTTTATATTCTCCAGTGTGAGGTGACGAAATTAGTGTTAGTTTATAAATTTGGATTTAGTGAAAGAAGAGGAGGATTACAATGGTAAAACTAAAGAAAAAGAATCATAAAATTTGGATAAGTATTGCAGTCCTGTCTGCAATGCTAACGACGGTTCCCGTATTTGCTGATTTTAATGAAGATAATATTTTAGGAACGACCACCAAAGAAATTGACGAACATGGAAATGTCAAAACGATCATCACTGTTAAAAACCAACAAGTTGAAAGCTATACATCTACAGATTCAGGAACAGCAAAAAATCGTTCAACGATGACGGTGAATGCGAACTTTTTGAACGATAAATACTCGAATGAATTGACCACTATCCTTTCATTGAATGGTTTTATTCCTTCAGGCCGTAAATTTATCTTTCCTAAAAACAACACTTGGAAAGGAGAGATGATGTGGCCACAGAGATATTCAACGGCTGTTTATAATATTCCATTAGATAAATCTGTAAAAATCACTAACTCTACACCGGACAATACGATTAGAAGTAAGGAAGTATCAAATTCAATTACCTATGGTATTGGTGGGGGAATCAAAATGGAAGGGAAACAGCCAGGGGTTAATTTAGATGCCAATGCAGCGATTACCAAAACAATCTCTTACCAACAACCAGATTACGAGACAACAAAAACGACAAGTACAATCAACGGTGTGAATTGGAATACAGATTTTACCGAAACGAGAGATGGCTACACAAGGAATAGTTGGAATCCAGTTTATGGAAATCAACTGTTCATGTACGGACGATATACTCATGATGTAAGAAATAATTTTACACCAAATTACCAATTATCCAGCTTGATCACGAGCGGTTTTTCACCAAGTTATGGATTAGTTTTACGTGCGCCAAAAGATGTGAAAAAATCTCGGATCAAAGTGATATTTGCCCGACGTTCAGAAATTTACCAACAAAATTGGGATGGTGCAAATTGGTGGGGAAACAACTTTTACGATAATAAAAGGCCTAATTCTCTAACCAGAGTGACGTTAACATTTGATCTTGATTGGCAAAATCATCGTGTAACATTTATTCAGTAATAGTTAAAAACAAGGTTGTAAAATGGTTCAGTCGTTACAAGACTTGATTAAGTGGTAAAAAATATTTAGTAAAGATTATAAATAGCTTGAAACTAAGAAACAATCTTTTAAGTAGCAAAGATCAGGAAAGCATCATTCAGCTCCGTTGAGTAAGAAAACATTTTTTGAAACAGCTTTTCTTGTTTTGAGAGATTTTGGCTTATTACAAAGGGCTGTTTTTTATATAGGATTTATTTCTAGTTTATTTCGAAGAGAGTAAGAACCGATAGTTAAAAAATGAGTTTCTAGGCACACACTTATGTTTCATATTGCGTTTTATTAGTGAACATGTGCGGTCTGATCACTGCCTCTATTTAGACTATTTTTTCTAAGTATATGTAGCTTCTCTTTAGTTAGTCATTTTTTGCTACGAATACTTGGCTGTAGTTGAAAAACGAAACATAAAGATAGAGGTTTTGCCAAGGTAACAATAAAAATGTTAGAATGACAAAGCAGAAGAGAGAAAGTGAGTGACGATATGTTAACAACAGAAGATTTTGACTTTGATTTACCAGAAGAGTTGATCGCTCAAACACCCCTAAAAGACCGCGACCATTCTCGGTTACTAGTTTTAGATCGTACAACTGGGGAAATGTCGGATAAACATTTCCATGACATCCTAGAAGAATTGCATCCAGGAGATGCGCTAGTGATGAATAATACACGTGTGTTGCCAGCTCGTTTATATGGTGAAAAAATTGAAACAGGTGCACACCTCGAAGTATTACTTTTGACAAATACAGAAGGAGATACTTGGGAAACGTTGATCAAACCGGCAAAACGTGCGAAGGTAGGTACACGAATTACATTTGGTGATGGTCGTTTACAAGCAGTTGTCAAAGAAGAATTAGAACATGGCGGAAGAATCATTGAATTTGAATACGAAGGTATTTTTCTTGAAACGTTGGAATCATTGGGCGAAATGCCTTTACCTCCTTATATCAAAGAACGTTTAGAGGATCCAGATCGTTACCAAACTGTTTATGCAAAAGAAAACGGGTCAGCAGCAGCTCCTACAGCTGGATTACATTTTACCAAAGAATTGTTAGCAGAAATCGAAGCAAAAGGGGTAGAACTCGTCTATTTGACACTTCACGTAGGGTTAGGAACATTCCGGCCGGTCAGTGTGGACAAGATTGAAGAACACCATATGCACAGTGAATTTTATCGTCTAACAGAAGAAGCAGCAAGTCGCTTAAATCAAGTCCGTCAAAATGGTGGCAAGATCATCGCCGTAGGAACGACTTCGATCCGTACACTTGAAACGATTGGAACCAAATTTGATGGTGAAATCAAAGCAGATAGTGGTTGGACAGATATTTTCATCACACCAGGTTATCAATTTAAAGTAGTAGAGGCCTTTTCAACAAACTTCCATTTACCAAAATCAACGTTAGTCATGTTAGTGAGTGCCTTTGCTGGACGAGAATTAACATTAGCAGCTTACCAACATGCTATTGATGAACGTTATCGTTTCTTTAGTTTTGGCGATGCAATGTTTGTCAAATAAAGATAAAAAAGCTGTTTCCATACGATTAAACAAAATGGCAGTAATTAATTGCCCATTATAAATTATCAGTTAAAGAATCCTCAACTAGAAAAATGGGTTCTTTGACTGATTTTTTTCTATTCTTTGTTTTAGTTGAAATTAAAAAGTGTAGGAGACATGGATTCGTTTCTTACAGAAGATAAATAAACTCAGGAGACAAAAAAAGCTGGGCTCTCGATAAGCCCAGCTCTTCGTATGCGGAAGGAATCAAATAAACAAAATAAGTGTAACTTTCCATGATCCATGCAAAGTACCGTGTTGAATTTCTTCTTGATAAACAAAAAATCTTGTTTTTGTTACATCTTCAACAGTTGAAACATCTCTTGATTCTATTCAATTTTCAGATATTCATGTTCTTCTTTTTTACGTATCATGTTACTTCTGGTTTAGATACTGCATGATCTAACGCCTCATACGCATTCACTATTTGTAAAAGATTATACTTCACATGACCTCATTGGTGAAACCTGTACCTTTTAACAACTTTGTTTGCTTATACTAATCTATCGAGAAATTCTTTTGTTTATTTGATGGTATCCTCCTTCCTTACACTTATAATATAGCACACTTTGTTAGCGGTTGCAAAAAAGAAGCTCACGAGATATGCTTATTTTAGAGAAGCAATAAGCGGTATAGTTGAATAAGGCAATTTAACAATGGTATAGTAAAATAAGTACCTTTTTTGTGTGCTTAAAATAAAGGAGGAATAGGATGGATGATTTTAAGAAAACAGTGAAAGAAGTGGAGAATGAAACAAAAACAACAATTGAACAGGGGTTAACGACCCAAGAAGCAGAAAAAAGAAGTCAAGAACAAGGGAAAAACAAATTTGAGGAAGCGCCTAAAGAGTCATTGGCAAAAAAGTTTTTACGAAGTTTATCTGATTTTACTACGATTATTTTACTTGTAGCAGCAGTCATTTCTTTTTATACTGCCTTTGCCACCGAACATGGGGATTTATTTGAAGGACTGTTGATTATTGCGATCGTAATCATTAATTCAGTATTAGCTATCGTACAAGAAGGAAATGCCGAAAAAGCGTTGGAATCTCTTCAAGATATGAACAAGCAAACTGCCACAGTCATCCGAGATGGCAAAGTTGAAAAAGTGGACGCTGAACACCTAGTTGTGGGAGATGTTCTGGTCTTGGAATCTGGCTCAGCCATTGCGGCGGATGCTCGATTAGTTGAAACCTCGCAATTAAGAGTAGAGGAATCTGCACTGACTGGTGAAAGTGAAGCGGTCGAAAAAGATGCAGATTATGTGAGTCAAGAAGATGATGCCTTAGGTGATCAAATCAATATGGTGTTTAAAGGGTGTACAGTCGCAGCTGGTCGTGGGAAAGCAATTGTGACCGCTATCGGGATGAAAACCGAAATGGGTAAGATTGCTGGACTTTTAAATGACAACACTGCTCAAAAAACACCATTACAAATTCGATTGAATCAACTAGGCAAACGCATCAGTTTTATCGCATTAGCTGCTGCAGCGTTAGTGTTTATTATTGGTGAACTCCAAGGAGAACCCTTACTGGAAATGTTTATGACATCCATTTCTTTAGCTGTCGCTGCGGTGCCAGAAACATTGACAGTTATCGTTACATTGACTTTAGCATATGGTGTCCAAAAAATGGCGAAGAAACATGCCATTATTCGTCAGCTCCCCGCAGTTGAGACTTTAGGAACAGCCAATGTGATTTGTTCAGATAAAACGGGAACGCTGACACAAAATAAAATGCGTGTCCGCCGAGTTTGGAGCAAAGAAGATGAAGTGACTGATGTAGAGGACTCAATGACCAACAGTGCGATGGAAATTTTGAAGATGGCTGCTCTTTGTACCGATGTGACGGTCGAAAAAGAAAATGATGAATTGATTGTCAAAGGAAACCCTACAGAAGCCGCGATCGTACGAGCGGTTGAAGAAAATTATCACACAAAAGAGGAATTAGAAGAAAAGTACCCGAGAGTGGCAGAACTACCCTTTGATTCAGACCGTAAGATGATGACAACGGTTCATCAAATGGGTGAAAAATACATTTCAATTACGAAAGGCGCTTTTGACGTCCTAGCTTCGCGTTTTACTTCAGGAGACATTGAACAGGCCACGATCGTCAATGACAGTTTTGGGAAAAAAGCTTTAAGGGTCATTGCGGTAGGTTATGCTACCTATGAAGAAGAACCGCAAGAAATCACTTCAGAAGCATTAGAAAAAGATTTACGTTTGATTGGTTTGATCGGTATGATTGATCCGCCTCGTCCTGAAAGTAAAGGAGCAATCAAACGAGCGAAAAAAGCAGGAATCAAAACAGTGATGATCACCGGAGACCATGTGGTAACGGCTAGCGCAATTGCCAAAGAATTAGGTATTTTAACGAATCCAGCCGAAGCACTGTCGGGCTCAGAACTACAAGCACTATCTGATGATGAATTAGACGAACGTGTCAAAGACCTTTCTGTCTATGCTCGTGTTACGCCGGAAGACAAGATCCGGATCGTTAAATCATGGCAACGAACTGGTGCAGTAGTTGCTATGACTGGAGATGGTGTCAACGATGCACCCGCTTTAAAGGCAAGTGACGTGGGGTGTGCAATGGGAATCACTGGAACTGACGTGGCACAGAGTGCATCAGATATGATCTTGACCGATGACAACTTTGCAACGATCGTCGATGCGGTTAGTCAAGGACGTTCCGTCTATCAAAACATTCGTAAAGCGATCAACTTTTTGTTGAGTTGTAATGTCTCAGAAATTTTTATTGTGTTGATTGCGATGCTAGTGGGCTGGGGAGCACCGTTTACAGCAGTTCAATTGTTGTTTGTCAACGTGGTTGCTGATGGGTTGCCTGGATTTGCTTTGGGGCGTGAACCAGCAGAAAAAGGGATCATGGACGAAGCACCGATTCCTAAGAATGAAGGGATTTTTGCTCGAGGATTATTACAAAAAATTGCGATCAATGCGACTATATTTACGATCGTGACTCTGTTTGGTTATTATTTGGGAAGCTATGTCGATACCATTAGCCCTTGGGTCGATGCAGGACAAGAAGTGGGACAGACGGTTGCCTTTTTAGTCTTAGCATACTCGTCAATCCTCCATGTATTCAATGTGCGTAGCAGTCAATCAATTTTCAAAGTGAACTTAGCAACGAATAAATCATTATTGGAAATGGCAGTACTTTCATTGGTCATCACTACGGTCATTGCCCTATTATCGTTTACCCAAGAACTATTTGGCTTAGTGCATATTAGCTTAAATCATTGGTTGTTAGTAGGCTTTTTATCAGTTGTACCTGTGGCTGTGAATGAGTTGATCAAATTTCATCAATTACCTGAAGCAGAAGAAGAGTAATATGGGCGTACAAAGAGCAAATATTTGCTTGATTCTTACTAAATAGCAAAAAACGGTCAAAACAGCTATGGATGTTTTGACCGTTTTTAGTTCGGAGTCCTTCATTTTATTTATTTAAAACAAGCATTCCGTGTTGTACCGTATAGGTATATGTTCCAGAATTGTTTGATTTTAAATCTGGGTGATTGACTATGAAGCGTGTACCAGCTTCTTTATGAGTGATTGTCACTGTATTGCCATCTTGCAAATGAATCGTATTCACTTTGGCTTGTTGATTGATATTACCAATATAGTCTTTGTCAAAAATAATGTTGTTGCCATGTTTGATTGTAATGTGCGCATATTGTCCTGTAAAGTAGGCGTGAGGTTGCCCAGCGTTTGTGCGTAATGTGGCAATGCCGTGAGTAACATCTAAGGTAGCAAAGAGCCAATTTCCCAAACCTTTCAATGATAATTCTTGTAATTGGTTGAAGGCATTAGTCAATTTTTGCAAAAGAGCTTGTTTTTGTGGACTATCAGGCAAAGTCTTGACTTGTTTTGTTGCATGATCGATATCTTTTTGCATAATTGTTGGTTTGATTAGCGTATCACTGTTGTTTTCAAATAACTGATTGACTGTATTTGTTACAGGAGTCAGATTATCAATTACTAGTTGTCCTTTTTCAACAACATAATAGTATGTTCCCGAATTATTTGGTTTTAGATCTGGATGATTAACTGCGAAACGTGTACCAGCTTCTTTATGGGTGATGATCACTGTATCGCCATCTTGCAAATGAATTGTGTCCACTTTAGCTTGTTGATTGATATTGCCAATATAGTCTTTGTCAAAAATGATGTTGTTACCATGTTTGATCGTAATGTGCGCATATTGTCCTGTAAAGTAGAAATGGGGTTGTCCAGCGTTTGTACGTAATGTGGCGATGCCGTGAGTAACATCTAAGGTAGCAAAAACACTATCTCCCAAACCTTTCAATGATAATTCTTGTAATTGGTTGAAGGCAGTAGTTAATTTTTGCAAAAGAGCTTGTTTCTGTGTGCTCTCTGGCAAAGCATTGACTTGTTTCTTTACCTGATCAATATCTTTTTGCATAATTGTTGGTTTGATTAGCACATCACTGTTGTTTTCAAATAACTGATTAACTGCTACAGATGCTTCTTTAAGATAGCTAGCTAAGTCGATGTTAATCATGCCATTATCTCTGACAAAGATATAAGGATTTTTAAGGTAGCCAGTAGTTGTCTCCAATTCAAGAGAGTAAACACCATTTGGCATATCGTTTAAGACAACTAGACCTTTATTTAGTGTAATTTCTTTATACACCTTGTCACCATCCATAATACGCATTTTTACTCCATCAAATAGATTTTCATCAGTAAACTTCAAAGTAACATTACTTTTTAGATTTAAAGTACTTAACTCTTGATTTGTAACTAGCGATAAAACCGAACTTAATCGATTCGTTTGTGTCAATTGTTGAATGGCTTCATTTAATTTGTTATCTGGAACGACTTGTGCTAAATGAGCTACGAGTGCATCACCATTTGCTTTTGCCTGTTTTTTAGCATTTTCAGAAACTTTTAATCCCCAAGCTGTTAACACTGCTGAAAAATCATATTTTTTTGGTGTACCGAGGTTTTCTACTAATAAATCTGGCAATGAATAATCTTCTGCGTGAAAACCAGGTGTATTGGCTAATTTACGGTATTGTTCATAAAAATTTTGAAGTCCCACATTGCCAGCTTTGTCTAAGAAATTAGATAAAATAATCAACTTCATTCTGAGATCTTGACTGTTAAAATTGGGAGAGGAACTGGTAATCACTGTTTTTAATCGATTTTCAAGTACTGATTTATCGCCATAATTGTATAACCAAGAGTTTTTATCAGCTGCCGCTTTTCCCATATGTTTGTAATCATAAATGACACCATAGAGGTTATTCCACACCTCACCAACGGACATACCCCGATTCATAAAGCTGCCTTGATACCCATGGCCCGTTTCATGAAGTGCACCCCAGCCATCAGATAGCCAAGCATCAGCTGAGGTACTTGTTTCTGCAGCCCAGAGACCGCCATAGTAAAGCCCGCCAGCTCCGTGAGCATCTGCCTTATAAAAGTAACGGCGTTCAGAAGAACGATTCAATGGATCAGGATTATTGTCAGACAAGCCAATCAACTCGTTATAAAAACCGATAATATTATTATCATACATATCAATTACTTGATTTAAATTTTTGTTTAATGCTTCAGTTTTGTTTAGAACGGGTAAAAAGGTTTGGAATCTTTTTCCTTGGATCAAAGCATACCCATTCGTTTCATTCCATTCTTTTTTAAAGTTTGCTAAATTTGCCCCTTTGCTGTATTTAGGCAGAGTGAAACTTTGTCCGTTGACTGAAAATTCGATGGTCGGTTGTTCGCCATTTGCTTGGTTAAAAGGTGTATCGACAAATGGGACAGCTAAAGCTTTGGCTGTAAGAGAAACGTTGCTTTTTGAGAAATCAACGGCAGATTCAGTCTGAGAATCATTCGTCAATAAGCGTAAGGTCAAATTACCTGTATAGTTTGGATTTGTCTGTTTGATCGTAATCGTTGCCCCTTTAGCTAATTGGATACCTAAATCTTGACGATCATGGCCTTGTCCCATTAGAATCCCTGCATTTGCGGTATTTGCTGGGTAAGGTGTGGTATAGATAAGTTGTGTGTGACTATCCTCAGAGATCGAAACTTCTTTTGTTACTAGTTGTTTGTAATCCTTATTGTACAAGACAATAGTTACCTTATCCTTTTTTTTTAAACCAGCTTGGTAGTATTTGAACTGTCCTTTAGGTAAGCCAGTCATTGGAATTAATCCTTGTTTCTTGCCGTTAACAATGACCTGCATGTAAGCAGCACCCGATCCCGCAAAGTTACCAGAAATAAATTGGGTTTTCCCTTCAATGTAAGGGGCGACTTTGGTGACTTTGACGACTTCCGTACTTTTTATGGTTACCGTACTTTCAGCGACTTGTCTATAATCAGCGTCGAATAATTCAATCGTCACTTTATCAGCGGCTTTTAAGGTACTTGTGAAATAGTTAAAGGTCCCTTTTGGTAATGTCTCTGTCGAAACTATGGTTTGTTTTTGTCCATTGACTGTGAGACGCATATAAGCCACTTCGTCACCGGTGTACGTTCCTGTAACATTTTGGCTTTCTCCTTCAGTGTAGGGGGTGATTTCAGTGATTGTTACTTTTTTTGCACGTTCGACAGGTACATTTTCAGTGGCTACTTGTCTATAAGAAGCATCAAATAATTGGATTGATACTTGATCAGTCGCTTTCAAATTATCTGCGAAATACTTGAAGGATCCTTTAGGTAACTTTGTAACATCGATTAATTCAGTTTTCTTATTGTTAATGACTAATCGCATATAAGTGACACCATCCCCAGTATAAGTTCCTGTGACAAAGGAGGTATTGCCTGCTACATAAGGGTCAATCTTAGTGATTTTAACAGGTTCCAATCTTTTGATTGTCAAGGAGGCTTCGCCCAACAAGGAATAATTCACATTAAATAATTGGATACTGACGAGATCGGTGGCTTTCAGTCCTGAAAGATAATATTTAAATGTTCCTTTAGGTAATCCTTTTGTTGATAGCAAAGTTTTCTTTTCGCCATTGACGACAATTCGAATATATGCCGGCTCTTTCCCAGTATACGTCCCAGAGATAAATTGACTTTCTCCCTCAACATACGAGTCTATACCGGTGATCTTAAATGGGGCCTGTGTAGCAACGATTGTTTGTTGCTCCCTTGGTTGGATAGAAGCAGTTTTTTTAGGTTGCTCTGTTGTTCCTTTTGGAGTCGTTTCAGCTGCATAGGTGATGGCTGTTCCTGTACTAGCTAAACTCGAAAGCAGTAGGATACTCGTGGCAGAAACAGAAATAAATTGTTGTTTGATTGTTTTCTGTTTTCTCTTTTTTTGATTCGACATACAAAACGTCTCCTTTTATTTATATAAGTTTCGTATTTTCATATTAAAAGAGGATGCAAGGAATCTTTTACTTGTTTTTGAATCTTTTCTATTAGAATTTATGCTAAAAAGAAAAATCAACAAGAGAATTTTATTATGATTAAACGAGTTCTAAATAAAATGAAAGGAACTATCTAAATGAAAAAAATAAAAATGAATGAAGATTTCTATTTGTATCTAGGGATTGTCTTGTTTTTTTTGATGGAGCTTTTTTATTATTTAAAACCATTAACCAATTTTGAGGTCTCATTAATGATTGGATTACGTGAGAATCTCTTTCCTTTGCATCCGATACTTTTAGGAATTGCAAAATACCTGAATCTTTATGTGCTAACAGTCGTGATTGTTGTACTTCTTCTCTTGCTAAAGAAGCGAACAATTACTTACTGGCTGTTAGGAAATATTCTATTTGTTGGACTATGTTTCAATTATTTACTAAAAAACCTTTTCCGAAAAGAACGACCAACAGGATTATCTCTGATACAAGCACATTCTTTTAGCTTTCCCAGTGGCAGTGTCTTAGTAAGTACGTTATTATTCGGTGGCTTATGTATCGTTGCTTCACAATTGATAAACAAGAGAAGTTATCGTTTGTTATTCCGTGCAATGATGGTTCTATGTATTTTACTTGTGGACCTAAGTCGTATTTATGTTGGGGTACATTATCCAACAGACGTACTAGCAGCAACCTGTCTAGGATTTTCTTCTCTTTTGATTTCAAAAGAGCTTATGGCAAAAAGAACAAATAAAAAGTAAAGATCTATTTTTATATTTTTTAAAATTGTTTTTTATTGATTATAATTTTAAAGAAAAAGCCGGGATCAGTAAATGTTATTATTCATTCAGTGTAAAAAATGCACTACTAAATACATCACTACTAATTAAGTTAAGGAGGATTCATGAAAATGAATTATAGAAAAAGTTTATTCATTACTTTATTGTCTGTGTCAGTTTTGGGTACAGCAACGAATGCCAATGTTTTTGCAGACCAACAAAGTGAAAAACCAGGCGTAACGCAGCCAGCTAAATCAAATGAGAAAGGAGCAACAACTGCTTCTTCGTCATCAGCTAAAACACCCGCAGTAAAAGCAGCAGAACCTACGAAACAAACAGGGAAAGCTGCCCAAAAAAATGTCACCATCACCTTAAATCCATATGTGGTCGGACGTAGTTTAAATATTACTGGGAGCTATGATGGAACAAACGCAGTTTATTTGCGTGCAGAAGTGAATGGTCAAAAGAAAGCACTAGTATCTTCAAAAGAACTAGCAAGTGGTAAAATCAACTACTATGTTGGCAACCTAAAAGCAACCGATAAAGCTGAGATCGTCTTATTCAATAAAGACTACCAAGAAATTGGTCGTCAACAAGTAACGATTAAGGAACCAGTGAAAACACAAATTACTTTAGAGCCATATGTGGTTGGTCGTAGCCTAAATATCACTGGGAACTACAATGGAACCAATGCGGTTTACATGCGGGCAGAAGTCAATGGACAAAAGAAAGGACTTGTGTCTTCAAAAGGACTAACTAGTGGCAAGATCAGCTACTATGTCGGCAATTTAAAAGCAACGGATAAAGCTGAGATCGTCTTATTCGATAAAAACTACCAAGAAATTGGTCGCCAACAAGTATCCTTTACGGAACCAGTCAAAACAGTGGTTACGTTAGACAAATATGTGGTAGGAACAAGTACAACTATCAGTGGGACTTATAACGGAACCAATGCGGCGTATATGCAAGCTGTTGTAAATGGTAAAAAAGAAGCCCTTGTCCAATCAAAAGAATTAGCAAGTGGCAAAATTAATTACTATGTCGGTAAATTAAACACAGGGGACAAAGCCGAAATCGTTTTATTTGATAAAAACTACCAAGAAATTGGTCGTCAACAAGTAACAATTGAGGGTCCAGCTCAAGTTTCAATGACATTAGATAAATATATCATTGGACGCAGCACAAATGTTACCGGAACCTATAACGGTACAGATGCGAAATTTATCCGAACAGAAGTCAATGGTAAAAAAGAAGCCCTTGTCCAATCAAAAGAATTAGCAAGTGGGAAAATCAACTACTATGTCGGCAACTTAAAAGCAGGTGATAACGTGGTCATCGTGCTATTTAACAACAAATACGAAGAAATTGGCCGTCAGCAAGTGACTTTAGTAGAACCAGTGCCAATCAAATTCACTTTAGACAACTATGTATTAGGTGACAGTAATAGTATCACTGGTACGTACGATGGAACAAACGCTGTCTACATGCAAGCAGAAGTGAATGGTAAAAAAGAAGCTTTGGTAAAATCAAAAGAGTTAGCTAGTGGGAAAATCAACTATTATGTTGGCGAATTAAAAGAAACGGACAAAGCCGAAATCATCTTGTTTGATAAGAATTACCAAGAAATTGGCCGTCAACAAGTCAATATTGTGAAACCAGCACAAGTGAAAATGACATTAAATAATTATGATATTGGTAAAAGTACAGCTATTACCGGAACTTATGAAGGCACGAATGCTGTTTACATGCAAGCAATCGTGAATGGTCAAGCAAAAGATTTAAAAACTTCAAAAGAGCTAGAAGCTGGTAAAATTAACTACAACCTAAGTGGATTGAAACAAACGGACAATGTCCAAATTGTTTTATATAATAAAGGACATCAAGAAATTGGTCGTCAAGTCGTTCCATTCTCTGTAAATCAAGTGTTTTACTTTAACGGGGTGCATTTAGGTAATGAAAGCAGTGATACTAGAGTAACGTTAACTGCTAAGAACCAACATGTGGTTATTCAAGAAGTGTTGCCAGCAGGTCATACAGCACAAGTTCATCCTGGATTTGGTTCCCAAATTTACTTTTCTATTGCAATCAAAAATCCACAAGGACAATGGATTACTCATTTAAATTGGTCAGGTGATTATTGGTCAGGCCACGTTGTGAACGGCTCATACGATGTGCCAAATGGCAGTACAGTACAAATCTCTCATAGAGAAGCATCTACACGTTTTAACACAAATGATAACTCAGCGTTAAAAAATAAAGCTGGGATAACTTATACCTATAAAATGGAAAACAATCGTTTAGTATTAGTAGGTGTATCTCAAGATTATTTGGCATAATCATTTAGCATTGAGATGTGTCATCCTAAATTAAGTATAAAAAGAGGTTAGGATTAAAAATAAATCCTAATCTCTTTTTTTCTTTTTATATTAAGAAGAAAGTTTTTTTGTAAGTGATAAAAGAGATAGACCGGTATTTTTTAATAGTAAGCAATAGTAGTAGAGATGCTATTACAAAAAATGAAGTGACTAGCTCTTTTATAGATTTTAAGATGATGGATGTATTTTTTTATCGATGCTATTTAATGCAATATTTTTATCACAATAAGAGAAAAGAATAAAAAATAAAGAAAAATTCGCTTACTTCCTTTTTTATACTTAAATAGATTTTGAATGTGCGAAAAAAGGAGGAGAGAAGAGATGGAACAATTGTCGAGAGAAACACTGTTTGATGTGCAAATTGATGCAGTCACAATGGAAGAAATGATTACGGCCATCAATGACAAAATCATGGAAAAAGAACCGACCCACATTTTAGGCATCAATGCCGATAAGATCAATGAATTACAAAAAAATGAAACATTACAACAAGTGGTTCAAAAAGCTGAAATCATTCATGCTGATGGGGTATCGATACTGCTAGCTGCTCATTTATTGAACAAACAAGTCCCAGAAAGAATTGCAGGAATCGATTTGATGCAACGGCTACTAGAGCTAGCCGAAGAGCGTCAATATACGGTGTATTTTTTAGGGGCAAAAGAAGAGATAGTCAATCAAATGAAAAAAAAACTGCTAGAATACTGGCCTAAACTTCTAGTTGTGGGCGTAAGGAATGGGTATTTCTCAGAAAGTGAATGGAAAAACGTTGCATTGGAAATCAAAGAAAGTCATCCGCAATTGGTTTTTGTCGGTATTTCTTCTCCTAAAAAGGAATATGTGATCGATTACCTCTTAGGGGAAGGGATTAATGCAGTTTTTATGGGCGTAGGAGGTAGCTTTGATGTATTGGCTGAAGAAATAAAGCGTGCCCCATTATGGGTACAACACTGTTATTTAGAGTGGTTATTTCGGATGATCCAAGAACCAAGAAGATTGTTCAAACGATATATGATTGGTAATCTTAAATTTTTGAAATTAACAGTAAAAGAAAAAATCAAATCAACGAGAAAAAATAGATTTGTTAAGTAAAGAGAGTGGTGAACAGAAGATTTGGATAAAAAAGAAGTTATAGCATTATTAAAAAAAGCGATCATCCCAGTCATTGTTGTTGCTTGGGTATCAGCTTTTATTAGTGTAGTTGCGATTAAATATTTTAACTTACTACCAGAAACTTATGTGGTACAAAGTCAATTAGTGGTCAATCCTAAAATATCAGCAAAAGAAGATAGTGTAAAAAGTATGGATCTTTTAAAATATAACGAGAACTACAGCTTACTTGTCTACAGCTCTTCTTTTCTTGACAAAGTGGCGAAACAATTCGATACCCCACAATATAATAAAGACCCTTTAAAATTAAAACCGAAAATCAAAGTCTTGTATTCTCCAACTTCACAAGTACTTACTTTGCAAGTCAATATGGATGATGAAAAAGAGGGAATTAAATTAGCCAATATCATGTTAGAAGAATTACGTAAAGAAGGAAATAAACTTTTTTCTCATAGTGATTTAACCGTATTAAGTCAGGCTGTAACAACTAATAAAATCAGTTATAGCACAAGCTTACTTTTGATGGTATTAAGTTTCATTTTCTTTATGCTTTATCTATCGATTATCTTGTTATATCAATACAAGAAAAAGCACAAACATAATAAAAATAAAAAACGAAGAAGATAAGAAAATTTGGTGTGGTAAATGACAAAATTAAGATTGAATAAAGTAATTCTAATCGTTTTTCTCCTAATGCCGATTGTAGAATCTCTGAATGGGTATTTTTATGGTAAAGGTATTTCTGATATCTATCGTTTTCTTCTCATGATTTTGATCCTTGGATATTTTATGAAATATGGTCAACGTCTGTCGTGTTATATGCTTAAATTCATGTTCCTTACGTGTATATTTCTACTTGTTTTAGTTATCCAGTTTCTTTGGTTTCATAAAAACCAAGGAGTATTCATGGCAGATATCAAAAGTGTTTTAAGAATATTATTGGCGCCAATGTATCTGGTTTTCTTTTATGAAGCATTACACGCAAAGGATATCAGTAGGACAGACCTGAAACATTTACTAATAGGTTATAGCTTGTTGTATAGCTTATTAGTAGTTATTCCATATTTACAAGGTACTGGATATGTTAGTTATGATTTTGACGGCAATGGTTTGATGTCAAAATCATCAGAAGTAAAAGGGATAGGTTGTAAAGGCTATTTTATCGAACTCAATTCATTGATTGCTATATTAAGTGCGTGTTCTTTCTTTATAAAAAATATGATCATCAAGTTTATTAACAAAAAACAAAGTAATCAGTTGCTTCTAGCCACCGTGATCTATATTTTATTGATTGCTGCTTTGTTTATTACAGCGACAAAACTAGGGATCGCTCTTGCATTTTTATGTTCAGGTATTCTGATTATTCAGATATTACAATGCAATATCATAACCAAACAAAAACTATTTATCGTGCTGTTCATTAGTTCATTTTTGGTTATTCTCCGATTGTTACTAGGGAATTTATTTACAGAAGTTCTTTCTAGGTTGGATTATTTTTATGGGCAATCAGACGGTGATCTTTTAAACGTGATTACCAGTAATCGATATAGTTACTTGATCGAAAGTTTGAAGGAAATTGATCAATCGGGTCATAGCACATTTATTGATTTCTTTGGAGCAGGTTACTATTCTTCCTTTTCTTTAAATGGCTTTAAGCGAAGTATTGTCGAAATGGATTGGTTTGATTTGTATTTTTCATATGGAATTTTCGGGTTCGCTTCATATTTATACTTTTTTAAAGATGCTGTTTTCGCGTTGTTTTCCTCCAAAAGGAATGAGATGAAAAGTATGTTGCTTATTTTTCTTTTGTATAGTTTCTTAGGAGGGCACATTATTGTTAATTCTATGACCGCTACTTTTTTAGCTATTTGTTTGAGTTATTCAAGTGATATCTATGAAATTTAGGTTCATTTTTTCATAAAAAATATAAATGAGGTCCAGAGCATGATACTGATTATATCGAATATGTATCCATCAAAAAAATATCCTAATTATGGTGTGTTTGTGAAAAATTTTTATGATGAATTGTCACAAACAGAAGAAGCCAGAATTGTCTATTTGACGAAGACCACGAACAAGTGGAAAAAAATAATCTATTATTTAAATTTTTATCGCAAGGCTTTTAGCCAATATGTGTTTGGTCATTATGAAGTCGTTTATGTACATTACGCTGGTTACAATGCACCACCTATTTTGTTGGCAAGATTATTCAATAAAAAAACGAAGTTGATTGTCAATGTCCATGGTAGTGACGTCACACCAGAAAAAAGGTTAGAAGAAAAAACTAATTTTTTAACCAAACATCTCGTGAAACAAGCCGATTTGACTGTGGTACCTTCTAGCTACTTTGAAGAGATCGTGAAAGAAAAATATGGCGAAGTATCTCCCTTATTCATTTCACCTTCTGCTGGGATTGATCTTCGTCTTTTTAATGATCAAAGTAAATCGGTCTCGCAAGAACAACCATTCACTATTGGTTATGTCAGTCGGATCGATAAAGAAAAGGGCTGGGATCTTTTATTGTACGCTTTCCAACAATTACTTCAGAAAAATCAGCGATTACGTTTGATTATGGTAGGCGATGGTGCCCAAAACGAAGAGGCAATCGCTTTGATCAAACAACTAAAACTGGAAGATCATGTTGAAAAAACCAATTGTTTGTCACAACAAGAATTAGTAGATATCTATTCTTCTTTAGATGTCTTTGTATTTCCAAGTACTCGTGCAGGCGAAAGCTTAGGCTTAGTTGGTTTAGAAGCAATGGCTTGTGGGACACCAGTAATCGGTAGTGAATTAGGTGGGATCAAAACTTATCTGGAAGATGGAGAAAATGGGTTTCTATTTAAACCAGGGGACCAAGCGGCATTGGTAGCTGCAATTAATAAGTATCAATCATTGCCAATAGAGGTCAAGCAACAGTTTTCAAAAAATGCTGTTGCGACGGCAAAAAAATATGATCGTAAAAAAGTAAATGATCAATTGATTGACAAAATTATTGAAGTTTCTGAGAAGAGGTAAGACGTTGAAAGGCATTTACTATTTATTGTTTTATTTGACTAATTGTTTTATGGTCCCGTATCGATTGACTTCAATTGATTTTCTTTATCGGAAGACAAGGGAATGGCTGGCTAGAAAGTTGTTTAGTTTTGCTGGTCAAGATGTTGTGATCCGCCCAAAATTAAAAGTATCCTATCTAAGTGAAATTTCTATTGGGGATCGGTCTTCTTTGGGGGATCGAAACATGATTGTTGCTGCTGGTGGTCTTGAGATCGGTGTAGATGTGATGATCGGTCCTGAAGTGATGATTTTTACCCAGAATCATGAGATTACGCCAACTGAAGTGAAATTGATTGAAGGAAACATAGAAATGAAAAAAGTAACGATTGCAGATGATGTTTGGATCGGTGCTAGAGCAATTATTTTACCAGGTGCGAAGATCGGACGTGGAACAGTGATAGCGGCAGGAGCTGTGGTTCCTGGAAAAGAGTATCCAGAAAATGTTGTTTTAGGTGGTAATCCAGCCAAAATAATCAAAAAAAGAAGTTCGATAAAAGAAACTCAACGAAAGAACGAAATGAAAGGAGTATTCAGGTGAAGAAAATAGGTATTATCACGCTAAATGGTGAATTTAACTATGGCAATCGACTCCAAAATTTTGCTTTACAAAAAGTTTTGGAAGGATATGGAGTTGAAGTAGAAACAATAGTGATCAGACCAAGCAAATTCGATAAGTTGAAAAAAGAATGTTGGATCGGTGAAATCCGCAGTATCGATGACCTTGGACAAATGTTCAAGAAAAACATATCAAAGATTACGCTAAAAAGTATCAAACGAAGAAAAAATTACCAAGCAATGCAAGCAGCAAAATGGTCCACAATTGAACAATTCAGTCAAAAAAAAATCAAGATGTTGCGAGTAGATAAAAAATATTTGAACCAATTATCGTTACATTTTGATTTGTTTATCGTCGGGAGCGATCAAGTCTGGAATCCCAATATTATTGAGTTTGATCCAACCCATTTTCTCGACTTTGCACCATCAGAAAAAAGATATAGTTATTCTGCCAGTTTTGGTGTTGATCACTTACCCTCTAAACCAACGCTTTTAAAACCTCATTATGCTAGTTACCTAAAACAAATGAATTATATTTCCGTACGAGAAGCTTCTGGAATGAGGATTGTCGAAGAATTGATCGACAGAAAAGTGGATGTTGCTCCTGATCCAACGTTATTATTGAGCAAAACTGAATGGCAAAAAGAGTTAGCGATCACTGAGAATCAAGAAGAACAGTTTGTGTTGATTTATTTTGTTAGCGAAATTTCTGTAGAAATCATGCAGGAAATCAATCGGTTTGCGAAAGAAAAAAATTTAAGGATCTTTCAAATCATGGGCGATACTTTTGGGAGTGACCGAATCATCGTTGACCCGCAGCAATTTGTTTCGATGATTGCCAAAGCCCGATATGTATTCACGGACTCTTTCCATGGAAGTGTCTTCTCAATTATCATGCAAACGCCGTTTTTCGTTTATGAGCGAACGGATCATAAAGGAACTTATACTCGTATCGAGCATTTGGTAGAAAAATTTTATATGAGATGTGCATTGGTTTCTTTAGGCGATCATTTAACAGAAAAAGAGACGTTGTTTGATTTTGATCGTGCAAAGATCGTCCTTGAGAAAGAACGAGAACGTGGAAAGCAGTTGATCGAACAAAATATTTTAACTTTTAGCAAGGTTGAACAGTAGATGACAAATCGAAGTAAAGGTATTGTTTTATCTTATCTGACAGTAGTTGTAAAAAATCTTTCATTATTGTTTTATACTCAAATATTATTAAAATTTTTAGGGAAAAGTGAGTATGGACTCTATCAAATCGCAAATTCTGTTATTAGCAATTTAACGTTACTAAATTTAGGTTTTTCATTTGCTTATATCAAATTTTATACAGGATTTGCGGTGAAAAACGAGGCAAAAAAAATCCAAAAACTGAATGGGACCTATTTGCTTTTTTTTACCGTGATTTCTCTATTGGCTGGGGTGATTGGCGGAATACTTGTCCACAATAGTCCTTATTTTTTAACTTCTTCTTCCATTGAAGAACAGACAAAATTAAAGAATTTGATGCTGTTTATGATTCTTAATGTCGTATTGACTTTTTTGAGCGCTACCTTTGAATCGAATATCTTAGCTAATGAACGTTTTGTTTTTCAGCAGATTAGACAAATGTTTCAATCAGCTTGTTTGCCATTACTTACTGTCCCAGTTTTGTATTTTTTTCATACCGATATCGTCACGATCGTGATTATCCAAACGGTGATCACGTTAGTGAGTTTGTTATGTAATGTTTACTTTTGTATCCAAAAACTTCGGATGAGAATAACATTTAAACAGTTAGAATTTTCATTTATGAAAGAAATCGGTATTTTCTCATTTTTTATTTTTTTGAATCAGTTGTTCAACCAGATCAACGATAGTGCACCAGTTTTTACGCTGGGAGTTTTAGCAAATACTAGACAAGTAGCGGTTTATTCGATCGTGAACCAGTTAAAAGCCTTGTTTTTAACATTTTCTCAAGTCTTGACAACCATTTTTATTCCAAAAGTCAATCGATTAGTTCATCAATCTAATGATGATCGTGAGTTAACACATCTCATGATTAAGATCGGGCAGTATCAGTTGTTAGTTCTCGGTTTGTTTTTAGGTGGTTTCATTCTATTAGGAAAAATGTTTCTATTCTTGTGGTTAGGTGAGGGGTTTGACGAAGCCTACTACTTGTTGATTTCGATCGTGATTCCATTACTGATTCCATTATCACAGAATATTGCGATTGAAATTCAACAAGCACGAAATCAACATTTCTTTCGTTCGATCATGTTGACGATTTTTTCTTTTTTGAATATCGCTATCACTGTTGTATGTGTCAAGCAAGTTGGAATCAACGGTGCAACAATTGGGTACATTTTTAGTTTGGTCGTCGGTTATGGCTTCGTCATGAACTGGTACTATCATAAAAAAATGAATTTGAACATGATGTTGTTTTGGAAAAAAATGCTACCAGCTAGTATTCCCGGTATAATAGCTGTCTTTATTAGTAAACTTCTTTTAACAATTTTTTCGATCAGTAATATTCCAACCTTCTTGCTTATGGGCTTAGTCTATTGCAGCGTTTATGGTTGTAGTGTCTTTTTGTTTATGCCCCATGTGTCTCAACAATTACTTGGGTTACTTACTAAAAAAGAAAAGAGGTATCGGCGATGAGAAATAAAATAAAAGAGAGTATACCAAAACCAATGTTGGAACAGCTTAAGAATATTAGGAACTATGGCAGAAGTATCTCATTATTTAGGAAAGACAAACAACGTTTTCTACGTTATTTTTCAAAGATAAATACTCATGAAGAAGATCAATTAAAAGCTCGTTTACTGTTCTTTAGTCATTCAGTTGAAAAAGGCTTATCTAGAGAAAATTTTCGGTATGGATTTGGTCAAAAAGTCATCCCGGAATTATATGGATTGATCCAAACGTATCACGAATTAGGCTATGATCAAGAAGATGAGACCTATTTAAATGCAGTGTCTGTAGTGGACGAATATATCAAGATCCATGAAGAAAAACATTACGATCTAAGCGATCGGATCAATGTGGCTGAATTTAAAAAAAATTATTGTCGGAACAAATTTGAATTTGGCGGAGTAAAAGCAGTTAATCGTTCTGCTTCAAATGAAAACCAAACGAAGGACTTTAAAGAACTAGCACTCAACCGTAATAGTGTGAGAGATTATCAAGATACTGCGGTGGACTTAGAGAAAATCAATGAAGCGATTCAGATTGCAACGAAATCTCCTTCCGTTTGCAATCGGCAAAGTACACGTATTCGTGTCATTCGTGACTGTTCGCTCATTAAGAAAGCATTAGACATCCAGGGTGGGTTTAAAGGGTATCCTTTACCACCTTGCTTATTGATGATCACCACAGATACACGCTATTTTATCGATGTGACGGAACGTAATCAGGTATACGTAGACGGTGGGTTATTCGCAATGTCCCTTTTATATGCGTTAGAGTATGAGAGGCTAGCAGCCTGTGCATTGAATACGATGTTCGATCCCAAAAGAGAAAGTGCGACGCGAAAGTTATTAGGAATCAATGAATCTGAAAATATGATCATGTATCTAACTGTGGGGAACTTTAAAGATAATTACCGGGTACCTAAATCATACCGATTGAGTGTAGAGCAAATTGTAAAATATTTATAATAAAATAGAAGACAAGAAAGGTTAAACTTTATTGACATAAAGATAATAAGACGAAAAAGACACTCAGTAAATACTAGGTGTCTCTTTCGTCTTATTAGATGAGATGGTGTGAAGAAAATCGGCCTGTAAATCAAAAATATCTAAGTGGGAGAAGCTATAACAATATTTTTTGACTGGTCAGGCAGGCTTTATCTAAGCCTTTTTTGTAAGGTGTAACTCTTACAATACATAGTATAAAGTCTTTTTTTTTTAATTTTTTTCTTTCTTTTTAAACGATAATAGAGATACTGACAAAAATAAAAAATAGTCGTAGGAATATCGATAGAAAAAGCAATACTTTTCCTTATTTTAATTGTAAAAGTTAAAAAATAAAAATAAAAAAATGATGCCATTCTATATAATGAGAAACATAAAATAAGAATAAATCGAAGAGGAATGATAAATGATGGAAGCAAAAGTTGGAACAATCATTTCTGCACCTTCAGTGTCAGGAACGCTTGTTAAAGGAGAAATCATCAATATATTGACACATGTCGTTGTTGTTTCGGCAGATGTGGATCATTATGTCGTAAAAAAAGAAAAATTACTTGCTAACGGTTATACATTAAGTACTGAAGATGTAATTAGTAATAGTTAATTTTGTATGTTAGACATAAAAAGAAAATGCCAAGAAAAGAATTTATCGCAAAAAAGCAAAGATGGCTTCTCCTATCTTTGCTTTTTTGCGATCTTTTATTCAAAATTCATTATACATGAAGCAATATCTTTGATATCAGAGAGTAAGGAACTTAATGAGATAGGATAAACTTTTTCGTTTTTCATACTTTCTTCATCAAGTAGGGTACGTTCACAAATAATTAGATGGTCTGATTTCATAATATATTGTGGGACATCTTCTAGGGAATAGTACAGCGTCGTATCGAGAATCACGTCACTTAATGAAAGCTTTTTCTCCAATGATTTCCTAAATGTAATATGTGAGAGTTCGCTTTCTGCAACGATGATGACTCCGATTTTATGTTTGCTGCCGTTCGTCAATACAAAAGAAGTCAGTTGACAAAAGGCTTGTAAATGGAAATAAGGAATATAGCGAATAGGTGTTTCCAACTCTTGCCCCCATTTTTTAAAAATCTGCTTCACTCGTTGCAGCAATTCCATTTGTTGAGCACTTAAAAAAGTATGCTTTGTTACCAAAAAGTTACCGATATTCAAGGCACATGTATAAAGCAAATTAAATAACGGCACCTCAAATAAAATATCTCCATATAGATTGACCCCAAACTCTTTTTCAAATAGTTCAATCAGTACATCGATTTCTTTAAATTCCGCGACTAATCGATTTCGAACGTACTGATAATCTAAATCGATCATAAAATAGTTCGGTGAATTATAAGGTAATGTACGATAAATAATGGATAAATAAGCAATTTCTTCTTTTTTCAATGTTTCATCATATTCAGGTTCATTGAAAATATCTTGGAACATATTAAAAATGAGGCCATTTTCCAGAATGTTCATTGTTTCTGAAGGAATAACAATAGGGTTACTTTTTCGGCGAGACAGGGCTAAATAAATCGATAGTTTTAAAAAGGTATATTGTGTTTTATTGAGTCGATTTGACAAGATATTTAGAACAGTGTCTGTGTAATGTTCTGCTTTAGCCATAACGTCCCAATTAACTTCTGAGTTTAAATAATCACAGCGCATCCAAATCGATAAAATCAAAAAACGATATTGCAATTCATAAGTTTCTTCAGGATTATCGGACAAAGGTGAAAGCGCTTCTGCAAAATAATTTTCGACATCTTTCTTGATTTTAAAAGCTTTGGTTACTGATAAAAACTCTTCATCAACGAGCGTTATATAATCATATTCGCCAATGATGTAGCGGGAACAAACCTTTAAAAAATTAGAATCTTGATAGATGATTTTGATCAAATCATAACGTCGGATATTCGGTTTAAAGAAAATAAGGATATGACTACTTGTCATTTTATAAAATTTTATTTCATTTTCTAGTAAAATAGATAACTTCTGGAAATCTGATTTGATCGTGTTAAAAGTGACCCCTAATCTCTCTGCGGCTTCCCCTACATTTATTCGTTTTAGTTCAAAAGCAAATTCAATTAATTTCACTTTTCTAATAATATCTTTTTCGATGTAATCTTCAATCACTTTGGGACCTCCCTAAGTTTTTCATTTACTAACTATAAAAATACGCTATTCAAATAACGTTGTTTTTTTTACTTTTTATACTGTTTCATCCAATTGAAGAAATAATAAATAATTTTTTATGAGAGAACGAAAATGGAATCATAGTCTAAAAATAAAAATAAGTGTTTTTATAGGAAATGGGGAGAAAATTCACTAAATAATATTTTTTTTGGTTATTTTAAGATAATTTCATCTTTTATAAAAAACAAAGAAAAATGGATCTGCAGATGCTAGATAGAATAAATAATGTAACAAATATAGAAAAGAAGGAGAGAAATTCTATGAAAAAATTGAAAAATACACTTTGTGTTGTTGCAACGATTTTATGTTTGTTGTTACCAGCAGTGGTTCATGCAGATACGCAAGGGGCAATTACCAATGCCGAAAATGGAATACTGAAAGAACTCCAAGAAGGGGTCACTGTTAAAGGAAAAGCCTTTCATTTCGATCAGACAGATATCACTCAAGCTGAAAATTATTTAAAAGTACATGACTTGTCAGATAACGTTGCAGTTGAAGTGACTAATTATTTAAAACAAGCACGAACATTAATTATGGATAATGCGCAAGATGTTGAGGTTCAATCCGTTAATTCATTAAAACAATTGATTAAATCCTTGCCAAGACCCATTATTGAACAATTAAAACAAATTGTTATCGAAATTGGCAAACTGCTAAATCTAACTGTTACATTCTATCGAGATGGTGTAACGATCGTAGACTCATCAGGCAATCCAGTTTATTCGACGGGGAATGCAATTAAACAAACGGGTGGGAATTATACAATGAGTGCGATCACAGCAGGAGCATTAGCAATGGTTTCTATTATTGCTTATGTTGTAGCGCGTCGGCGTGAGTATCGTGTGTAAAAAGCAATTAGTGAAACAGATTGGGCTAGGATGCTTGATTTCGATCTGTTTCTTTATCCTAAATTATTGTTTTGTTTATCTTGTTGCAAGGCCAGTGATTCAATTTGTTTCATCGTCTATTCAGGTGTTATTACTCTCAGAGGCGCCTAATTTTGAACGAACGTTTTCAACCGGCAACATTAAAAAAACTTCGACAAATCAAGCGGAAATCAATTCAAGTCAAATTCAATTTCCTAAATACGGTGAACACTATGGTGAGATTAGTATTTCTACCCTTAAATTAAAGGTGCCCCTTTACTTTGGCGATTCAGAATCCATTCTTCGTGAAGGAGCGGGTCAGTATATGGGGTCTGTTTTTCCTGGAGAAATCGGGACAACTTTGATTGGTGGACACAATATTGATTCTTTTGGAAAACTATTGAATATCCAACCAAATGAACAAATAGACATCCAGACAACTTATGGAAACTATCACTATACAGTGACCGATAAAAAAGTGGCTAATAAAGCGGATTGGCAAATTGCAAAGGAACTAAGGCAACAAAAAAATCGTGAATTAATTCTTTATACGTGTTATCCAATCGATAGCCTCGGCTTGACAAACGAGCGTTTATTTATAACAGCAAATTTAATTTCTGGACCTAAAATCAATGAAAATAACTAATAAAGGACTTTAGCAATGAAGAAAAGTTTGATGAAAAGAACCGCTCAATTGTTTTTAGCGTTTGTGTGCTCATTTGTTTTCTTTGTTTTTCTGTCACTGATTGGCATACGAATGACACTGATGCGGCCAACATTTATGCAGCAACAAGTAAACCATTCGCAGTATGCATTCAATGTTCAAAAAGAAATGAATAACAAAATCCAAGATTTGGCACGAGGAAGCAATATCCCGCCAGAGGTAGTCAAAGATGTAATTCCGTCCACTCTGATCGAAAAAAATATGACGCAATACGTTAATACATTATATAGTGGTCATTCTTTCACCTTACAAGGTGAAGAAGAAGTGAAAAAAGAACTATACAAAAAAATAAACCAATATGCAGTAGATAAAAAAATGAAAACAGATGAACAGATGAATAAGGGAATTGCTCAATTTGTTGATTCTTCAATGCAGGTAGTGAAACAAGCTATAGAAATTCCTTATCTAGCTAATTTTGTCAATAAAGTCAATCAATATAAGGCAACTTTGAATACTTTTATTATCGAAGCAGGGATTGCTGTGTGTGTGATTATCGGGATGTTGTTCATGACCTGTCGTTCAAATAAAGAAAGAATCTCGTTTACCAGTCTGATACTGGCTGGGACAGGACTCTCTTTAGTAGTCGGACCATTGATCATCTATTTTAATGACTGGATGAGTAGAATAGGGATCATGACACAAAGTATCTATGAATTTGTCCAAACTTATTTAAGGACATTCGATCTGCTCTTTATAAAGATGGGTATCATACTATTGGTTCTATCGATACTTTTCTTTGTTACTTTTGTTGTATTGACACACAAATCAGGAGTTACAAAACAGAAAACCTAACTTGCAGCACCTGGTTCAAAAAAATAAAAAATAGACAATTATCTAGCTGATTATCAGAAAAGGTGGTTAGTCATATGGAGTTGAAATTAAAAGAAAATATCTCTTTTGAAAATAGCGTTTATGTAACGATAAAACCAAAGAAATGTTATGAAATGGTCAAACGATTATTAGATATTCTTTTAAGTATCATTGGACTGATCCTCACTTCTCCTATCCTCCTTTGGGTTTCTTTAAAGATCTACTTGGAAGAACCAGGAGCTCCTATCTTGTTTTCTCAAGAAAGAGTGGGGAAGAACAAGCGTACCTTTAAAATGTACAAGTTTCGTTCAATGTGTACGGATGCGGAAGAAAAACTTGAGAATTTGCTAGACAAGAATGAAATAGAAGGTGCGATGTTTAAAATCAAAGATGATCCACGCATCACTAAGATTGGTAAGTTCATTCGTAAAACCAGTTTAGATGAATTACCTCAATTATGGAATGTGTTAAAAGGTGAGATGAGTTTAGTTGGTCCTAGACCACCTTTGCCTAGAGAAGTACGCCAATATTCTCACCATGATGAACAACGTCTTCTAGTAAAGCCTGGATGTACGGGTATATGGCAGGTAAATGGTAGAAGTGATGTCAATTTTAAAGAAATGGTTGCGATGGATCTCCAATATGTGCAACAACGTAGTATCATAATTGACTTTAAAATCATTTTAAAAACCATATGGAAGATGCTCTACACAAAAGGTGCTTGTTAAGATCAAAGAAGCACATCTGAGTGTTTCACTGATAGATAAGAAAAAATGTTAAGTAGCTTTCTCTGGTTTCAAAATTTTGTTTTATTTCTTAAGGGAATGTTTTTGAATAAGGTCATAAACAGGATGAGCTGTTTATGGCCACTTTTTTGTCAATAAATTAGTTAACGAATACGTAGCCGATTTTTTATTTTTGCATTTTGATTATTCATTGCTTCTTTTAAAAGAAAAAATATAGTAAATCGATGAGGTAAAATTTTGATAAATAAAAGATTTACTGAATCTTTTATTTTACTTATCATTTTAGGAGGCTTGATTCATATGAGTAAGATCTATGAAGCAGTAACCATCAATACTGGTGGAAGAGAAGGAAAAATCTATTCAAAAGAGAAGAACTTTCTATATAATGTAACTTCACCAGGCTCAGGTGTAGCAGATGCAACAAATCCTGAAGAGCTTTTTGCTGCTGCGTACAGCGCATGTTTTAATGGAGCTTTGGAGCTAGTAATGTCAAGAAAAAAACTTGATAATACAACTTCTGTCCGAGCAACTGTTGCTTTGATGAACCATGGAGATGCTGATTTTTCTATTGAAGTTTTATTAGAGGTATTCATTGAAGGAATGTCAAGAGAAGAAGCTGTGCGCTTAGTGGAAGAAGCAGATCAAGTTTGCCCTTACTCTAAAGCGCTGAGAGGAAATACAAAAGTAATCATAGAAGTCGTTAATGAAGATTTCTAAAAAATATAGTTTTAATATATAAAAAGGGATCCATCCATTCATTCATTTATTTCAAGTTAATCTTAAACTAGAAGCCTCTTGGGGGAAGCTTCTAGTTTTTTATTTAGAAAAAATAAGACAAGAACGAAGCTTTGAACCCATTTTCACCTTAAACATACTTTAAGAAAAGAGCCCAAAAAATAAAGACAAAAAAAGCTGAATCATCTAGAAATGGCTTTGGCCTATTTTAAAATGATTCAGCTGTTGGACTGAGAAGCGCTTTGATTATTATTCTGTGTGTGAAAATTGATAGGATCCTTTTGCTATAAAGCCTTGCCCTTTTACTAGGCGCAATGGAGCCAGGTCTTCGGTAGCAATTGGATTAAAGTACAATTTACCATAGGAACGATAAAACCAAACGCTGTCTGTAGGATTATATTGATAGTTGCCGATTCCAACAGTAGGATCAATTGTTAAACTCAACTGATTGGAACCGTCAGATAAGATGAGTTCATTGGTTTTAGAATGCTTTCTCGAAGATCCCCAAATATCTTTTGTGAAGTTCCTGATTTCATAAGGATAAAGTGGATCACCTAGTGCCAGTATACTATTGTTATAATCATTTGTTGCTACTTGCAAAAAAGCATAATCTTTTAATGTTACGTCTTCTAATGCAGTAACATCCACTTCCACACCAATTTTTCCTGCAATGATCGTATAAATGACTTTTTCTCGTAACACAGGTCGCCCAGTACCATTTCTTTTTTTTGTATTGACCGCTTGGACTAAGTTTGTAGTGACTATTTTAAGTTCTTTAGTCGAAAAAGTACTATCTCCGACAATTTTTTTTCCATCTGCATATACTTCTAAACTTTCAGAAGCAGCTGTCGGTGTGTCGACTAATTCATCATAAGTATGCCATCCGCCAGTATAGCCATCATAGTTAGGATCATCGCCATCAATAGCTGATATGGCTCGTAAATCATGATAAGGCGAGACATAATCTGTATAAACTTTATTCAGGACTTCTTTTCTACTAGCAAATTTATCGGTAACATTCTCTGTCGAAAGAGGAAGTAAATAAGCATTAGATATTTGCCAAGTTTGATTTTTAGAAACTTTTCCAATAGTTAACATCAAATCATTCAACTGATCATAACGACTGATGGCTTCGATCTGATTGGCTGTTTTCTTTACGTCCATCGTTTCTTTTTCAATTGGTATATTTTGTTCATCTAGTTTTTGTAAATTCTCATCATAAAATACAATCGATACATTATCTGATGTTGTTAAACCAGGTAAATAGTACTTAAAAGCATTTAGTAGATCAAGATCTTGGGAAGTAGCTGATGTCTTTTCTTCAGGAAGGGTTTGAGAAAAGACGGGGATAGATAAGCAGATTGCTACAATGATCAGTGAGATGAAACTAAGTAAAAAATAAGATTGAATTTGTTTCTTTTTTTTCATAAATGATACGACCAACTCCTTATTGATTTTTTCTTGTAGTACCTAGGTTATTTTAATCCTTCCTTCAATTTTGTTTTTTTTCTTTTTGAGTCGAAGTCACTAGATTTTAGAATTCTAATGAATAGAAGGTTTGAACAACTATTTTTTCTTTTTATTTCTTACAAAAAAAACGTTTGAAAAAAAATAAAGAAAATTTTTTTGTTTGGATTCAGTAATATAAGTACATAGAGATGATTTGCTAATTTTTATCTCTTAATATTCTCTCACGAGGCTGGAGCAAGAAACTGTCCCAGCCTCAAACTCCTAAAAAAAGAACGATTAATCGTTCATTTCAAGAATCTAACAATTGATTGTGAAGGAGCGGAAAAGATGAAGTTGTTTGTATGGTGTTTAACGGTATTAACTAGTTTTAGTTTGGGGATGTTGGTGATGTTTGTTTTTAATTATCCTTATGAAAATTATGGGAATGAAACGAAAGAAATCAAGGTTGCCAATGTTTCTAGTTCGTCCACATCTGCGGATGAAATTGAGGAGCCGGAAAAATTCAATGTATCATTAAAAGAAGCGCTTGAAACTTATCAGACTTGTTATCCTAATCAAGCGATTACTTCTGTGAAAGTTAGTCAGACTGTTGGTCCTTACTATTACGAAATTACTGGTAGAGATGCAACTAAAGAATGCAGCGTAAGAATTTCAACTAAAACAGCGAACATCAAAAAAAAAAGTATATCGCATACGAAACAAACACGAACAAGCCACTACCGAGCAATCCGCAGATCTGTTCAATATCAAAAACTTAAAAAGTTTATCGGAAGTTACTGAAGTAGCTGAAAAAGTAGCTGAAAAAACGACTGGGACAGGAAAAGCAGTAATGTGGTATCTCGAAAGACAATCAGGAAAATCGTATTGGACAATTACTATTAAAGAAAAAATAAAAAAAGTGACAGTCAAAGTTGATGCGTATACTGGCGAAGTTCTAAAAGCTGAGCAGAAGTGAGCGAAATGAAAAAAGCGACTGCGGCTGAAGCATGTGAAACGACCCTCAAAAGTTAGATTTTTGGTCTAACTTTTGAGGGTCGTTTCATTGGACATTGATTTTTATACGTTTTTTGGCAATTGTTCATAAAAAGCTGCTTTAGTTGCTGTAATATAAGGATTTAACCATAAATAACCAATTCCAGCAGTTAGCATGGCTAAGATATGCCAGCCAATAAAGGATAGATCAAGCCAGAACAATTTACCTTTGTAGCCATCCATTAATTTACGACTAGCAGTGATCGTATTGAGCACTCCTGGTTTTTCCCCTGTTTCAGTGATAACATCATAGTAAATGAAGTAACTTTGGGAATAAGAATAACTTTTGATGATACCAGGAATAACGAATAATAACGCCCATAAAGTAGTAAAGATCGAAATCAAAATAGCTAGTAAAATCACACCACCAAGAAATAATCCTGTAAAACCACGAAAGGCATCTTTAAATGGTTCGATGGTCGATTTGGTTCCACGCAGGATATCTAGATAGGTCCATGAGATCCCACTCATAAATAGTGCGCTGATAATACCAGACACAATACCACCACCGCTAGAAGCAGCACCTCCGTTGGTATTGTTTGCCATATCTTGGACAGCTGCAGGATCATTATAGGTATGAGCCAATAATAAAGCGGTCGGAATAGCTATGATCATAATGAGTGCAATTGTGATTAACGTTGGGACTAAATTCAATAATACAGCTTGTCCCCAGCGTCCTTTTAAACTGTCTTTTGCTTGTTGTTTCAGTTCTTTTGAAGATAGCATGAGTTTCACTCCTTTTTATTTATGCCATAAGTATAACAAAGAAGAAACAATTTGGCTTTCTTTATCTTTTATCTGTTATTATAATTTCTTTAAAAAATGAAGGTTAAATAAACACCTGTTACCCAATGAACCCTTGCAAAAAAGAGTTAGAACGATTATGATGATGGGAGTTGTCAATGCGATTATTATAGAGAAAGTAGGGAATTGAATGACACAACCTGCCATTCGTTATCGTTTAATCAAAAAAGAAAAACATACCGGTGCCCGTCTTGGTGAATTGATCACTCCTCATGGGACATTTCCCACACCAATGTTTATGCCTGTGGGAACACTAGCAACTGTCAAAACCATGTCACCTGAAGAATTAAAAGCAATGGGCGCGGGAGTCATTTTAAGTAATACGTACCATTTATGGTTAAGACCTGGAGAAGACTTGGTAGAAGAAGCAGGCGGCTTACACAAGTTCATGAATTGGGATCAACCGATTTTGACAGATTCAGGTGGTTTTCAAGTGTTCTCGCTAAGCGATATGCGTAACATCGAAGAAGAGGGTGTCCATTTTAAAAATCATTTAAATGGTTCTCGGATGTTTTTATCACCAGAAAAAGCAATTAATATCCAAAATAAATTAGGATCAGACATCATGATGAGCTTTGATGAATGTCCTCCTTTTGATGAAAGCTATGATTATGTCAAAAAATCAGTGGAAAGAACCTCACGTTGGGCTGAGCGAGGCTTAAAAGCCCATCTGAATCCTGATCGTCAAGGATTATTTGGTATCATTCAAGGAGCTGGGTTTGAAGATTTACGTCGCCAAAGTGCAAAAGATTTGATCTCAATGGATTTCCCTGGCTATTCAATCGGTGGTTTGTCTGTTGGCGAACCTAAATCAGAAATGAACCGTGTGTTAGAGTTTACAACACCATTGATCCCTGAGGATAAACCACGTTATTTAATGGGTGTTGGTGCAGCAGATTCATTGATTGACGGCGTGATTAGAGGAGTCGATATGTTTGACTGTGTCTTGCCTACACGTATCGCAAGAAATGGTACTTGTATGACTTCACAAGGACGCTTAGTCGTGAAAAATGCACAATACGCACATGACTTCCGCCCAATCGATGAGAAATGTGACTGCTACACATGTAAAAATTATACACGTGCGTATATTCGTCATTTGATCAAATGTGATGAAACATTTGGGATACGGTTAACGTCTTACCATAACTTGTACTTCTTATTAAACTTGATGAAACAAGTGCGTCAAGCAATCATGGATGACAATTTATTAGAATTTCGAGCAGCCTTTTTTGAGGAATATGGGTTTAATAAAGAGAATGCCAAAAGTTTCTAATCTTTTTCACTAAATTTATGTAAAAAACTAGTGTCTCACGCCTTTTTCTGCTAAAGTTGAGTGTGTAGATACATGTTAGTGAGGTGAAAAAAATGGGATCATTACCAATGTTAGTCATGTTCGTTGCTCTTTTAGCAATGTGGTATTTTATGTCACGTTCACAAAAGAAACAACAACAAGAACGACAAAATTTACTAGACAGTATGAAATCAGGCGATGAAGTAGTTACAATCGGCGGATTACATGGTGTTGTTTCAGAGATCGACAATGAAAAACGCACAGTCGTTATAGATTGTGAAGGGATTTTTCTAGAATACGATCGAGCAGCCATCAAAACGGTTAAACCTGGAACTGTCGTAACCAATGATTCGACAGTAAATACGGTAGAAAAAACAGAACCAAAAGTTGCTGAAACAGTAGAAGTGAAAGAAGAAGCTACTGAAACTGTTGAAACACCTGAAGATAGTAAAGAAAACAAATAGGTAAAGCTTAGTAGTTGAGTCTGAGACGGTGTCTCGGGCTCTTTTTTTATCCTAAATCTCTGACTTTGTTAAGTTTTGAATAAACTGTTTTTTTGATAAAATACTTTGGATCATTAGGATAATAAATAAAAACACTGATAAATAAAGGATTTAATCGAAATTTAAAAAACTGTGAAAAAAATCACAATAAAGGTTTACATCTGAAAAGGTTTGTTGTATGATGAGAATGTGAATTAATTAACAAACAACCATGACCCATTAGGAGGAAGACAATGGCTAAAGTAATGGAGAAAGAACAACCAAAAACTATTGATGTTCAAGGAATGATTGATGAATTAGCAACGAAAGCAAATGTCGCATTAAAAGAGATGGAAAACTTTGATCAAGAAAAAGTAGATCATATTGTGCATGAAATGGCAATGGCAGCATTAGATCAACATATGCCGTTAGCTAAAATGGCAGTTGAAGAAACTGGTCGTGGAATCTATGAAGATAAAGCGATCAAAAATATGTATGCTTCTGAATATATTTGGAATAACATCAAGCACGATAAAACAGTTGGTGTCATCAATGAAGATGTTCAAAAAGGCTTGATTGAAATTGCTGAACCAGTTGGTGTGGTTTGTGGGGTAACTCCAACAACTAACCCAACATCAACGACAATTTTTAAATCAATGATCGCGTTGAAAACAAGAAACCCAATCGTTTTTGCATTCCATCCAAGTGCTCAAAAATCTTCTGCTGAAGCAGCACGTGTCGTTCGTGATGCAGCGATCGCAGCTGGCGCACCTGAAAATTGTATTCAATGGATTGAACATCCATCGATTGAAGCGACTTCAATGTTGATGAATCATCCAGGGATCGCAATTGTTTTAGCTACTGGTGGGGCAGGAATGGTAAAATCTGCTTATTCAACAGGAAAGCCAGCTTTAGGTGTTGGACCAGGTAATGTACCAGCATATATTGAAAAAACAGCAAAAATCAAACGAGCAGTGAATGACTTGATCGTTTCTAAAACGTTCGATAACGGAATGATTTGTGCTTCTGAGCAAGCAGTAATCGTTGACAAAGAAGTCTATGCTGCAGTTAAAGCAGAATTCCAAGCACATCAAGTCTATTTTGTGAAACCAGCTGAACTTTCAAAATTAGAAGATGCAGTGATGAATGAAGGTAAATACGCAGTAAATCCAGCAATCGTTGGACATTCTGCAATGGACATTGCAAAACTAGCTGGCATCAAAGTTCCAGAAGGGACAAAAATGTTAGTAGCTGAATTAGAAGGTGTCGGAGCGGATTACCCTCTTTCACGTGAAAAACTTTCTCCAGTACTTGCAATGGTTAAAGCAAACAATACAGAACATGCCTTTGAATTATGCGAAGGAATGTTGAACTTAGGCGGGTTAGGCCATACTGCAGTGATTCACTCAGAGGATGAAGAGCTACATGTGAAGTTTGGTCTACGGATGAAAGCTTGCCGTATCTTAGTAAATACTCCTTCAGCAGAAGGTGGAATCGGAAATATCTATAACGAAATGATCCCTTCACTAACTTTAGGTTGTGGTTCATATGGTAAAAATTCTGTTTCTAGAAATGTAAGTGCCATCAACTTGATCAATGTCAAAACTGTAGCGAAACGGAGAAATAATATGCAATGGTTCAAATTACCACCAAAAATCTTCTTTGAAAAGAACTCTTTGCTTTATTTAGAAAAAATGGAAAACGTAGAACGTGTCATGATCGTTTGTGATCCTGGTATGGTGCAGTTTGGTTACTGTGATACGGTTCGTGAAGTACTATCAAGACGTAAGAATGATGTGAAAATCGAAGTCTTCTCAGAAGTTGAGCCAAATCCTTCAACAAACACAGTCTATGCAGGAACGAAATTGATGGCTGATTTCAAACCAGACACAGTGATTGCATTAGGTGGCGGTTCTGCAATGGATGCTGCTAAAGGAATGTGGATGTTCTATGAACACCCAGATACTTCATTCTTTGGAGCAAAACAAAAATTCTTAGATATCCGTAAACGGACATATAAGATCGATAAACCAGAAAAAACACAATTTGTGTGTATTCCGACAACTTCAGGAACGGGTTCTGAAGTAACACCTTTTGCCGTTATCACAGATAGTGATACACATGTGAAATATCCATTGGCAGATTATGCATTAACACCAGATGTAGCAATCGTCGACCCACAATTTGTCATGTCAGTACCAGCTTCTGTCACGGCAGATACAGGGATGGACGTATTAACTCATGCGATTGAGTCTTATGTTTCTGTTATGGCTTCTGATTATACAAGAGGCTTGAGCTTACAAGCAATCAAATTAGTCTTCGATTACCTAGAAAAATCAGTGAAAACTCCTGATATGGAATCACGAGAAAAAATGCACAACGCTTCTACAATGGCAGGGATGGCATTTGCGAACGCCTTCTTAGGAATTTGTCACTCAGTTGCGCATAAAATTGGTGGAGAATATGGTATCCCACATGGTCGTACAAATGCCATTTTATTACCACATATCATCCGCTATAATGCAAAAGATCCACAAAAACATGCAATGTTCCCTAAATATGATTACTTCCGTGCAGATACAGACTATGCAGATATTGCTAAGTTCTTAGGGTTAAAAGGACAAACAACAGCGGAATTAGTTGAAGCTTTAGCAACAGCAGTTTATGAATTAGGACAATCAGTTGGAATCAATATGAGCTTGAAGGCTCAAGGTGTGACACAAGAAACCTTAGATTCAACGGTTGACCGTATGGCAGAACTTGCTTATGAAGATCAATGTACAACAGCAAATCCAAAAGAGCCATTGATCAGTGAGCTAAAACAAATCATTATTGATGCTTATAATGGTTAATTCAATACAATTATAGTTAATCAAGAGGTTGAGACAAAAGTGTTCAGCATCAAGAAATAAGAAGGAATTTCCGAAAATTGCTTCTCAAATTTTTGGTAAATTTCGGCTTATTTCTGAAGATGCTACTTTTGTCTCACCGTTTATTCGTTTTTAGAGATGCCAGAAGAGACTGAGACAACTTTTGTCCCAGTCCCTTTTTTTGTCGGAAAGGGAATCAATCTCGTTAGAACTAGCGTAGGAATTTCTTTTGTTAGAAAAAAACGATTAATTCGCTTTTTTAGAAAAAGTAGTTTTATCAAGACTAGTAAACCGTGTTACTTTAGATAAGTAAAAATGAAAAAAGAAAGGAAGTTGTTAGGATGACAAAACTAGTATTTGAGAAAACAAAAAATCAAGATAATACGGGAAAAGAACAATTGATGTCAACCGTTGATTCATTAGAAGTCAAATTGCGGGAAAACTTAGAACCACTTGAAAACATACACAAATATACTGAGCTATACATAGAGTTGAAACATGAACTAAAGAGAGAAATTGAAGAACGGGCTAAGAAAAGAGAGGATTGGTATAAGAAAAAGCATTCTCAAATTAAAAAAAAGGAAGACTGTGAGCAGGAACTTCAAAACGCAGTGAAAGCAAAAAAAAATGCATTATATAAAAGCACCAAGCGAGTACATGGTGAAACGATCAAGAGCAAAAAAAAAGAGCTTAACGAAATAGCAAAAGAAATCAAAAATTGCAAGTCTGAGATAAAAAAACTGACGAAGGAAATGCAGTATTTAACTGGTAGGAGAGGTGAAAAATGGATCGATCATTCTTTATTAAAGTACGTGGTGAACACTAAAGTTGTCGCAGATGAAAAAAATACACCGGAGGATGACAAACTAAAAGAGGAAGCAGCAACCGAAAAAAATATAGCAGCAAAAGAAAAAGTAACAACAAAAGAACTAAAACTGGTTACTAAAGAATTGACTGAAAAACAACGAAAGCAACAATTAAAAAATAATCTCCACAATCTTAAGGAGCTAGATCAAACGTTAAAAAAATTAGGGAATGTAAAGAATCCTTGTTTTAATCAAAATAAAATAGACTATTATGTCATAATACGTTTATATCTTAAAAGATCTATGCAGCTAGAAAAAATTATACGATTCAGGATTAACCCTGGCGGAAAAACGCTCAATTTATTTAGTGCTGGTAAAGTGGATAAAAAGCGAAAAAAAATAGAACGAGATCTTCAGATGAGTCGGAGAGATATTTATAGTTATCTACTAACCAATCCAGATAACTTTAAGCGTGAAACAGCAGTTCAGGAAAAACAGCAGGGGAAAAAACAATTGACTGATCTAATAAGTAAAGAACAAGGGAAAGTATGTGAAACGAGTAATCCTGAGATAGGGAAGGGGATGGGTATAATAAAACCTAGCGCTCCGCCATTGATGCCAGGAATGGAATTATAGCCGTTTGTCAAAGATACATAGGTTTTATTTTTGTTTATCAGATGAAAAAGAGTTGGTATCCTATTATTTATCGCATGAAAACTAGAACAAACGTATGAGGCGATTGGTGAAGGATAAAATAGAGTCAACGCCATAAGAAAATCTCATTCTAAGAAAACTTTGTATTTTTGTAGACAAAAAAGGTCGTCATTCATCTTTTCGATGAGTGGACAACCTTTTTGAGTTGAATCGATTTGTTTATTTCTTTCGTGTGCCATATTTGGTCAGAGGGATTCCTCGGGCTTCGCACCAATCTTTAGTAGTTCCAGATAAAATCAAGGGTTGGTGATGAAGTTCTTGGATAGTTTTAGCTCCTACCATGGTCAATAGCCGTTGAAGTTCTGCTTGCCATTGTTGGACTAGTTGGATCGTTTCTGCCACGCCGTGTGTCATGAGATGCGTTAAGATCGTTCCAGAAACGCCTACTGCATTGGCACCAAGACAAAGTGCTTTGAAGAGGTCGAAGGCATTGCGAATACCACCAGAAGCAAGAATCTCTACTTGATGTTGGGCTTCGTTTGCCTCTAGCAGAGAAGTAACCGTTGATTGTCCCCAATCGACTAAATAATCTAACTCTCTTTTTTTGCGACGAGCATTTTCGATTTGAGTGAAGCTGGTTCCGCTTCGGCCACTGATATCGATTGTCTGAACCCCCAACTCGGCTAGTTCATCGATCGTTTCTCTAGTCATACCAAAACCGACTTCTTTCACGATCAAAGGAACCGAAATGCCTTCGCTGATTTCTTTGATCAATTCTTTCCAATTGGAAAAATCACGATCCCCTTCAGGCATCACCAATTCTTGTGGTGCATTGAGATGAAGTTGTAAAGCATCGGCTTGAAATAGTTCAATCGCCTCTTTTGCTCGTGTTAAAGAGGTGCCGGCTCCTACGTTGGCAAGGATCTTTCCTTCTGGATAAACGTCACGCATGATCGTGTAAGAGTCGCTTAAAGCAGGATCTTTTAAAGCTGCACTGACTGAACCCGTGGCAATCATTAAATTTGTTTCTTTTGCGATCATCGCTAAATCATGGTTGATTTTTTTAGTTTTTTCACTTCCACCAGTCATAGCATTGATATATAAAGGATAGTCTAAAGTTAAGCCAGCAACAGTCGTATGTAGATCAATCTCTGACATGGAAACTTCAGGTAAGGGGTTATGAACGATTCGAACCGTATCAAATTCATTTTTTTGTTTACTATGAAAAGCTTTAGCTAATGAGACATGTTCATCTTTTCGATTCATCCTTTTTCCTTTCGTTGGTTACTATAGACGTGTAATGGCAAGGGTGTAATTTCTGCTAATTCCCAAGCGCTCATCAAAGGCAAGATACCGGATTTTTGATCCACGATTACGATACCACAATCGCCACCACCTGCTCCAGATGATTTTGCTGCGCCCTCGTATTCTTCTGCTAAGCTACATAATTTATTTAAAGCAGGGGTTTCGATCAATACGCCCGTAATTGACGATAGCTCATGGAGTAGTTGTCGGTTTTTCCTGATCATGGCTTGGATCAAATCAATGTTATTTTCTTTGAATCCTTTAATCATTTCATGAACGCATAAGGTACTATCTTGTAAAAATTTTTGATAGGCTACCATTTTTTCCTTACGTGAGCGATGGACTTGATCGACTAAATCAGAAGTTGATGCAGGACTGCCAGTCCAACCAATCAGTAAACGCAGATCTTTCGGTGTCGGAAGAGACTCAATGGATAAACCAGGCCAATCCATTTCGATGAGTTCAACGATCGTATGTTGTTTTTCTTGTTCTTGGAGCCACTGGTGATCAAAGGTTGAAAAAGCAATCCAACCACCATAACAACTAGCTGCAATATCTCCACAAGAGCCATTATCTTGAACCGTTAAATTTGCTAGTGCAGCAATTTTGAAAATTTCAATCTGTGTAAGATTTAACGCATAAAACATATTCAATGCCTTGACTGTTGCGACAGTTACGGCGCCACTTGAGCCTAGACCGTATTTGCGTCCGTTAGAACTATCCAATTCACTTGTCACTTTTAGGTCATAAAAAGAAAGTAAAATATTTTTTTCTCGTGCGTATTTTTCAGTCAAACGAATGGCAGCAAGGATATAATGAAATGGATTTTCACGAATATCCAAGACAAGTTCACCATCACGCCGAGTCCAACGAATCGGCATGCCACTATATTGCTCAGATTGGATGCTGCCGACTTTTCGTGCGGTTTCAACGGTTACAGTAACAAACTGATCAATGGCTACGATGATAGCCGGATGTCCGGTTTCAACAACTGCGTATTCTCCAGCAATATAAAGTTTTCCTGGTGCAGATACTTCAATCATAAAAATCTCCCTTTATTCAATAATCGTCATTCCTGGACCTGCAAAAGCCGAAATGACTTGTTGGCTACTAAATAAGTCACTAAATGCTGTTTTGACCTTATCTAGATGGTCTTTTTGAACTAGCACTTTCACATTTGGGCCAGCATCCATAGTAAAGTAACAAGGAATCCCTTGGTTTCTTAAATCCCGCACCGCTTGCATGGCTTTTAAACTATCAGGAGACCAGTAGGTAAATGGCGGACGTGCAGCTAATGTCGTTCCATGCATTTTTAACCCATTTTGTTCCATAGTTTCACCTAGAAGTTGAAAGTTCTTAGTTTTGATTGCTTGTTTTAGTTGATAAAGATCGGCTTCGACAGAATCTAACCATCCTTGATAAAAACTTGAAGTTTCAACCGTTCGGCGCATACCATCACGACTTGAGACATCCTTTTTTTGTTCATTCAACAATAGAAAGACCATCGCTAAGTGATCTTCAAAACCGTCTGAGAAAATTGGATGAGCATACGAACTTTGATCATCGTGTCCTTTTTCCCATTCAACAAATCCACCAAAAATACTCCGACAAGCGGAACCTGATCCTCTACGAGCCAGTCTTGATAAAGCTTGATCATCTAATCCTAATTTCAATGCCTCGTTGCATGCTCCGGCTAAAGCCGCTAAGCCGCTGGCAGAAGAAGCTAAACCCGCAGCAGTCGGAACGAAATTCTGGCTGATCACTTTTGCTTTTTTCGTGGTACCCGCTTTTTCTCTCACAATATCCAAAAAAGTACTGATTTTTTTGGTTGCTTTTTCATCTTGCAATTGATTATCTAAATAAAATTGGTCTTCTGTGTAAGCTTCTGAAAAGCTGACTTCAGTTTCCGTATAAAATGCATCTAATGTGAGTGATAAGCTGTTATTCATCGGGAGAATTAATGATTCATTTTTTTTACCCCAGTACTTGATAAGGGCGATATTCGTATATGCTCGTGCTTTGCCTTTAAACATAGGTATGTACTCCTAATCCTTGAATCCAAGTTGCAGCTGCTCCCGCTTGTAAGAGGGCTTCGCTGATTTCTTGGGCTTTTGTTTTTGTTTGAGCTAGCGCAATCATGCAGCCACCCCGACCACCACCAGTTAGTTTTGCTCCCAAAGCGCCTGAATCTCTAGCGGTTTCGATCAATACATCAAGAAAATCGTTGCTGATCGTTAAATTTTTTAAAATTAGTTGGGCTTCATTCATCGCTTGGGCTAAATGCTCGGGGTTATTTTTAACAATGGCTTTTTTGGCTTGCCTTGTTAAGTATCCTAGTTGTTGGATTTTTTGTCCAACTTTCTGCTGATCTTTTTCAAATAAATGAGCAACGTCTTTGACCACTGCTCGCGTCTGACCTTTGATTCCGGTATCAGCGACAATCAAAAAAGCGTCGATATTTAAAGAGAAATAATCAAACGGGTGTCCTTTCACAAAGTAGATTGGTTCTAAACTGCTTGTTGCCGCAGCATCGATACCACTAGGATTACCATGGGCAATTTTTTCTGAAATTTGGACATTTGTCAAGAGCTGTTCGCGAGAAAGTGGTTGTTCGAGATAATCGTAAAAGGCACGAGTAACTGCCGTAGCTACTGCAGCGCTTGAGCCCATTCCACGTTCGGCAGGGATAGTGCTGTGAATAGTTAACTCTAATGATTGCTCAATTTGCAGTTCCTTTTTTAAGTTGAATACTAACTGCTTGATGTTTTTTAACGAATGTGGGGCATCACGCAGTATTCCTGTATAGTAGGAAGAAACAAGCTGATCTCCTGACGAAGTGATGTGTTCATTCAAGGAAGCAACTACTTTTGCTGCCTGAAAAGGAAAAGCGATTGCCGGTTCGCCGTAGACAACTGCATGTTCGCCCATCAGAATAATTTTACCATTTGATTCCCCTTGGCCATAATTTGCCATAATCTAACTCCTTCTTTTATTCCCATAACTTTTTTGAGCAAAAAATAAAGCGCCTTGGATCCTTTGCGCTAACGAACAGATTGTATAACATAGAAGTTCAAAAAACAATTCATCTTTATTTTACTAAAACCTTCCCAGAAGTAAAATAAAGAATACGTTTTCTGTTGAAAAACCTCTTTTTTCTTAAGATTTTATTGAATTTTATGAATGGAAATATCCTGTTATTCCTAATTGACACCACCAGATATTGGGGGTATATTTAAAAAGAATTGGAAAAAGACACAACATTTAGTGATAAAGTGAGTTGGAGGTTAATGAGTGTGATTGTTTTAGCAGGTACCATTGGCGCTGGAAAATCAAGTTTAACAGAAATGATGGCTGAACACTTTGGAAGTCGAGCTTTTTATGAGTCAATCGAGGATAATGAGGTATTGCCTTTATTTTATGCCAATCCTGAGCAGTATGCGTTTTTGTTACAAATCTATTTTTTGAATAAACGTTTTGAAAGTATCAAGCAGGCAATGAAAGAAGACAACAATGTTTTAGATCGTTCGATCTATGAAGATTCTTTGCTTTTTCATTTGAATGCTGATTTGGGTCGGGCAACTGAAACAGAAGTTCGAGTATATGACGAGCTATTAGCAAATATGATGGAAGAGTTGCCGTATGCCGCACATAAAAAACATCCGGATTTATTGGTTCATATTCGTGTTTCATTTGATACGATGCTTGAACGGATCGAAAAAAGAGGACGATCATATGAACAACTTTCCTTCGATCCAAGCTTATATGATTATTACAAAGAATTGAATCGTCGCTATGATCAATGGTATGACGAGTACAATGAAAGTCCCAAAATCCAAATTGATGGCGATCGATTCAATTTTGTGGAAGATCCCCAAGCAAAAGTAGAAGTGCTGAACATGATTGAAGAAAAGTTAGCAGAAATTCGTCAAGAAGTCTTTGTTTCTTGAGTCCAATAAAAAATGATAGTATAAAGAAGACAAGATCTAACTTCGATAGCTAAGCCGAAGAAATTGAAAATAGGAGAGCTATTTTCGCTTTTCATCGGCTTATTCTGTTTTTTGAGAGCGAGACAGCGGTCGGAATGGCTAACTATCTATAAATTCGCCAAGAATACTTGGAAGAGTAGCCATGAGACACTCAATGAATCTATCAGTGCAGGAAGAAGGGGAAGGTATGAGAGAAAAACGTTTTTTTAATTTTGATCAAAATTTTTGGATGAACGTACCTAGAGATGATGTGATGGGAATCAAAAATCTTAAGGAAGAGTATGGCATTAGTGATGAGATGCTTACCTATTCTTTAGACAAAAATGAACGTGCTCGTGTGGAATATGATACTCTTGATGATATTTTACTTTTAGTCACCAATGTCCCTCATCAACAAAAAATAGAAAACCACTATGAAACAAGTCCAGTAGCATTTATTCTAAAAGAAAATGGTCTATTTACATTTACGACTCAAAATACAGAATATGTGATTCGCCTGATTCGTTCAATCTTAGATCGGGATTCCGAGATAAATGTATACAGTTTACTTTTTCGTACGCTCTTTCTGATTTCAGATTCCTTCTTCCCGTTGATCGAAGAAGTGAATAGTGAACGACAACGCTTAAACCAAAAGTTGCGAGAAAAAACTACGAACCGCAATTTACTAGCTTTATCTGACCTCGAAGTTGGTTTAGTTTATCTAGTGACTGGTACAAAACAAAATGTCGTATTATTAGAACAAATCAAAGCATTAGCGATTTATCGAAAGCTCACTGAAAAAGAGAAGGAACAATTGGATGATGCATTGATTGAAGCAAAACAGGCAGTGGAAATGACCAATTTGGCCTCCCAGATCCTTGATCAACTTTCGGGAACGTATAATAATTTGTTGAACAACAACTTAAATGACACGATGAAATTTTTGACAGTCTGGTCATTGATTCTGACCGTTCCTACCATTGTGACAGGCTTTTTCGGTATGAATCTACAATTGCCTTTTACACATTCTGTCTTTGGTTGGGGGATCGCCTTATTCATCAGTCTGATATTGTCAGTTTGGATGCTGATCGCATTGTGGCGTAGGATTCGGTAGTTTCTAGGAAGACGGTCATCAAAAAAGTTGAGTGTCTGATGAAGGGTGTGTTTCGATAGCTAAAAGTTTTTTTATTTAGACAAGGATACAACTAAAGTAATTAACTGATTGGGGAATGTTTTGAGAGTCTCTAGTGAAAAAGATTGACAAAGAAATATAGTTTTGCTATACTATTGAAGTTGAGAAATAAAAGCAGAAGCACCCGCTTCTCGCCTTAGTTGATTCAGTCACTGGGCTAGATAGTTTTCATCTATTGAATTAGGTGAAGTACGTGCGGGTTCTGGAAGAGAACTCGTTTTTTTATTGCCGAATATTCGGTACGCTTTTCTTTCTCTCATAATATTTGGAGGTGAATGACCATAGCAAAGGATATGATGGTTAACGACGGCATTCGTGCACGTGAGTTACGATTGATCGGTTCAGATGGTGAGCAATTAGGAGTTAAGACAAAAGCAGAAGCATTGAAAATTGCAGAACAAGCAAATTTAGATCTTGTGTTAGTTGCCCCAAGTGCGAAGCCACCAGTTGCGCGAATCATGGACTACGGAAAATACCGTTTCGAGCAACAAAAGAAAGACCGCGAGGCGCGTAAAAAACAAAAAGTGATCAATGTTAAAGAAGTTCGTTTAAGTCCAACAATTGACGTGAATGACTTCAATACAAAACTTCGTAATGCACGTAAGTTCTTAGAGAAGGGCGATAAAGTGAAAGCTTCTATCCGCTTCAAAGGCCGTGCCATTACCCACAAAGAAATTGGTCAAAAAGTCTTGGATCGCTTAGCTGAAGAAACTGCTGATATTGCGACAGTTGAGCAAAAAGCGAAAATGGACGGACGCAGCATGTTCTTGACGCTGGCACCGAAAAACGACAGTAAGTAATTTGAATGACTCACTGACTGTTGGACAGTCGATAGTCGGATAACGAAAGATTTTGAGGAGGAAATATAGTCATGCCAAAACAAAAAACACACCGCGGATCAGCAAAACGTTTCAAACGTACTGGTAAAGGCGGATTAAAACGTTTCCGCGCGTTTACAAGTCACCGTTTCCACGGTAAAACTAAAAAACAACGCCGTCAATTGCGTAAAGCAAGCATGGTTTCTAGTGGCGACTTCAAACGTATTCGCCAACAACTAGCAAAAATGAAATAAAAAAAACAAAAAGATCGAAATTTGAAGATTTATTTTTATTAGGAGGAATTAAACATGGCACGTGTTAAAGGTGGAACAGTCACTCGTAAACGTCGTAAAAGAATGCTAAAATTAGCAAAAGGTTACTACGGTTCAAAACACACTTTATTTAAAACAGCAAAAGAACAAGTAATGAATTCATACAACTACGCATATCGCGATCGTCGTCAAAAGAAACGCGACTTCCGTAAATTGTGGATTGCTCGTATCAACGCAGCAGCACGTATGAATGGCTTGAGCTACTCAAAATTGATGCACGGCTTGAAATTAGCTGAAATCGACATCAACCGTAAAATGTTAGCCGACTTAGCTGTCCACGATGCAGCAGCATTTACTGCATTAGCTGACCAAGCTAAAGATGCTTTAGCTAAATAAAGGGTATTCAATACCCACAAGCCCACTTTAATTAGTGGGTTTTTTTGTTATTTAAAATTTAATCTAAACTCATAAACTCCATTAGCTTATCAGCGGTTTGTTCACTGTACTTATCATTTAAATGCGTGTATCCATTTAGTGTAGTTTTCACATTAGAATGAAATATTCCTGTACTTTTTTTAGATTTCTTTCTGATAACTAAAGTAGGCTTACATACGTATGCCTAAAACTATGAATAGTAATGAATGTTAGGTCTTTACTAGTCTTCTTTTTATACTCGGTTCTAATTTTCTTACTAGTTATAGGACTAGTGCCTACATAGTAATCAAACATGTAATTGATTGTGTTATCTGCTTTTTGTATTGTTTAATTTATATCATAAAAGATCTCCTTTTTATGGCATAGGATAAAGAGTTCTGACTAAACCGTAGATTGGTAATTTATTCACATTTAAGTATAGAAATAAATGCGCTTTTATGATGGATTTTATAGAAACCTTTGTTTGTTTTATTCTTTCTAAAGAGATAGTTAATATGGGGAAAATTATTAATTAATAGAAGAAGTCAAGGTTTATAAGTGGCTTGACAAAAAAGAATTTAGAAAATACAATTAATTTGTAAATAAGAATTAACCGTATACAAATAATACTATTTTTCGGTGCATCAATTTAATTTTGATGGGACCCTTACACGAATGAAGTGTAAAAGATTTTTTATCCCTTGTGCTTTTAGCATAAGGGATTTATTTATGTTCTAAAAATTTGTGCGCTATGAAAAATGATGTGGGTGAAGAGAAATCTTAGAATAATTTGAACAGAAAGAAGAAAAGATTCTTTCACGATTTCTTGTTCTAGAAGGTGTTTATACATAGGCAAATTGAAATAAACCTTAATGTTTCAAAAAATGAGAAAGTATTTCGAAAAGTATTTTCTTATTTTCCTCGGAGTCCAAAACTCCCCTCAGTCGCTTCGGGTGTCTCTAAAAACGAATAAACGGCGTTTAAAAAGCAACTCCTCAACAATAATCGATGGTTTTCTAAAATATGAGGAGCTATTTTAAAAAATCCTCTCTTATTTGCTCGGAGCTGAACGCTTCTTTCACAGCCTCTTGCTAAACGGTGTTCAAACATCAGCTCCTTGAAATAAGCCTGAATTTTTCAAAACATGAGAAGCTGTTTCAAAAAATTCTTTCTTATTGTCATCAGAGCTACCCGATGTTTTCACGACCTCTGATTCACGGCGTTCAAGAAGCAACTCCTCAACAATAAGCGATGATTTTCTAAAATATGAGGAGCTATTTTAAAAAATCCTCTCTTATTCGCTCGGAGCTGAACGCTTCTTTCACGACCTCTTGCTATTACGATAATCTTGCTTATGCTGTCTTTTTTCGAATAACGAACAGGTCAGGTGCTTGGTCTTTATCTCCCTTTTTCAGGGGCGGAGAATAGGGTTAGTCCTTTGATTATTCGTACATAACACGCATTCATGATTACTGATGGTTTTTTCCTTATTTGATCTATGTGGCAGTCGAATACAAAAGTAAGAATGTAAGTTGAATCAAAAAATGCTATAATTTTCTTTGTGAATCACAGGAACCCTTTTTATAGCAAAATTTAAGAAGAAAGTAGGAGCGAAGTGAAACAAATAAAAGAGACTATCCGCAATAATAAAAAAATTTTAGTTCTTATTTCTGCCTATGTTATCATGGTTGTTTTAAATTTTTTGACACCGTTAATTGCGGATGATATTGAGTATATGTATAAAACAAGTAGTTTTTCATCTATTTTACATGATGAATACACACAATATATGACCTGGACGGGAAGATCCGTTGTCCATATCATTGCACGTTTGTTTTTGTTGATGCCTAAAACAGTATTTAATTTGGTCAATCCACTGATCTATGTTTTATTGACATTATTGATTTATAAAATGACCACAAAAGATAATACTACGTTTTATTCCTTCAAATATTTTTTAATTAATGTATTTTTATGGTTATTTGTCCCAGCTTTCGGTCAAACAATTTTATGGGAAACTGGTGCTGCTAACTATTTATGGGGAGGTATCATCGTTGTCAGTTTCCTATTTCTTTACCACCGCTATTATGAGAAAGAGCAAGAATTGTCTTTTAATCCTATAGTAAATAGCATATTGCTACTCATTTTAGGAATCTTAGCTGGCTGGTGTAATGAAAACACTTCTGGTGGGATGATCTTGATTGTTCTTGGCTACCTCTATTTTTATTATCAAAAGAAAAAGCCTTTACGACCATGGATGTTCACAGGATTGTTAGGAGCAATTTTTGGCTTATTCATGATGGTAACAGCCCCTGGAAATGCTGTTCGAGCTACTTATTTTGCTCGTAGCCAGTGGTCTTTACCTCGGAAATTGTATTCGGGCGTTTTTTCAATCACAAAAACGCTATATGAAAATAGTTTAGCTCTTTTTGTGTTGATGGCGATTCTGATCGTGTTGGGAATTTTCTTTAGTAAACACAAAGAATGGTTGAGACTATCCTATATCTATCTCTTTGCAGGGATAGCCACGATCTATGTATTATCTCTTTCACCAGCTGGACTTGATTGGGGAAGATCATTTTTTGGTGGTGTTTTATTTATCATTATGGCGATGGCGTTTGAATGGCCAGATAAAGTGTTGAAATCTACCCAGGGAGCGTTTTATGGGGTGATTAGTGGCGTATTGATTACCCAATTTCTATTTACTTTTGCTTTAGGAGTCAATGACATAGCACTTTCTTATAGAGAGATCAATCAACAATACCATTACGTCAGAGAGCAAAAAAAACAAGGGAATTTGAATCCGGTGATTGCCAACTTTACGATTTATAATCAAACTGGTCATACTGCTTACTCGGGAGGACTATCCCACGTAAAAACGGATATAACGAAACAAGTCAATCGAGCGAATGCAAAATATTTTGGTTTAGAGTCCATTCATTCAGTACCAAAAGAGGCTTGGGAAACAATCTATCAACAGGGAGATCCAAAATGGATGAGTATTTGGAATGCTAACGCCTATTTTGAAGCATTAAGTCAAACTGATCATTTGATTGTGATGGCAGGTGCAGGAGACAAGACACAAATGAACCAACAGTTAGCTGAAGAGATCCGTAAGCTGTTCCCTGAGTTTAAAAATGGGGATTCAGAAAGTTCTTGGAATTTTTCGGGTATCCGTCTGTTAGGAAAAAATCCTGAATTTTCACAGACAAAGAACTATAATTCTGTTAGCCAAGAAATCAATGGGAAAGAGATCTCAGTATCTTCAAGTTTTACACCGTATGCTGACCAACAGTTTGCTGCGATAAAAGTGGGTGATATAAATGTTGCAAGAAATAAAGCGGGCATAAATATTGCTGTTTTGTCAAAAGAAGGAAAAATAGTAGATGCTGTTAATATTCAATTAACTGGTGACAAACTAACCCTCTCAAGATAGAAGAGAGAAAATAGTAAGAAAAACGAGCCTACCAAAAGGATCACTCTTTTTGGTAAGCTCGTTTTTTAAAGAAATTTTTTGGACAAGCAAAAACCTCAACCATGTTGACTAACTAATGATTGAGGTTTTATTTCAATCAGGGCGTACTTCGTGCAGTTGTTTGACACGCCCTCCGATCGATTTAGCAAAAGCTTCTGATGCTTTTTTTTCTTTGAAAATCAATAAGTTATCTGGATTTTTTTCTCTTGTGCGGCAGCCTGTTTTATCAATGTAACCGTGCAATACTTTCACAACATACATGATGATCACCTGCTTTTTATTTTATTATACGGATGAATCAAGCCAACACAAGAAAAAAGGCAGCTTTTTTGATTTTTTTTAAGAAAATCCGTAATGGAAATCCTAAAAAATACAAGAGGTAAATACTATTCTTCAGCTATCCAACTGTGCATACTCGTGGAATAAGCGATCTAATGCAGGATTTACCCGTTCAAGTTTGGTTAACTTCTGATTGTCAGCGAGTAAAAAACAATGTTTGCTAGAGCCAGTTGTTCGTAATTTTCCGTCATCTAAACCGTAGATTTCATAACTAAAATTTAATCTTGTTCCACTATATTGTTCGATTTTAGGCAAAATACGAACAGTTTCACCATAACGAATCATTTCTTTGTACTGGCAAGTGACTTCTAAAACAGGGATGATCACCCCTAGTTTTTCAATTTTTGTATAGCTGAAACCTAAATGATCCAATAAAGCAACACGAGATTCTTCCATCCAACGGATATAGTTGCTGTGGTGGATGATCCCCATTTGATCGGTTTCATAGTAAAACGGCTCACGCGTGTATCCAGTAAATTTTTCCATCATTAGAACTCCTTGTTTCCATCTTTTTTCTGACTAAAATAGTGCATCCATTGAGGGATTGCTTGACTGATTTGTGTCGGTAAAACAACATATTGTTTTTTTGCCAGTTGATCCCCAATAAAACTATGCAGGTAGACAGCTGCTGCGATTGTTTCATCGTTTTTAGGGAATTGTGCCAAGAATCCAGTGATCATACCAGCTAATGTATCACCAGTACCTCCAGTGGCCATTGCGGCAGAGCCAGTAGTATTTTGATAACATTCTTGTTGCCCGTAGATCGTGGTTCGATGACTTTTTAAAACAATCGTTGCGCCTAATTTGGCTTGCTGCTTGCGGTTGTTCTCAGGTGTTTGTTCCTCGATCTTAAGTGAGCTTACTCTTTGCCATTCCATTTGATGAGGAGTCATGACGGTTTGCTCGGGAAAATGGAGGGTTAGATTTTCTTTAGCGAATAATGTTAATGCTGAACCGTCCATCACTAACCACTGATGGCTTTTTTGATGTGCTAAAGTGAATGCTAATAATTCTAAACTCAATGAGGAGTCCCCTAATCCTGGACCAATCAATAGAACGTCTGCCGTGTCCATCACTGCTAACAGTTGTTCTTTTTCTTGCCAGTCGATGCACATTGCTTCAGGTAAATGGGTGTGAAGCGGTGCTTGATTCCGCTGGTCTGTAGCAACAGTCGTTAATCCTGCGCCACTGTGTACAGCCGCTAGTGCACTCATGATGATCGCACCACCAAATTGATGGTTACCGCCAATCAAGACAGTACGACCGAATGTTCCTTTATGTGACTTTTCTGGGCGTGGTTGAATTACTTTTTGTAATAAATCGCTATCTATTAACAATTTCTCCGCCTCCTTTCTTGTATTATAACTGAGTATTTTTAAATAAAATACCGTTTGGCTAAGGAACCACAAATTTTTTTGCACGTTTTTTTGGCAGGATTTATGGTATGATGGACAGGTAGACTTAATGAGTGGAGGATTGATTTTATGACAATCGATTGGCAAAAAGAAGTAGAAGCACGTAAAGAAGAACTACTTGAAGATTTAAAAAATCTTTTACGTGTGAACAGTGAACGGGATGATTCAAAAGTAACTCCTGATGCACCTTTTGGACCTGGACCTCGAGATGCGCTAAAACATATGTTGGCTTATGGCGAACGTGATGGGTTTGTCGTAAAAAATGTTGATAACTATGCAGGACATATTGATCTTGGTGAAGGTGATGAAACTTTAGGTATTTTTGGTCATATGGACGTAGTACCAGCAGGGGATGGTTGGGACACAGATCCTTATGAACCAGTAATCAAAGATGGAAAAATCTTTGCTCGTGGTTCTAGTGATGATAAAGGACCAAGCATGGCTGCTTACTATGCCATGAAGATCATCAAAGATCTTGACTTGGAATTATCCAAAAAAGTTCGTTTTGTAGTTGGTAGCGATGAAGAAAGTGGTTGGGCAGACATGGCTTACTACTTTGAACATGAAGAAGAACCTGACTTTGGATTTTCTCCAGATGCAGAATTTCCAATCATCAATGGTGAAAAAGGAAATGTTTCTTTCGCACTACGTTTCCAAGGAGATAACGCAGGAGATTATGTCTTGAAGACATTTACTTCAGGGTTACGTGAAAACATGGTGCCTGGAACAGCAACAGCGACTCTTGAAGTACCAAGTGCGGAAGCTGCGATCCAAATGGAAGAAGCTTTTTATCGTTTTGTTGAAGCAAACCCAGTAAGTGGTTCGATCGAAGCGGATAATACCTATGTGAAAATCGAATTGATCGGAAAGGGCGCACATGGTGCAAGTCCTCAATCAGGGATCAATGCCGGTTCATTCTTAGCATTATTCTTAGACGATTATGAATTTATCGGTTCTGCTAAACAATTCATCCATGTAGCAGCAGCCTATGTCCATGAAGATTTTTATGGAGAAAAATTAGGGGTTGCCCATGAAGACGAAAAAATGGGTAAATTGACCATGAACGCTGGATTGTTTGCCTTTAAAGAAAATGGGTCAGAAGAAGATAACTATATCAACATGAACTTCCGTTTTCCAAAAGGGGTTACCGTTGATGGCTTAGAAAATGACATTGCAACAACGATGAAAGCAGAAGGAGCAACAGTTACTCGTGGCGCACGTGTCATGGAACCTCACTATGTACCAATGGAAGATCCATTGGTAGCAACTTTATTGCAAGTTTATGAAGACCATACAGGCGAAAAAGGCTATGAACAAATCATTGGCGGCGGAACCTATGGCCGACTATTGAAACGTGGTGTAGCTTACGGCGCAATGTTCCCAGGCTATACAGATACAATGCACCAAGCCAACGAATTTATGAGTCTGGATGATCTTTTCAGAGCAACTGCCATTTATGCAGATGCCATCTACCGTTTGGCGAAGTAAAAGTGAATGAAACTCATGCTGATTCATCGGCTATCCTTGTTCTAAAAGATAGTTTTTGAAAAGGATCGTTGGAAAAGTGAATGAAAAAGATGTTCTAACATGATATGGATGTGATTTTTTGCTTGATGAGGCGAAAAATCACATCCTTTTTACTTGCTAAATAATATTCTAAATATTCAACATCGAAGATTGTTCCAAAAAAACAAATGAATGATATTTTTTATGAAGGAAAAAATAATATTTGTAGTTAATGATGAGGAGATAAAGATAAAAAACAGTTATTGGTTCAGCGATTCTCATCAATAAAGAAAGTCGCTAGGAATAAATATCATTAGCATAGAACAAAAAATCTGTTATTTAGAAATTTTTGGCTAAAAAAACTCTACATTTGTGTTACATTCAGATTATTAATCAAATAAGAGAAGGGGATCTAATGACAGAAATAGCAGAAGGTAGAGGATTTACAAAAGCAGTGATTGATAAGCAAAAAAAAATAGTAGAGAACGCCTATAAAACAATGGATAGTCACGCTACCTATCCTCACGGAGAAAATTATAAAAACGCAGCTCGTATTCATGAAAAAGAAGAGGAAAAGTTAGCAATGATGCTAAGACACCCAATTAAAGCAACAGATAAGGAATATAGTCGTGAAGAATTGAAGGCGCAAAAAAAATTAAAAGCACAGCTCTTCTCAATTTATGACGCTTATTCAACCCATCCTCATAATGATAAAGCAAGAAAAGTAGAGAATGACTACTTAAAAGCAAAGTGGGATTTACATATTATGAAAGAAACAAATAGAGAAATTCAAGATAAAAGAGAACGTGCAAAAATAAAACATTCTCCTAATAATGAAGAAGCGAGGATACCAGAAAGGAAGCAAGAAACTCAATCAATAGTCCAAGAAGGTAGTTTAGCAGTAGATGAAGAACGAGAATTTTTTAAACAAAAAGATTCTTCTCTTTATGAGACAGTAGAAACTGAAGTTATCGACAAATTAAGCCCGTTAGAAAGTAAAAAGGAAGAAGCACATACAAAGTTATCTAAACTAGACGAAGAAACTAAAAATATCTTAAATAGTATAAGAGAACGTGATGAAGCCAAAAAAAATTTTTTGGATAGCTATGTTGAAAAGTTATCTCTACAATCAGATGCTGAACAAATAGAATCGAAAATTAAAGCGATTGATCAGTCGTTCTTTAGAAAAATCATTAATTTTTTTACTAAGGAACAGGCCGAATTACGAACAGAGTTAGATACAAAAAAAGCTACAATTAATACTATGAATTCTAAAATAGAAGAAGCACAAACAGTTTACACAAGAAATGAGAATATCCTTAATGAAGTTTTCTCTAGTAATGAAATATTTGAGGGGTGGAAAGAAAAGTGTGCAAACATAGGAGCCACTTTGAATGATTTAAATCAGAATTATGAAATAGTAAAGGAAAATATACCAAAAGAGGTAAATAGGGAAGCTTTAACGAAAAAAATAGAAAATTTACAGAAGAATTTAGAAGAAGTTAAAGGTACTGTGGGAGGTATAACACAAAATCTGCAAAAAATAGACGAATACCGTAAGCAAGAACAAAGTAAAGATCAACAAGGATTTATTCGTCTGATAAGCAAAGCGATAGATCAAACAGTAATCGAAACAGTAAATCAAACAAATGAAAGAAGGGAACAAAATGCTAAAAGCAAACATTTGAATGAAAGAGAAAATATCTTTACCAATCAACTTTCGGCTGAATTGGGAAATAAAAATGTACGTATTGAAGAATTAAATGCACCTGGTTTGTATCAATATTTAGTCCATAAAAGCACCGAATTAGATATGAAAGTTCAAAATATCTTTTCCAGTGACTTTAAACAATTATATGACTTAACGATACAAGAGCGTGATAAGGCAAGTCATTCTGTGAAAAAAATTATCCAAGAAATTGCGAAGATACATAAGGATTGGGAAAAATCAACGAAAAAAATGATTAATAGCGATCAGCCGAGAGTAAAACGATTTCTTAGTCGATTTACTAAAAAACATATAAAAGCTAGAGAAAAGTACACTGCCAAAAAAAGTGTCTTATCGACAACTTTTGAGAATAAAATAAAGGAACTCATTGAGCGAAAAAGGATTGAAACAGAAAAGAATGAGCAGGCTGAGAGAATTTTTATCAAGGCGAGAAAGGAAGTTGATCATGTTAACAATGGATTGGCAGATTTAAAAAGCCAGTTGAAACAGCTGAAAAATAAATATCCAACAGGAGAAGAACATCCAAAGATTAATAATGAACTAGCTGCTCAAATAAAGAAAAGTTTAAAATTTATTAAGGAGCAACAACCAAAGATAAAAGAACAATTGGGTTTTTGGGTGATGCTAGAACTTAAAGATAAGGAACCTTCAAAAAAAGTGGATCAGTTACCGAAAAAATCTGTTGATTATCAAAAGTATAGAATATTGGTAACGAATGCTTGGAATAAGGAGTTGTTAAAAAATAACAAAAATCGCAACCGGCAATCTCAACAAGTACATAACCAAACGAATCAATCAATTGGCAGAGAAGTACATACATTATAGAGAATAAAATTTTGTACTCTCTAATATGTGGCGGTATCTTGCTTGATGTTTTACTAAGATATGATATACGTATCAAGTGATACAAGAGATTACTGAAGAAAAAAGTGGTCTGTTATTGAAGGAGCATCTTTTGAATCTGTAATTAAGAAAAATATAGGATTGGCATTAAAATCAAGAATGGAAAAGCAAAAATTGCTTTTGATCTTCTTGATTTTTTTGTTTGCTTTCGGAGGTGAAGTCAACGATTGGTAAATGCTGACGAGTAAGTACAGATAGAGGATCCTAAATGCTACTTGTTTCGAAAAATGTTAGTTTGATCTCTCAGAATTTTTAATGGTGCGATGAAGTGTCTTTTTATTCTAGAAGAATGAAACTTTTTTAAAAATTTCCAAACAAAGAAATTATTAAAAAATAAAGTTTTTATTGTCATGTTACGCTTAATTTATCAATATACGAAGGAGTGAAATAAGAATGGGAAGGCCAGTTTTTCAGGAAGGAATAACTCAGCAATCAGCTGCAGAAGTAGACGCAGAAGCTGAAAAGAAAAAAGCGATGGATAAAGCTATAAAAGAAATTGACTTACAACAAGAAAAAGTTGATGGTGCATGGCAGATATTGGATCATATGGAAACATATCAACCTTTTTCAGATGAGTTTAAGGTTGCGAAGAGTATCCATGTAGCTGCAGAAAATAAACACGCTGAAATGGTGGATGAATTTTTAAAAGAATATAAAGTGATGCCTTCCAAACCAAAGAAACAGGAAATAAAACAGGAAACAAAACCAAAAAGTGAAATTGACGATAGTAAGCGAGATCCAGAACCTGAGGAGTTTGGTCCTAACGCACGGAAGCAAAAGGAGGAAATAGATCAACAAATCAAGGAATCAGAGACTAGAGTAAAAAATATTATAAAAGACTTGTTTCCAAATAGGGATGTTATTAAGGAACTAAAAGAAATAAAAAAAGAAACAGAAGAAGACATAAAAGAAGAAATCGAAGAAGAAGTAGAAGAAGAAATCGAAGAAATAAAAGAAATAAAAGAAGGAATAAAAAAAGAAATAAAAAAAGAAAGAAAGAATCAGCTTAGTAAATTGAAGACATCTTCCTTAGAACCCGTAAATAACAATCTAGTAGATAGCTTAAGTAGTAAAGTTGGTGAGAAACCGTCATTCTTCAAACGCTTGCTTAATTTTTTTACTGGAAAAAAAGAGCAACCAAGGAACCCCATACAGCAAACAACCTTGAAAACTAAGTATTGGGAGGCAGAATTTAAGAAACGCTTTGAGGCAAAACTTGAGGAACGCTTTCAGGAAAAACTTGGGGAACGTTTTCCAGAAGAACTTAAGGCACGCTTTCCGAAAGATCTTAAGGAACGTTTTAAGACAATAGGATCTACAGATGAAATTGCAAAACAAGTAAAAAAAGGCTTAGAAAAAGAAATAAAAATGTTCAAAAAAGAGTTAGATAAAGTAGAAAAGGAAAAAGTAAAAGCAGTTAAACCTTATGCAATGAAAGTATATGCTGAAATCATTAGGAAGGTGACAACGCTAAAGGATGGAATAGAACCACTACAACTTGAAGCCCGAAAACTAATTAACGACAACTCGAAGAAACCTCAAAAAATCCGTAAAAAGATTAATCAAGCACAACAAAAAGCTACTATATACTTGGATCAACCGGACTCACTAAACATGCAAAATGGTCAGAAGCTTAATAGTAAAAAACATTCAAGGGCATAGTAACTTAGCAAGGCATCGTCAAAAATTCTCAAACAAAAAAATTATTAGTAAATAACATGAATAAACTCCTGATACTCTTGTATTACATATGTTAGTACGAAAAACAGAGGAGTGAAATGAAATATGGAAAGTCACGATAAAAAAAGTTACTCAAGTACCATCAACCGCACGGTACAGCGATCAGGAGTTAGAAACTCTAAAGGGAAATTTTAAAGAAGCAAAAAAAGTTTACAGATGAGAAAACTATACCGAATCAAAAAGCTTTTGAAGGTTCACAAAAACAATACAATAATGCATTAGAGAACAATAAAAGAATTAAAGAAAAAGTTTCTAAAGACATAAAAAAAGTAAACAATATAAAATCAGCATAGCAAAAAACTCTGGAGAGAATGGCTGTAGCATCAGAACAACTCGATAATCCTCTAATTGATGATTTAGATAAAAAGGTAAATAATTTTGAATCCCAATTTAAAGATAAGATTAGCCAAATAGAACAAAAGCTATCGCCTGTTCAAAAAGGCGATCAACAAATAGCTGAAATAGGTGAGGTAGATACATCTATTGGGGAGGTAAATACGAGATAAAAAAAACTATATACGGATCTCGTTACTAAGAACCAAGCCGTCACTGATTTCAACAATCCTTTTGTACGGAAGTTGTTTAACATCTTTACAGGAGAAAAAACTAAATTAACACAAGATGTAAAAACAGTTACTGAGGATATTAAAAATACGAATAATCAACTGATTGAAGATATTAATCAGAAGGGTAACTTAGAAAAAATGGTCACTGGGAATTTAGATAAGAATATAGCTGTCTGTGATCAGGTGAAAAGTGAAATTAACGTTCCTAAAGCGAAACTTAGTGAACTGTCAGCAGAGTATGACGTTGTTGAAGATAAGACAAAGGGACTACGAGATGTTAGTAAACACAGAAGAGAACAACTTGAAAAAATTAGTGGGAAATTAAACGTCATGGAGCAAAAGGTTGAGGACTTAGAAAGAAATGTACAAGGTTGGAAAGGAAAACATGAAAAATTTAAAGAAAAGCTTCTAGTGAGAAAGCAAGAGATAAACCAATTAAAAGAGAATGCTCAACAGCGGGTAGAAAAGCTCAACAACCGAGGTGATAAACAAGATCAAATGCAAAATAGCAATAAAACGAATCGAACTTCAAGAGGATAATCGGATGGTGAAATGCCAGCAATCATAGATAGTAAAGCAGAAAATAATCCATTGATGAAAAGAGCAACGTACATAAATAATTAGATAGCAGTATCTTACTTGGATAATCAATTAAATTTAGGAAAAAAGAGCATAGGTGTTCCCTAAAATTTAACGTTTTTACGTATATTTTTTAGGAAACACCTTATTTTATATCAATCTGTTTTTTGAATCGGTGTATTGATAGAACAGGTTCGGTATATTTTTTAAGTGAGAGTTCTATCTCAGTCTCTTCTAGTATCTCTAAAAACGAATAAACGGTGTTCAAAGAGCTGACCTTCGGCGATAAGTCAAAAAATCTCAAAACATGAGGAGCTGTTTCGAGATTTTCATCCTTAATGCTCCTGCGATTACTCGTCGCAGTTTTTACTTGGTGAGCGCTCAGGTCAAGACACTCTTTTCACAATCTCATGTCTGAACTAGTTTATTGTCACCGCTGTCCCACTACAGGTGACCATTAGCATTCCGTTATCGCTCCCCAATACTTCATAATCCATTTTCATCCCAATGACTGCATCTGCACCTAATGATCGAGCACGCTCTTGCATTTCTGCTAAGGCCTCTTCACGTGCAGCAAGCAATTCATCCTCGTAGCTTTTTGAACGTCCGCCAAAAACATTGCGAAATCCTGCCCCGATATCTTTTAATACGTTGATTCCAGTAATGACTTCACCAAAAACAATGCCTTTATATGCTGTTACTTCTTTATTTTCCACGTTGTTTGTTGTTGTAATGATCATTCGATCACTCCTTTCTTTAAAAATAGTATATCAAAATTTATTTCTTAAGTCGCAATTGGAATTAGCTAGTCAATTACAGCGCATCATTTCCAAAAAATGGACATTCTATTATATACTGGAACTATGCAAAAGAATGTAGTTGATGATCAAAAGAATGAAAGCGCAAACTTGGCGTGACCACAAAAGGAAGAAGGAGAAATGGCATGAAAAAAAGTATCTTACTTGTCTCCCATAGTCAACAGTTAACGGATGGACTCAAAGAAATGATTGAACAGATGCAACAATCAGAAGATGTGTTACTTTTTTCCTTAGGAGGGGTAGAGGGAAGAATTGGTTCTGATCCGATGAAAATCATCGATGCGATCAACCAATCAGCTGATTCCGCCATGTATTTTGTGTTTGCGGATATCGGGAGTGCGGTTTTGAACGCTGAAATGGCCAAGGAAATGTTGGATGAAGACCAACAAAAGAAATACTACCTTGTGGATGCGCCACTTGTTGAAGGGGCTTTTGCTGGAGCGATCACAGCAGGTATCACGGATGATCCTCAACAAATACTAACGGAAGCACAGAATGCGGGAAAGAAAGGGTGGACGTGAAATGAAAAAAATCATGAATAATCCTAGTACGATCGTAGAAGAAATGTTGTCTGGTTTAGTGATAAGTTATCCAGAAATGATTCACCAAGTAGCTGATTCTCGAGTAGTAGCAAAAAATGATCAAGTAGAACAAGTTGGCTTGGTTTCTGGGGGAGGAAGTGGTCATGAACCAGCGCATGCAGGTTTTGTTGGTGCTGGGATGTTGAGTGCTGCAGTTTTAGGAGATGTTTTTACTTCGCCGACACCTGATCAGATTCAGATAGCTATCAAAGAAGCGGATCAAGGAAAAGGCGTTTTATTGATCATCAAGAATTATACAGGAGATGTACTCAATTTTGACATGGCTAAAGAAATGGCGGCTATGGAAGGGATTGAAGTAGAAAGTGTTGTAGTGGATGATGACATTGCGGTGGAAAATAGCACATATACTGCTGGCAAACGTGGAGTAGCTGGAACAGTTCTTGTGCATAAAATCTTAGGGGATGCCGCTAGGAAAGGTGCATCCTTGCAAGAATTGAAGGAACTAGGAGATAGACTAGTTCCAGCGATCAAGACGATTGGTGTGGCATTGCGTGCGGCCACGGTTCCTGAAGTAGGAAAGCCAGGATTTGAATTAGCCGAAGATGAGATCGAATACGGAGTAGGGATCCATGGCGAGCCTGGTTATCGTAGAGAAAAGTTGCAACCTGCTAAAGTATTAGCTGAAGAATTAGTAACAAAAATTTTAGCTGACTACCCAGAGAAACCAAAAGAAGTTGGAGTGCTAGTTAATGGGATGGGTGGTACGCCATTGATGGAACTCTTTGTTTTTATGAATGATGTCCAATCATTACTCGATCAAGAAGCAGTCAAAGTGACATTTCATAAAGTCGGTGATTTTATGACTTCTTTAGACATGCAAGGATTATCTCTGACGATGATTGACCTAACAACTAAGAAATGGCAGGAAGCATTGGAAAGTGAAGTTCACACAATTTCGTGGTAGAAGGTGGGAGAATAATGGAACTAACGGTCAAAGAAATTCAAGCGTGGTTAACGGATTTTACAGAGAAAATCGATGAAAATAAAAGTTATCTGAGTGAGCTCGACACGCCAATCGGTGATGGCGATCATGGCAATAATATGGGGCGAGGGATGACGGCTTATAAAGAAGCGTTTCAAAAAGAACAACCGAAAACGATCAGTGACACGTTCAAGGTTCTTTCGATGGCAATGATCTCAAAAGTTGGAGGTGCTTCTGGACCATTATATGGTTCTGCCTTTATGAATATGATGAAGGCTACAAAAGACATTGATGTGATTACATCACAAGAACAATTAGGGAAAATCATTGAAGAAGGAAAAAATGGGATTCAAGCTAGGGGGAAAGCAGAAGCAGAAGAGAAAACGATGCTAGATGTCTGGTTACCTGTTACTGAAGCCTTGAAGAATAATCGATTAACAGAAGAAGTGATTGAAGAAGCGAAGGAACATACAAAAGATTTAGTAGCCAAAAAAGGACGTGCCTCTTATCTAGGGGAAAGAGCCATTGGCCATATCGATCCCGGAGCAGCTTCTAGTGCTATTTTCTTTGAAACTTTATTAACTAATATAGAATCATAAATAACAAAATATTTATATAGCTGACTTTTTGACCAGTAAAAATGGGAACAAAAGTCAGTTTTTTTCTATTCCAGAACACTTATGAGAATATGCTTTCAAATCAAAAAAACAAAGGATAAACAATTTTAAAACAAAAATTTCCAAACTGAGAAAATGTCGGAAAAATAACAGTTGTCGCGCGTGTTATTCTTAACACACTAAAGTAATAAAGGAGATAAGCAGATATGGGGGATTTAAATAACAAAAATAAAAATGTGACAGTATCTAGTTTAGAAATGGAACAGGAAGATAAATTTAAGAAATATAAAAAGGAATGTATAGCAGCGTATGTCACTAACGACCAAGCTAAAATTGCGTCAATTGAACAAAACAAACAAAACCTGTTGAAAAAACACGAAAAATCAGATCTACGTCTAATGAGCGAATATTCTTTTGGTTCATATAAGGAATCATTAGTTGTTCCTAAAAAAGAAGTACAAAAGTGTCTTGAACTAAATAAAGACATGAGTTCAGTAATTAGTATGCAAAATAAGTTAGAGCGTGATGAAGACGACATGAAAATAAAAATTCAGTCGTTGGAAGAAGAGATAGGCGTAGAATTGACTAGCTACACTAGTGAAAAAAACAACATGGATAACAAATTGAATCGGTTAAATGCAATACCAGTACTAATCAAGGAGAAGACTGATGAAATCGATAAGATCAAAGCTTCACCGTTTAGAAGATTTTTAAGTTATTTTACAGGTGAAATAGGAGCATTGGAAAAAGAGAAGCGTTCATTGGAAAATGAACAAAAGCTTATAAAAGGTAAACTGGAGTCTGATCTATCATCACTTTATGGGAAAGGCTATAGTTTGAGTGGGGAGGTTGATAGTAAAAAGATAAAGAAGAAATGGATAAATAAAATAACGAAAGAATATTCTGATTTGAATATGAATGAACAATTTAGTATGGTGAAGAAAGGTTTTATAGATTTAAATAATAAAGTATCAGCCAGTCTATTTCCGTACGTGGCACCGCTATTAGGCGAACTTGCTCGCTCAATTTATACGACCGAAAAAAATTTCTTAGAGACACAGCAGAGATTTGAAAATATCAAGAATCATCGCCCACAAGTACTAAATGCGGAGTTACATGAATATCAGAATAAAGTACAAGCTGAAATGGAAAGAAATGATGAGCAAGAAACAAATGAAGTGCATGAAACAATAAAAATAAATGGTGAACAAAAAACAAATGAAGTGCATGAAACAATAAAAATAAATGGTGAACAAAAAACAAATGAAGTGCATGAAACAATAAAAATAAATGGTGAACAAAAAACAAATGAAGTGCATGAAACAATAAAAATAAATGATGTGCAAAAAACAAATGGTCCACGTGAATTATATACTCTGATAGAAGGAGTTACGCAGCCACAAAGCCAACCAGGGAAACAACAAAGCCAACCAGAGAAACAACAAAGATCAACGCCTGAACACGATTCACGTAATTAGTAATATGTTTGGAAAGTTTCGTTTGTCCAAATGCGTTTCGTCTAAGTTTAGGCACAACGCATTCGTTTTCGAAATATCTCGATTATTAAATGATAAGGAGTAAAAAAATGTCAATACTACCAAAAGCAAAAGAGGTTAAAACAAAAGAAAAAATTTATCAGCTTGTTGAACAAGAAGTAGTATCTAAAAAAAATGCCAAGATTTACCAATTAACTGAGGTAAATGGAAATAAAAAAAAGAGTATAAAGATGGAAATCCCCATGCTATTGGATAAGGAATTTTTACATACATATAAAACGATCCTAGAGTTAGATAAGCAAAGACAGAAGCAGTATGCTCGAGTTTCTTATTTGAAAAAAGAACGGATGAATCGATTAAATTATTTAAATCATGCAAAAAAATTAGACGTAGAACCACGAGATCAGGAAAATATGAAGGTTCATTTGACTCAACGAATCGATAAATTGCAGGATAGTATGAACAAAAACGAAGAAAAATTAGCAAAAGGTGTGAATTGGTTACAAAAATATATGTTGAAAAAAGAAATTGACGCTCAAAAAGCTGAGTTAGCATTAGGGAAAAAACTTCTAGGAACAAAAAGTCTTGAAAAGTTAAAGAAAGATGTGAGCAAGGAAAGAGAGCGTTTTTTAAATTTGAATGTTCAACTGGAAAACACTACTCAGAGTCAATCACAACTTCTGGTTGCCAAAATGATGCCTTTGATTAATAGTTTTAAAGGATTGGTAAAACAAGATATAGAATATACAGATAAGCTGATCGCCTCTCTGGAAAAGCATATGGAATTAGAACAAGGGAATGGACAGCGACAAAAAGCTCAATTAAAAGACAAAGTACAGAAAAATGGGACAACAAAGCAGAATCCAGTTAATAGACAACCAATTACACAAGCAAAACAAGATTTAAATGATAAAGGAAGATGATTATCGAGTATTTTCACCGAAATAATTCCATGCTCACTCTTTTCTTGCTATTTTTATTGTTCCTCTCATTGATAGTCTTTACAATGTAGGATAGGGAAATCGTTAAGAAAGAAGTGGCGGAATGGATTTATTAACTAGTGATTATGAATTGTTTGATCGTTCGATGTATACCTTTAAGCAGCTAAAAGAAAGTTATACTACTGAAGAATTAGTACAGCTTAAGGTGAGGTATCAAACACACTGGCAAAAGTGGAAAAAAATGAATGAACAAGTGGCAAAAGCAACCCCCTTGCAATGGCAGATGAGAAAACCAAAAATCGAAAGTTGGACGAATGGTTGGAATCTCAGAAGCCATTTTTGGTGTGCGTACCGTAGTGAAGGACGCCAACAGGAAAATGCTTGTTTAGCTACTTTGCTAAATAAAAAACAATTTCAAATCTATTTGATGTTTCAACATTATAAAAGTGAAGAACGCCAAGGAAGTATTTCGTCCTTCAATCATCTACTAACGGTTTTAAAGGAATGGAGTAAGCACATCTCAGTTGAAGAGTATTATATTTGGCCGCAACCAGAACATGAACTGGTGGATCACCTGCCGTTAGCCACCTATTTGACGGATAAGCAAAAACAAATCGAATTAAAAAAAGCAATGGAGGATAAAACCTTCCAACTTGGTAAGCTTTATTTTTATCCGAATGAATTAAAAGATGCTGAAAAGTTGATTTTAGATGGTATGCAGGAATTGATGCCTTTATACCTTCGATTGAATGGGAAATAATAACATTAATTAGGGTGAGAGAAAGAGGTATTTGATCGCTTAGATGATCGAAAACGTTAAAATAATAAAATAAAAGAAGTAAATTTGTCGTTGATAAATACTAGTTTATAAAATTTTCTTAAGCTTCAAAAATTTTTAAAATTTTCATTTGATGGTCAAATGAGCGCCATTGAATGGATCATTCATCTTAGAAAAAATGGATGAAATAAAGGGATCAATGAGTTATTTTAGGTAATTGGATGCAAATAATTTTAAAAAAAGAATGTTCGGATTTTACTGTTTTATTCCATTGTTGAAGAAGTATAGAAAGAAATTTTTATCTTTTTTATTGACAAAGAAAAAATAGCGTTCTATGATAGACACATATTAACTTGATAACAGGCAATGATCAAAACGCAGTAGTTATTAAAGCCAATGTTTCAGAGAGCTAGTGGTTGCTGAGAACTAGTACAAGCTTTAAGACGAATTACATTTTAGGAGCCTTTGGCATTGATTTGTCACGTGACAGCGTTAAATGTTTGAGTGATATGTTTTGAATGAAACATATAAAATGGGTGGTACCGCGAGATTTCGTCCCTTGGTTAGTTAACCAAGGGATTTTTTTTTATTGATTTTAATTAGTATGAATGATAGCAGGTTCCTGCTTTCACAATAAAATGATACGGAGGGATTTAACATGAATATTATCGACGAATTAACTTGGCGTGATGCCATTAACCAACAAACGAATGAAGAAAGACTTCGTGAACTTGTTGACGAAAAGAGTATTTCACTATATTGCGGAGTTGACCCAACTGGGGATTCTATGCACATCGGACATTTGATTCCATTTATGATGATGAAAAGATTTCAATTGGCAGGACATCATCCATACATTCTGATCGGTGGCGGAACAGGTACAATTGGAGACCCAAGTGGCCGTAAGACAGAACGTGTCTTACAAACAATGGAACAAGTCCAACATAATGTTGATGCTTTATCTAACCAAATGAGAAAATTATTTGGGAAAGATGCAAACATCACGTTTGTAAATAACTATGATTGGTTATCAAAAATCTCATTACTTGAATTTTTACGTGATTACGGTAAAAACTTCAATATTAACACGATGTTAGCGAAAGATATCGTAGCAAGTCGTTTGGAAGTCGGTATCTCATTTACAGAATTTACTTACCAAATCTTGCAATCAATTGACTTCTTGCACTTACACAAAACATATGATGTTCAACTACAAATCGGTGGTGCTGATCAATGGGGGAACATCACAGCTGGATTAGACTTAATCCGTAAATTAGAAGGACCAGAAGCAGAAGCATTCGGTTTAACGATCCCATTGATGTTAAAAGCGGATGGGACAAAATTTGGTAAAACTGCCGGTGGCGCTATCTGGTTAGATCCTGAGAAAACATCACCATTTGAGTTCTACCAATTCTGGTTGAACCAAGATGACCGAGATGTTGTGAAATACTTGAAATTCTTTACTTTCTTATCACAAGAAGAAATTGAAGATTTGGCGAAAAAAGTTGAAACTGAACCTGAAAAACGTGAAGCACAACGACGTTTAGCAGAAGAAGTGACGAGATTCGTTCATAGTGAAGAAGACTTGAAAGAAGCACAAAAAATAACAGAAGCATTGTTCTCTGGAAACATCAAAGAATTAAATGCAGCTGAGATCGCTCAAGGATTTGGTAAAATGCCAAACGTTGAAATTTCAAGTAAACCTGAAAATATCGTGGAATTATTGGTTTCCACAAAAATTGAACCATCAAAACGTCAAGCGCGTGAAGATGTTTCAAACGGAGCTATAAGTATTAACGGTGACCGTGTTACCGATTTAAATTTTGTCATAGATCCATCGAAGGAATTTGATGGTAAGTTTGTGGTTATTCGAAAGGGTAAGAAAAATTACTTTTTGGCCAAAGTAGTTGATTAGAATTTAGTAATTTTTTGGCTTGAAAATGGTCAACTCTATTACAAGATTCCAATTTTGAAACCCAACCTAAAAGGGTGACGTGGGATCTCGTTAATACAATCTTTACGAGGGAATTTACTTTTGTAAATTCCCTCGTTTTTTTTAATTTTTTTAAATGTGTAAACAATTTACACAATTGACAATTATTATAAAATGATTAAAAAACCACTTGTGATTTAGTTTACAGAAATAAAAAACAGGTGTAATGTAGGGCTCGACAAAATTTAAATATTTTTTAGGAGGGTTTCACATGGAATCATTGTCAAATGAATTAAACCTAAATGCACTATTTATCGGAGACAAAGCGGAGAACGGCCAACTCTATAAAGATTTGTTGAACGATTTAGTAGATGAACATTTAGGCTGGCGACAAAACTACATGCCACAAGACATGCCAGTTATTACACCAGAAGAACAAAGTAGTGCAAGTTTTGAGCACACAGTCAATAAAACAAAAGATGTTTTATCTGAAATCTCAGCTCGTATGCGTACTCACTCAGTACCATGGCATACAGCTGGACGTTATTGGGGTCATATGAACTCTGAAACATTAATGCCATCTTTACTAGCATATAATTTCGCAATGCTATGGAATGGTAACAACGTTGCTTACGAATCTTCTCCAGCAACAAGTCAAATGGAGGAAGAAGTAGGACTAGAATTTGCGAAATTAATGGGCTATAAAGATGGCTGGGGACACATCGTTGCTGATGGTTCTTTAGCTAACTTAGAAGGTCTTTGGTATGCACGTAACATCAAATCACTTCCACTTGCAATGAAAGAAGTTGCACCTGAATTAGTCTCAGGAAAAAGTGACTGGGAATTGATGAACATGTCTACAAAAGAAATCATGGACTTGTTAGATAGTGTTCCAGAAAAAATTGATGACATCAAAGCACATTCTGCACGTAGCGGAAAACATTTACAACAATTAGGAAAATGGTTAGTACCACAAACGAAACATTACTCATGGCTAAAAGCAGCTGATATCATCGGTATCGGGTTAGATCAAGTAATCCCTGTACCAGTTGATCACAACTATCGAATGGATATCAACGAACTTGAAAAAATCGTTCGTCAACTAGCAGCTGAAAAAACACCAATCTTGGGTGTAGTCGGTGTTGTTGGTTCGACAGAAGAAGGAGCCATTGACGGTATCGATAAAATCGTTGCATTACGTCGAGTATTAGAAAAAGATGGTATTTACTTCTACTTGCATGTTGATGCTGCTTACGGCGGTTATGGTCGTTCCATTTTCTTAGACGAAGAAAATAACTTTATTCCATTTGAAGAATTAAAAGATGTTCATGCAAAACATCATGTATTTACAGAAAACAAAGATTATATCTTAGAAGATGTACACCGTGCCTTCAAAGCAATTGAAGAAGCAGAATCTGTAACAATTGATCCACATAAAATGGGTTATGTTCCTTACTCAGCTGGTGGGATCGTCATCAAAGACGTACGTATGCGCGACGTTATTTCTTACTTTGCCACTTACGTGTTTGAAAAAGGCGCAGATATCCCAGCATTACTTGGTGCATACATTTTAGAAGGTTCAAAAGCAGGAGCAACTGCTGCTAGTGTTTGGGCTGCACATCATGTCTTACCACTTAATGTAACTGGTTATGGTAAATTGATGGGAGCTTCAATCGAAGGAGCACATCGTTTCTATAACTTCTTACAAGATTTATCATTTAAAGTCGGCGATAAAGAAATCGAAGTACATCCATTAACTTACCCAGATTTCAATATGGTTGACTATGTATTTAAAGAAAAAGGCAACGACGATCTAGTTGCAATGAACAAATTGAATCATGACGTTTATGACTACTCTTCATACGTTAAAGGTAGCATCTATGGTAATGAATTCTTGACATCACACACTGACTTTGCTATTCCAGATTATGGCAACAGCCCATTACAATTTGTGAACCAATTAGGTTTCTCAGATGAAGAATGGAACCGTGCAGGAAAAGTAACTGTTTTACGTGCAAGTGTAATGACACCATACATGAATAAAGCAGAAAACTTCGAAGAATATGCTGGAAAAATCAAAGCAGCTCTTCAAGAAAAATTAGAAAAAATCTACGCAAATCAATTACTAGCAAGCGAAGAAAAATAATAAAATAAAAAACATTCTGAGTATAAGAAGTAGAAGTCACTTTTATTGTATGCTATAAAACCGAATAAACGGTGGTAGCTCAATCGAAAAATACAGTTGAAGGATCTTTAAAATACAAAAAGTTATTTTTTAGATTCTTCTGCTGGTTTTTCTGAGCTCAGCACTTCTGTTATCTGCTCAGGTGTTTTTTGTTTTACAGGTTGTCTTTGAAGCGATACAAGTAATCTGTTCAAAACAGCCGAGGTTGTAATGAAATAGCTTGCGCTCTTTTAGGTATTTGGTATGAATGAAGAGAAAGATCGAAAAGCTTCAATACAAATACAGCGAATGGAACACAAGACTATTTCAGATTTTTCTTTTTTAGCAAATAATAACTAATAAAATCCAGTCACTAAGCATCGTTTTTATACTAAAAAAGTTGTGGGGAACAACCTCTTGGCTTTTGTCTTGCGACTTGGGATTACTTTGAAGACAACGTTTTTTTATTCAAAAAAAACAAGGAGCGTGTCAACAGTGAGTAAATCACAAGTAAGTAAAATGGGTCTTGGGACCTTTGTCGGTCTGACGATGGCTTTGTGTGCGACAGTTCGGAGTATTCCGACTTTAGCAGCCGTTGGTTGGACATTGATTTTTTATTCAATTTTTGCCGTACTGTTTTTTGCCGGTCCTATTTCGATGGTTTCTGGTGAGCTTTCTACGATGCTTCCACAAGAAGGTGGACCACAATTATGGGTCAAAACTGCCTTAGGAAGTAAATGGGGATTTGTTGTTGCCTGGTTGCTTTGGGTTCAAATGTTCCCAGGGATGGTTATGGTTGCATCAACATTAGGTCCATTATTAGGAAATACATTCGGGAACGTAGAATTAGGCAATAATCATTTATTTGTATTAGGTTGTATTTTAGTTATTTATTGGATCATTACAATTTTGAACTTGAAATTTGATATGGCCAAAGTTGGTGGGAACATCGGCGTTTGGTTAGGTGTGTATATCCCAGTGGTTATCATGTTTGTCCTTGGTTTATTCGCCGCATTCAAAGTGGGGCTAGTATCTAATGGTTACTTAGGAGATTTTTCTTGGTCAAAAGCTTTCCCAGATTTACAACATAGTGAATCATTGAAATATCTTGCAGGTATCACATTTATTTTTGTTGGTATCGAAATGAGTTCTGTTTACATGCCTCGTTTAAAAGATGCAACGAAAAACTACACTAAAGGGGTCTTTATTGCGTTGATTGGTCTTGTTTTATTGAACGTGATCAATGCAATGTTAGTTGCCAATGTTGTACCAAATGGAAAAATGGAATTAGCAAACATTACGCAACCAATCTTGATTTATTGCCAAATCCTTGGATTACCAACAATTATCGGGAACATCTTCAGCTTTATGGTGTTTATCGGTGTGTTACTTCAATTATCTGCATGGGTAACTGGACCATCTAAAACGATTATCCAAGTAGCACGTGAAGGTTTCTTACCACCTAAATTTGGATTCCATAAAGAAAATCAATATGGTGTTTCTCGTAATGTCGTATTAACTCAATCAATCGTTATTTCATTATTCGCTTTACTTTACGGCGTAATGGATGACGTCAGTGCTGTATTCTTAACATTAACAAATGCTACAACTGTTATTTATTGTATCGTCTATATTTTGATTGCTGTTTCATTGATCAAAATGAGAAAAAGCCATCCAGATTTAGAACGTCCTTATCGAATTGGTAAAAAAGGAAATGGAATGGCTTGGGTAGTTAGCTGCATGTTGATTTTCTCTATCATTGCAGTAGTTGTATCCACTTTAGGAACATCTACCTTGACGGATGCATTATTGGTAGCAGTTATTGCAATCGTTATGTTTGTCATTCCTTTGATCATCAATCGTTTTAAAAATGATTCTTGGGGAAGCGAAGTAGAAAAGAGTTTAAAAGAATAGAATAAATAAGAAGCAAGTAAAAAATGTAAATAGGGAAGGGGGCTATGACAAAAATCTTGTCACAGTCCCTTATTCCTAACAAACGGTGTTCCAGAAGTAGCTCATGTCTGTTACAGCATGGTTTGCCAAATGTATGCTTTTTAATCAGGGAACCTTTGCGAAAATAACGCTAATCATAAGGTTCAGCGGATTTGAGAAAATAATCGTCATTAGCATCGTCTATCCGCTAAAACAAAAAAATGATGCTATGACCAGTTGTCCTACCAAAAGAACGCTTTTTTTTAGGTAGGGCTTTTTTTGTAAAAAAATAGGAGAAGATACGATGAATAAAAAAATATCTGTGAAAGAAAGTATGGCAGTTTTATTCATATTGTTGGCGATATTAGGAATACTGATTATTGGATTTCAATTGTCTCCGCATATTCCTATACTAATTGCTTTCATGTGTTTGTTATTTTATGGACGATTTAGAGGTTTCTCATGGGATGAGATTCATGATGGGATTGTCAAAGGAATTACTCCAGGGATCATCCCAATTTTGATTTTTCTATTGATTGGTGTTTTGGTAGCTTCGTGGATTTTATCTGGAACGATTCCAACGATCATGGTTTATGGTTTCCAATTGATCTCGGTTCGCTTTTTCTTACCGACTGCTTTTCTTGTTTGTGCAATCGTCGGGATTACGGTGGGAAGCTCATTTACAACGATTTCAACGATCGGTATTGCTTTTTTAGGAATCGGTCATATTTTAGGTTTTAGTGATGCGATGACGACAGGAGCAGTTGTTTCGGGGGCTTTTTTAGGAAATAATTGTTCGCCGTTATCTGATACTACGAACCTGGCGGCAGGGATCGGAGAAGTAAATTTATTTGAGCATATCGCTCAAATGCGTTACACTGACTTGCCGGCATTTTTAATTGCTATGTTATTTTATGTTTTTCTTGGGAATGGAAGTCACACAGCGGATCTACATGCGATCACGGATATGATCCAAAACATGAAAGCAGGTTTCTGGATCTCTCCATGGACGTTGATCCCATTAGTGATCTTGTTTGGTGGAGCGATTAAAAAAATTCCAGCGATTCCAACACTACTAGTTGGTTCAACTGCTGCGATCATTCTTTCCTTCATCAATCAACCACATTTAACGATGTCAAAAGTAGCTAATATTTTAATGAACGGCTATGTTGCCCATACAGCAGACCCTAAAATCAATGAATTGCTTTCAAGAGGGGGAATTGTTAGTATGCTTGGTTCAGCAAGCTTGATTCTTCTAGCTTTAGCTTTGGGTGGCTTGTTGATCAAATATACGATTGTGGAAACGATTGTTCAGGAATTGCGAGAAAAAATGGATCGGCCTTCTCGCTTGGTTGGCTTTACAGCATTAAGCTGTATCGGGATCAATTTGATCGTAGGCGAACAGTACTTGTCGATCATTTTACCAGGCGAAACCTTTAAGCGATCGTTCGATCGTGCGGGCGTTAATAAAAAGTATCTTACCAGAACTTTGGCAGATGCTGGAGCAACCGTTAATTCACTCGTTCCGTGGGGAGTTAGTGGTACCTTTATTATGGGCACGATGAAAGTCAGTGCATTACAATATCTACCATTTACTTTCTTCTCGATCTTAGCACCGATTTTTACGATTTTGAGTGGTTTCTGGCTTAATCAAAAGATGAAAAAACGCACCAGTGAATAGTCTAGGCACCATCAAGGTTTGAGAACGAGAATCGAAATAGCTTTTTATACTCAGTTTCTTTTTCATGAAAAAGTTATTTGAAGAGTGTAGATTCTTAAAAAATGAACCTGTATAGTAAAAAAACAACTGAAGACACTACAAATAGTTTATTTGTGTGTTCAACAGTTGTTTTATTTTTTTTCTTGTAAACGAGGAACGACGGTTTCTCGTTTGACGAGTTGATGAGGAATGACTAAACGAACACCGCTACTGATTTCATCGTGGATCAATTCGTATAATTTTTGCATCGCAACCCTTCCTAATTCAGAAATATCGATATCGATACTGGTTAAATAAGGGTGAGTCAATGTAGCGAAAATAGAGTTATTGAAGCTGATGATTGATAGGGTATCAGGAATTCGATAGCCATACATCTGTGCTAGTTGCATCGTTCGTAAGGCAAAAATATCGTCAATGACTACAAGCGCTGTTGATTGTGACTTTTTCAAAGTGGCATCAAAAGCTAAATAATCTTCGGGTTGTTCGATCACTACACTAGGATGAACTGTAAGTCCAGCTAGCATCAAGGCTTTTTGGTAGCCAAAATAACGTTCGAAGTAAAGGCTCTCGTGGGTTGTATTGGTTACGAAAAGAATGTTTTCATGACCGTTTTGAATCAAGAAATCCGTGGCTTGTTTACCTAATAATTGGTTATCATTATCGACATAAATGATTTCATTCTCATGTCGGTAAGGCTGACCAATCAAAGTGAAAGGAATCTCATTCGTATAGAGATAATCTATGACAGGATCTTCACTGTCGGAATAAACTAAAATAAACCCATCGACTTGTTTTTGCAGATGCATCCGTTGCACGTTTTCTAATAAAGTATCAAAATTTTTGGCTGTTGCTATAGCAGTTGTCAGATCATAACGGCGTGCTTCTTCATTGATCGCTTCCATGATCTCAAGATAAAAAGGATTCCCAATCCGTTCTTTTGAATCAAGGGGTGGGAGAATGACGCCAATTGCGCTAGAAATTCTTTTCCCTAGATTTCTAGCAGTGATATTTGGTACATAGCCTAGTTCATCCATGACTTTTCGTACTTTCTTTTTGGTTGCCTCTGAGATGCTTGGATGGTCATTGATGACCCGTGAAACAGTCGAGGTCGCAACACCAGCTTTTTTGGCTACATCCTTCACTGTGATCGCCATAAACGATACACCTCTTTTCTAGACTTGCTTTTCATTTAATCGATGAAATTGATAAGTGGTAGAGCAAATTTTTTCTTGTCCCGGATATAATGCGATTGACCCAAATTCAGGGAAATGAACGGCATCAGGAAGTTCTTGTGGTTCAATTGCCAACCCATAATTTGAGTGCATTTTTTGGCCATTGATTAAAAAATCTGCTTCAAATCCAGTCGTAGAAAATAATACCATACTTTTGCTCGTCGTTGCTATAGACAACTGGCGACCAGCTTGCTTTTCGGTCAAGGTAAGTATTTTCTTCGTTCGTTTAGGCGTACTTAAAACAAAAGCATCATCTAGTCCGTATGGATCATTCGTTAAAATTTCCATTAGCGAATGTGAGTGTTTAAAATTAAGCGGTAAGTCGCTGAGAGCGATCACTTCACCAGTTGGTATTTTTTCGTGATCTAAGGCTAATATTCCATCTGTTTGGATCGTTAGTTCATGATCGTAGATATCTCGTTTGCCATTGCCAGAAAGATTGAAATACGCATGATTCGTTGGGTTGCAGATGGTTTCAGTCGAGCTGCTTGTCTTGGTGATCATTTCTAATTTATTTTGGGTTATCTGATACGTAACGGTTGCGGTGATCGGACCGGGATAACCGGAAAAAGTATCCTGCAAATAAAAAACAACACCGATCGCTGTAGGAGTCTCAAAAACTTCCACCTCCCAATACTGAAATGCCCAACCGTTTGAACCACCATGGATATGGTGATTTCCTTCGTTTTTTTCTAGCTGATGATCAGCCCAAGAGCCATTTTTAATTCTGCCAGCGACTGGTCCAATCGTTGCCCCAAAATAGCTTTGATCTTTTAAAACGTCTTCTAAGGAATCATAAGATAATAAGACATTTTCTAAGTGACCATTTTTATCTGGAGCCAGAATTTGATGAAGCCTTGCCCCGTAGTTGAGAAGAACGACTGTGAGTTCGTCGTTCTTCAATGTGATTTGCTTCAAGTTGGTGTTGGGAATGGGGATCACAGTGATGGAAGGTTTAGACATACTGTGTCCACTCATTTTTTAAATAGTCTAGTGTAAGGCAAGTCGTATCAGGTACGACTGGGATATCTTTTCCAAGATCTTCTATTCGTCCAACACCAATTGGAAATGCCCCGCTAGCACGGATTGCTTTGATCCCAGATTGTGCATCTTCGATCCCGATGCATTCTTGTGGGGATAAGCCAATTTCTTTTGCGGCCAATAAGAAAATATCGGGAGCCGGCTTACCCAGTTTGATCGTTGCAGGATCGGCAATTGCATCGAAAAATGGCGTTAATGCCATTTTAGCAAGGAGGAAAGGTCCGTTTTTACTAGCTGAAGCAAGGGCAATCTTGATCTTGTTTGCTCTCAATTCTTCAAGTAATGGCAATATCCCTGGAAAAACATCTGTAGGCGTGATCGCTTGAATCATTTCAAGATAGTACTCATTTTTTCTGTGCGCTAATTCTTGAAATTCTTGTGGGGAAAACTCACTTTCTTTTTGTCCGTAGGAAAGCAATAAGCGAAGTGAATCTTCTCGACTAACCCCTTTCAATTGTTCGTTGAATGTTCGATCAATGGGAACACCGATTTCCTGACCTAATTTTTTCCAAGCGCGATAATGAAACTCCGCAGTATCTGTAATCACCCCATCTAAGTCAAACAAAACTCCTTTAAACATCTAATTCCTCCTTACGCAAAGGTACCTTTAACTGGTCTTCTAAAAGATACGTTTTTTCGTACACCTTTAATGGGCAACTTTCGCCTGATACTAAGGTCAATTGCACCTGTTCACTAGACACCGAAACAAATAATAAACGACCACGATAATTCACATGGAAGGAGTAGGCTGTCCACGTGTTTGGTAAGAAAGGAGCAAAACGTAACTGTTCGTGATCTGTTTTCATTTGAGCGAATCCTTGGACGATTGCGAGCCAACTACCAGTCATCGACGTGATGTGTAAGCCGTCTTCGGTATCGTTATTATAATTATCTAAATCAAGGCGGGCTGTCCGTTGATACATTTCCACTGCCTTATCCTCCATACCTAATTCAGCAGCTAAAATGGCATGGATGCTTGGTGAAAGGGAAGACTCATGAACGGTCATTGGTTCGTAAAAATCAAAGTTTCGTTGTTTTTCTTCTTTGCTAAACGAGTCGTTGAAGAAATAGATTCCTTGTAGCACATCCGCCTGCTTAATGAAACAAGAACGCAAAATTTTGTCCCAAGACCAATGTTGGTTTAATGGAAGCTCGCTAGGAGATAGCTCTGATACCGGCAATAATTCTTTATCTAAAAATGTATCATGTTGGACAAAAATACCTAATTCTTCATCTTTAGGAAAATACATATTTTCTGCAATGGTTTGCCAATTCGTTAGTTCTTCGTCAGTGACCGTTACAGCAGTTTCTGTTTGGAATTTTAAATAGTTTTCCCGGGTATACGTTAATACCCAGCAAGCTATCGTATTGGTATACCAGTTGTTATTGATGTTGTTTTCATATTCATTCGGACCAGTCACACCATGGATCATATATTTGTTATGACGTTTTGAAAAATGAACCCGATCTGCCCAAAAACGAGCAATCTCAACTAATACTTCTAACCCTTCTTTTTTCAAATAATCGGTGTCACCTGTATAGTTCGTATAGTTGTAAATCGCATAAGCGATCGCACCGTTACGATGGATCTCTTCAAAGGTAATTTCCCATTCGTTGTGGCATTCGACCCCTGTAAAAGTAACCATTGGGTACAAGGCGCCTTTTAAACCTTGTTGTTGGGCATTATGAATAGCTTGAGGCAATTGATTATGGCGATATTTAAGGAGATTTTTTGTCACTTCGGGTTTTGCCAAAGCAAGATATAAGGGGACAGCGTAAGCTTCCGTATCCCAATAAGTAGCACCACCGTATTTTTCTCCTGTAAAGCCTTTGGGTCCAATATTCAAACGTTCATCTTCGCCATAATAAGTAGAAAATAGTTGGAAAAGATTGAAACGAATCCCTTGCTGTGCTTCCTCGTCACCTTCGATCACCACATCAGCCAGTGCCCAGCGTTTGCTCCAAGCAGTGGTTTGTTCTGCTTTTGCTTGCAGATAATGACTTTGTAAGTCACTAAATTCTTGGAGAATCTGTTGGACTTGCTGTGCTTCGGGGATGTCACGGCTCGTCAATACAAGCACTTCTTTATCAAGTGTCACGGATTGATTCGTTGTTAAGTCGAAAGAAAATTCCCCAAGGACTGCTAATGTATCTTCGTGGTAAATTGGTTGCGCTAATTCTTCATTCACGAAATGTCTCATGGCAGCTGTTACGGTAAATTGTTCGATCGCAAAATTATTTGGAATCGTTTTGGTCATTAAGTAGGCCGTTTCATCAGAAGTACCTCGACCGATTTCATTCCATAAATGTTCATCATAGTTACTATCTTCATTTTGAACGTTACTATCCAATTTAGAGATGACTTTGACCGTGCCATTTCCTTCGAGCATCGTAACTGTTAAACGAATATAAGCAGCTTCGCTTTTGACGATACTTAAAAAACGTTCAAAGGTGATCTTTAGTTTGTTAGTTGCAGTCGTTACTGTGTAACTACGTGATAACACACCGTTTTTCATATTCAATTCCCAATAAAAGTCTTCTGGTTCGATTGTAGCAAGGTCTAATAATTGCTCATCGATATAGATATCCATGGCAATAAAATTGATTGCATTAATCACTTTGCCAAAATATTCGGGATAGCCATTTTTCCACCAACCAACACGAGTCTTATCGGGGTACCAAACCCCAGCTAAATAAGTTCCTTGATGATGATCACCTGAATAGGCTTCTTCAAAATTCCCTCGCATGCCCATGTATCCGTTACCAATACTAGTTAAAGATTCCTGTAAACGGAGATTTTCCCGATCTAATGTGTTGGTGCTGATCTTCCAAGGATCAATTTGAAATAGGCGCTTGATTTGTTTCATTGTACTCCTCCTAGGTAATTTCATTGATACGTTTATAATAAACGCAACCGATTGCGTAAGTCAATATAAATAAAGCAGAATTTTTCAGCGGGGATTTAAAATAAAGGAATGAAAAGGTGATTTTCCTGAAAAACATTAACTGTTTTGATAATAAGTTACTACTAAATGCGAAAAGAAAATGATTCTTCTGATAGCGACTGTTTGGGTAGAAAGTGAATAAAATCAAAAATAAAGCATTTACAAAAAAAGAAACAAAGGCTATAATAACTAACAACGAAACCGATTGCATAAAGGGGAGCAGGAGTTATGAAGAAATTATTTAATTTTGAGTTTTGGCAAAAATTTGGGAAAGCTTTAATGGTTGTTGTGGCAGTGATGCCAGCTGCGGGTTTGATGATCAGTATCGGGAAATCTATCCCGTTGATTGACCCTAACTTAGCTTTTTTAGTAACAACGGGTGGTGTCATTGAAAATATTGGTTGGGCGATCATCGGGAATTTACATCTGTTGTTTGCTTTAGCAATAGGTGGAAGTTGGGCAAAAGAGCGTGCAGGTGGTGCTTTTGCGGCAGGAATATCATTTGTTTTGATCAACCGGATCACGGGAGCGATTTTCGGAGTGACGAGTGAGATGCTAGCAAATGAAGATGCCTTTACCCATACATTATTTGGCACGAAGATCATGGTCAAAGGATTTTTTACTAGTGTATTAGAGGCACCTGCGTTGAATATGGGCGTGTTTGTAGGGATTATTGCTGGTTTTGTTGGTGCAATGGCCTATAATAAATATTACAATTATCGTAAATTACCTGATGCGTTATCTTTCTTTAATGGAAAACGATTTGTTCCATTTGTAGTGATTCTTTGGTCAACGATTGTAGCTTTAGTATTGGCTGTTGTCTGGCCAAATGTCCAAGCAGGTATCAATAATTTTGGTCTTTGGATCGCTCAGTCACAAGAAAGTGCACCGGTTTTAGCGCCATTTCTTTATGGTACCTTAGAAAGATTATTGTTACCTTTTGGTTTGCATCATATGTTGACGATTCCGATCAATTATACGCAATTAGGGGGCACGTATGAAATCTTATCTGGTGCACAAGCAGGAACGCAAGTCTTTGGACAAGATCCTTTATGGTTAGCTTGGGCTACTGATTTGGTCAATTTAAAAGGTGCGGGGGATTTGTCACAGTATGAATTTGTGTTGAACAACTGGACACCAGCTCGTTTTAAAGTGGGACAAATGATTGGTTCTTCTGGTATTTTGATGGGGTTAGCTTTAGCCATGTATCGAAATGTTGATCTTGATAAAAAAGCACGCTATCGTTCCATGTATTTCTCAGCTGCATTAGCTGTTTTTCTAACAGGGGTTACTGAACCATTAGAATTTATGTTTATGTTTGCTGCAGTTCCACTTTATATTGTTTATTCTGTGATCCAAGGGGCAGCATTTGCAATGGCAGATTTATTACCGTTACGTGTTCATTCCTTTGGAAACATCGAATTGTTAACTAGAACTCCTCTAGCGATGAAAGCTGGACTTGGTGGCGATTTGCTTAACTTCGTCATTTGCGTCATTTTGTTTGGAGTTGTTACGTACTTTGTGGCAAACTTCATGATCAAAAAATTCAATTTTGCTACACCAGGGCGTAATGGTAATTATGATAGTGACAGTAACGATAGCAATGGGAATGGAGAACAAACGACAGTCCAAGCTGGCACGTCAGATCCACAAATCATCAAAATCATTCACTTATTAGGCGGGAAAGATAATATCAAAGATGTAGATGCGTGTATGACACGTTTACGTGTGAGTGTAGCTGATCGTGAGAAAGTAGGTTCAGAAGAAGAATGGAAACGTGCAGGCGCTATGGGGCTAATCGTCAAAGATAATGGTGTACAAGCTGTCTATGGTCCAAAAGCCGATGTATTAAAATCAGATATCGAAGATTTGCTTCAATCGGGGGCGCCTATTCCTGCTCCAGTAGAAGAAGTGGTCGTTGAAAAAGACACAGTTAATAACCAAACGTTAGGTATACGAAAAGAGTTGCAGACTGTAGCAGCTGGTGAAGTGATAGACTTGGCAACAGTCAATGATCCTGTTTTTTCAAAGAAAATGATGGGGGATGGCTTTGCTGTTATTCCGACGACTGGTGAAGTTGTGGCACCTGTTACTGGGAAAGTAGTTAGTATTTTTCCAACCAAACATGCTATTGGAATGGAAACAGAAGAAGGTGCAGAAGTACTAATCCATATGGGAATCGACACAGTCCAAATGGATCAACCAGCTTTTGAAATCCTGGTAACAGAAGGTCAAACCGTTGAAGCAGGAGCAAAACTGGCACAAATGAATCTAACCGAAATCAAAAATGAAGGAAAAGATATAACGATTATGGTGGTATTTACGGATGGGAAAGTCAATGAAATGATTCTCAAACATTTAGGACCAACGGAATTAGGAACAGTAATTGGCGAAATAAAACTGTGATCATTATAAAAGACACCCAACAATAATGAGTAAGATGACCAGTACCAAATTTAATTCCTTATTTGGTTTCCGATAGTCAGTTTTTCTGTTTCTCAAATAAGTCTGAAAACACGAAAACGCTATACTTCGTTTTTGAGTCCTCAGACTTATTTTTTTGAATATGTGCGAGCGGGTAAACAATCACAACTAATAATCCATGGCTGTCCTATCATAAAAGAAATGAAGTAAGTTTTAATCAATAAGGAGAATTGAAGATGAAGATGATGACTTTGAATACACATAGCTGGTTAGAAGAATCACCAGAAGAAAAGATGCGCCAGATCGTAGATAAAATCTGTCAAGCAGATTATGATGTGATTGCTTTACAAGAAGTCAATCAATTAATCACTTCCGAAAGTATCGTGAATGAAGAATTAAACAAATTTTGTCCAGTTATAGAACAATCGCCCGTCCATGTCGATAATTTTGCTTATTGTTTGGTGCGCTACTTAGCCAAACAAGGGAAAGACTATTATTGGAGTTGGGAAATGAGTCATGTCGGTTATGGGATTTATGAAGAGGGGAATGCGCTGCTTTCTAAGACACCACTAACCAGTGAAGCAATCTATGTTTCTGAAACAAAGCAAAAAGAGGATTACCACACTCGGAAAATTTTGATCTGTCAGACGATGATCGATGACCAAACAATCACTCTAGCAAGCTGTCATTTTTCTTGGTGGATAGATGAAACGAAGGGCTTTGCTTTTGAATGGCATCGCTTGATGGAACACTTAGCTAATCTCTCAAATCCGCTGTTTTTAATGGGGGATTTTAACAATCCAGCAGGAGAGGCAGGCTATCGCTTGGTTGAAAAAAGCCCTCTTGCGATTGTCGATTCCTATACTGTTGCCCAAGAAGTTCATGGTCAGGCAACCATTGAACAGAAAATCGATGGATGGGAAACGAATACAGAGCAGTTACGAATCGATTATATCTATGTACCACAGGAATTCTCAGTTCCTTCTTATCGTAGTATTTTTGATGGAAAACAAGAAATCATTGTAAGTGACCATTATGGAGTAGAGATAACGGTCAGCCCCATTCAATAAAAATGATCAAAAAGACCCGTGGAAAGAAAAATGGATAAATCCTTTCTTTCCATGGGTCTTTTTGATTGCAACAGCTTCAGCTACGTGCAGAAATTTGATTAGATAATGAAATGACTGTTAGTGCGATGGGAAGCACCAAGGAGGAAGGCAATAAAATTCTCTGTTTCTTTGGCCTCTGCATTGTTTTTTTAACTCGGCTGGACTTTTTTTCCGCGGGGCAGAAATGAGGTCTCGAACTTTTTTCAAGGAGTTGGACTCTTTAGTTACCGGTGTATTTTTTTGTAAATTGGTACTATGTAGTACTTCCTCATGTAAAATATCAAAATGGTCTATAAATCGATCTTTATCGGAATCGGTTAGAATTGGCAAGTTATCTAAAAGATTCAAAAGTACAACGAGGGAATCTTTGATTTTAGGCTCATGAGGTTGCAGATCTTCACCGCTAGGCTCACGATGTGGCAGTTCATTAATTAACTGCTCTATGATGCTGGTCAGCTCTTTTACCTCTTCAGGAGAGTTTGCAGTTTTTTTTAAAATGTCTAAAATGGTATTTCTTTTAGAATAATCTTGGTCATTAATACAAGTTGATTCACTCGTTGACCGAACATTTGAAATGGGCGTAGGTGATCGATCACCAATTACAGTTACATATAGCGGCTCAGTCTTACTATTTGGCAGCTCATACAGCTGTTCATTAGTTGATTCTTTAATTGATAGCGAATCCTCAGGTAGATCTTTAAGTATCATTTTAAGGTGAGACTCAGTATTAAGGGGAGTATTCGTAGATTGATGAACAAAAGCATGTCCGATTTTTTTTTTCAAAGTCAATTGTCGATTCGTTGTTTGAGGCATATGTATCACTCCTTCTTTTCTGTATTCTAGTATAGTTTATAAAAGAAGAGAGTAAATAAATATTTTTTCTTATGTTTAGAAAAAAAAGTAGCTACTAACACGATTCGTTTATTAGGACTACTATATTTGACGATTTGTTTGCTATTTTATAAAAAGGTATAAAAAAGAGACAGCTTCCGTGTTGAGAATTTCTCTTTTTGATCCACAGAAGCCAGTCCCTTATTTTTTAGTTATTCTCCAAACCTGGTAACGATTTTTGACAAAGAGTCCGATCAAAACGAACCAACCAATCAGGAAGAATGCCATCACAAAGTAAAAGAAAATTGGTAAATCATAATAGAGAGTGATCTCATTGATTCCATTGTGCTGTTTGACGATAGGAGTACCGATATCTGTTAATTGATAATCTGTCAATTTTTTGCCGTGTTGCAGTAACACTGTGCGGTCATAGACAATGACTGGTAAATGGACAGTTTCTTCCCCAGTGTTTTTCCATTTGATCGTTAAACGTCCTCCAGGATGAGATTTAATGAACGTGGTTTCTCCTTCCAAGATTTCTTCATTATAGCGATCATATTTATTTGCTTTAGTTTCATGATAGATTGGTAGATAATCGGGTGTTGTCTTTTGAAAAACGAATAAACTAGTCGACATATCATGGTCATAAAATGTTTTTCTTGCCTCTGCTGGTGTATCAAAGAGATACGTGTGACGGCTGACAAATGTTTCGTCTTGCCATTTATCCAGATGCTGATAGAGGTTTTGGATCGTTTGTGCAGAAGCGACAAAGAGAAATAGGACACTCAACGCACGATACCAATTTTTCTTTTCCCATTGATTTAGCGCAAGTGCTAAAAAGAGTAGAAAGAGCAAGGTAAATGGGACAAAGAAACGAAAAGGAAACTGGATCAAGCTTACGAAAGGTACCTCTTTTTCCACTAGTGTTGTCCAAGGGATCAAACTGGTTGAAAGTAGGAAGAATCCAAGACTTGTGCGTAAAAGTAACTTTGTAAAAATGTCGTAGTGACGGCGGAAAAGAAGATACAGTATTAGTCCGATCAATAAAAAAATTGGGAAAATCTTGGGATACGCTAACCAATAGCTGCCATCCAGATTGATTGCTTTTTGGCTCATCTCTCGGTTGACAAAAGGTGGCAAAATCTTATTTCCACCATAGACGATAGCTAATCCTGCCCAAATATTTGCTGTTAGTACAAAATAAAAGAGGACAGATTTGATCAGTTGCCCGATTGCTTTGCCTTTTTCTGTCTGAGTAAAGAAATAATAAAGATAAAAAGGGATATACATCAGTACCAACATAACGGTGGACAGTAAGTGGATCTGAGTCATCAGTGCAATTGAAAAGGTAACTTTCAAGACAGGAAATTTTTTATGAACAACAAAGTCCACTAATGGAATCATGCATAAGGGATAAAAACAGGTGCCCCAACTGGTAAAGCCCTGATTGATTGCCCAATATTGAATGGAATAAGTCGTCATAAATAATACCGAGATTGGTATGCTGACCCATTTTTTCACCTGTACATAATTCAATAGTGTCAACATCGACCAACCAGAGATCACAAAGAGAATAAAGTTTGATAAGATTTGATAGTGGAACCAACTGCCTGAAACTAAAACGATCAAGCCTTGAAAATAAGCAAACAACGGACCATAGATCGCATTGACGATACGCCCGCTTTGCTGAAATCCATACATGGAAGGGAAATAATGGAAATCCCAATTAGCGAATTGTTCAGCGGCATCGTAAAAACGGTTATAATGAAATGGTGCATCTGCTCCAATGATAAGGTCATGTGTTAGGATATTTGGCATAACAAATAAGAATGCAAATAGTAAAATTGTCAAATACGGAACATATTTTTTCAATTGTCATACTCCTTTTTTGATAGTGTAACTTATTTAATCATAAAGCTTACCTAAAAGAGTGGCAAGAAATTCGAAAAAATATGAAAAAAATTATCATTATTACAGGAAATTTTCAAAATACATCCTTTGTTGCTCGCTTTATTTAGATCAATAGTTAATTAAAAAAACAGCCATAGTATGAGATGCTATGGTTGTTTTTCCCTATTCGTATAAGACTAATAGTCAAATCTACGAATGATTCTTATTTTATCCGTTTATAGTTTTTATCAAAATAACGACCTTCTCGGATATCACTAGGCATTCCTTCATAAGGAGCTTCACTAATGACATCTTCATTATTGAGACCAGCATCGCCCATATAAGTAATGTTAGCGAACTCTGGTACTAACAATTTTGGATAAGTTTCATATTTTTCACGTGCTGCTTCCATCTCAGCTATATGTTCATTTTGGAAAGTAACTGTGATCTCAGGATGTTCTTCAACCCATTTAGGAAAGAAAATCGTTCCATGTAATTTTTTTTCATTGGGCATGAAATCCAAGGCCACGTCAGTACCAGTTGGTTCAGTCCAAGTAATTTTGAAGACGCCATCTGTTAACTTAACGATATCTGCTTCTTGATCTTTGACCCAACGGCCTTTGACCATTCCGCCGTGAATTCGATAGTCGACAGTATGGTCATTTTTAGCATACCATTCATATTCCCAACCATTATCGTACGTATAAATAAAGTGTGTACCGATAAAATCTTCTAGTTCTTTAAATTCTTTCATGAAACAACAGCTCCTTTTAAATTAAAACATGTAATAAAGTACATGTTTTTGATTACGTGATTATGATAGAATGAATAAAAGGATTTGTCAAGGAGGAGAGAGCATGGCGAGAAAAAATACGCTACGCTATATTTTGTTAGGATTGTTGAGTAAAAAAAAGATGACAGGCTATGAATTAAACCAATCGTTCAAAAATGAAATCGGTGAGTTTTGGCAAGCGAAGCATAGTCAAATTTATCCTGAATTAGCAAGAATGGAAGAACGAGGGATCATCAAACATGAAGTTGAAATTACAGGGATGAAATTGGAGAAGAAAGTCTATCAATTAACGGATGAAGGAAAGGCATTGTTAAACGAATGGATTCGGACGCCAACGAATGAATTACCAGTCAATCGAGACGAGTTTGTGTTGAAATTATATTTTGTGAAAGATGTGAATGATCCGATGTTGAGAGAGATCATTGAGCAGCAAAGGGATCTCCATGAAGAAAAGCGAGCACATCTATTGGCACGTCAAGAGAGGATATTTCCAACAAGAAAAGAACAAGAAGAAAATTATGGGCACTATTTGATTTTATCCCATGCGATCAATCGAGAAACAGAATATGCGAATTGGTTGACGGGCGTATTAGAAGAGCAAAAAAGACAGAAATAATAAATGGAATAGAGAATAGAAGATAAACTTAATTGAATAACTTCATTTAATGATAGTAGTGAATTGAAAAAGATAGAAAAGAAGCAAAAAATGTAGTCGATTATCGTCAATTTCTTAAACTGTTTTGGTAAAACACAAGAGAAATTGGGATAATTGACTACATTTTATTTTTCATTGCTTAAAGATTTTTCAATAATTGTTCGAAATCAATTTTTTCGCTTACGGGGACAATTTTATACGTGAGTTCATCTGTTGCTTCATCGTGGATGATATAAAGTTTTGAGTCTTCAGTTGTCTCTTTGAAATCACCGATCAATAAAACAGTATATCTTTCATCAATCAATTCGATTTCTTTGATTGATTTGGAAAAAACTTTGCGGACATGCTTCATTTTTTTTAGACGTTCTTCGGCTTTTTCAGCTGATTTGTTCAACGTATAGCCTTCATCTAAATATTTTTTGATAATCTCAACCTTGATAACAGTAGGTAATTGATATTTTCTAGGACAATTCACACCAGTAGAAACGGAACGAATGAATTCTTTTTGTTCCCAATATCGTAACTGACGTGGAGACACACCGACAATTTCACTTAGTTCACTGATTCCTACCAGTAAATGATCATTTTCTAATAAACGTTTCAGGGATGCTCCTACCATTTTTGTCCCTCCTTTTGTTGTCTAACTTTCCTTAATTATACTTGGGATAACTTATGTGTCAAGTAGGTTGACAAATGAACGAAATAGGACTAAAGTATTCAAGTGGTTTCAGAAAGAATTCAGAAAGAAGGAGAAATATGAATAAAAATCAACCCGTAGATATTTACGGCAAACCATATAATCGGACACTATTAGTTGTCGTTTTATTGATTGGTACCTTTTGTACGGTATTAAATCAAACCTTATTAACTACAGCTTTTCCTACGCTGATGAAAGATTTTGATATCTCTGCATCAAGTGTTCAATGGCTAACAACAGGGTTCTTATTGGTTAACGGAATCATGATTCCGATTACTGCTTGGCTGATCAATAAATTTAGTTCAAGAAGTTTATATTTATCAGCAATGTCAGTCTTTTTAATCGGAACAATTACCTGTTTTGTTGCCCCTAACTTTAGTACTTTATTGATTGGACGTTTGATCCAAGCCTGTGGTGTGGGTGTTTCAATGCCTTTATTACAAAATATTATGTTATCGATTTTCCCACCAGAAAAAAGAGGATCTGCCATGGGGATGTCAGGAATCGTTATTGGATTGGCTCCAGCTTTAGGACCAACATTATCAGGTTATATTATTGATAACTATCATTGGCGTGATCTATTTGGTATGGTCTTACCAATTGTCGTCTTAGTTTTGGTCTTAGCCTTTTTCTTGATGCGAAGCGTTATTCCGTTATCAAATCCAAGTATCGATATTCTATCTGCTATCCTTTCAACAATTGGATTTGGTAGTTTGCTTTATGGATTTTCAAGTGTCGGTGATGCTGGATGGGGCAGTGCGAAAGTGATCGGCTTCTTGATCGTAGGGGTAATATTTATTGCCTTATTTGCATGGCGCCAACTTCGTTTGGAAAATCCATTCTTGGAACTGCGTGTATTTAAATCATCAACCTTTACGATTGCAGCAGTTTTAGCTGGTGTGACGAATATGGCGATGGTCGGTGCTGAAATGGTTGTTCCTCTATATATCCAAAATATCCGTGGCGAATCAGCTTTTCATTCTGGCTTGATGTTACTACCCGGTGCCTTGATTATGGGGGCGATGATGCCGATTACAGGTGCGATCTTTGATAAACACGGTGCAAAACGTTTAGCGATTGTCGGGATGTTCGTGCTAACCGCTGCAACAGCACCATTTGCTTTCTTAACAAAAACAACGCCTGTTTTATATATTGTTGTTCTCTATGCGATTCGGATGTTTGGGATCTCTATGGTTATGATGCCAGTAACAACATCTGGTATGAATGCTTTACCAAACAAACTGATCAGTCATGGGACTGCAGTAAACAATACCTTCCGACAAATTGCTAGTTCGATTGGGACAGCTATTTTGATCAGTGTATTGACCAATGTAACAAAAGATAATCTACCTGCAAAATCAGTCTTAGAAAGCACGCCTTTAACTTATAAAGACCAAGCGATCAATGCGACATTATCTGGTTACCACGCAGCATTCTTTGTGGCGATCGTCTTTGGTGTGATTGGTTTTGTGATTGCCTTCTTATTGAAGAGAAAAGAACCTGTTCTAGCGAAAGCGGGGGATAAAGCATGATTATTTTCGTATTGATCATTAGTTTAGTGGCTTTTGCCCTAATGAATATCTTTGCAAAAAAAGCTTGGCAAACAATTGTATCATTACTTTTTGGGTTAGTCTTTGTGGCATCCTTAGGGTTGATCGTGGCTAATTTATCCAACCATTTTGGTATGGAAAAAGTAACTGAAACGAAAACCACTAACATCGTATCAAGTGCTGATTCAGATAGTGCAAATATGCTTTTATATCAAGCATTAGGTGACGGGACTGAAAAAGTCTACCTTTACCGTACGAATGAAGACCAAAAGAAACCAAAAGCTACCGGTACTGATAATGAAACCAATAAAGTAGAACGTACGACTGGTCAAGCGCAAAAAGTAGCAAAAACAACTTATTGGGTCTATAAAAATGATATGTATAAATTCTGGTTCAATCTAGCGGACAATAACCACGAGTATGCAAGTCGTGTGAACACCTTTAAAATTCCAGCTGATTGGATCGAATTAAGTACGGATCAAGCAAAAACATTAGCGCAACGAGTAAAAGAACAACAAAGTACGATGGAAAGCGACGCAAAGGCTTTTGTACAAGAAGGTCTGATGAAAGCTATGACTGAAAATCCAGCCATGACGCCAGAAGAACAAGCAACATTGTCAAAAGAATTAGCAACGCAATTCCAACAACAAGCATTAACGAAATTAGTTGAAGAAGTCAAAGCAAATAAATAGTCAGCTAATCAAGTAAGTGCAAGAATCAGTTAATTTCAAAAAGGGCTCCTCCCTACAGTAGAACGATCAGCTGTGGAGAGTCCTTTTTTTTGTTATACTGAACAAAAAAGGGGTGGGGAAATGCAAAAAAAATATTCTTTCCAGTCAAAAATTTATGCTTCTGAAATAGGTAAGGGTGGCGCATATATCATTTTTCCTTATGATCTCAGAGAAGAGTTTGGTGTAGGCCGAGTCAAAGTTCAAGCGACATTTGATGGAGTAGCATATGAGGGAAGTATTGTGAATATGGGGGTGAAAAACGAAGATGGAACAATTTGCTACATCTTAGGGATACGTAAAGATATTCGAAAAAAAATTGAGAAAGACATCGGTGATATCGTTTCTGTAGAAGTGATTCCAAAAAATTAAAGCAGAAGATAGTTGTCTTCTGCTCATTTTTTATTAACTACCATGATGGATTTGCCACAATCTGATCTATTTTTCTAACTCAATTTCTCCGATTCCTTTCAATTCGAGATAAATCGAGGCTTGTTGATCATATCCAGAATAGTCAAAAGTCATATCCCAATAGTTATGTGATCCTTCAGTAACAGAAGTAAATTTAGAATATGGGTAATAGGTTGTCGTCTTTTCAGTTACTATTTTTAATTGAATATTGTTGTCGGCATTACTTTTTGGCTTTGGCAACTTTTTCAAAAAGTCTTGTTCATCTTTAAAACGAATGACAAAATTAGTAGGATACGCCATTGCTTGCTCAATCGGTAAAAGGTGATTATTTTTTGGAGTAAAATTTATTTCGTCAAAATAGTTGATTTTACTTGTATCAATAGGTAGTTCCCATTCGCCTTTAAAAATAGAATATGCTTTTGGGTCACTTGTTCTGTAGGCTGTGATGCCATTGATTTGTATGGTTGTCTCTTCAAGAGAGGGAACCGAGCCCGTTTTTGTAGGATGTAGATTGTAAATAAATTCCAATGTGTTTGTTTCTCGATCAATGCTCTGTTCCTCATTGATCGAACGGAATAGCGACAAGTCTTCTTTTTCTTCTGCTAGTCCTGAACGAAAATCAATCAAATACTGATCTTGCCCATTTTTGATCCCAAAATTTAATCCATATTTCTCCCATTTTTTGTTTAAAAGCTCCGAGTTTTTTGGAAGATGAACAGTAAAATGTAACCCTAGTTCATTTTTATCTACATAGAGTTCTGTTAACTGTATATCTGCTTTTTTATCATAGGCTGTAAGTTGTTGGTTGGAAATAAACCCTTCTTGATTCAATGTTCCAGAAGTAAATTTCCCAAACCGTAAAAAATTAGCAGTTGCAGTGCCTAAGGGTGAGTAAGCATACAAACAGATACTTATGAGAAATACGGCAACAGCTATCAAATAAACCCGTTTTTTTATGTAGTTTTTAAGTGGAACCTGTTTCTCCTTTCGTATAGAGTCATAGGTGGCTTCTAATTTGGTTCGTACTTCTGAGGGTAAGCGTTCCTCTTTTTTGAGTTCTTCCATAAATTTCTTTTCAGAAATAGTCATTTTTTCTCCTCCTAGCTCTCCTCTATTTTTAGTAGTTTTTTCCCTCGAGCAAGGTGTGTCTTCACTGTATTGACTGGTTCAGATAATATCGTGCTGATTTCTTTGATGGAAAACCCATTATAGTAATAGAGCACCAACGGAATTCGATATTTCAAATCTAATTTTTGTAGCATGTGTTTTAATTCCATTGAACGTATCGTTGTATTTTTTTCTTCCTCATATTCTACATAAAAAGTTTCTTTCTTTGATTTTTTGAGAATTTTTTTGCAATTATTAATGAGAATTTTGCATAACCAGGTGTTAAAATATTCTGGTTTTTGCACGCTTTGGATATTTTTGTAGGCCGTCAATGCTGTTTCTTGTAAACAATCTGCAATATCTTCTGAATTGTTCAAAAACTTACGCGCTGTATTATAGAGAACAGCTTCATAACTTTTAAACAATTGGACAAATGCCTCTTTATCTCCCTCCTTTGCTTTTTTTACTAAAAATAAATCACTGGGCACACGATTTTCCTCCCACTTCATAAAGATTTTTTCTCTTACATCTATTAGAGTCAAATAAATAGGAAAAAGTTTCAAATACATAAAAATAATTTTGGCTATTTAAGCGTTTTCTAAAAGATGCATATTCTATCATTTAACTGTAAAAAACATAGATACAGAAATAGGGAATACCTACAGCTCTAAAGTTGCAATTGGAGAAGCAATATGTGCTGGGGGGGTCTACACGCAAGAGTGGTACATCTACTATTCTTACAATCCAGTCAACAGTGCATGCTATGTTGTTTCTAACACATAATATTACTGACTAAAAAATAAAGAAGAAACTGAGCTAAAACTTGTCTCAGTTTCTTCTAGTATCTCTAAAAAAGAATAAATAGTGTTCAAAGTCTGACCTTCGGCAATAAGCCGAAATTGTCCAAAAATTTGAGAAGAACCAAGTAGACGACAATCAACAGGGAAAACAAGTATTTGTGTTTCTTGTCAATTGTCGGAAATTCCTTCTTATTTCTTGCTGCTAAGGACTTCTCAATCTCTTTCAAACAATATCAATCGTTTATTCTGCCCGCAAAGCAATCGCTGCATCTTTTTTAGCAGCCATTCTTGCTGGGATGTGCCCACCTAACATCGTTAAGATCGTAGAGACGATCACGAGGATCAGTGCATGGAGTGGGTTCAGTTGAGCCACATTTTTTAGATCAGTCATTTGATAGAGTAAATGATTGATTGGGAACGTTGCTAACCAAGCAATCAAAACACCTAATAAGCCCGAAGAAATTCCTAAGATACAAGTTTCTGCGTCAAAAACACGAGTGATATCTTTTTTACGAGCCCCTAATGCTTTTAACACCCCGATTTCTTTGGTACGTTCGATGACTGAAGTATACGTGATAATACTGATCATGATCATACTTGTCACTAGTGAGATACCAGCAAAAGCAACCAATACATAAGTGATGGCATCCATCAATCCACCAGTCAATTCAGTCATTGTTCCTGCTAAGTCAGAGTAAATGATTTTATCTTCTTCTGCTTTTCCTTTGTTGTAAGCATCTAAGTAATCAAGGATTTTTTCTTTGTCACCAAAGTTATTTGGATAGATCATGATGCTAGTTGGGATGCTATCACCGCCTAAATAGCTGATCAGTGATTGTTTAGCTGTTTCATCCACTTTTTCGTTGGACATCACATTCGTATCACTATCTTTTTGCGCTTTTACAATTTCAGAATCTTTATTTTCGTTAACGATTTGTGTCGTTAATTGATCACTATATGCAATTCCAGGGGAAAGAAGATTCATTGTTGAAGAAGATTTTACTCGTAAAATCCCTGCAATCTTTACTTCACTCGTTGAATTAGCATACATCGTATCGTAATCAGTATTTGGAATAAAGTTGCCAGTAGGTAATTTCGTGTAGTAATCATTGTTGTTGATCACTTTGAAAGTTGTCCCAACAATGCGATCAAAGTCTAGTTTTTGACCGTCTTTTACGTCAAATCCTAGGTTTTTCAAAGCATTGATATTTGTATTGTTGTTACCATCTACGATCAAGACCACGTCATTCGCAGAAGCAGGATAACTGCCTGAAAGCAGTGAATAGTTCGCTTTTAAAAAGTTTTCTTTTTGATTGTCTAACTGTGTTGGAAAACTGGAAACACCGACACCCGTCATAGCAGACATCGTGCTTGATAATGATAATGATTCGTTTTCAGGGTTTTGGTTAGAGAAACTTACTGGTTGCACTTTACCATCAACTTGGCGAAGCATATTGATACCAGTAGCACGAGTAAAGCCAATATTATTACTTAAATTAGGATCGATATCTTTGACATAATCTACATAAGATTGGTCGATTTTATTGGTGTGCTGTGCTTTATCTTCATCACTGATTTTAGCAGTTACCTGTTTTGTATTTGGATAATCCGCTTTACTAGTACCCAATGAAGCAGAATCTGTTGAACGATTGGTTGTCACTTTGGAGATAGTGATCGGGAATTTTGCCATCGTTTCAGACTGTGTTTTATCAATTTGTTTTTGGAAGCCTGAAGATAATGCCAAGACGATCGCAATCCCGATGATCCCAATACTTGAAGCAAAGGACGTCAAAAATGTTCGCCCCTTTTTCGTGCGGATATTATTAAATGAAAGTTTCAAGGCTGTCCAGAAACTCATTTTTGTCCGACGTAAATTGAATTGATCATCTTTTGGTCGTTCGATATGAGGATGTGAATCTGCCAAGATTTTACCATCTGAAAATTCAATGATTCGATCTGCATATTGATGAGCAAGATCGGGGTTATGTGTAACCATGATTACTAGCTTCTCATTAGATAGTTCTTGGATCAATTCCATGATTTGGATACTTGTTTCGGTATCTAGAGCTCCAGTTGGTTCATCGCATAAGAGGATATCTGGATCGTTGGCTAAAGCACGGGCAATTGCGACCCGTTGCATTTGTCCGCCAGATAATTGGTTTGGTTTTTTGTGCATATGATCCGTTAAACCGACACGGCGTAAGGCTTCCTCAGCCTTTTGGCGTTTTTCTTCTTTGGCCACACCGCTAAGTGTCATCCCCAATTCAACATTTTCGATGATTCCTAAATGTCCAATCAAGTTATAACTTTGAAAAATAAAACCAATCGAATTATTTCGGTAAGCATCCCAATCGCTATCTTTAAAGTCTTTTGTGGACTTTCCGTTGATCACCATATCTCCGGAATCATAGTTGTCTAAGCCACCGATGACATTCAACATCGTTGTTTTTCCTGAACCACTTGGACCAAGAATGGCAACAAATTCTTTTTTTCTAAAGGCAACAGATACGCCATCTAATGCTTTAGTCGTTGTTTCGCCAACTTTATAATATTTCTTTATATCTTTAAGTTGTAGCATATTCGTCCTTCTTTCTTATTAGAATATTCGGTATACTTAAAAGTATATCAGAACAATAAACGCAGTATAATCAATGAATGTTAACTCAATATGAACAATCAGAAAGAAACAAGAAATTTTTCAAAAAATCGAGGGAATAAAATGAACCGTATATTAGTAGTAGAAGATGATGAAAATTTACAATTGCTTTATCGTTCAGTATTAGAACATGCTGGGTTTTCGGTAGTCACAGCTAGTAGTGGAACAGAAGCACTAGCACGATTGGAAAATTTTCATGTAGAATTGATTATTACCGATATCATGATGCCTGAGATGGATGGTTATGAATTGTTGGAAAGTTTACGAGATGGAAAAATAGAGCTTCCTGTGCTGATGATCACGGCTAAAGCCGATTTTGAAGATAAAAAACGTGGTTTCCAGTTAGGAACGGATGATTACATGACGAAACCCGTAGATGTCAATGAAATGGTTTTACGTGTGGAAGCGTTATTAAGGCGAGCAAAAATCAATCATAGTAATCAATTGAATATTGGAAATACTACCTTAGATCAGGAAACGTATGAAGTAAGACAAAATGAAAAGGTCAGTGTGCTGCCTCAGAAAGAATTTCTTTTGCTTTACAAACTGTTAGCTTACCCGAATAAGATTTTTACGAGACAACAATTGATGGATGATATTTGGGGATTGGATACAAATACAGAAGAACGAACGATCGATGTACATATCAAACGATTAAGGACACGTTTTGAAGCAAGTGAAGATTTTCAGCTCATCACCGTTAGAGGACTCGGGTATAAAGCGGAGGTCAAAAGATGAAAAAGAAATTATACTCTCAACTGTGGATCTACTTTGCTAGCATTGTGTTTGTTTCAATATTAGTGACTCTACTGTGCTTCTTAGGCTTTATTTTTTTGCTTTCTCATCAAAACGTTACGCCATCTGAACGACCAACACTCTATCCGTTATTCGTTTTTGCTTTTTTTAGCATGATCGTCGGCACGGTAATCTCTGGCTTTGTCGGTCATAGGATCTTGAAGCCAATCAGTGAACTACGTAAAAATATGAGTAAAGTAGCTACAGGTGATTTTTCTATTCGAATGGAGGAACCTCCCAAAGTCGCAGAAGTCCAACAGTTATATAAAGATTTCAACGTGATGGTCCAAGAACTCAATAGCATCGAAACGCTAAGAAATGATTTTGTTTCGAGTGTTTCACATGAGTTTAAAACACCACTAGCGACGATCCAAGGCTATGTCCAATTGTTACAAGCACCAGATATTCCAGAAGAAGAGAAGCAAGTGTTTTTGCAACGATTGATTGAAAATATTACTCAGCTCTCACAGTTGACTGAAAATATCTTGAAACTAAATAAGTTAGAAAACCAAAGTGTCAAAATCGAAAAGCATAAATTTCGTTTAGATGAACAAATACGAGAAGTCATCGTGTTTTTGCAACCTAAATGGGAAGGGTTGAAGTTGCATATCGATTTGGATACGGTCTTTTATGAGGGAAACGAAGAATTTTTATACCAGGTGTGGTTGAATATCATGGATAATGCGATCAAGTATAATCAACCTGATGGCAAGATCGAAATTCGTTTGACTCAAAATGCTACAGATATTTTATTGGAAGTAACGGATTCAGGTGTAGGGATGAACGAAGAAACTCAAAATCGCATTTTTGAAAAATTTTATCAAGGAGACACAAGCCGTCAGATGGCTGGCAATGGCTTGGGATTGTCTTTGGTAAAAAAAATCCTTGAATTGCATGAGGGTACGATACGCTATAACAGCATTCCTGAGGTAGGAACCACAGCTGTGATCAGCTTGAAAAAATAAAAAGCTAAACTTTAATGATGAAGTAGTTGCTCTGTTCAATTGTTTTATTATGAACTAAAACCAGATCAATTACGTTATAAAAGAAACATACTAAGATGAGTGGGTAAGGTATTCCGTCGAATATCTTGCCCACTCATCTTAGTATGTTTTTGTCTTTCTCAAATGGCTCAACTCTAATAATCTGAAGCAGCAATTGATTTCGGGGCGTTATTTATAGATTTTAGATCTAAGTATTATGCTATTTTATTTAAAAATAATCAACATTTATATTTTAAAACAATATTATATGTAGTATAATATGTTGTGAAAGAAGATATTGTATAAAAGAAGGTGAAGGAATGCACATCCAAGTTCCAACGATATTACTTGATGGCACTGTCTTAGCTGCATTGAGTAAAGAAGATATGTATGGTTATGCGTTGACTAAAATCGTACAGGAAAGCCTGTCGGTAAGTGAGTCAACGATGTATCCCGTCTTAAGAAGGTTAAAAAAAGAAGGATTTTTAGATACTTATGATGAACCCTTTGAAGGAAGAAATCGTCGATATTATCAATTAACACCAGCGGGGTATAATCGGTTAGAAGATATTATTGATGAGTGGATCGTCTTTCGAGATTCCTTAAATCGATTATTGGAGGATAATAAACATGAATGAATATTTAGATGAGGTAATAGAGGAAATCCAAGAGATTCCTGAAGATGACCGATTCGATTTGATTCAATATTATGAAGAATATTTTTTAGATTCTGGCAAAACAATTGATCAAATCATTGAAGAATATGGTACGCCTAAACAGTTTGCGCTTAAATTGAAAATCAATTATTTCTCTGAACAAGATGATTCAGCAACAGATGAAGTCAACCCAAGAAGTTCTAAACGACAAATTCGGTTGATTTGGATGATCGTGATTGGCTTATGTGCCTCCCCTCTGTTGATTCCTTTGGCGATTGGTTTTGTTGCAGTGATCGTGGGGTTATTATGTCTATTAGTCGCTTTGCTGGTAGGTGGTTATGTCGGTTGTATTACTGTTTTAGGGCTTGGATTATTTTCAGTTGTTTCGGGTATTGGTGTGTTGGGGCAGTCGATAGAAAGTGGATTATTTTACGTTGGATTAGGGCTATTCGCTACCGGAACCGTCGTCTTCTGTGCGCCGCTCCTTCTGAAAATGACAAAATGGATATTTAAAATGATGATGAATTTTGTGAAGTGGGTCGGACGTCGTTTTGTAACGAGACGTGCGATTCATTCGTCGAAGTTATAAGAAAAAGAGGTGTGAAGATGAAATTAAAATATTTTTTAATGGCTGGTCTAGGCTTGATGGTTAGTGGTGGCTTACTTGCTGGGACAACCTATGCGTTTGGGACGCACCGAAGCCTTGCTTGGGAAAATGGCCCTCAATTGGTCGAAATGAACCATGACTCACAAGTGATATCGACAAAAGAAAAAATCAACAAAATAGTGGTCAATGCACAATACCAACAAGTTGAGATCAAACGTGGCAAAAATTTTGAAGTTAACTCTACGTATGAAAAAGCAAGTAAACCTCAAGTCACTACTAAAGGAGATACTTTGACGATTAACGGAAATGGTCGTGAACAAAACGTCTTGTTTCATGTAATGAATAACACATCCAAAATCACCCTGACAGTTCCTAGCGAACTTCCTTTAGATCAACTTGTGTTAGAAGGAGAGCAAGGACAACTTTTATTAAATGACGTAGTGAGTGAGAATGTTTCCGTTACAAATAATGGTGGATACATTACATTTAATAAAGTTGATGGAAAAAAAGTTAAAGTAAATTCTGTGCAAAGTTATGTAAATATTGATAATTCAGATATTTCAAACATCGAATTGAATGCCAAGTATGGGAATCTATTCTTAAATGGATTCAAAAATACCCAAGGAACAGTTATGTTAGAAAATTGCTATGTAGACTTTCTTGATAATGGAGAGATTGGATTAGATATTGATCTATTAGGGATGTCAACTGTCACAAAAAATAATGAAGAATTACCAATCAAAACAGTGATCAAAGGAGAAAACAATATAAAAATCACTGGTTATGATAGTAGTGTGGTGATAGCTGACGAAAACCATCAGTATGATGTTTAAAAAGGATAAAGTCTGTCATTAAGAGGAAGTAAAGAGAAATAAATCGAAGAGGTTCAAAGATAGGTGCAACTATTTTTGGAACTTTTCGATTTTTTGATTAAGCGATTTTTTTCAAAAGATTTTGAATGGCGGTCGTTGATTATGGATGATGATCCACGTAAAAGTTTTTTTCGAATAACGGTTTATTCACATTTAGATAACGATTTTACATCTTTTATCTCGGATAGGTGTTTGATAGATAGTTTCTCAGATAGGTTAGCTAATATAACAGACATGACTGTTAGGATGCTAAGACATCGGGCAGTATCATGGGGAAGAACGATTTTTTTCATCGCTTAACTTACAAATCTGTAGTAAAATAAGAGAAAATAGAGAAAACACAGCTGAGATAATAAGGTGGAAAAATAGATGAGAATAGATGAAGCGAAACGAGAAGAGCTACAGTTAGAAATAACAAAATTACATAATTATCTCACGGAACTTAATCATAAATATTATGATACAAAAAAAGAACGTGTGATGATCGATTACCCGAATAACTCAGAAGGTCGGCAATTAGAACAAGTTTACAATGAAGTATTCCATCATTTATTGAAAGTAAAGAGGGAATTAGACTATTACTCTTTGCCGATTTTAGATACAGGGATCTTAAAGTACGACGAAGAAAAAGAGCGTTTTGTGTTCAAATCAGTTCGAGAGAATTTGATTCTTTCTGCAGGAATTGATTTAGAGATTTTAGTGGAAGATTATTTTACCGAAGAAAAACATTGGGTACGCACAAGGTTAGAATATCTACCCCAAACTTCCGGAGGACCACAAGTGAGCGGTTGGTATATCACAGAAGATAAGGAATTAGAATTAGAGGGAGTGATGGCACGGATTAGAAAGAAACCAATCATGTAGGAATGGTCTAAGAAAGGAACTAAGTGATGAGTGAAAAGAAAGCGGTTTATGTAAATGGGTATATTGGATTGATCGGTTTGGTGTTATTAGTTGGTATCGGCGGCTTCTTATTCTATTTTGGCATGACAAGTGGAGCGATCTTCCAGACGGTCATGGGTTTCGTTTGTTGGTTGATTGCTATTGCACTATTAAGCTCCGCAACGGTTGTTAGTCCCAACCAGGCAAAAGTTATTTTGTTTTTTGGACAGTACATTGGGACGATACGAGAAAGTGGGTTTTTCTTAACGGTTCCGTTTGCACAAAAAATCAACTTATCTTTAAAAGTACGAAATTTTAACAGTTCGGTTTTAAAGGTGAACGATCTAGATGGCAATCCCATCGAAATATCTGCCGTCGTAGTCTTTAAAGTTGTTGATACGGCTAAGGCGTTGTTCGATGTGGCGTATTACCAAGACTTTGTTGAGATTCAAAGTGAGACAGCGATTCGTCATATTGCCAGCCAATACCCTTATGATACTTTCAATGAAGAAGATTTGACTTTGCGAGGCAATACGACTGCCATCTCTGATGAATTAGCCAACGAGCTACAAGAGCGGTTATCTGTTGCTGGGGTCGAGGTGATTGAAACGAGATTGAATCATCTAGCGTATGCGACTGAAATTGCTAGTGCAATGTTACAAAGACAACAAGCAAAAGCTATTTTATCTGCTCGGCAAACGATCGTTGAAGGAGCAGTTACGATGACACAAATGGCATTGGAACAAATTGAAACAGGACAAGAAATCAATTTCACAGATGATCGGAAAGTCCAATTGATCAATAACCTACTTGTTTCGATTATTACAGATAAAGGAACACAACCAGTCATTAATACAGGGACAGTGAAAGAAAAATAGCCATTATTGAGTAAATATCGTATGATTGTAACGAATTTTTCAACTGTATTTTTTCTATAATAGAACAGTAGAGTAGTCAGAGACTGAGCCAAAACTCAGTCTTTTTTAGTATCTCTAAAAACGAATAAACGGTGTTCAAAGAGCTGACCTTCGGCGATAAGTCAAAAATCTCAAAACATGGGGAGCTGTTTCAAGATTTTCATCCTTAACGCTCAGGTCAAGTCACTCTTTTCACGACCTCTTGCTAAACGGCGTTCAAGAAGCAACTCCTCAACAATAAGCGATGATTTTCTAAAATATGAGGAGCTATTTTAAAAAATCCTCTCTTATTCGCTCGGAGTTGAACACTTCTTTCACAGCCTCTTGCTTTAAACGGTGTTCAAACATCAGCTCCTTGAAATAAGCCTGAATTTTTCAAAACATGAGAAGCTGTTTCAAAAAATTCCTTCTTATTGTCATCAGAGCTACCCGATGTTTTCACGACCTCTGATTCACGGCGTTCAAAGAGCTGACCTCTTGTTCACGGTAAGATCAAAGCGGCATCTTCAAAAAATTTGAGAAGCAGTTTTCGGAAATTCCTTCTTATTTCTTGATGCTAAACACTTTTATCTCAACTTCTTTTTATAAAATTCATCAAACTATTATCTAAATAAAAAACGATTCGATTCAAGCTTGCGAATCACTCTTTTGCTTTGTGATAGATAAATGACAATATTGAAAGATATTTGACAGTTAAATCAAAGGTAAAATACGGTCTTTTTTTTTATAATTGCCCTATCATATGTGAAAGAAGGAGAGGAAATGAAGAAACTACTGGTCGGGATTGGCATTTCCATTGCAGCGTTGGTATTAGGTTCGGTAGTTTTTATCTTTGGGGGCCTAAAAATTGCGGATCGAATGATCATGGGTGGCGATAGCTACTATGTCAAAATTACGACAGATGGAGAAAAAGAGGAAATAAAAGATAATCGTGATGAAATAACCATCCAATATAAATATACTCTTCCCGGATATGATGAAAAGGGAAGTGAAAAAATACTAACATTTAATGGACAAAAACCGCGTCCTTTAAGAAAAGGAGCCTATTTAGAGATTACATGGAATAAAAGCAAAGGTGTCACTTCTTATGAAGAAGTCAAACAAAACGATATACCTAAGTTAGCACAAGAAAAACTAAGTAAAGGATAGATGAAAATGGAAAAAATTGTTGAGGTTCAAAATGTAACAAAAATCTACGGTAAGAATAATGAGAAGAAGACACAAGCCTTAAGTGGGATTAGCTTTACAGTAGAAAAAGGAGAATTTATCGGAATCATGGGGGCTTCTGGATCTGGTAAATCAACGTTGTTAAATATTTTATCTACATTAGATAAACCCACAGACGGAAATATCCGAATCAATCAAAACGATGTAACGAAGTTAAAGGGAAACCAATTAGCAGACTTTCGTGCGAAAGAGATTGGCTTTATTTTCCAAGATTTTAATTTACTAGAAAACTTAACTGCACAAGAAAACATTGCAGTACCACTTTCCTTACAAGGTGTTAAACCTAAAGAAATCAAGCGACGGGTCAAAGCAGTAGCAGAACGTTTATCGATTTCTCATATCATGGGAAGTTATCCTTCTGAAATTTCAGGTGGTCAAAAACAACGGGTAGCAGCAGCTCGTGCCTTGGTTACACAACCAACGATCTTATTAGGTGATGAACCGACTGGAGCTTTAGATTCTAAGAGTGCGCGTGATTTGCTAGATACGATGAAAGAATTGAATCAAAAAGATGATGTTTCAATTCTATTAGTAACACATGATCCGTTTTCTGCCAGCTACTGTGAACGAATCTTATTTATCAAAGATGGCGGTATCCACGAAGAAGTCAAACGTGGCGAGCAAAGCCGTGATGAGTTTTATCGTCATATTCTAACGATCTTAGGAAATCTAGAACAGTAAGGGGAGGAAAAAACATGCTTTGGAAATTATCGCTTACTGGGATTAAAGGGCGTTTAAGAGATTATATTGTATTATTTTCAGGTTTGGTTATGACTTCAGCTATTTTTTATATGTTCGAGTCAATTGCAAGCAATGAAGCGTTTTTAGAAAGTAATTCTACCGTTGGCGCAACTGTTTTAATTTTTCATTTTGGCTCGGTATTATTAGCAATCATTACTTTTGTGTACATCCTTTATGCTAATTCATTTTTAATGGCGATGCGTCAGAAAGATTATGCAATGTTTATGATGTTAGGGGCTAAGGGCAGAAAAATTGCACAAATGATTTTTACCGAAACATTTGTTGTGGGTGCTACAGCGACCGTCGTCGGCTCTGCGATTGGTGTAGGGCTAACAAGTATTGTGGAACGAGTACTCGTTGAACAATTAAACATTTCAATTACACATTTTACACCATTTAGTGTAAAGGGTATTCTGATCACTCTTTTCTTTTTTGCTGTTTTATTTTTATTAGCAGCAATCACCAATGCTTTTTCAATTGTGAAAAAGCCAATTCTTACATTGATTCGTGCGGAAGCTACACCAACACGAATGAAACAAAATAAATTTTTATTTTTACTTGAAGTTGTATTAGGGGTTGTTTTATTAGGCGTTGGTTATTACGTTCTATCAGAAATTGTACGTATCGGATTGTCTGGTTTAGGGATTTCCCTCGTAACGATTTGTCTGGGAACCTATTTCATTTTCCATTCAGTGATTATTTTCTTCTTGTCTTTACTGAAAAAATCAGAAGGTATTTCATTGAAAAAGTTGAACAACTTTACCTTATCACAATTAAGCTTTAGGATTCGGGACTATACGCAAATGCTTTCAATGGTAGCGATCTTATTTGCTTTAGCTTTAGGAGCGTTAACAGTTGGTTTAGGATTCAGAAATCAAATCTCCGCATTGACCAATTCATCAAACGCTTATGATTTAGTTCTAAACAATGCACAAAAGATTGACCAAGGAAAAGTCAGAGAACTAAATCCAACGTCAAATAACATCTATGCTCAAAAAGAAGATGAACAATACGTTTATTACAATTATGATGAATGGGAAAAAGAGCCGCTTAGATATATTGCATATAGTGGGAACAATTTTGCGGATAACAAAGTAAAGACAGCAACTGCTGAAGAAATCGCAAAATCAAGTGAGTTGCAAGAGACATTAAGACAAAACGAATTACCTACGCAACAAGCGAAGGGAATAAAATTAGTTCGTGCGAGTGAATTCGATCAATTAGCGTTGCCAGAAACAACGTTACAATTAATTACAGTCAAAGATTTTGAAGCAAGTTTACCAGGTATCGAAACATTAGTAAAAGAAAATAATCAAGTCAATCCAGAGTTGAAAGATTACCAAGCCATGAGTGGACAAAAATATGAAATGTATCAACAAGTGAATGGTATTTTCTCAGGGATGGAATTTATGGGCTTCTTCCTAGGAATTGCGTTCTTAGCGATGTTAGCAAGTTGCTTGATGTTTAAGATTCTCTCAGGTAGTAAGAGCGATATTGGTCGATATACGATGTTAGAAAAAATCGGTGCGACTCGTGGCTTATTAAGACAATCGATTCGACGAGAAATTGGTGTTTTATTCTTAGCACCTGGTATTTTAGGAGCGATCCATGTCTTATTTGGTTTAAGACTATTTGAATTTTTAATGAATGATCCATATCGTGATGTGTTGATACCGTTCGGAATTTTCTTTGTCATGTACTTTATTTACTATGTATTGACTGTTTGGTTATATACAAGTATTGTTTTGAAAAGAGAGAAATAAAAATACTCTAAATAGGTGAAATTGGTTGGTTTCATCGATAGCACTTGTTAAAGAGACGAAAAAGAAGCATTGGTTCATCTGAGGTATTGACTAGGTAATATCAGCTTCTGGAATAAATTGTTCCATATGGGTTACTGAAGTGGTTTGATGGACGATCCAATAGTTTAACAAAAGGCACACTCCTTTGATTTTTGTTCGTTACTTGAATCTTACAAGGTTGTGTGCTTTTTGTGTACGCTAAAACAAAAAACATCTGAGACATCACACGTTCACTCTAAACATGAATAAGCCGGAGAAGAGACTGAGACAAAACTTGTCTCAACCTCATCTCCGGCTTGTTTTCAGAGCTAGACACTTCTGTCATAGCTTTTTTTAAGTTAATCTACTCCATGATGGATGGATGATCGCTAAGTTTTTCAATAAAGGAATGGTGTCGGCTTTGACTTTAATGACAGTCGTTTTTGGAATTTCTCTGGCAGATAGTTGCAAGTACAATTCCCAGTAATTTGGTGTTTTCATTGTAGAAAGATATTCTGGTTTTTTCGTAATTGTTTTTAAAGACCAAGTGTCTACATCAACTAGCGACATCTCATTCTTATCCCAAGACACAGGTACTACCAAAGGTTTTGAAACATTTTTAACTTTGGTTTCTTTATTATCTTCTTTTTTCGGTTCATCGTATTTAGTTAAATCATACGATTCAATGATCGCATTCAATTTTTTGGCGTATTGTTTATCTGTAGCATAGCGGCCTTCCAGATACTTCGTTGCCTCTTTATAACTTTTGGCTTCAGATTTCCAAGTTGGTTTGTAGAAATCTTTGTTATTGGACAACCCGCCTTTGATCAATTTCGCATAGTCTTCTAAGCTTTCTTTATAAGAAGGGTATTTACGGAAGGTTGCATGGATTTGGTAATTTGCACCGTTGCTGTCTTGTTCCAAAGTATTGAACAAAACACTTTTTCCTTCATAAGTTCCTTTTATGCCAAACAGATTATAGTTTGGTTCACTTGCCAACAAACTATTGCCAGAACCACTTTCTAAAATCGCTTGAGCCATCATAACAGAAGCGTAGATGCCTTCTTTTTGACCAATTTCTTGCGCGCTTGTAGCAATTTTTTTCAAAAACTGATCCGTTGTTTGATTTTTTGTAAAGTTGAATGAATCATTTAAACCATCTAAAATCGACTGGTTTTTCAGTTGGTCAGTCACGCTTGGTAGACCTGCGATATTGACACGTACTGCAAAATCTGGTCTGAAATCAGCAATTGAAGTAATCCGAACTTTGTCACCTGGTTGAGGGGCATGAATAAATTGTCCATTACCAATATAAATCCCAACGTGATGAGTGACACCTGAGGAAGGTCCCCAGAATACTAAGTCACCTGGTTGTGCTTGATCTACTGGAATCTGTGTTCCAGCGTATTGTTGTTCACCTGTCCATCCACCGATATAATGACCAGTGGCCTTCATGTAAACATAATAAGCTAAACCCGAACAGTCAAATGTACTTGGTCCTTTTGCTCCCCAAACGTAGGGTCTGCCTAAATATTTATAGGCTTCTTTCACGATTTCTTTTTGAACTGCTGTCGTGTTTGTTGGTAAAGTTGTTTCAATCGGTGTTTTGCTGACAAAATCGGAGGACCCGTCTACAGGATTTTCAATTCCTGCCTGTTGACCTTTATTTTTGTCATTTGTTTGGTGATTGGAAGAATTATTGGTATTCGCTGAAACAACTGAATCGTTACTGGTTGACGTTGACGGTTTCGATTGTTCTTTTGAACTATCAGTTGGTTTATTTTTGTCTGTGCTAGGTTTCGTTGTATCATTAGGTTTTGTCGTTTGAGAAGAATCTTGCGTATTTCCAGCTGAATTAGTCGTATCCTGAGTAGAAGAGTCTTCAGATGGAACCGTTGGTGTGTTGAATGAAGCAGTCAATGATAGATCCATTACACCAACGACAAAGAATCTTTTTTGATAATTCACTTCTTGGGCACCATTTACTTGGAAAGAAAGTAATTTTTCACCTTTAGGAGGGGTGATTTCATAGAACACTTTCGTTCCTTCTTTCAATCCACTGACCGTGCCATTAGGTTGGATGGTCAACTCTTTTTCTTCTCGAGGGGCGTTACTGATAACAGACAGCTTAATTTTCCCCAGTAATTCGGGATTAACCGTCAGTGTATGTGTCGCAACTTCTTCCGCAGGTTTCTCAGTTGATTCACCTGTTTCAGTCGTTGATGAATCAGTGGTTGATGATTCACCCGTTGAGCCAGTTGTGGCTGATGAATCTGTGGTGGACGATTCAGTTGTGTCTGTACTTGATGCTGTTGAAGTTACAGAATCATTTCCCGAAACAAGTGAGCTACTTGTAGTTGTTGGTTGGTTTTCTGTTGCAAAAACAGCTTGAGTCGATAAAATCGTTGGAGCAATCAGCCAAGATGCAGCAAGTAGGCGTATTGCTTTATTTTTGTTCATATGCGGTACTCCTTTTCTTTTTGCTTGTGACGAGTCTCTATGCTCATGCAACTGTTGTTAATACATAACAAAGATCTGATTTTTTTGATTAATAAGCTACGATTCTTTTTTCTAATAAGTCGCTTCGCTTTAACATTTTAATTATTCTGCATGCCATTAATTTGTTGGGGGAGAACAAATTTGGGGGAAATGGTCATACTACTTAAATTGTACCAAAGGAGATAGATTTCTACAAAATATTTGTAAAAATAACGACCGTAAAAAACAAAAAAAAAATAAAACACAAAAATACTTCATCATGTTTTATTTTTTTCTTCATAATTTATTCACAAATGCTACTTACACGCTTAGTTGAAGCTCTTTTTTTCAATTCTACTGGTAATAATTTTTCGCTCCATTCTTTTTCAGGCGACTGGATACGGGCTAATAATAATTGAGCAGCAGATTGACCTAATTCAAAAATTGGTTGAGCGATCGTCGTTAATTTTGGTTTGACATATTCACACATATCCACATTATCGTATCCAATCACACTATAATCTTCGGGGATTTTCTTTCCATGTTCTTCCAACCCACGATAAATACCAAAAGCGAGCTCGTCGTTTAAGGCAAAGATTGCGGTCGCAGAGGAATTAAGAATCGTTGGAACGACCTGGTACCCACCATTTTTAGAAAAATGAGTAGGTAGTAACAATAAATTGTCGTGCGAGAGCTGATAAAAATCTAGTGCATGTTTAAAACCCTCGATCCTACGATAGACGTTTTCAGGGGGATTTTGTGGATAAACGAGCGCAATGGATTGGTGACCTAAATGAAGTAAGTGTGTACCAGCCAAGTATCCTCCACGAAAATCATCTGTGCTGATCGCATCACTAAATCCTTCAGCCTTTTTTTGATCCAACACAATAAAAGGTCGATTTTGTTTCTTGAGATTTTCATTGATTGCTGTAGTCGAAACAGCGGAAGTAGCTATGATAAACCCATCGACGCCTCGTCGTGCTAATTCGGCTAAATACTCAATTTCTTTTTGATGGTCAGAATCAGCGTTACATAAAATCGTCACGAAGTTTTGTTTGTATAACACATCTTCAATTCCACGCATTAGCGTATTAAAAAAAGGGTTGGTGATATCCGGCACGAGGACACCAATCGTTTTTGTTTCTTTCGTAATCATTTGGCGAGCGACATAGTCAGGTTGATAGCCGAGAATGTCTTTTGAAGCAAGCACTTTTTCAACTGTTTTAGCGCTGAATTTTTCTTCATTACCATTTAAAATCAATGAAACAGTGGCAATGGAAACACCAGAATGTTTTGCCACGTCTTTAATCGTTATTTTCTTTTTTTTCATTCTGATACTCCTATCTAACGGTTACCTTTATTTTCCCATGGAAAACCAGCAATGTAAATGAAAAACAAGGTGTGTTTGGTTCCTTTATCTGGCTTCTTCGATTGCTTGAAGGATTTCTTTGGTTGTACGCACTCGTGCTGTTTTTGGAAACATTTTTTCAAAAAAGAGCGTATGAAGTTCTAGATCTCGATCACTACAACCATCTTCAATAACAATAACATGGTAACCATGTTGAAAAGCATCTAAAGCGGTGGCATAGACACCGTTTGAAGTTGCTACACCTGAAAGAATGAGCGTATCGATCTTTCTTCGACGAAGTTGGGCATCTAAAGACGTTCCAAAAAAAGCACTTGGATTATGTTTAGTGATCGTGAGTGTGTTTTGTGTTCCTTTGGTGGTAGGTTCAAGTAATAAATCAGTAAATTCTTTAGGGGGGTTATAAAAAGCACCTGCTTGTGCTCGGTCATTTTTAGCACTCAAATACTGAAAGCTGGTAATATCGACATTGACTAGTATATTCCAAGCAGGTGTATGCTTTAACTGCTCAGCAATCAGTTGATTGTTTGAGAGGATGGTGGTTGCATCATAAGGGAATAATTGCCCAGAATTCACAATTCCTTTTTGGAGATCGATCGGTAAAAAAGCTGTTTTTGCTAATTCGAGTGGAATAGGTGATTTTGTAGTAGTCATGGGTTTTCCTTCTTTCAATAAATAGATCGTTTTCCATGTAAGTAAAACATAATTTCTGTATTTGTCAATGAATCGTCTATCAAATCTTTAGTCTGATTCATTTCAATGGTAAAATAAAAAGTAGCGACTTTATTCGTAAAGAGATGGAGATGAGAGAAGAAGGATGAGCTATGTAGAAGTAATCAACGAATGTAAACGGTACAAAATGGGAGAAACAACGATTACCGCAAATGATAATATTTCATTTGCGATCAAAAAAGGAGAACTAGTCATTATACTTGGTCCAAGTGGTGCAGGGAAGTCAACAGTTCTTAATATATTAGGCGGGATGGATAAGCCAGATGAAGGGCAAATCATCATTGATCAGACAGACATCGCTCAGTTCAACGATAAACAATTGACCGCCTATCGTCGAACAGATGTCGGATTTGTATTTCAATTTTATAATTTGGTACCGAATTTAACAGCAAAAGAAAATGTCGAGTTGGCAACAGAAGTTTCACCAGATGCGTTAGATCCAGTGGAGGTATTGACACAAGTAGGTCTGGCACATCGGCTGGACAATTTTCCTTCACAGCTTTCAGGAGGAGAACAGCAGCGTGTTTCCATTGCTCGAGCATTAGCAAAAAATCCGAAATTACTTCTATGTGATGAACCAACAGGTGCGTTGGATTTTGAAACAGGGAAACAGGTGTTGAAGTTATTACAAAATGCGAGTAGAGAACATGGAAATACGGTGTTGATCATTACTCATAATTCTGCCTTAGCACCGATTGCTGATCGTGTCATCCATATCAACGATGCGAAAGTCCGTTCGATTGAAACAAATGATCATCCTTCAACCATTGATGAGATTGTGTGGTAAGGAGGGGCTATGAAAACAAAAACATATCTTAAAGCAAGTGCTAGAGAAATCAAACAATCGAAAGGCAGATTTATTGCCATTGTATTGATCATTTTGCTAGGGACCTTGTTATTCGTAGGCGTTAAAACGGCGGGGCCGGTTATGCAAAAAACGATGGATCACTATGTTGAAAAAGGCAATCTATCGGATTTACAAATCATTTCAACTGGTGGTTTAACGGAACAAGACGTAACTAGAGCCGAAAAAATCCCTGATGCACAACTGGAAACGGGAAAACAATTTTATTATTCCAGCTCAAGTAAAAACGAAGTTGTGCAAGTTTTTTCTTATAAAAAATCAAATAAACAAAACCTTTTAGAAGTAGTAGATGGGCATTTACCAAAGAATAAAGACGAACTCGTACTAGATGAAAAAGCAAAAAGTCTAGGCTATAAAATAGGCGAAACGTATACGATCGATTCTGACAACGTGAAAAAGAAAGACTATCAAATTGTTGGATTTGTACGATCGCCACTTTTCATCAATAATTTAGAACGTGGTTTTGCAAATGTCGGGAACGGCACAATCGATTATTTTGTTTATTTACCTGAAACAGAATTTAACACAGACATTCAATCGGTTATTTACTTAACGTTTAAAAATGTTTCATCCTTTGATACTTATAGTAAAGAATATCGGGACAAAATGGCACAAAACCAAAAAAGCGTGGAGAAACTTTTTCAAGATCGACCAGCTGCACGTTTAACTGAACTAAGGGAACAAGCTAAGGAGTCTTTACAACCAGAAAAAGAAAAGGTGAGTGCTGGTCAAGAACAAATTAGTCTGGCACAAAGTCAATTGGCAGCTGCCAGATCCCAACTAGAGCAACAACGTTCAATGATCGAACAATTGCCTGAAGTACAACGAACAGTAGCAACTAATGAACTAGCTACGCAAGAAGCACAGCTAGCTGAGCAAGAAAAGCAAGTCGCTGAACAACAAGAAAAACTGAATGATGCACAGGCCCAAATTACCGAAAATGAAGAAAAGATTAATCGTTTGGAAAAACCAACCTATCGTTTCCAAGAGCGTTCCGATAATGTGGGCTTTCAAGAATTTGGTGATTTAGCTGAACGGATCGCAGCCATTGCTAATGTTTTTCCTGTTTTCTTCTTCTTTATTGCAGCATTGATCACTTTTACGACGATGACACGGATGGTCGAAGAAAACCGACGAGAAATCGGTACGTTGAAAGCATTAGGCTATACTAAATTTGAAATTGCAAAAAAATATGCTATTTATGCAAGTTTAGCTTCCGGTCTAGGAATTATTTTAGGAACCGTCTTAGGAACCAATCTATTACCAAGAATTATTTTTGAACTATCGAATGAACGCTATGATATCGGATCAGCAGTCATTTTTTATGATTGGTCTCCGATTTTACAAGCGGCAGTGGCGTTTTTTATCGCTGCATTTGGTGCAGCAATGATCGTATTATTCAAAGATTTAAGAGAAAGACCGGCAGCTTTATTACAACCCAAAGCGCCAAAACCAGGCAAAAGAATATTATTGGAATATATCACACCACTGTGGTCAAGATTAAGCTTTAATCAGAAAATCAGTTATCGAAATCTGTTCCGTTATAAATCCAGAATGTTTATGGCAATCGTTGGGATTGCTGGTTGTGCTGGTTTAATGGTAGCAGGCGTAGGGTTGAAAGACTCTTTAAGCTCTGTTTCTGATAAACAATTTGGCCCAATTACGAATTACCAAGCAATTGTCACTTTAGATGGAGAAACAGAAAACAGTGAAACAAAAGCAAAGGAACAGTTAGAATCCGATCCGAAAATTACTGATTTGCTAGCAGTAAACATGCAAACGATCGAGCTTCGGCAACAAGGACAAGCGACTCAAAGCGTTACGATGATCATACCGGAAACGTCAAAAGGTCTATCGCCGTTTATTCACTTGATCTCATTAAAAGGACGTAACATGGAGTTGAATGATTCAGGAATCGTCCTCACACAAAAAGCTGCCGAACTGTTTGATGTATCTGAAGGAGACCGCCTTTCATTGTACACGGATGACCAAAAAGAGTTATCGGTTACGGTGAAAGCCATTGCTCAAAACTATTTAGGAAACTTTGTTTATATGAGCCCTGCCTATTATCAAAAAGTATCAGGAAACGAAGCTTCTACAAATGCTTATTTAGTTCAAGCTGACCCAATGTCTAAAAAACAAGAGAATGCTTTGTCAGAAAAGCTATTGGGAACCAATGCAGTAACAAATACATCATTTGTTTCGAAACAAATGGAAACCCAAGAAGAATCACTTGCGAACCTCGATTCAATCGTTGTGATTTTTGTCGTTTTATCAGGGCTGTTAGCGTTTATCGTGTTGTATAATTTAACCAATATCAATATTTCTGAACGAGTGCGGGAATTATCAACGATCAAAGTACTAGGCTTTTTTGATAAAGAAGTAACGATGTATATTGTGAGGGAGAATATTATTTTTACTTTAGTTGGTATTGTAGGTGGATTTGGCATCGGCTACGTCCTAACTGACTTTATTTTACAACAGGCTTCAATGGAGACGGTGATCTTCCCCTTAGTGATCACTTGGAAAGCATATGCTCTTTCTGCTGTTTTGACTATTGAATTTACAGTTATCGTTATGATAGCGACCCACTTCAAGCTGAAAAATATCAATATGATTGATGCTTTGAAATCAAACGAATAAAAAAAGCTTCTTGCTAAAAGTTGAGTAGACTTTTGCAAGAAGTTTTTTTATTAAGTAACTGGTTGATGAAAAGAAAATTTGGTATAGGGAAAATAATACGCAGGTTTTGTTATGCCAATTTGTTGGATGTGCGACAGTTTATAATGGGTGAGGTCTTCCTATTAGAGGACTTAGATCTGTCCTTGATAAACGCTTCCTTTTCCTTTATAATAGGATTTGTAAACTTGTATATATAAGTTGGAATAATAGCTGATTGGAGGCGAATGAGGATGTCGTTTAATGAGAAAGTAGTTTATCAAATTTATCCTAAATCTTATCGTGATAGTAATGGTGACGGGATTGGCGATTTAAAAGGGATCAAAGAAAAATTACCTTATCTGCATGAACTAGGGGTCGATATGATTTGGTTGAACCCCATTTATCCGAGTCCACAAAAAGATAATGGCTATGATATTTCTGATTATGTAGCGATTGATCCACTATTTGGAACGATGGAAGAATTTGAAGAACTAGTCACACAAGCAAAGAGCTATAATATAGAGATTATGCTTGATATGGTTTTAAACCATGTCTCAATAGAACACGAATGGTTTCAAAAAGCTTTAGCTGGCGATCGTTTTTACCAAGATTTTTTTATTCTAAGAGATGAGCCAACCGATTGGGTATCTAAATTTGGTGGTAATGCATGGGCGCCTTTTGGAGATACGGGTAAGTATTATTTACATCTCTATGATCAAACACAAGCAGATTTAAATTGGCGAAATGAAGCAGTGCAAACAGAGTTGTTCAAAGTTGTTCGTTTTTGGATGTCTAAAGGGGTCAAAGGCTTTCGCTTTGATGTAATCAACGTGATCGGGAAAGATGAAGAACTCAAAAATAATGCAGAGAACCAAGGAAAAGCAGAATATACTGACAAGCCGATTACTCATACGTATCTTCAACGATTAAATCGGGAAACTTTTGGTCAAGATCCAGAAATCATCACAGTTGGAGAAATGAGTTCAACGACGATTGAAAATTGTATTTTGTATACGGAACCAAGTCGGAATGAGCTTTCGATGGTGTTCAATTTTCATCATTTGAAGGTTGATTACGAAAATGGAAACAAATGGAGTACGCCACCTTTTGATTTTGAAGCTTTAAAAAGTCTGTTTCATACATGGGGCGAAGCGATGAGTAAAGGAAATGGCTGGAATGCGTTGTTCTTAAATAACCACGACCAGCCAAGAGCCCTCAACCGCTTTGTAGCAATTGATAAATACCGCACAGAAGGGGCTAAAATGTTAGCGACGATGATCCATTTGAATCGTGGGACGCCTTATATTTATATGGGGGAAGAAATTGGGATGATCGATCCAGACTTTCAGCATATCGATGATTACGTCGATGTAGAAAGTTTAAATGCTTACCAAGAAATGCTGAACCAATCCTTCTCGGAAGAAGAAGCTTTTCGGCGAATCAAGGCGAAATCCAGAGATAACGCTCGGACACCGATGCAATGGACAAGCGATGAAACAGCTGGCTTTACCACAGGAACACCTTGGTTAGGTTTAGCAGCAAATCATGAGGTCATCAATGTAGAACAAGAACGTACATCTGAACAATCGATTTTCGCATACTACAAAAAATTGATTCAATTGCGAAAACAATATCCTGTAATTGCATCAGGGGACTATCAAGCTTATGAACCCGATCATCCTCAAGTATACGGTTATTTAAGACAATTAGACGGACAAAAATTATTGGTTTTAACTAATTTTTACGAAAATGAAACGACCATAGCGATCCCAGAAGAATTTGCTAGTGCCCAACCGCTTATCAGCAATTATGCCAATACTCTTATTCAAGAGGAATTGACCCTAAGGCCTTATCAAGCGATCGCCCTGTTGATCCAGTAAATAAAAGATCAAGAGCAAAAAATTGGTAAACGATGAGCCGATAGTAACTGAGCATGATCTTTGTCTCTAAAGTAATAAAAAATTTTCATGAGTTTAACAAATTACTAATGTCCTTATGAGCAACTGTTTTGAAAAAAACGATGAATCGGTTGCAGATAAAATTTTACACGAGATATTTTGAAAGAAATTTGAATTTTTAATGGACTATCAGCTAGTGGGAAAACATTCGACCCTTAATCCATGAGTTATTGGATTAAGGTCGTTTTTATTTTGTCTAAAAACAAATGTGAGATAAGAAGAAAGAATCATGAAAAAATCGATTAAGTAATGTTAAAATTGAGTATTGCAAATCAAAGAATATGATGGAAGCAATAACCATTTAATGTATGCTCTCATCTAAGAAAAAAGAGGATACAATATCATTAATATACCTAGTGTAAGATGGACTATAAATCTTTTATTTGTATTTTGCATAAAACTTGCCTGAAGTTTTTCTGAAACCCAAACAAATTGTAATTCGTTTTTGGGATGGTCTATTAAATACTGTTTAAATATTTCGCGTTCTTTTTTTTTGGATTTAATTAAGTAAAAACCTGTAACAGCACTGATGGTAAGGGCTATTCCCAAATGGGGAATTATATAATTCAAATTTTTAGGAACGTCTTCAATAGGGAAAAAGCAGCGAATAACACGTTCCAAAATAAAAAAGACAATAACATAAATGATAAATGAAAATTTTCTTTTTAGAGCAAAAGAAGGATCCTTTTTTTCATAATATTGTGAGATTGCTTTTTTTCGTTTCTTTTGTTCTTGTTCAGTTAGGTTTGGAAAAGTACGCTCTCTTTCTTGTTTATATAGAGCCATGATATCTGAATACTCCTGTTGGATCTGCCTGACTTTGTAGACTGTATAAATAAAACTACCATAATATATTAAAGTAAACATAAATTTAATTAAAAGCATTATTTAGTTCTCCTTAAAGACCTTTTTTTAATTATAGCAAACAACATTTGAAAGTAGCTTTAAAAATGTAATAAAAAAGAGAGTAGAGCAATAATCAGATTTTTTTCTGACTATTGTCCCACTCTCTTTTTCTTTTACCCATTAACTTTTACATAAAGCGTAACATGTAGGTGAAATATTTCTTCAGATGATAAGTAGTAGAAGAAGCTTGATTGATTTCCTCGATCAATGAAAGAAATATATATAAACGTTATGGTAAACGCTCAAAATTCAAGAATATTAATTGGGAATATTGAGCGTTTATGCTTAATTAGAACAAGTAAAATAAATGTTGCAGGGGAGATGATCCATACGATTTTGTCAGCTTCGGTAACAAAATGGACATTGGAAAGAAAAATCAATTGAAAACAGGGGAAACACCTAAAGCTGATGAAGTGGTATTGACGAGAAAATAATGATCAAAAATAAGAGCAAAAAAGGAGTAAATATGAGTAAGAAAAAATTAACAGCAAAACGTAAAAAACAGCTATTAACGATGTTTGCGGTGGCTGGTGTGATGGGAAATACTGGGATTGCACCAACGATGGCATTAGCGGATACTTTGACACCAACAGCCGAAACTTCTACTGAACAAACACAGGCGAATGAAGCAAAAGAAGTCATCGATCAAACGATACAAAACGTCACAGATCCGTTAGTAAACCCAACGGATTCAACCACTACAGCTAGTGATTCATTAGCACCAACGGATGAAGCAACGGATGAAACAACGGATGACGCCCAAGAACAAGCAACAGCACCGACTGCCGAAAGTGAAGGGGATGCAACTAATCCAACAGCGGAAGCGCCAAAAGTAGCGCAAAAAGCGAACGTGGTAGCTGCCTCCGAGATAACAGGAACATGGGGTACCAGCTCGTATACGTTTGATGAAAACACAGGAGTATTGACAATCGGAGCGGGTGAGTTAAGTGGTGAAGAATCACCATGGATCAGTGGAACAGTGGATATTGAAGCCATCAAAAAAATTGTCTTGGCTGGGAAAGTAGTTGCTCCGGAAAATTCTAGATACTTATTTAGTACAGGTATCCCTGGTAAGGATCTTACGAATGTAACTGAAATCGAAGGGTTACGTCAACTGGATACCAGTAACGTAACAACTATGAGTTATATGTTTTATGGTATGAGCAGTGTAACAAGTTTAGATGTAAGTAGCTTTGATACCAGCAAAGTAACAGATATGGGTTTTATGTTTTGCAATATGAGCAGTGTAACAAGTTTAGATGTAAGTGGCTTTGATACCAGTAAAGTAAAAGAGATGGTTGATACGTTTGCTGGTACTCCACTTAAGAAATTGATTCTAGGAGATACCTTTAAATTTGTAGAAGCATTTTACGGAAAAGCAGGTCTTACTTCTGCTTGGAAGCGAGAAGATGGCAAAGGAAAGGCTTATACAGCAGAAGATTTCATGGACAACTATGGCACCGGTGACTTGACTGCTGGCACGTATGTTTCTGCTACAGGATGGTGGGGTACCAGTCCGTATAATTTTGATGAAAACACAGGAACGTTGACGATCGGAGCAGGTGAGTTAAGTGGCTATGAAGAATCACCTTGGAACAGCGGAACAGTGGATCTTGAAGCAATCAAGAAAATTGTTTTGTCTGGAAAAGTAGTTGCTCCGGAAGATTCTAGATACTTATTTAGTACAAGTACCCCTGGTAAGGACCTTACGAATGTAACTGAAATTGAAGGGTTAAGTCAACTGGATACCAGTAACGTAACAACTATGAGGTATATGTTTTATGGTATGAGCAGTGTAACAAGTTTAGATGTAAGTAGCTTTGATACTAGTAAAGCTACAGATATGGGTTATATGTTTCGCAATATGAGCAGTGTAACAAGTTTAGATGTAAGTGGCTTTGATACCAGTAAAGTAAAAGATATGGGTTATATGTTTAGAGGTATGAATAGCGTAACAAGTCTAGATGTAAGCAATTTTGACACTAGCAAAGTAACATCTATGTCTTATATGTTTGCTGATACTCCACTTAAGAAATTAATTCTAGGAGATACATTTAAATTTGTAAATGGAACTGGAGCTCTTACTTCTGCTTGGAAGCGAGAAGATGGCAAAGGAAAGGCTTATACAGCAGATGATTTCATAAAAAACTATGGCACCGGTGATTTGACTGCTGGCGCGTATGTTTCTGCTACAGGATGGTGGGGCACCAGTCCGTATAATTTTGATAAAAACACAGGGACATTGACGATCGAAGCAGGTGAGTTAAGTGGCTATGAAGAATCACCATGGAACAGCGGAACAGTAGGTCTTGAAGTAATCAAAAAAATTGTCTTGTCGGGAAAAGTAGTTGCTCCAGAAAATTCTAAATACTTATTTACTACAAATACCGTTGGTAAGGACCTTACGAATGTAACTGAAATTGAAGGGTTAAGTCAACTGGATACCAGTAACGTAACAAATTTGAATGCTGCATTTTACGGTCTGAGTAGCGTAACAAGTCTAGATTTAAGCAATTTTGACACTAGCAAAGTAACATCTATGAGTAATATGTTTTATAAGACTCCACTTAAGAAATTAATTCTAGGAGATACCTTTAAATTTGTAAAATCAGCCAGCGGAACAGCAGGCCTTACTTCTGCGTGGATGAGAGAAGATGGCAAAGGGACGTTTTATTCAGCAGCAGATTTCATGAAAAACTATGGCACTGGTGATTTGACTGCTGGCACGTATGTTTCCGTTGAAACAGACACGTGGGGAACTAGTCCGTATATGTTTGATAAAGATACAGGAACGTTAACAATCGGAGCAGGTGAGTTAAGTGGCTATAAAGAATCGCCATGGAGCAGCAATAAAGTAGATAGTAAAGCCATCAAAAAAATTGTCTTGGCTGGAAAAGTAGTTGCTCCAGAAGAGTCTTTAATCTTATTTAGTGGAAATGACACTAATCATGAACTTACGAATGTAACTGAAATCGAAGGGTTAAGTCAACTGGATACCAGTAAAGTAAAAAATATGAGTTGGATGTTTTGCGGACTAAGTAGTGTAACAAGTCTAGATGTAAGTGGCTTTGATACCAGTAACGTAAAAGATATGAGTAATATGTTTCGCAATATGAGTAGCGTAACAAGTTTAGATTTAAGCAACTTTGACACTAGCAAAGTAACAACTATGAGTAATATGTTTGCTGATACTCCACTTAAGAAATTAATTCTAGGAGATACATTTAAATTTGTAGAAACAGATGGAAAAAACGCAAGTCTTACTTCTGCTTGGATGAGAGAAGATGGCAAAGGGACGTTTTATTCAGCAGCAGATTTCATGAAAAACTATGGAACGGGTGATTTGACTGCTGGCACGTATGTTTCCGTTGAAACAGACACGTGGGGTACTAGTCCGTATATGTTTGATGAAGATACAGGAACGTTAACAATCGGAGCAGGTGAGTTAAGTGGCTATAAAGAATCACCATGGAACAGTGGAAAAGTGGATTATGAAGCAATCAAAAAAATTGTCTTGGCTGGGAAAGTAGTTGCTCCGGAAGATTCTAGATACTTATTTAGTACAAGTACCGTTGGAAAGGATCTTACGAATGTAACTGAAATCGAAGGGTTAAGTCAACTGGATACCAGTAAAGTAACAGATATGAGTTATATGTTTTATGGTATGAGCAGTGTAACAAGTTTAGATGTAAGTAGCTTTGATACTAGTAAAGCAACAAATATGGGTTATATGTTTCGCAATATTAGCAGTGTAACAAGTTTAGATGTAAGTAGCTTTGATACCAGTAACGTAAAAAATATGGGTTATATGTTTAGAGGTATGGGTAGCGTAACAAGTCTAGATTTAAGCAACTTTGACACTAGCAAAGTAACAGATATGGGTTATATGTTTGCTGATACTTCACTTAATAAATTAACACTAGGCGATCACTTTAAGGCGATTGGAGACACTAAGTTATCAGCGCCTGAAGCACTGAACGAAGGGGATCAGCTGACAGGAAATTGGATTCGTGAAGATGGTCAGTCCAAAGGCTATTCACCTGCTGACTTTATGGCAAATTACGGAACGGGTGATTTAACGGCAGGAACTTATGTGGCAGAACTAGTGAAAAGTGAGTTGGAACCACAAGAATATCATGTAGGAGATGTCAATATCACTGGAACCTACACAGGGGATATGTCTCTCGGACGATTAACCGTTAATGGCAAAGTGGTCAGCTGGGGCGGTAGCTTCAAAGATGGTCAATTCAGCTACTATGTTGGTGCTGGCAAATTAAAAGTCGGCGACAAAGTCGTATTAGATGGCTACAACAAAGAGAAGAAATTGATGGATTCCAAAGAGATTGAAGTGATTTCCGAATCTTCAGGATCAATTGATCAAGTGGACGCGTATCAGTTGGGTGATTCAACCATTACTGGAACTTACACGGGGGATATCCATAAAGGAAAACTAGTAGTGAACGGAGAAGTCGTTAGCTGGGGAGGAACCTATAAAGATGGCAAGTTTAGCTATTATGTGAACTCTCAAATCATCAAAGCAGGGGATCAAGCAACGATTCAAGGCTATGATAAATTCGATACACCACTAGGGGACCCACAACCAGTGACTATAGGAGAACAACTGGGTCAATTAACAGAAGCCCATCGTGTGGGAATCAGTACAGTGATCGAAGGAAACTACACCGGCGATGTTTACCAAGGAATCTTGTTGGTCAATGGCGAAAAAGTTAGTCAAGGCGGCAGCTTCAAAGATGGCAAGTTCAGTTATTATGTAGGAAACCTTAAAGTGTCAGAAGATGATCAAGTAGTCTTGATGGGTGCCAACAATCGAGGACAGCAAATTCCAGGATCAGAGATTGATGTCACTATTCAAACACCAACAGCTGAAATCAACGAATTGACTTATAAAATCGGCACACAAACGATCAAAGGAGCCTATGGTTCTGATACCCAAGTCCACCAAGGACACTTGTTTGTCAATGGTAAACTGATCAGTAAAGGTGGAAGTTTTAAGGATGGGGCAATCAGTTATTATGTGAAGCCAGACCTAATCAAAGCTGATGATCAAGTGACAATGAATTTCTATGATGGAAGTGGCAACTTATTGGCTGAAAACCAAACAGTTTCTGTAAACTAAGGAAAAATAAATTTATGTAAGTCTAAAAACTGGGGCATTGATTAGAAAAAATCTGATCAATGTCTCAGTTTTCTTGATTTAAGATACGCTCAATATTCAAACAGGTTGAGCTAAATGATGAATACCGGAATGTGTACAGAGGTTTATATTTTTCGTCAAATAAAATTAAAAATTTATGCCATTTAAAAAGAAAAGTGACACACAAAAAATACATTATATCAGGGGTTTCTTCTTTTTTTAACTTGTGAACTTAGCTATCTTTTCCCTTTCTATTCTTACTTTTTAGTTTAAAAATATCTATTGTCATTGTGTCGCTCAAATCTCCATTTTCTGGACATTAATATCTAAAAATAAATATGATGTGAAATTATGCGTTACTTAGCGTTGTGTAGTAATCAAACTGATCAACCTGCCAAGATTCCAATCACAACCACCTTTGAACAACATGAAACAACGATGACTAATAACAATGGATTTAACGCTTCACAAAATCCATTGGATGGACAATGATATTAGCAATGATGATTTCCCATTCTGATTGTAAAAGATCAATAAAGTTGATATAATGAATACGAAAAGAGGAGTTGCGCTAACAACTTCCTTAACAGCACCGTTTAAGACGGTGACCAGTTTAATATTATTTTTGAAAAATAATCGTCGACCGGCTAAAGCTGACGGTTATTTTTTTTGATTGTTGTTTACAACTGCCAAGATTCCAAAAATGATTGTTGCGATTAAAGAACCGAAACCAATCATTAATCCTAGCGCCGTTTCAACAGGCAAAAGGCTTCTCCTTTCTGTAAGATTTTGGAAGTACGCACATACGCACCACCTCACTTTCAATCGGATAGCCACCGTCACAAACTTTACTGTCTTGATTATTATTAGCATATCTAAAATCGATTAAAAATTCTCGATTTTAGTTGTTTTTTCTATAATTTTAGCGAGGTGATCGTGATGGAATAATCTATTGTTTTACTCGGTAAAATTCAGGAAATCAAGACAAAGCCATTGCTTGTGCGATTTACATTACCAATGAGCCCTGAACCAATCAATCAGTAGTCAATATAGAAATAACGGATAAATTGCTTATTTTGGAAGAAGGCAATTATACTATTTCAGTAACAGGTCACTTCAATAAACGGAATCACTTAGTCATTGAATCGATGTAAATTAAAAAAACCAATCATTTTATGCGATTGATGAGCATACAAAAGAAGAGCTGCACTCCTAAATGTGGATTGCAGCTCTTGTTGTTTTACATAGAAACAGGAACAAAGGTCTGTTTAGTAGAGACTGGGACAATAGTCTTCTTCAGTAAGAAAAATAAGCTTGATCGTCCTAGTCCCTCGTTTTTTTGAGAGGTGTTCCAGACTTTCTTTACTCTTTTTCAAAGTAGTCTTTTTCCGAAAATTCTGCTTTTTGGTAGACACCCTGATCGCCATAATACTTGTTGTAGCGTTGTTTGAACTTTTTAAAAGTAAAGACAACCAATAATTTGATCAATGTGTAGATGGGGATCCCAAAAATTACACCCATGAGTCCTAGTAAATCCCCCATCACTAATAAAACAATCAAAATAGTGATGGGATGGACTTGAAGGCGATTGCCCATAACTCGAGGGATAACTAAGTCCCCATGAAGTAATTGGACGATGAACCAGACCAAAACAAACTTAATTGCCATGAATGTCGAATCTTGGAAAGCAATAAACAATCCAGGAAAGAAGGCAATAAATGGTCCAATGTAAGGAATGATACATAAAATCCCAGCTGCGATTGCTAGTATGCTTGCAAATTCTAAGCCGATCAATAAAAATGTGACCCAATAAACAGCTCCTAAGATGAAAGAAGCAATGATTTGCCCTTTTAAGAAATCACCTAATTGTTGATTGGCGATTTTAGTCAATGTCCGAAAATCTGTACGGAACTTGGGTGGTACGATCCCTAACACAGCTTGATAAAATTTCTGAGGATCTCTTAATAAGAAGAACGCAATGATTGGACCAGTAAACAATGTAATAAAGGTAGATGTTACTGCTGAAAAGATATTCCCGATACTTTGTGCGCCACTTTCCCAATAATCGCCAATAAACGAGGCAAAATTAGACGTCCAATCATCAATCGATGAAAAGAATTGATCGAATGTGTCCGCAAAAGGTGTTTGCGCTAGGAAGTTTTTCAAAGTTTGTATAAAATCGTTGAACAAATCAGGAAAACTAGTCATTAGTGTTTTGGCTTGTTGCTCCAAGAAAGGAACTAACCAAACACTCCCTAAGCCGATCAAAAATAAAATAATGACATAAACGATAGTAACAGATAAATTTCTAGATAGTTTTCGGCTCAAACGTTTGATCAACGGGTCTAGTAAATAATATAAAACTAACGCAAATAGTACTGGGGCGAGTGTCGTTGCAAAAATCACAAAAAATGGTTTAAAAATAAAACCGATCTGCTGAAAAAAATAGATCACTAAAGCTAACATAATCAACAACCCTAATACATAATAGGAAGTCGTTCCTCCTAGAAAACGTATCAGACGAGACTGATCTTTAGAATTATTCTTCAATTTATTACTCCTTTCAATGTACTAAATCGCTCTAAGTTCAAGATAAAAGTAAAAGGAAATTGTTTTTTACCTATCGGGAACGTCAAGCTGATTTATCTTATTATAGTCGGAACTAGTGACAAAAAGAAAATGATACTGTTCAGAAATGGCTAGAAAATAAAAAGAAATAGTTTTAAGAAAACGCTTGACTATTTATTTAGCGATATGATAAATTAAATCCTGTTGCTAAAACGTAAAGATTACGATTTGGTAACTTTAATCGTAAAATGAAAGAAGATGAAGGAGTGTCGTCAAATGAAGCGTTTGGTTTATTTATTAGGGATAGTAGTTACTGTTTGTATACTTGCCAGTTGTGGCAATCAACAAGAAGCCGCGAACAAAAAAGAAAAATTGCAGGTGATGACGACTTTTTATCCAATGTATGATTTCACGAAAGAAGTAGTGGGAGATGAAGGAGAAGTTGAGTTATTGATTCCTGCTGGGACAGATTCACACGACTATGAGCCATCAGCAAAAGATATGGCAAAAATTCAAAATGCGGATGTCTTTGTCTATAACAACGAAAATATGGAAACCTGGGTACCAGCAATCCAAAACACATTGAAAGAGGGGAATGTGTTAGCAGTCAAAGCGACTGAAGGGATGTTGTTGTTACCGGGTAGTGAAGAAGGACATGACCATAGTCATGGCGAAGCAGGGCATTCTCATGAATTAGACCCGCATGTTTGGTTAGCTCCAAGTTTAGCAATGAAACAAGTAAAAAGTATAAGGGATCAACTAATCACAAAATACCCCGATAAAAAAGAAGCCTTTACTAAAAATGCGGAGAATTATTTAGAAAAATTACAAGAACTTCATCAGAGTTATCAGGATACCTTAAGTAAAGCAAAACAAAAATCTTTTGTTACCCAACATGCCGCATTCAACTATTTGGCATTAGAGTATGGACTGAATCAAGTGTCAATAGCTGGCTTATCCTCAAGTGAGGAACCTTCAGCCGCAAGAATTGCTGAATTAAAACAGTTTGTAAAAGATCATGGGATCAAATATATTTATTTCGAAGAAAATGCTAAAGACAGTATCGCTAGAACTCTAGTAAATGAAGCCGGCGTTTCTTTGGCTGTCTTGAATCCTCTAGAAGGTTTAACGAAAGAACAACTTGCAAATGGTGAAAACTACGTAACCATGATGAAAGAAAACCTCAAGTCGTTACAAAAAACGACAGATACAGTGAATCCACTGGAAGCCACACTGACACCAGAAAAAGAAAAAAATGTATATAATGGTTACTTTGAAGATTCAGCTGTGAAAGACCGCAAATTGTCCGATTGGAAAGGGCAATGGCAAACGGTCGATAACTATTTAGCTGATGGAACCTTAGATCCCGTATTTGAGTATAAGGCAAAAATCGATCCAAAAAAATCAGCAAAAGAGTACAAGGATTATTATACCGTCGGATACCAGACGGATGTCGAAAAGATCAAGATTGACGGAGATCGAATGGCATTTACTTTTAAAAATGGTGAGACGAAGCAATCATCATACCGATATGCAGGTAAAAGAGTTTTGAATTACGCTGCAGGAAATCGAGGCGTACGCTACTTATTTGAAGCAGTAGAGCCAGAAAGTGGCGCTTATCGATATGTACAATTCAGTGATCATTCGATTGAACCAACAGATTCGGAACATTTTCATATCTATTTAGGGAATGAAAGTCAAGAAAGTTTACTGGCAGAAATGGATCATTGGCCAACTTTTTATCCAGTGGAGATGAGTGGGCAAGAAATTGCGCAAGAAATGCTGTTACATTAAACTACAAAATAGGAACAAGAAAAGATAAATAAGAAAAAATGAGCAAAACAAACAGACGAGTTTTGCTCATTTTTTTTGTTTGTTTTTGGGGAGAAGTCTGAGATTTACGAGATCAATTTTTTTAAACCACGTACAGAAGCCGGAATCACTTCGCCATTTGCTAACGTGATTTCACGAGTTTTTTTGTTGATCGTACGGACATTTTGAGTATTGATCACGTATGATTTATGGCAGCGGATAAAATGACGGTTCATTTTCTCTATTTCTTTGATTTTATCATAGAACTGCATTTGCGCATGAGTCAAATGAACCTCTAATTTATGTGGCGTTCCTGGGGAAGTAGAGAAATACTGGATATCTTTGATCGGAAGAAATTTTATTTCATCGTTAAATTCGATTTTAAAAATATCTTTTTGTAAAGGAGTCGCTTTGACATCTTCAAAGATCTTACTTAAAATACGTTCCACATTTTCTTTTAAATCAAAAATATCTTCTTTGATAATATAATCAGTCGGTTCAATATTACTCTTTAAGATAGACATTGAAAGATCCGTATGAGAAGTAACATAAATAATTTTTCCTAAAGGATCTAGATCTCTTACGCGTTTTCCGATCATAATACCATCTAGATCGCTATCTTTTAATTCAATGTCTAAAAAATAAATACCAAAAGATGAGGTTCGTACTCTAGCTGCTTGAAGAAGTTCAATTGGATCAGAAGTGGCGATATGGACATAACTATCCAAATTCTCAATCATAATTCGATTTTTGATCACTGCTGAAATTACTTCCAACTGTTTCGTGTCATCTTCGCAAATATAAATTGGAATCATACGAATACTCCTTTATTTTGTTTGTATATAGATTGTCTGAGAAAAACGTTGATTCTCAATAGATGTCTCTAAAAAGATATAAGGATTGGCCTTTGACAGCTCATCCAAAATGAATAAACCGAGTCCTTCGTTTTTAGGATCTTTTTTTGTTGAAAAACCTTTTTGTTTTAATTGATTTAACGGAAGTGTATTCATCGTTGTATTGATGACACGAATAATCACTGAGTTTTTCTTTTTTAAAACAAAGAGTTCAATTTTCTTCTTTTTAGTAATTAAAGCTCCTTCAATCGCATTATCTAAAATAATACCTAACATTCGGACGATGTTTACTGTGTGTTTTTTCTTTAAAGTGATCTCTTCTGGAATAACAAGATGCACGGATAATCCTTTTTCTTGTGCCATCATTAATTTCAAAGACAATAAGCTTCTTATTTCAGGAATTTTTATGTTATCTAACAGACTAAGGTTTGCTGGGAAAAGATCCATCATTTGACGAGTGGGTAAGATATTTTGATTGTAGTACTTACGTAATCCCTCCAGGTCACCTTCAGCAAGATAACTATTCATTGAAAAAAGCAAGTTTTGATAATCATGCTTGAATTCTCTAAGGTCTTGATAGTTTTTTTCTAGATCGCGGATGTAATCTTGTTGCATTTGCATACGCTGTTCTAACAATTGGTCTGCCATTTTTCTCTTTGAAATTTTCCAATAATAAATGAGGATAAACAGCCCGCCACAGAGATAAAGAATGAAAAAGCCAGTGTTGATAGTTAAAATTTGGGGAGTCTCGCCAGAAAAACGTGTATAAAAGATAACGATATAATAGGTAAATAACATCAACGCGCCAACGGTTCCAATCATTCGGCGATCCAACCCATGAAAATTTTCTAAGGCTTTTTTAAAGGCTAAAGCAAGTAAGATCGATAACGTCGCAGAAATGACGATATGAATATACTGCAAGGAATCTCCTGGTTCAATGACAGCAGATTTCAAAATAAAAAAATCGCTGATGCTCGTCAAATGGTCTCCTAAAAGCGAAGTAAGCAATCCCCAAGGAAGAGCATAAACCAGTTTTTGCGGGGAAGTAGAAAAGAAGAAGAATGTTAGCATCAGCATACCTATAGCAAATAAAGCAGTAAATATCCCAAATAAAGGATACATAAAACCTAACAAGACACAAGAGATTAAAATAGTGGTAACGAATAAGTATTTCTTTTTAATTTGGTGTTCAATGAGTAATACACAAATTGTGTAAATTAAATATTGCAAGGCTATGGACCACAAAAACATAAAGTACAGCTCCCATTGATTTTTACCAAATTATAGCATATTTATTGAATTATTTTTTTAATTTTTCAGGGATTTTAAACTCTGAACTCATACCAAAGCAGCATCCAGACACAAAGAAGTCAGACAAATTAGTAAGTTGTTTAATGATTGTTTTTTTCATAGAAAATTCCTCCAAGATTCATTATATAATTCGTAATTGGAAGCAGCGTAGCTATTTCTAAAATAATCCCGAGAAGCAAGTAAGTAGAAAAGTAAGAATTAGCGAAAAATAAAATAGTTATTGCAAATAGAAGAAACATGAAAATTGCTTTTTTTAACAGTGGTGGGCGTTTTTCAGGTTCAATGGGATTGATTGCTGTACCTTTTGATCCATAGCGAAGCAACAATAAGAAACAGATGATCAATGAAATGACCTTCAGTGGGGAAGAGATGGTCACATCAAAGTGTTTCATTAAGAGGGGAACGCCCCACAAATAAAGCAAAGTCCATAGTAAACAAACAAATTCAGAATCAGAATGAAGTCCGTAAGCATAGCGACGGATACAAATATAAGAAAGAAAGGTCAATCCTGTTTCGACCCAAGAACCGGTTATTAAAGAAAATACTAAAACAACGGCCAATTTGCCAAGGTTATTCATTAATACATCAAGGGCAAATTTTACTTGGAGATAAACCATTTCATCTTCTATTTTTTCACCACTGAATAATGTGTCTAATATTCTATTTACAACTTTATTTTTCATCCAACGTACCTCCAATAACGATTTTATTCTAAATTTGTTAAAAATAGTGTTTCGATTCATAAAAGGTTGTTTTGACATCAAAACCGTAAAAAAAAGATCAAAAAATTCAGTTAGATCTTTCTTTTTTGAGTATTTTATAAATGGCAGATAAAAAAAGTGAACGGTTTTGACATGAAAAGGGCTTTTTATGATTTTTATGTGTTCTCTGCCTAGAAGTGTGTTAAAAATTGATTGACTTAAAAAATATTGGAGGAACTATCATGGGGAATGAACAAGTAATGGAGAAAATGGATGAGCAATTATTTGAAGTTGGTGAAACAGGTGCTTTTGTTTCAGATTTATTTGAAGCGCCTATCAAAGGAGAAATTGAAAAAGTTTATGAAAACAGCGTGATGATCCGGGTCATCAAATGTGCAGTAGAAGATAATGAAACTGCCGACAGTTTGCATTGGCAACTTGTTGTTCGAAAATCAAGTGCGATAATGGAATGAATAAAAATAAACATAAACACAACAAATAGGCTGAGGTACTGTCCGAGTATCCTGTAAATCAGTCTATTTGTTGTGTTTTAGTATAGTGATTTTTTTAGTTGGTCATTAAAGTGAACACGCTTGTCCTTATTTTTTGGATAAGACTATATGACGTTGGTAAAATTTCCATACTTGAATGCTTTGAACAATTGCTATGATTAAAAATAAAACAGCCACTAATAAAATAGCAAAATGCCCAAATAAATGGTGGCAAAAAACGAGAACGCCTGCACCACTGATGAAAGCCAGAACAACTGTCAGAAAATGGAAAAAACGATCGAACGCTGCTTTTTCTTTTGTGACAAGAGAATCGTATAAGTTAGTAGCAACTCCTTTTAGATTCCCCGTAGTAAAAAGATTAGTATAAGCTCGTCCATCGATTTTATCAAAAGCGACCCATTGAATAGCTGCTGTAAATGCAATCATGATGGTTACGATGGCTGGGTGGATACTGATTGGAGTCAGACTGACTAAGAAAAAGATAATTGCTTCGTAGTAAAGAACATACAAACGCCAATAGTGTTTTTCTTTCTTTTTGAAATAATCAATCAAAAATTTTGTCAGTAATATCCCTAAAAAAAAGAAGACAGTAGAAAGAACTTTTTTTCCAACGCTAATCCATTCACCATCGAAAGCTTGGATGATTGCTAAGACAATATTACCCGTTTGTGCTGAAGCAAATGCGTTATATTGAATATATGTATAACTGTCCATTGCGCCACCGATAAAGGATAATAAAAGTCCGATTGTCCGTCCTTCATGAAATGAAGTACTCATTTATATTCACCTTCAAATTAATATATTTGTCTTTTTTATTCTATCATATTGGTTATATGTTTTTGATATTTTATAGATAATTTTCAGAAAAGGTCAGTGTTTGCTAAAGTCATTTTAATTTTTAGAAAGGTCTGTTAGTATAAAAGAAAAATATTGACCATTTATATATAGAAAGATGTGAAAACAATCAATCAAGGGAATGAAAAAGAAATACTTCGCTTACAAAGAGAAATCAGTCATTGGGAAAAAAGATATGAGAAGCTCCAACAAATTTTCCGGATGCAAGAAGAGATCATTGCAAGCTATGAAGCAGCTTATGGTGAAGCACCTGGGCTGATTGAGGAAGAAAAAGAAACGAATAATAGTCATTCATTTTTCGATATGATGGAAAAGCGCTCCTACAATCGTTTTAATTACGAGCAAAAAGCAGCGATTACTTACAATATGGAAAAAAATCTAAGGATCATTGCAGGAGCGGGAAGTGGGAAGACCCAAACAATTTGTGCAAAAGCTGTCTATTTAATGACTGAAAATCAGGTAGATGAGCAACGGATATTGATGATTACTTTTACGAGAAATGCTGCGAATGAATTGAAAAAGCGAGTAGATAATTTTAGCCAACGAAAGACCAATGTTCATATAGGAACTTTTCATAGTATCTTTTTTCGTTTGTACAATGATATTTGTCGCCAATTCCCAGAAGTAGTCACTGAAGGGATACAGGGAGAATTTTCAAAAGAGACCTCATACAAAGTCAGTGGACTAATACAACAACTTATTCGTAAGTATAATTTATACGCTTTTGATCAATATGGAGAAAAAAATTTGGCGGCACGTCTTGATTATTGGCAGAATATGAACTTATCAATAGAAGAAACGCGAGTGTTGATAAAAGAAAACTTTGACTTTATTGAACCGAATGCAACTATGCCGATTTCCGAAAGAATGACTCACTTCATGCGAGAACTGCAAGCACAAAAGAAAGAGCAACATCTTTTTGAATTCAATGATGTTCTAAGTAATTTAAAACAAGCCTTGCAGAACGAAGAAATCAGAAACTTCGTGGGACAAAAATATGATTATTTATTTATTGATGAATTTCAAGACACGAATCCTTTACAGTGGGAAATTGTTCGCCTGATCACGAAGGAAACACCAATGAAACTTATTGTGGTCGGTGACGATGATCAAAGTATCTATGGGTTTCGAGGTTCGGAACCTTCTTATATTAAAAATTTTGACCAAGAGTACGCAACGAAGACGCTTTTTTTATTAACCAACTATCGTTCACGTGCCACCATTGTTCAAGGAGCGAATCGCTTAATTACTTTTAATAAAAATGATCGTATCCAAAAAGCAATGATTCCAGCTAAGAAAGAGGCGGGGATTATGCAGGCGCTGGCTTTTGATGACATACAAGCTGAAAGTCGCTGGATCATTGAACAAATCAAAACATTGATTAAACATAAAGGAAAATACAAAGAATCAATCGTTTTATATCGGTCGTTAACGCAAACCCAGCAATTAGTCCAAGACTTGTTACAGACGGATATCCCCTTTGTGCTAGAAGCAGATGGCCCATACGAAGGGATATTTGGGATAAAACTATTTCAACAGTTCTATCAAAGGATTCTTTACTGGCAAAATGCAACTACTTATCAAAAAAAGACACAGGGTTATCAACAAGTACTCTATCAGTTAATGATTAATTGCTATTTCAAGAAGGCTGAATGTGAGGACTATTTTTCTAAACGAAATAAAGTAACAGATATTGTGGAATATATCCTTTCTGTAAAGCCGCATTTAAAAACAAAAGAAAAAGAGATTCATCGGTTTGTAAAGGACCTTCATACTTTTGATAAAAATGGCGGGAAAGGTTTTGATCGTTTAATTCAAAGCTACCTTAAATTAAGTCGACCAACTAAAGAAATAGACGGTAGTGAGCGTGAATGGTTGTTAGGAACGCTCAAACAATTTCCAACATTAGAAAAAATCAACCATTTAGAAAAAGACATCCAAGCAGTTGCGAAACAACTAAAAACTCGTTTAATCGCTTACCGACAAGGAAAACTTGATGCTTTATGCATTCAAAGTATTCATAGAAGTAAAGGCTTAAGCTATCGCAATGTTTTTTTAGTTGGTTGTAATGAAGGAGCTATTCCTTACAATGGTGCCTCTGATAAAGCAGCTATTAGTTTGGATAAGGTCAAGGCAGAGCATGTGACAACAGTCGAAGAAGAACGCCGTCTTTTTTATGTAGCAATGACCCGAGCAAGGAATCGTCTCTATTTGTGTATACCTTTGATGAAGGGGACGAGAAAATTGAAAACTTCTAGATTTATTAGAGAAACAGGTTGTAAAATTAAAAAAATACATGTTTGATCACATAAAAAACGATATTATTAGGTAAAAAATACTAATAATATCGTTTTTTTTATGTATTTTTCTTCTTTTTTTTATACAAAATAAATTAATTTTTTTCATATAAACACAGGATTAAAAGGGTTTAATAGCAAAGAAGAATAAATTTTCTGAATTTTAATAGCTAATAATTGGTGTTTTTTATAACTTTCAGTTAGAATGGGATTATAATTAAAAAGGAGTGAGAGAATGATAAAAGTATATACTTCCCCTAGCTGTACTTCTTGTAGAAAGGCAAGAGCATGGTTGCAAGAAAATCGTTTAGATTTTGAAGAAAAAAATATTTTTGCAGAGCCGATATCAGAAAATGAAATACGTGAAATTTTAGCAGCCACTAACGGAGGCGTTGAAGACATTATCTCTACTCGCTCAAAAATATACGAAAAATTAGCTATTGACTTCAACGAGCTCACATTAAAGCAAATGATCGTCCTTTTTAAACAATATCCTTCTTTACTAAGACGTCCGATCTTAATTGATGAAAAAAGAATATTGATCGGTTTTAATGAAGATGAAATTCGTTCGTTTGTTCCAAGAGAAATTCGTTCAGTTGCAAGAAGAATGATTTATATGCAAAACAGTATCTTCAGTTAAATTTAAAAAAGGAGGAATCTTGTGAAGGTATACGGGTCGGCGCATTGTGTGACGTGTCTAAAAGCAAAGCAGTGGTTAGAAGAACATCATCTCTCTTATCAGTTTATTGATTTAGATCAGAGAGAGCTAACCGTTAAGGAAGCAAAAGAATTGTGTGGGTTTGAGAATGTTCACGCGGAACGACTGTTCGCCACTTGGTCACAAGGTTTCAAAAATCTGGAAATTGATTTATCTACTATTAATGAACAACAATTGATTGTTTTGTGTAGAACACATGGAGAACTAATCAGACGTCCGCTGATTATTTTTGATAATGTTTTATTTGTTGGGTTTAATGAGGAATTAATGGAGAAATTAATTGCAAGCCAATAAATACAGGATGACCTCAGTGGCAAAAAAACGAAATAGTCGGTTAGAGGAGATGGATGGCTATTCATTTCCTTTTTTTGTGAGTGATCTTTTCTAAAAGAAACTTGTCTCGGTCTCTTCTAGTATCTCTAAAAACGAATAAACGGTGTTCAAAGAGCTGACCTTCGGCGATAAGTCAAAAAATCTCAAAACATGAGGAGCTGTTTCGAGATTTTCATCCTTAACGCTTAGGTCAAGACACTCTTTTCACAACCTCATTGATCAACGGGAAAACGATGAACGCTCATCAATGGGGCAACTGTGTGGAGTAACCAAAGATGTCATAAATGGACAACAGCTGAAAGAAGTCTTACAGTTCGATTATCTGGATAGCCAGAATCAGTAGAATGACTATGGCTTATTTAATATAGAAAAGCTGAAACCAAGAGTGATAACCTATACCAAATGTTTAAATACTTATTGACATGTGTAAAATTACATGGTATATTCTTTTTTGTTGTTTTTAGTTACTCGTTTTAAAAAAATGAAGTAATAAAAAAGATTCAAAAAGTTCTTGACGTGTGAGTTATCACATGATAAGATAACTGAGTCGTTAAAAACCGACAGCTTATGAAGCTTGATTTCATCGAAAAAAACTTCAAAAAAGTTATTGACAAATAACAAACGATGAGTTATGATAAATGAGTTGCTGAAGCGCTTCTGAAAAACGAAGTGAAAAAAACTTTTAAAAATAGTTGACAAACAAATGTCGATCTGTTATGATATAAAAGTTGCTACGGCAATATCGAATGATTAATCGCTAGCTCGTTAAGAAGTTTCAACTTTAAATCAAGTAGCATTAATCAAGTAGACCTTTGAAAACTGAACAAAGCAAAGACAAACCAAATGTGTAGGGCGTCTTGATTGATTCAAGACAACAAACATTTTTAACAAGCAAGCAATATGCTAGCAAACAATTGAGCTTAACAATCGCAAGATTGTTCGAACTTTTTATGAGAGTTTGATCCTGGCTCAGGACGAACGCTGGCGGCGTGCCTAATACATGCAAGTCGAACGCTTCTTTTTCCACCGGAGCTTGCTCCACCGGAAAAAGAGGAGTGGCGAACGGGTGAGTAACACGTGGGTAACCTGCCCATCAGAAGGGGATAACACTTGGAAACAGGTGCTAATACCGTATAACAATCGAAACCGCATGGTTTTGATTTGAAAGGCGCTTTCGGGTGTCGCTGATGGATGGACCCGCGGTGCATTAGCTAGTTGGTGAGGTAACGGCTCACCAAGGCGACGATGCATAGCCGACCTGAGAGGGTGATCGGCCACATTGGGACTGAGACACGGCCCAAACTCCTACGGGAGGCAGCAGTAGGGAATCTTCGGCAATGGACGAAAGTCTGACCGAGCAACGCCGCGTGAGTGAAGAAGGTTTTCGGATCGTAAAACTCTGTTGTTAGAGAAGAACAAGGATGAGAGTAACTGTTCATCCCTTGACGGTATCTAACCAGAAAGCCACGGCTAACTACGTGCCAGCAGCCGCGGTAATACGTAGGTGGCAAGCGTTGTCCGGATTTATTGGGCGTAAAGCGAGCGCAGGCGGTTTCTTAAGTCTGATGTGAAAGCCCCCGGCTCAACCGGGGAGGGTCATTGGAAACTGGGAGACTTGAGTGCAGAAGAGGAGAGTGGAATTCCATGTGTAGCGGTGAAATGCGTAGATATATGGAGGAACACCAGTGGCGAAGGCGGCTCTCTGGTCTGTAACTGACGCTGAGGCTCGAAAGCGTGGGGAGCAAACAGGATTAGATACCCTGGTAGTCCACGCCGTAAACGATGAGTGCTAAGTGTTGGAGGGTTTCCGCCCTTCAGTGCTGCAGCTAACGCATTAAGCACTCCGCCTGGGGAGTACGACCGCAAGGTTGAAACTCAAAGGAATTGACGGGGGCCCGCACAAGCGGTGGAGCATGTGGTTTAATTCGAAGCAACGCGAAGAACCTTACCAGGTCTTGACATCCTTTGACCACTCTAGAGATAGAGCTTCCCCTTCGGGGGCAAAGTGACAGGTGGTGCATGGTTGTCGTCAGCTCGTGTCGTGAGATGTTGGGTTAAGTCCCGCAACGAGCGCAACCCTTATTGTTAGTTGCCATCATTTAGTTGGGCACTCTAGCAAGACTGCCGGTGACAAACCGGAGGAAGGTGGGGATGACGTCAAATCATCATGCCCCTTATGACCTGGGCTACACACGTGCTACAATGGGAAGTACAACGAGTCGCAAAGTCGCGAGGCTAAGCTAATCTCTTAAAGCTTCTCTCAGTTCGGATTGTAGGCTGCAACTCGCCTACATGAAGCCGGAATCGCTAGTAATCGCGGATCAGCACGCCGCGGTGAATACGTTCCCGGGCCTTGTACACACCGCCCGTCACACCACGAGAGTTTGTAACACCCGAAGTCGGTGAGGTAACCTTTTGGAGCCAGCCGCCTAAGGTGGGATAGATGATTGGGGTGAAGTCGTAACAAGGTAGCCGTATCGGAAGGTGCGGCTGGATCACCTCCTTTCTAAGGAATATTACGGAGACTACA
>NZ_JBIOSW010000001.1:347500-1012500 GCF_051714985.1 Enterococcus sp. AZ078
TTTATGAGTGACCAAACCAGGATAAAAGACTTGTTCAACTTCAGGGCGTTCTTTTAAGAAGTGTGCGACCGCAAAAGCATTTTTTTGATGTTCTGCCATTCGTACACTTAATGTTTTGATTCCTCTTTGAAGTAGCCAGCTGTCTTGTGGCCCTAATACACCGCCAATGGCATTTTGATAATAGCCGATAGCATCCGCTAAGGTTTCATTATTTGTAGTAACCAAACCTGCAACGAGATCACTGTGTCCTCCGAGATATTTTGTTCCGCTGTGTAAGACGATATCTGCCCCTAAGTCAAGTGGTCTCTGGAAATAAGGGGTGGCAAAAGTATTATCAACAATTGTTATCAGTTGGTGTTTTTTTGCTAGTTGACTATTTTTTTGGAGATCAGTGATTTTTAATAACGGGTTACTTGGTGTTTCTAAATAAAGTGCTTTTGTGTTGGGTTGAATGGCTTGCTCTACTTGTGCCAAATCACTCGTATCGACAATTGTATATTCCAGACCACTTTTGGTTAGGACTTGATCAAAGAGTCGAAAAGTACCACCATAAACATCATCACCTAATAAAATGTGGTCTCCTGATTGAAAAAGAGAGAAGACTGCATGAATACCGGCTAAACCAGAGGCAAAAGCAAATCCTTTGATTCCACCTTCCAACTCAGCAATCAATTCTTCAAGGGCAAAACGTGTGGGATTCCCAGAACGAGAATATTCATATTGCTTGGGATTTCCCACGCTATTTTGTCGATAAGTGGATGTTTGATAGATCGGAACACTAACTGCTCCAGTAGTAGGGTCTTCACTGATTCCGCCGTGTATTAGTTTTGTTTGAATATGCATTATTTGTTCCTCCTAATTTTTTATATCTGGATTTCGGACAAAACGACTATTTGTTTTTATGAATAGATTCCTTTTGACAAATAACGGTCTGCTCCATCTGGGAAAATAGTTACCACTGAACTTCCTAAAGGTAATCGTTGGACTTCATGTAAGGCTGCCGCAAAAGCAGCGCCGCTAGAACTGCCAACTAGTATTCCTTGTTGCTTGGCTAGTCGCTTCGTGTAAGCAAAGCCTTCTTGATCAGAAATCGTTTCAAAACCATCTATGGTGATTCCAGAAAGAAATGGTGGGGTAAATTCAACGCCAATTCCCTCGATCTTGTGACTATGAGCAGTACCACCATTCAAAATTGAGCCTTCTGGTTCGACACCAATTAAACGAATGTCTGCATTTTGTTCCTTTAAATATTTAGCGGTGCCCGCAAATGTACCGCCACTACCAATCCCCGCTACAAAGCTAGTGATTGGTTCTGTAAGTTCTTGACTAATTTCCGGTCCGATCGTCTGATAATAGGCCATGGGATTCGCCCAATTCTCAAATTGCATTGGTAGAAAGCTGTGAGGAATGGTTTTCGCTAATTCTTTACTTTTTTCAATCGCACCAACGATGCCCAGTTCACTTGGTGTGTGGATGATTGTTGCACCTAATGCTTTCATCACTTGTTGTTTTTCCATACTGAATTTTTCAGGAACGACAAAGATTGTTTTGATAGAATAACTTAAAGCAGTTAATGCTAAACCAATTCCAGTATTACCAGCAGTAGGTTCAATAATTGTTGTCTCTTTTGTGATCTGTCCGGTTTGAATCCCTTGTTGGATCAGATAATGACCGAGTCGATCTTTGATACTTCCGCCGGGGTTCAGATACTCTAATTTTGCATAAATAGCTGAATGTTGGGGCATAGGATAATCTTTAGCAGTAAATTTAAAAAACGGGGTGGAACCAATTGCTTCGGTGATTGTTGTAATGATCATAATTCCCTCCTAAAAAAATAGAATATAAAAAGGAGCTGACTATTAAATCAGCTCCTTGAAAAAATCATGAAATAAGTATTGGAAAACGGAAGAAGGCAATACCAATTTATGAAGGGCTATTAATAGACATGACAAATCGTATGCTGCTTTTATGCACCATACAACAACAAATATTCATTTGTTTTGATTTGCTGTTTGTCATGTGAAGTCCCTCCAAAAATGAATTTCATTAAAAATAGCATGATTAAACGAGAAAGTCAAAGAGTAAAACTTAAAAATAGATAATTCCCTAGTTTTCTAAGCGGTTGTCTGATACAATAAAGTTGATTATGATTAAGTTAAGAAGGAGCAAAAATAATGATCTCAGCAAGTGATTTAAGAGCCGGTATGACATTTGTTCAAGACGGTAAATTAATTAAAGTTTTAGACGCAAGCCACCACAAACCTGGTAAAGGAAACACTGTGATGCGTATGAAACTAAAAGATGTTCGTTCAGGAGCAACATATGACACAACTTTCCGACCAGAAGAAAAGTTTGAAAAAGCACATATTGATACGAAACCAGTACAATATTTATATACAATGGACGACACAGCATTCTTTATGGATCTTGAAACATATGAACAATATGAAATTCCAGTAGAGACTGTAGAAGAAGAAATGAAATATATTTTAGAAAATATGGAAGTAAAAATTCAATTCTTCGGCAGCGAAGTGATTGGTGTTCAACTTCCAACAACGGTTGTTTTGCGTGTTGTTGAAACACAACCTTCAATTAAAGGAGCAACCGTGACTGGTTCTGGTAAACCAGCTACAATGGAAACAGGTTTAGTCGTTAACGTTCCAGACTTCATCGAAACAGATGAACTACTTGAAATCAATACAACAGAAGGCACATACGTAAAACGTGCATCAAAATAACAATAAAGGCTTTTGTTCAAGATCCAGTAGGATACTTGAGCAAAAGCCTTTATTTATAGCTGTTTTTTTAATTTTTCATGGTGGGCATGTGAAAGTCGTTGATACAATGCCGTTTCAAAATCATTGTAACGACAAAAATCAATGACCGCATATTTTGCTGGGTCTAGCTCTGGAGGAATAAGCAAGGGTGAACCAATAATATAAAAATCATACTGTTTCGTGAGTGGCAGATGGGCTTTTTCAATCTCGATAAAAGGAATCTTTTCACCTAGATTAAATATCTCATAAGTGATCAAGTATTCTGAAACGTTGATAAAGCCAACTTTCAATTTATAGTCTTCTTCCAGCTTGGTATAATACGGATAAAGTAAACAAGCTTGGATGAAAGCTAATTCACTACTACAATTTTTTAACCAAAGGAAGTTTTTACGATTCGCAATCTTTTTCCAATAACTTTCGACTTTAGTAGCTAAAATTTGGATCATAGGATATTTCTTTTGGATATACGTAGAAATAAAAAAGGTTGTTAAAGGGATTTTTTGTTTGAATACAGTAAAATTCAACAATGAAAGGTAGATATTCGCATGAAGGGAAGGCTCTTCATGAAAGTTGAAATTACTAATATATTTTTGACAATGCGTTTCAAACTCTTCCAAGACTTTTTTTAAATGGTTGTTCGCCTGCAGATAAGAATGTTCAACGATTGGTAATTGGACATCTGATTTGGAATTTAGAAAAGGCCAATAATAGAACAAATAAAAAAGGGAATTGATTTCTAAAATATCGAGCTTCAAATTAGCAAGTTGAAAGAAATCATAAAAAAATTCAAGATCTGTTCCACTAGGGATAAAAGAAGTGGGAGTTAATTCATAAATATCAGTGAAATGACCCTCTTTAATTCGTAAAAGATTGATTTTACAATGGAGCATAGCTTGCTTCTTGCCGATTGCATATTTATCTTTCAGGTGTTCCGCTTCGTATAACTCAAATAGTGCTTTTAAATCATCGCTAAAATAGAGATCATCTAGACTTTCACCTAATGAAACAAACCAAAAAAAGTTAAAAAACATAATCCGGATCAGCATTTCCGAACCTGTTAGTGTTAAGTTCGTTAAGTTCATAGTGATATGATAGTCTTTAAAATACTGCGCTAATTTTTTGGTTTGGCGAAAACAAGTGGAACGGCTAATATAGTTGCGTTGACAAAAAGAAGCAAGATCTTCATCTTGCTTCTTGATGATACTAAGCAATAACTGATAAGGGATACTTTGTGTGGTTAAAAAATTTTGATATTGATTGTAATGGATCATTCTTTCACGAATGATCAACTTATTTTTAGCCGTTAATAATTGTTTATTACTTATCTTTGCCAAGTCTTCTTGAATAGAAACAAGGATTTTTTTTAGTTTAACCATACTGATTGTTGTTTCTAAGTTTTCTCTTAGGTTATCGATCAAGTGCTCTCCTGGAGATAACGTCAATAGTTGACCATAAACAGCTAATTTTCCTCGCGAATGATCATCTAACAATAATTGCTCGATCAATAAATCACCATCTTTTCTAATTTAGTATTATTATTATTAACTTATCTTTATCATCTTGTAAATATGTATCTCAGATTTTTATATTTTTTCAATAATTGTAGAAATGAGAAGAAAGTCAGTGTTTCAAATCCAAGTCTATTTGATCGGTTATTTTGAAAATATAAACTACATCATTATATAAAAATAACATAACGTTTATAGATATATTTCTTATTTACATATCTTCTATAGATTTAATATAACTAAAAAATCCACTTAAAAATTGAATGAGAATAAAAAGAGAAAAAATAGAGGTTTTTTCTCTTTTTTTATATTATCTAACTGAATTTTAAATAATTTTTAAGGAGGATATCTATGAGAAAGAAACAATTATTCTTTTTGTTAGGGTCTTTAGGAATCATTGTTGTACTCAATTTTTTCTTTCAGAATAGGAAACTTGTCGAAGCAAGTAATGAGGCTACTATGGAAATAATGGCTAATGAATATGGCCAAGTCCAAGCTCATCAATCTGCGGAACAATTGACCGTCGAATTAGGGCTTTCTGAGAATGACCAAGGACATAGATACTTGGTACGGGTTATTGATTCAGAAACAAAAGAAATGCTTCTGCCAATTCCAACAACTGAATATACGGAATACCTTAATGAAACTAGTGGAAAATGGCTCACAACTAGCCAATTTTTCAAGCAAGAGTATCACGAGAAGTGGATTTTTGCAGGCATCAAGCAGAATCAGTCAGTTGACGTAGAAGTTTTAGTGGAACAACAAACGGCAGAAAATGAGCAAGGAAACGCACTCACGCCGATTGTGAAGGAATCATTTAAGTTTCTGGAAAATAATACATTAGAGCAACAAAGTAATAAGGAAACTTCGCCGGAAACAACGGAGCAATCGACTAAATCTAACGAAGCAGACACAAAGGGATCAACAGAAAGAGGAAATGAAGAGCAGCAAGCAAAGGGACAAGATCTTGAAGAAGAGACAAAAGAAGAGGTTGTACGTCCGTTTGAATTTCCCGCTCTCTTTTCTGCTGGAAATAATAAACAAATTGTCACACCTATCGTACCAAATTATACCAACGATTCTACTGGGGTCTACCCACAAGCAGCGTGGCAGCCGACAGGAAACGAAACGGTTCTCAATCATCAAGGAAATCAAAATGGTCAGTGGGATGGTGTGACGTCATGGAATGGCGACCCATCTAATCGGTCAAATTCTTATATTGAATACGGGGGAACAGGAGAAGAATCCTCTTATGCTATTCGTAAATATGCACGAGAAACGACTACACCAGGATTATACGATGTTTTTTTAAATGTACGTGGGAACGTTCAAAAAGAGTTTTCACCTGTAGACGTTGTATTAGTAGTCGATTGGTCAGGTAGTATGAATGAAGACAATCGTTTAGCCGAAGTGAAACGAGGGGTCAATAGTTTTGTAGATACCCTTGACCATAGTGGTATAGCTGAAAAAATCAATCTTGGCTATATTGGGTATTCTAGTGTGGGTTATAACAACGGTTCAATCCCACTAAGTTCATTCAATTCTGTAAAAAATCAGATTAAAGCGATCACTCCTTCAACGACACAAGGGGGAACCTTTACTCAAAAAGCGTTGAGAGAAGCTGGTGAGATGTTGGCTGAACAAACTAATCATGAAAAAGTGATTGTTTTATTAACGGATGGTGTGCCAACCTACTCCTATCACGTGAACAAAGTGTTTACAGAACAAGATGGTAGTTATTATGGAACTGAATTTAGTGATGTACGAGAAGGAGCCGGAAATACTTCTCTTTTAAATAGATATTACGATGTTCCAGATCAAAACAATCGAGAGAAGCAAATTCGGAGTACGTTTATAGCGACGATTGGCGAAGCATTAGCGTTGAAAGAACGAGGAATCAAGATCCATGGCTTAGGAATCCAATTGCAATCAGATATTCCAGCTGGCTTATCAAAAGCTGATGTGGAAACAAATATGAAGAGAATGGTATCAACGGATGAATCTGGTCAATTCTATTACGAATCGGCTGATCGCGCCACAGATATTTCTGATTATTTAGCGAAAAAAGCGGTCCATATTGCTGGAACCATCAGTAATGGAAAAGTGATTGATCCGATTGCTCAACCCTTTGTTTACGAAGAAAATACTCTCACGATCAAAGATGTAGGGAAAAATGCTGTCGCAGTAATGCCTACGATTGGTATTTCTGGTTCAACGATCCAAAGCAATCAACTATATTTAGGGAAAGATCAGGAAATTCAAATCCATTATCAGGTACGAATCCAAACTGAAAGTAAAACGTTTAAACCCGATGTATGGTACCAAATGAATGAAAAAACAACCTTGCAACCGACGGCGGATGCTTCAACAATTGTTGAATTTGGCGTTCCTTCCGCAAAAGCACCAGGCGTAACATTGTCTTTCGCAAAAGAATGGGAAGAATATGATCATGATACTAGCCTACGACCAGATCAAATCACTTATGAAATAAAACGAACGCCAACAACAGATAAAAATAGTTGGCAAACTGGATTTATCCAGTTAAATAAACCAACTAATGATACCGAGGGAACTTGGAGACGTGAAGACATCAAGTTACTCTCAGCAAGTAATGGCACTGACTATCAAGAAAACATGATGTTGCCAAAATTTAATAACCAAGGACAAGCGTTTAACTATCAAGCAAGTAACGAAATGACCGTTGAAGGCTATGAGGCTGCTAAAGTCAACGATACGACTTGGAAAAATACTAAAAAGTTTACACCATTTGATTTGAACATCACCAAACATTCTTCATCTGGAGCAAAAAATCTTGTAGGAGCAGTTTTCGAATTAACTGGTCAATCTAAAACGATCCGCTTGATTGATAACAAAGATGGCAGTTATCACTTGCCTGCTGATGTTCGATTAATGAAAGGGGAAACCTATACGCTTACAGAGGTACAGGCACCAGACGGACATGAACTTGCTCAAAAAAACACCTGGAAGATTGCGGTATCAGCCGAAGGAAAGGTAACGATTGACGGACAATCCGCAAAAATCGAGGAACAGGCGATTCTTCTAACGATCGAAAATCCTTTCAAAAAAATTCCTTTGGCGATTCACAAATATACACTTCATGGGTCAGAAAAAGTCCACTTAGCAGGTGCTACTTTTGAATTACAGAAAAAAGATGCTGCTGATAGTTATCGAACAGTAGCGACAAAAGTATCGGAACTAACGGGACTGGCTCAATTTACATTAGAGGAACCAGGAGAATATCGAATGGTAGAGACGAAGGGACCCGTTGGCTATGATACGATTGCTGGGAATTATGAATGGACGATTGATCAATATGGCACGATCCACTATGAACATGAAAATGTTGAGGTAGATCCGCAGTGGACATTACAGCATCAAAACCATCTCAAACCTTTTAATCTTACGGTCTATAAAAAACAAGATAACGGGCAATCATTAAAAGGGGCTAGCTTTAAACTAGAGGGGGAAGGGTCAAGTGTCGAACTACCTCAAGCAGGTGAATCAACGGATACATTTACATTTGAAAACCTTCAACCTGGTTCTTACACGTTAACGGAAACCAAAACACCAGATGGGTATCAAGGATTGAAAAAGCCAGTCTTGATCGTGGTGAAGGAAGATGGAACAGTGACCGTGGATGGGTCCAAACAAGAAAGTGGATTAGTAGCTGGAGACGAAAATAATCAAATTACGTTAACGATTACCAATCAAGTCAAAGTTCCTTTACCTGAGACTGGCGGAATGGGTCGTATCTGGTTCTATTTAGCTGGTTTCCTTGCGATAAGCAGCACATGTTTCGTTGCCTTTTTCAAAAAACAAAGAAAGGGCGTGGCGTAATGAAAAAAAGAATCTGGTATATCTTGTTCCTCATTCCGCTGTTGTTGACGATTGGATCGCAAAGAAGTGCGGCTCAAAATATTCCGAATCAATCTTCGAATGAGCAAGTACAGATTATCTTGCATAAACTTCTGTTTACGGAAGGGAATTTACCTGATCCACAAAAAAATACGGGTGAAGAGCAAGTATTCTTCCAAGAAGCTCAGGGACTAAATGAGGTGAGTTTTTCGGTTTATGATGTCACAGCTTCTTTCTATCAATTGAGAGAACGAGGGATCGATGTCACAACAGCGCAACAACAATTAGCAAAAAAGGGACAAGAGATCGGAACGTTTGTAACAGAACAAATCACCAAAACCGTTGGTAACGAAGCTGGTATCGCTCAATTTCAATTACCAAAGCAAGATGCACAAGGAAGAGATCAAGTGTATCTTTTTCAAGAAACGAAGACACCAGTAAACGTCAAAGAAAAATCAGCCAATTTAGTTGTGGTACTCCCAATTAATAATGAGCAAGGTCAAGAATTGAAGACGATTCATTTATATCCTAAGAACGAAGAAACGACTCCACTTTCTTTTTTGGAAAAAAAGATCCAAGGAGATTCCAGTGTTTCGTTTGGTGAAATCGTCACTTATACAGTAGATACCATTGTTTCTGACTGTCAAAGCTATCAACTCATTGATGAAGCTGATGATCATTTGCTCTTCTTACCTGATACATGGAAACTCAAAATTGGCGGACAAGAAATACATTCCGGGTATAAGATGGTTTCTCATCAAAATGGCTTTGAATTGACATTGGCTAAAGAGACACTCCAAAAAATGGTTGGACAACCACTTTCGATTACCTATCAGATGCAAGTATCAGCGACAGCAATTATAGACGAGGAATTGAAGAATAACGTCACGGTCACTACAGAACGTGAGTACCTCCAACGATCAACTGCCATCCGTACGGGAGGAAAGCATTTTTTGAAAATTGATAGTCGAAATCAAAGTCCTCTACAAGGCGCTGTATTTCTAGTAAGAAATCAAAGAGGTAAATACCTTCATCAAACGAAGGAAGGCGTTACTTGGCGAATGAGTAGTGAAGGAGCGTATAGACTAACTTCCGACCAATCAGGGAATTTTTCAGTTCGAGGGTTGACCGACGGGAATTATTACCTTGAAGAGATCCAGTCACCGAAAGGTTATATCAAAAGTGAAGAGCTAATTCCTTTTGTAGTTGAAAAAAATTCGTTTCAGCAAAACGGACAACAGGCGGATCCTTTGAAGGTAAAGAATCGTAAAGCAGATTTCGGTTTGATGCCTAAAACAAATGAAAAAAATAGCCAGTTTTATGTCATCGTTGGGCTAATACTAGTTAGTATCAGTCTGTGGAAATGGAGAAAGAAAGGTGAAAATAAATGAAAAAAGAGTGGAAAGCAATCGACATTTGTTGGGGAATATTATTCGTGTTATCAGCTGTTTTAGGTAGCTGGGTAGGGCAATCGCCTGTCTTTGCAGCTACCGATCAAGAAGTTGCACAAGTGATCTTGCATAAGAAAAAAGCACTTTCTTTACCCAATGTTATTCAAAACAGTGGGAAAGAGATGACAGAGTTTGACCAATATCAAGGTCTAGGAGATGTATCATTTACTGTTTATAATGTAACGAATCAATTTTATGAACAACGAAATAATGGTAAATCAGTCGAAGAAGCGCAACAAGCAGTTCAAGAGCTGACTCCTGGAGAACCTATCACGTTGGGAACGACAGATGCACAAGGAAGCGTAACGCTGGAATTGCCAAAATCTCAAAACGGAAAAGATGCGGTTTATGTCATCAAAGAAGAACCGAAAGCAGGGGTAGTCGCAGCTGGCAATATGGTATTGGCTTTTCCTGTTTATGAAATGATCAAACAACCAGACGGCTCTTATCAGTATGGTACAGAAGAATTAGACACGATTCATTTATATCCTAAAAATCTTGTTTCTAATAATGGGGTATTGCAAGTCAAAAAAGTGGGGACAGCCGAAAATGAACCATTGAATGGCGCAGTCTTTAACATTTCAAAAACCGAAGGAGCAGTAAAAAAATACCTTCATAGTGTGAAAGACGGGCTTTATACTTGGACAACTGATCAAACCGCTGCTAAATCTTTTTTGACTGGGAAAACGTATCATATCGGAACAGCTGACTTCATTGAAGAAAACAGTGAAAAAGGTCAGATGGAAATTTACGGGTTAGAAGTTGGCCACTACCTTTTGGAAGAAGTGAAGGCACCAGATAACGCCGCATTGATTGAGAGTCAAACGAAAACAGCATTTGAAATTACCGAAAATAATCAAACACCTGTTGAAAAAACGATTAAAAATGATACATCAAAAGTTGAAAAAAGTACGCCAAAATTAAATGGCAAAGATGTAGCAATTGGCGAAATGATCCAGTATGAAATCAAGGTCAATCTTCCCGAAGGAATTGCTGATAAAGAAGGTTCAATGAACAAATACACGAAATTCAATTTAATCGATCAACACGATGCAGCATTGACTTTTCATCATGCAGTCAATGGCGCCAATGGCTATGCACTTTACGATGGAGAAACAACAATCGATCCAAGTCATTATACAGTGATTGAGCAAGAAAATGGCTTTACGGTGGCAGTTGATCCAGCGTATATTCCTTCTTTAACGCCTGGAGGAACATTGAAATTTATTTATTATATGTATTTGAATGACCAAGCAAATCCAACTACAGGATACCAAAATGAAGCAAATGTAGAAAACGACTATACGAAAGACCAAACACCACCAACTGTTGAAGTAGTTACAGGTGGTAAGCAGTTTATCAAAGTTGATGGAGCGGTTTCAACAAACCAACCGTTAGCAGGTGCTAGCTTTGTCGTTCGAGACCAAGATTCAAGTGAGGCGAACTATTTGTTGATTGATCCTCAAACGAAAGCCGTTAATTGGACGAAAGAGCAAGGAAAAGCGACTGTTTTTACTACTGAAAAAGATGGGTTGATTACCATCATTGGATTAGCTCATGGAACCTACTATTTAGAAGAAATCAAGGCACCAGAAAGTTATGTACAGTTGACCAACCGCCTTTCATTTGTAGTCGATGAACAATCTTATCATTTGTCTGGACAAGTCATTTCACCAGAAAAGGTACCAAACAAGCATAAAGGAACATTACCTTCTACAGGTGGCAAAGGGATTTACCTTTACCTAACAATTGGTACGATCTTATTAATCATGGGAATTGGTTATTTTGTAAAAATAAAAAAATCCCATCATTAAAAGGAAAAACTAGTCAAAAAAGGATGACGATCAATGAGTAACAAAAAGCGGCGATATTTGGATAGTTTCATGACCTTGTTATTCATCACAGGAATCGTAATTTTTATGTATCCTTTTGTTAGTGATCGTATCAATGATTACCTGGATCAGCAAATCATTAGAAAATACCAACAACAAGCACAACAACAAAAGACAGAAGAGTTAGAGAAAATCCAACAAGAATATCTAGAAAAAAATCGAGAACTTGCAAAAAGTAATTCTTCCCCAGGCTCTGACCCATTCGCCGAAGAAGAACCGGAGAAGGTAACACAATCAACGTTCCAAAAACATACCATTGGTGTGTTATCAATCCCGAAAATCAATGTGCGACTACCGATTTTTGACCAAACGACTTCTTTTTTTCTGGAAAAAGGTGCCTCTTTATTGGCAGGAACCTCTTATCCAGTTGGGGGTGAAAGTACTCATGCCGTTCTTTCTAGTCATCGTGGATTACCCAAAGCCAAACTATTTACGGATTTAGATCAACTAGAGAAAAACGATTTGTTTTTTATCGAAAGTCAGAATGGTAAATTAGCGTATCAAGTGGATCAAATCAAAATTATTGAGCCTACAGCTCTTGATGATCTGATGATTGAAAAAGGGCAGGATTTAGTTACATTATTAACATGTACCCCTTATATGGTCAATAGTCACCGGTTGCTGGTACGAGGACACCGTATTCCCTATGAAGATCAAGACATTGAAAAAGAAGTCAAGAAAATCGATAGCCAAAAAAAACGATCTCTTTTGATTCTTGGATTCGTATTGATTGGATTGCTAGTGGTCGGGATAGTGTGTTTCATTTGCTATTTTAAACATTAAGTTTTAATATAGTTTTGAAAACTAGATGTAAAAGTCTTACAAACAGTATATAATAGGTTTATAAGAAGAAGGCATCAATGATTGGAGGAAATACAAAAATGGAAGTAGAATTTAGTCGGAAGTATCAAATAGTGAATGAAGTGTTGAATGCCGTCACCCATGGAATTGCAGCGTTTTTAAGTCTCATTTGTTTTGACTTGCTGATGGAACAAGCTCATTCAACCCTCGATTATGTTGCGTTTATCATTTATGGCAGTTCGCTGTTTTTGCTTTTTTTCAGTTCTACGTTGTTCCATAGCTTGATTTTTACAAAAGCAAAAAAAGTGTTTCAAATATTCGATCATTGTTCGATCTATTTACTGATTGCCGGGACCTATACGCCTTTTTGCCTGTTAATCGTTCAGGGACTTTCTGGTGTACTATTACTTAGTGTAATCTGGGCAACAGCAGTTATCGGGATCATTTACAAGTGTTTGACTTTAGCGAAAGCCAGTCAGGTTTCTAAAGTATCAACGATTATTTATAATGTGATGGGCTGGGGAATCGTGATTGTTTTACCAAAACTTTATCAAAACATCAATTTGACCGGTTTACTTTTATTGGTCGCTGGTGGGTTAGCTTACTCGATCGGCTCAATTTTTTATAGCATGAAAAGTAAGAGATTCACACATGTTATTTGGCACTTATTTGTGATGTTAGGTGCATCATTGATGTTTTTAGCCGTTTACTTTGGGTATGTGGTTTAAATAAAATCAATTTAAGCATGAATTTTTTGATGAACAAAGGAATAGCTCTCCTTTTTACAACGAAGGATTAAATTAAAAAATACGTTTGGTTTCGATGGAATGATCGCAACCAAACGTATTTTTATTTGATGGAGCAGATGCTTTCACTAGATTGTATGATTGAAATAGTGAGATTTATGAGCATATTCATTGTTTTTTAATCTTTTATTCGCTAGTTTTGTATTTATACAAAAAAATGTATGAATGCACTTTTTTTTATTAAATTTATGAATATAGTAGACAATCACTGAGAATTTGTTTAATATTATTCAAATAAAATTCAAATCTTAATGAGAGAAATTTTAAAAAACATTGCGGAAAAGAGGTAGTCTCGAATGTCAGAATTAATGATCGGTGAAATTCCTGTTAGTCAATTAGTAAAACAATATCAAACACCCCTTTATGTTTACGATGAGAAGCAAATGGTGGAGAACATCAAGGCATTTAAACAAGGATTTCAATCAGATCATTTTAAGACAAAGATTTTATATGCATCAAAAGCATTTCAGACCGTTGCCATGTTAAAACTGATTCAATCACAAGGATTAGGTTTAGATGTAGTTAGTGGTGGCGAGATTTATACAGCTGTGTGTGCTGACTTTCCAATGGAAGAGGTCTATTTTCATGGAAACAATAAAACACCTGCGGAAATCCGTTATGCTATCGAAAATGGACTTGTTCATTTTGTAGCGGATAATCTCATGGAAGTTGAATTGTTAGTCGCACTTAGCCAAGAATATCAAAAAGAACTCCAGGTAATGATCCGGTTGAATGTAGGGATCGAAGCACATACGCATGAATATGTCGTTACCGCTCATATTGATTCAAAATTTGGTCTACTCTATGAAAGTGAAGAGTGTCAAAAAGCGATCCAATTTATTCAGGGTAGTGAATTTTTACAGTTAGAAGGCTTTCATGCACATATTGGTTCGCAGATTTTTGAATTATCGGCCTGGATAGCAGAAATCCACAAACTGATTGGTTATCTTAAAGATTTTGATGAAGTACTTTCGCTAAATCTTGGGGGAGGATTCGGTATTCGTTATACCGAAAGTGATCAGCCATTGCCCATTGAAGAATCTGTTCGAGAATTAGTACGTTTTACGGAAGAAGCTTTAAAAAAACAAGGATTAGTAATCAATGAATTGTTGATCGAACCCGGAAGAAGTATCGTTGGGGAAGCAGGAACGACGCTTTATACGGTAGGATTTATTAAGCAAACGCCAAATAAAAAATATTATTTTGTCGATGGGGGAATGACCGATAATATCCGTCCAGCACTCTATCAAGCGAGCTATCAATGTGATCTGGCAACCAAATTAAGGGAAAAGAAAACCGAAAAAGTCACGATCGCTGGGAAAATGTGTGAGTCAGGTGATGTGGTTATTCAAGAAGCTCTTTTGCCTATCGCTGAACCCGGAGATATATTAGCGGTATATGCCACAGGCGCTTATGGTTATTCAATGAGTAGCAACTATAACCGAGCCTTGACGCCTGCTGTGGTATTCGTCAACGGTGAAACTGCTCGATTAGTGGTACGTAGGCAAGAATATGAGGATTTATTGCGAGGTGAAGTTCAATGATCCTGCATAAATATAATGGTTGCGGCAATGATTTTATCTTAATGGACTATGAAGAAGGTATCGATTATCACCAATTAGCCAGCAAGTGGTGTGGACAGGATCGTTTTGATACAGATGGGTTGATTGTCGTTCGAGAGCAACCTTTAACGATGCTTTATTTCAATAAAGATGGCAGTCAGGCGCCAATGTGTGGGAATGGGATTCGTTGTTTTGCTCGGCATGTATGGGATAAAGCTATGGTAGAAACTTCACCTTTCGACGTACACACATTAGCGGGTGTGATTTCCATTGAAATTTTGACAGAAGAACCTTTTTATTGTACCGCTCAGATGGGACAACCCGATTATTCGACAGAAAAGTTAGCGGTCAATCAAACAGAACCTATCGTGGATCAAATAGTACGTATTGGACAAGTGGATGTCCAGCTAACTAGTTTGTTTATGGGCACGATCCATACCGTTGTTTTTGTAGAGGATGCAAAAGCGCAACAAATGAAAGCGTTAGGGGAACAGATTTGTCACCATCCATTATTCTCAGAAAAAACCAATGTTAATTTTGTCCAACGAGTCAATGAACAGGAACTGATCGTACGCACGTATGAACGTGGCGTTGGTTGGACATTGGCTTGTGGTACTGGCTGTTGTGCGGCTTATGTTGTAGCTAGAGATCATGGATACTTAGCAAGTGCTAAGGCCATGATTCACTTAGAGCAAGGAGAGTTAATGATTACTGGGGAGACACAAATACAAATGACGGGACCAGCTGTTCATGAATGGTCACAAAAGGAGATGTCGTATGATTAAAGGTTCGATCGTTGCATTGATTACACCGATGGATGCGCTTGGCGAAATTGACTATCAAGGATTAGAGAAACTAATTGAGTTTCATCTTTCAGAAGGTACAGATGGCCTGTTAGTGTTAGGAACAACTGGGGAATCTTCGACGTTAACGCCAGAAGAAGAAGAGGAGATTCTACGTTTTACAGTAGCAAAAGTAAATAAAAGAATCCCAGTCATCGCAGGCGCAGGAACAAACGATACGAAAAAAACAATTGAAAGAGTCCAACGTTTAGCAGCGATTGGGGCGGATCAATTGTTAGTGATCACGCCTTATTATAATAAGACAAGTGATGCAGGTTTGTTGGCGCATTTTACTGCAATTGCTGACCAATCACCACGACCGATCATTTTATACAATGTACCATCTAGAACTGGAATGACGATCCCAATCCCAGTCCTGGAAAAATTAGCGACACATCCACAAATCAGCGGGATCAAAGAAGCATCAGGTGATCTTGCTTATGTGATGGCAGTTGGTCGTCTTTTGACAGACTCGTTTGTCCTTTATAGTGGCAACGATGATGCTATTTTGCCGATATTAAGTGTGGGTGGAAGTGGGGTTATCAGTGTTTGGGCTAATATCCAGCCTAGATTAGTCCATGAATTAGTCGCAACGTTTGAGCAAGGGAATCTTCGACGAGCGCAGCAAATCCAATTAACTGCCTTACCATTGATCCATGCCTTGTTTAGTGAAACAAATCCGATCCCAATAAAAGCCGCAATGGAGATGATGGCTCTTCCTTCAGGTGTGTTACGGCTACCACTTGTTCCTCTGTCTGAGGACAAGCGAGGAGTATTACAGGAATTATTACCTATGAAAGGACGAGAACAGGTATGAAAATTGGTGTAGTCGGACATGGACGAATGGGCAAAAAAATCCAAGAAGTCATTGAATCTTATGAACATGAGGTCGTTTTTCCAAAGGTCTCCCTTAAAGAAGCGACTACTTTATCTTTTCCGAGTAATATCTCACTCCTTATTGATTTTTCTCACGCAGATAATTTGGAAAAAGTGCTAGATTATGGAGCAGCACACCAACTTCCAGTCGTGATCGGAACGACTGGCTATAGTGAGGAACAATTCCAAGCAATCGAAGCGTTTGGGCAACGTTTCCCCATTTTATACAGTACGAACTTTTCTTTAGGGATTTTTGTCATGAATCAATTAGTGAAGCAGGCTACTGAATTATTGAAAACATGGCAAATCGAATTGATTGAAAAACATCATGACCAAAAAAAAGATGCGCCTTCTGGAACGGCTCAATCACTACTCGCTAGTATGCAAGAAGTCCGCAAACTATCGCCTGTTTTCCAATGGAAAGATCAACCTAGAAAAACCGATGAAATCGGGGTACACAGTTTACGTATTGGTTCTGTACCTGGAGAGCACGAAGTTTTATTTGCATCTACGGATGAAGTATTATCAATCAAACATGAATCGTTTTCCAATCAGATTTTTGCAGAAGGAGCAGTAAGTGCAGCTTTTTGGTTAAGCAATCAACCAGCTGGATACTATCAATTAGCAGATACTTTAGGTGGATAAAGGAGAGAAAGCAAATGGACGCACAAGCAATTATACGTTTGATTCAAACAGCTGATAAAAAAACACCGGTTAAAGTGTATTTAAATGTCACTGAACCAATTAAATTTGAAAAGTGTAAAGTATTTGGTCAGGGGAATAGCCAAATTATTTTCGGTGATTACCAAGAAATCGCACCAACCCTCGCAAAAGAATCCGCTAAAATCATTGAGATCGAAATAGAAGAAACAGCTAGAAATAGTGCCATACCTCTGCTTGATTTAAAAGAAATCAATGCTCGGATCGAGCCAGGAGCAATTATTCGGGATCAAGTAACGATCGGTGATCATGCGGTCATCATGATGGGAGCGATCATCAATATCGGTGCGGAGATTGGGGAAAACTCGATGATCGACATGGGGGCAATCTTAGGCGGAAGAGCGATTGTCGGCAAAAATTGTCACATTGGTGCGGGTGCAGTGTTGGCGGGTGTGATCGAACCGGCTTCCGCTCAACCAGTGGTGGTTGAAGACGGTGTCTTGGTTGGTGCGAATGCTGTCATTGTTGAAGGTGTCCGTATTGGCAAAAATGCAGTCGTAGCGGCTGGAGCAGTTGTTTTAGAAGATGTAGCCGCTGATACCGTAGTGGGTGGAACACCTGCCCGAGTATTAAAAATCAAAGACGAACAAACGAGGGAAAACACCGCATTGATCGCTGCATTACGGGAATTATAGAGAGGATGAAAAAGATGCGCAAAATAGATACCTGTATCGTTGGAGCAACTGGTTTAGTTGGTCAAACGATGTTGAACGTGTTAGCAGAATATGATTTTCCAGTAGGTCGTTTGAAATTATTAGCATCCAAGCGTTCAGCTGGAAAAATCTGTGTGTTTAAGGGAAAAGAATACACAGTAGAAGAATTAACAAAGACATCATTTGACGGGTATGATTTAGCGCTTTTTTCAGCCGGAGCAGAAATTTCACTTGAATTTGCGCCACTTGCTAGAGAACATGGGTTGGTCGTCATTGATAATTCTTCTGCTTGGCGAGAAGATCCGGCGATTCCGTTGATCGTTCCAGAAGTCAATCTAGCAGATCATGAAATGAACCGATTGATTGCCAATCCAAACTGTTCCACGATCCAAGCCGTTTTACCGTTAAAGGCATTGCAACAGACATTTGGTGTCAACCGCGTGAACTATTCCACCTATCAAGCGGTCTCTGGTTCGGGGCAACAAGGGCTAACTGATCTTCACGCCACTCAAAAAGGGCAGGAACCTTCGCTTTATCCGCATGATATCAGTCAAACAGTCATCCCCGAAATTGATGCACCGTTGGACGATGGGTATACGAAAGAAGAACACAAAATGATGGCTGAGACAAGGAAGATCCTACATTTGCCTAACTTACCTGTCTCGGCTACTTGTGTACGTGTCCCCATCGAAGTTGGTCATGGTGTTTTAATCGCAGTCCAGTTGGCGCAGCCATTTTCACTTGCAGCAGTCCGTCAATGTTTGCAACATTTTCCGGGAATAACAGTCGTGGATGATTTGCCCAACCATAGTTATCCGACCAGTATCCTTGCTAAAGGAACAGATGAGGTATACGTCGGCAGACTCCGGCATGATCCTACATTGGAAAATGGGCTGTTGCTGTATACCGTAGCGGATAATATCCGTAAAGGCGCAGCTGCGAATGCTGTACAAATCGCCTCTGCCTTGTTATCACCAATCAGGGAGGTGATCCAATGAAAGTCGCAAAATTTGGTGGCTCATCGATGGCTCATGAAGAACAATTCAAAAAGGTAAAATCTATTATTTTAGCTGCCTCTGAACGAAGTGTGATCGTTGTTTCCGCTTTAGGAAAACGAACAAAAGAAGATGACAAAGTCACGGATCTCTTGTATTTGATCCATGCCTATCTTCATCATGGAGTCGACTGGACACCTTTGTGGGAAAGGATCTGTGAACGATTCATTCAAGTGAGAGATGTCTTGTCGTTGACTTTTCCGATTGAAGATGAATTGTTAGAGATCCAAAAAAAATTACAGCGAGAAAAAGTCTCACAGGATTTTTTGGTCAGTCGGGGAGAATATCTCACTGCGAAGTTATTAGCTGAATATGTTGGTTATACGTTTATAGATGCGAAAGAACTGATTTTCTTTGATTATACGGGTGAGATCGATGAAGAACGGACGAAACAAGCAATAATAACTATTTATCAAGAAAAAGGCCCACTAGTAGTCCCAGGATTCTATGGTGCTAATCCAGTTGGAAAAGAAAAATTGATGGGGCGAGGTGGGAGCGACATCACTGGCGCAATCTTAGCCAAACTATTGAATGCCGACTGTTATGAGAATTGGACGGATGTTTCCGGGATTATGATGGCTGATCCACGAATCATTGACACGCCAAAAATCATCAAAGAAATTTCATTTAGAGAATTACGAGAGATGGCGTATATGGGGGCAAATGTTCTCCATGAATCAGCTATTTTCCCAGTACAAGAAGCAGGTATCCCGATTCAAATAAAAAATACGAACGATCCAGAGGCGCAAGGCACTAGAATTTCCAGCAAAGAAGTCGAAAAAGAAAATGGCTTAACAGGGATTGCTGGAAAAAAAGATTTTCTTTCGCTAACACTATTTAAACGACATATGTCTGATGAAATCGGGTTTATTTGGAAAGCAATGAGTGTCTTTGCGAATCATGGTATCTCGATCGAACACATTCCTTCGGGGATCGACAATATTGGAGTAGTCGTTTCAGCAGAAGCCATTGCAGATCAATTATTTTTGATTACCAAAGAGTTAAAAGAAAATTTGGGTGTCGAGGAAGTCGAAATTATCGAGAATCTGGCATTGATCTCAGTTGTTGGCGGACCACATAAAGAACTGATTGGACTTTCTGGCAAAGTCTTATCCATCTTAAATCAACTAGAGATTCGGACATCGATCTTATCCCAAGGGGCACAAGAATTAAACTTGATCATTGGGGTAAAAAATGAAGAATATGAAACAGTCGTTAAAGGGCTCTATGAAGGGATGGTGAATGTCGATGTTAGCAAAACATCGCACGGCGTTACATCAAATTCCTGAAATCGGCTTTCATGAATTTAAAACCAAAGCGTATTTGCATGAACAAATCAAGGATCTTGGGGGAGTCCTGCATGAAATCGGCGAGACTGGTTTATTGCTTTATTTTGATCATCAACAAAACGAAACGATTGCTTTTCGGACAGATATTGACGCCTTACCGATCCAAGAAGAAACAAATCTTCCCTTTGCTTCTACTCATGAAGGGATGATGCATGCGTGTGGTCACGATGGACACATGGCGATGTTATTAGGGTTAACGGAATATATCGCAGATCATAAAGAACAGTTAATGTACAACGTTGTTCTGATTTTTCAGCCTTCGGAGGAAATATCTGGCGGAGCGGAAAGTGTTATTCAAACAGGCTTGTTAGAGGACTATCAAGTCCAAGCAATTTTTGGGTTTCATCTATGGCCAGGTCTTCCCAAAGGCGAGATCTATTCACGATCGGGCGCCTTTATGGCACAAAGTAGTGAAACAGATATCATTGTCAAAGGGAGGTCTGCACATATTGCCTCTAGTGAACAAGGGATCGACAGTATCCGAGGTGCCGTTGGTTTTATGAATGAAGTATACGAGTTGGAACAATCTTTACCTAAAGAATGGCGACGTTTAATAAAATTTGGGCAGATCACTGGTGGTACGATTCGAAATGTTTTAGCAAATGAAGTGACTATCTCAGGCAGCATTCGTTCTTATGATCAGCAAATCCAAGATTCGATCAAAGCACAACTGGCTGATTTAGCAGAGAAATTTCAAAAAAATTCGCAGGTATCGATCCAATTCCGTTATAATGATGGATATCCAGCGGTCATCAATGATCCTCACATATATACAGCCTTGAAGCAATCAGAAAAATTACATGAGCTTGAACAACCGGTCTTGCAAGCAGAGGATTTCGGTGTTTATACCCAGAAGTATCCATGTGTTTTTTTCTTTCTCGGTGTCGGTGATACACCAGCACTTCATGATGCACGATTTGATTTTGATATGGCTGTGTTAGAAAAGGGTGTCGCTTGGTATCAAACGATCCTTCATACAAAAGGACTTTTGCTAAAAAAGGATCAGTGACAAAGAAGTGATAAAAAGGAGAAAACCACATGAATTTAACCAATCGTTTTAATCACAGGCTTGCAAAAATAGCAGTGTCACAAATCAGAAGTTTTGACCAACAAATTTCTGCTATCCCCGATGTCATCAAGTTAACCTTAGGAGAGCCTGATTTTCCAACACCCGAACATGTTAAACAGGCGGGGATCACTGCTATTGAAGAAAATTATTCCCATTATACGGGGATGAGGGGACTACCCGAACTTTGTGAAGCTGCTTGTTTCTTTCAAAAAGAACGTTATGGGTTGGTATACGATCCTCAAACTGAAGTACTAACGACAGTTGGTGCCACAGAAGCAATCGCTGCTTCTTTACTAGCGATTTTAGAAGAAGGCGACAAAGTATTGATTCCCGCGCCTGCTTATCCTGGTTATCAGCCGATAGTGGATCTTGCTGGAGCGGAATTGATCACGATCGATACGTCAGAAACAGGCTTTATTTGCCAACCAGAACAGTTAGAAGCAGCCTTTGCTACTTATGGCGACTCGATCAAAGCAATTATCTTGAACTATCCAAGCAATCCAACAGGAACACTGTTAACTTCAGAACAAATGGCAAAATTAGCTGAAGTCATCAAACAACGATCGGTCTTCGTGATCAGCGATGAAGTCTATGCAGAGTTGAATTATGTCGGAGACCATGTTTCGCCAGCGTCTTATCTTCCGGAGCAAACAATTGTGATTAGCGGTTTATCCAAATCTCATGCGATGACCGGCTGGCGGATCGGCTTTATTTTTGCTCAAAAATATGTGATTGATGAAATCATCAAAGTCCATCAATATTTAGTCACTTCAGCCACTACGATGGCTCAAAAAGCTGCGGTTGAGGCACTTACTACCGGAATGTATGATGGGGAAAAAATGAAAGAACAGTATGCGAAGAGAAGAGATTATCTTTTAGGTCAATTAAGTGAGTTAGGGTTTGAAGTCATACCACCTGATGGCGCCTTTTACCTGTTTTGTAAACTGCCAAAAGAAGTTACCCTAAATTCTTGGGAGTTTTGCTTACAGTTAGCAGAACAAGGCAGAGTCGCCTGTATCCCTGGTTCAGCTTTTGGACCAGAGGGTGAAGGCTATATTCGGATTTCTTATGCAAGTAGTTTGGCAGAACTTACGGAAGCTTGCCAACGGATTCGCCTTTTTTTAGCTAATATATAATCAAAAAAATGAAAAGCTTCGTTCGTTTTATTGAACGAAGTTTTTCATTTTTTTGTTTGTTTTGTTGATTGAAAGAGGAACATTTAAGTCAAAAACTTAATAGAGAAAGTCTTATTTTTTCTGTCCAATATTTGGGCATTTCTTTTGATTTATAAAAAATCGAGTGTTATGTTTGAATTGTTTAGAGTTATTCTAAATAATTGAACAAGGAGGTTTCATCAATGGAGAAAACAAAGGTTATTATTGTCGGCGCATCTCATGGCGGACATCAATCGATTTTAGAATTGCTATCTAGATATGGTGAAAATGTCGATATCACCTTATTTGAAGCAGGGGATTATGTTTCGTTCATGTCATGTGGCATGGAATTATATTTAGAGGACCAAGTGACAGATGTTAATGATGTACGAAATTTCAGACCAGAAAACTTTCCACAACCCAATGTTCACATTTTAAACAATCATGAAGTAAAAGCGATTCATGCAGACCAAAAGACAGTAACGGTGACTAGTATCTTAGATAAGAGTACCAAAGAGTATGAATATGATAAATTGATCTTAAGCTCAGGAGTAAAACCAAATTCATTGCCAGTACCAGGAACAGATTTAGAGAACGTTTATTTGATGCGTGGGTACGATTGGGCTACTAGAATCAAAGATAAATTAACTGATCCAGCGATCAAAAATGTAGCTGTTATCGGTGCAGGCTATATCGGGATCGAAGCCGCTGAAGCTTTTCAAAAAGCAGGGAAAGAAGTGACGTTATTAGACGTGATTGATCGACCATTAGGCACTTATTTAGATCCGGAAATGACGGATATTTTAACCGAACATTTAAAAGAAAAGGGTATCAAAGTCGTGACGGGTGCGAAAATCACTGCTTTCACTGGTGAGCAACAAGTCGCTGCGATTCAAACAGCAGATGAAGAAATCGCGACAGATCTTGTGATTCAAGCAGCTGGAGTCAAAGCGAATACGGAATGGCTAAAAGGAGTCGTAGATTTAGATGATCGTGGTTGGATCGTTACCGATGAATATTTGCAAACCAATTTACCTGATGTGTATGCAGTAGGGGATGCAACCCTTGCTTATTCGATACCTGCCCGCTCAAAAATGCCGATTGCACTAGCAACAGTGGCAAGAAGAGAAGCACGATATGTAGTCAAACATCTATTTGAGGATACACCAAGCCAACCATTTGGAGGCGTTGTAGGTTCTTCGGCATTAAGTGTTTTTGATTATCACTTTGCAGCTAGTGGTTTGAATAGTTTTACAGCAGAAAAAGCAGGCGTAGCCATTCGCACAGCTTATTATGAAGATACTATTCGTCCTAAATATGTACCTGAAGAATATGGGAACACGAAAGTTTCAATCCAATTATTCTTTGACCCAATGACACATCAAGTCCTTGGCGGAGCTGTTTTATCTACCTATGATGTGACTGCTCAAGGCAACGTACTAGCGCTAGCGATCCAACAAAAACTGACGATCGAAGATTTAGCAGAAGCTGACTTTTTCTTCCAACCAGGTTTTGATCGCCAATGGAATATGATCAATCTAGCCGCGCAACAAGCATTGGGAGAAGAACCATTTGTAGAATAACATCAAACAATTAGAGACATTCGTTAGACATGTTGTATTTTACGTAAAATATAAATGGACCGCCTGAAACATATCAATTATTTCAGGCGGTTTTTGTTATTTTTTTTGTTAATAACTTTTCGTCACTGTTTTACAGTTGGAATTAGAGAGTTGTACCATTCATGTTTCAACTACTCTTTTTACATCCGTTTTTTTCGGAAATAATCAGGTGTTTTTCCGGTTTCTTTTTGGAAAAGTTTGAAAATCGAAGGGACACTTTTATAGCCGATTTTTAAGGCAATCGTACTTAAACTATCGTTTGTTTCTAGCATGAGTCGCTTTGCTTCAGATAAGCGTTTTTGATCGATCAACTCTTGGAAACTACTACCGGTTTTATTTTTTAACAAGTTGCTTAAATAGTTTTTGTTATAGCCAAAAGTTTCTCCTAATTGCTGTAAGGTGATTTCTGCATAGTGATCATTGATATAATCTAAGATTTGAATCAGCGGCTCATTACGAATCGTTTTTTTATTCGTGATAATCACTGGTGCTTGGGCGCTTTCTACCATCAGTGAAGAAAATAATAAATTCAGCAAAAGTTGCTTATGCACAGACTCTTTTTGATAAGTGGTCATCATCAGACTTTTAATTAGCTGATACGCTAAGGGACTCATTGATAAGTCTAGTAGGATATAACTAGTATGTTCAGTAGGCGAACGGGTTGCTTGAAAGAAAAAATCTGTGATTAGATTATTGGATTTTGGTAGATTAGGCAATAGAATATTTTGAATAGCTGGAATATCAAGGAGGAAATTGATCAAGATATCCTCTGCTCCTACATAATCGATTTGTTGGATAACCTTACTATCTAACAGAAGTAACTGTCCTTTTTCTAAATGAAAAACGTCACCGTTCAAACGCTGGGTGCACTGCCCATTGAATAAAAAATTCAACTCAATAAAATGATGGGTATGCGCGGGTGTGTAAGAAAATCTTGGATGTTTGTTAATTGCGATTGATCCAAACTCAAAGAACTTACTTTTAGGAATTTCTGGAACGATCGAACGATGATAGTTGAGGTTCATCGTATTAATATTTTTACCTGATTTTTTTTGCAATTTTTCGATTTCCGTTTCTTTGAATAACTCTGCGATCCATTTCTCCATGAACTTCACCTCTTAATGATCATCTTACCTTGCTATTAATGTAACACAACTTCTTAACCAAAAAACCTGTAGATTTGATATAAACATTCTGGATTTTGGAAATTGTTCCCTGAATATGAAAGCGGTTAATATGTAGAGGGAGAAAAAGCATAAGTGTTTAGGAAGGAAAACTTAAATCTTTTAGCTGTTGATTGATAACGACTGTTTCTGTTTTTTTTTAAGTGATAGAAAGCGCAAAATGGAAAATTTTAACCTATTTTTGAGGAAGAGTGAGCTATCAAAATGACTAAACAAATGTGTTCATTTGGCTTAACTTTCGCTAGTTTGGGTGAGACGTACGGGGCTGTTTCATTTGTTATTAATCAATGTGTTCAAAAGGCTTAGACTATCAGTTATTGACAATGAGAAAAAAGAATCGTGCATGATTACCATTGCTACGATCCAAAACCAAGGAGTGTGGAAGATGAATAGTGAAAAACAAACAAGATGGTTATGGTACCCAGGAGATTTTGAAATCAGACAAGGATTATTACAAAATTTTTCAAGAGAAGAAAGAGGTTATGACTGGCCTGCTTATTGGAACGTTGATGATTGTCATAAAAATGTGAAATTCAAACGTTACTACGAACTGACAGAACCAACTTCTTTTATTGTTTATGCAACAGGGATTGGCTATGTGGAAGTGAATGGGAAAAAGTATCCACTTAAAGAAACAATCAATTGTCAGCCTGGAAAGAATAAAATCAGGATTTTTGTAGGCAACGCAACTGGATTACCCGCTGTCTTTGTCGAAGGAGAGGTTATCAAGAGTGATTTAGGTTGGCGAGCAAGTAACTTTATTGAAGAACTACCAGCTGGTTGGAGTTCCCTTTATTTAGATAAAGAAAACGATCCAAATCATGTCTATTTTGAAAAAAAAGTGGTTACACCTGTTTCAATCAACGAACAGAATGATGGGGTATTGATTGATTATGGTCGTGCGGTTTACGGAACACTGGCAATCAAAAAAATGACACATGGACAACCGATCATGATTTGCTATGGTGAATCTGCATCAGAAGCATTGGATGTGGAGATGTGCTATTACAAGGAAAAAGCAGCTACTGTTGAAACAATCCCAAGAAAGCGTGCTTTTCGGTATTTGTTTGTTCCAGATGTTGCGAAGGAAGAAATTGAGATCGAGGCGATTCATGAATCCCTTCCTTTAACCAATCATGCTGCTTTTTCTTCAGACAATGTCCTTTTAAACAAGATTTGGGAAGTTTCTGTGGAAACATTTACCCTATGTAGCGGATTGTTCTTTATCGATGGGATCAAGCGAGATCGGTGGATCTGGTCAGGCGATGCTTACCAAAGCTATTTTATCAACCAATATCTCTTTTTCGATGAAGAAATCAATACCCGAACGATGTTAGCGCTTCGTGGGCAAAATGAAATCAAGCAACATATGAATACGATCGTTGACTACTCGATTTTATGGATCATCGCTGTTGAGAATCACTATTTAATGACGGGCGACACGGTTTTCTTGAAACAAATCTATCCTAAGATGAAGACGATGATGGACTATCTCCAAGCACAAACGAATGAACTTGGCTTTATTTATGGGCGAGAAAAAGATTGGTTGTTTATTGATTGGACGGAGATGGATCGAGAAGGAACCTTGGCAGCAGAACAAATTCTATTGCTTAAAGCTTACCAAACGATGATGACTTGTGGAGCTGTTTTGGGTGAGGTAGATGACTACGAACAGAAGTATCAACAACTAAAAGAAAATGTCATGAGCTATTTCTGGGACGAAGAAAAGCAGGCATTTATTGATTCCTATGAATCGAAAAAGCGCCACGTAACTCGTCATGCCAATATCTTTGCCATTTTATTCGATTTAGTGGAACAAGAAAAGAAAGAACAGATTTTAACCCATGTATTGTTAAACCCTGAAATTACCCAGATCACGACACCTTATTTCAAATTTTTCGAGCAAGATGCTCTATGTAAAATGGGTCAAACAGACCAAGTGTATCAAATCATCTGTGATTACTGGGGCGGAATGGTTGAAAGAGGGGCAGTGACATTCTGGGAAGAATATATCCCTGAGGAAACGGGCGAACAAGTGTATGAAATGTATGGGGATCCTTTTGGCAAAAGCTTATGCCATGCTTGGGGAGCAAGCCCAATCTATCTATTAGGCAGATATTTCGCAGGTGTCCGACCACTTTCACCAGGATATCAAACTTTCGTCGTTGAACCTAATCTAGCTGCCTTTGAAAGTCTAAACATGCAAATACCAATCAAAAATGGACTTGTCACAATCAATAAAGAACAAGAACAGCTACACATTTCAACGACACGAGAAGGAGGGATTCTCCGTATCAACCAACAAGAGGTTCATTTAGAGCCAGGAAAAAATTATGATATCTCCCTTGAAACAACTAAGAGCAAACAACTGATTTGAAAAAGGAGAGGATTGGAATGCAACAAACACGAATCAGTGTAAAGGAAAAAATTGGTTTTGCTTTAACAAATCTCGGAAATATCCCAGTGATGACGTTGTTGAATACGTACCTTTTGATTTTTTATACCGACGTAATTGGCATTAATCCTGCTGTAGTTAGTACGCTTTTTCTGGTCTCCAGACTACTTGATGGTTTCAGTGATCCTTTATTAGGTTTTTTGATCGATCGTTTCCCAGTGACACGCTTTGGCAAATATCGCCCGATTTTGGTGCTAGGAACAGTAATTTGTTGTATCAATTATTTACTCGTTTGGTTTGCACCGTTACTTTTTACTAGTCAAAAAATCGTCGTTATCTATATTTCTTATATTTTGTTAGGTATCACTTTTGATTTAATGGATATCCCATTAAATAGTTTGATCCCCGTATTAACTGATCAAGAAGCCGACCGAAACATCTTGTCGTCCATAAAAGGTGTGTCGTATACAGTAGGACCTACTTGTTTGAATATTTTGGCACCGTTGATCCTTTCCGCTTACAATAATGGGCTTTCTGGGTATACCTTGTTGATTGTCGGAACGGTACTAGTCGTCTTGTTCTTCACGATTTTTGGTACATTAGCACTGAAAGAAAGAGGGAATGAAGAGCCCGCTGAATTATCGCAAGAGCGCGGCTATTCTTATAAAGAAGCGCTTGCTATCTTAAAAATTCGTCCAGTGATGACCCTATTTATCAGTATGCTTTTTATTACCGCCGCAAGCAATATCTTTAGTGGATCGCTTTTGTATTATTTGAACTATATTTTGAATGACACAAAATTGCTTAGTTTCGCTAGTTTTTTAGGATTGTTTGGTGCTTTAGGAGCAGGTGTGTTGGTCCCTAGTTTATCTAAGCGATGGGGGAAGAAAAAAGTATATGTTGGCGCATTATCTTTACTCTGTTTAGCGATGATCGTGATGATCGGCGTGCATCAATCGAAAATGATTTTCTTAGGGGCTTATCTTGCTGTCCAAGTTGGCTTAGGGCTGACCAATACTTTGCAGTATAGTTTATCTGCTGATAATGTGGATCAAATAAAACACGAGTTGGGAATTGAAACAGCAGCGCTGATCGCTTCATTGAATTCTTTTATCATGAAATTTGCGATGGCGATTGGTGGAGCTATCCCAGGATTTGTTTTGAGCTATACAGGCTATGTAGCGAATCAGGCGCAATTATCTAGCGCATCATTTGGCATTATTTTCTCTACTTTTGTAGTACCACTTGTTTTTTACCTAATCACGCTCGGTGTTTTCCAAATCGGTTATCCAGCGAATGATTTATTTGTTACGACTAAGGAAAAACCTTCCATTGGTTGATTTGCTGCTTTTTCGTTCGTTAGACTGAAAGATAGTTACCTAATTACCTAAAAGATCTGGTTGCTATTGACGAAAAGCTAACTGAAAATGAAGAAAAAGGGGAGGATGCCAGTGTTTACCTTTGAGCAACTAAAAACATTTTTGATGGAAAATAACGAAATTGAATGTCGACAACAAATTGATGGTCAAAATATCAATGACCAACAGTTGCCCTATGAGACAGTCGCAGTACCTAAAATGCCCAAAAACCAATTTTTCAAAGAGGGTAATATCTTTATCAATAAACATCATCGTTACGCTGAAATGCCTGCACATACGCATGAATTTGTTGAATTTAACTATATGTTGTCTGGTTCATGTGTCCAATATGTCAACGATAAGAAAATTCACTTGAAAGAAGGTGAATTGCTGTTATTAGACAAAGAAATCGTTCAGCGTATCGATCCTTTAGAAGAGGAAGACCTTTTGATCAATATTTTATTGAAAGGGGAATCGATTACGACTGACATCGTGATCAATATGGTGAAGTCACGTGGATTGGTCAATGAATTTCTATTAAATGCTTCGCAGGAAAAAGGAAAACATGATGAATTTATCCATTTTCATTGTGGTGATAACTTAGAAGTGCAAGGGTTATTGCACAAAATGATTTTGGAATATTACAACAAACAAGACTATTATATGCGGGCACTGAATCTGAGATTGTCTTTACTATTGATCGAACTTACCCGTGATTTAGAAGAATATGTTACGCAACGTGAGAATCAGGAATTATTAGAGATTTTACGATATATCGATCTTCATTTTCGAAAACTGACACTGAAAAATCTAGCGAAACATTTTGGTTATAATGCAAATTATTTAAGTAATAAATTGAAAAAAGAAACAGGGAGTTCTTTCCAAGAATTGATCAATTCTTTGCGGTATAAAACGATGATCGAGTTGATGAGAGAAACGAATAAAACTTTTGAAGAAATCTCGTATGAACTTGGTTTTGAAACTCTTGCTTCTTTGTATAAATTAGTCGGAAAATACACAGAACTGACACCTAAAGAACTCAAAGATAGTCTGTTAAAAAAATAGAATAGGCAGTTGTGATGCAACGAGTCCTTTTTCTCAGGTGATCTGTAAAAAAGATTTGACCAATCATGAACTGGCAATGAAAAGCGAAGATTAATTAAAGCGTATTCCAAATGTATTGGATAAGTGTGAACCTTCTTTTCGTTTCCTGAATGTTCGAAAAAGAATCGCTTGTTTGATTCGCTGAAGCATACGAATGTGATTTGGATAAAAAGAACACTTTTTTTGCTATAGTCCTGAGTAATTCATACGTTTACAATTCTAACTGTTCGAACTTATAAAACTTATTTTAAGGAGTGTTTTTTATGAAGAAACAACAGGCATCAACTACTACCACGGTCAAAGAGTATTCGCCTCTAGCTGTCGCTGCTGGAATTGGCTCCATGCTTGGGTCTGGCTGTATTGTTGGACTCTCAGCGACGATTCCCGTTTGGCAAAAGGGACTAGAGCTGACAACTGGACAAGTCGGGATCGTTTCTGGCGGGCTAACTTTTGCAATCGCTTTCGGATCGCTGTTTACCGGACAGATATCAAAAGCATTTGGCTTGATCCGTTCATTTAACTGGATCAATTTGTTTTACGCGATCGGAGCTGCGGTCTGTATTCTAGCCACAAGTTTCCCAATGCTCTTATTAGGCGTGATTATCATGGGCGTAGCATCTGGAGCAGACTTACCATTAAGTTTGACCGTTGTTTCTCATGATGCACCTGATGAGCATACTTCTGCTCGTTTGATTTCTTCCACACAGATTTTTTGGCAAGTGGGGATATTCATTTCTTACATCTGTTCGTTTCTTTTATCGGGAATCGAAGGTGTGTTAGGAGCAAGAATTGTTTTTGCCATCTTATTTACGTTTGCAGTGATCACTTGGTTATGGCGGACACTTTCACCTAAGTTTAGACAATTTCATGAAGCCGGAGCTGCTCGACAAGCAATGACCAAAGTGACAAGCGACTCGAAAGAAGTTTCTTTCAAGACAGTACTATTTGGGGAAAACAAACAAAAATACCTTGGCTTTTTCGCCGCTATCTTGATTTTTTATGTGTGTTGGAACCTCTTAGCGAATACTTGGGGACAATTTCAAACCTATGCTTTGACAAATGCCGGAGCTAGTCAAGCACAAGCTACAGGATTAGGGATCGGGTTGAATGTGATTTCTTTAGCAACAACGATTGCATTTGCCTCTGTTGCAGGTGGTAAATTTAGAAACAAAGCTTTCTTTATTGGGGCAGTCGTTCAATTTGGCGCAATGTTAGGTATGGCATTGATCGGTGGTGGTGCAGGATTTATTGCATTAGCGATCACAATTGCTTTTTATAATTTTGGGAATCCACTAGCCGGAGAAGCAATCTACAAAGTGTGGACACAAGAATCTTTCCCAGCAGAAACACGAGCTTCACTTCAAGGGTTCATCAATGGTTTTTCAAGAATGTGTTGTGGATTATTTGCTTTTGTTACCCCTTACTTAGTTGCTCCTGATCGTATCCAGACGTCTATGTTTGGCTTTGCGGGAATCGTTTTGGTAGCGACAATTGCTGGAGTGATCATGATGCGTCTACAGAAAAAATACCCAGTGATTGATCCCGTGGATAAAGAGCTGACTGAAGGAGAAATGACTGCATCGTTCACCAAGTAAAGAAGAGGAGAAAGCAAGATGGCATTTACTTTTCAAATCAATCAAGATGTGCGTTGGAAGAAAGACGAGGCACTGCTAACCAAAGCACAACAACATGTACCAAATCTTCTGAAAACGAAGATCGAACCAGTAGCAATCACTGAAGTCGTTGAAGACCCACATGGTTTGAATGGGTATTCAGCAATTAACAGTGACAAAGAAATCAAACAACTAGCTGATTATACCTTAAAAAGGGATGAAGCGATTATCTTAGATTTAGGGGATCATTATGTTGGGCATTTTAGTCTGTCCATTGACTCGGTTGGTTCGCCAATGGATGCGCCCTTATATTTACAACTGAAATTTGCGGAAGTACCCGCTGAACTTGCGGCAGATTCTAGTGTATATGATGGTTGGTTGTCAAAGTCTTGGATTCAAGAAGAATTTATCCATCTAGATGTTTTACCGGCACGTTTAGAATTACCAAGAAGATATAGCTGTCGTTATATTGAGCTAAAGGTGTTAGATACTTCACCCAAGTGGCAAGCTAGTTTTTCTGATCCGCTTTTTATCGCAGAAAGTTGTGTGTCACTCGATCAATTACCAAAGCCTGTGATCGCTGATGAAGAACTTGCTTCCATCTACCAAGTTTCTGTTAAAACATTATTTGATTGCATGCAAGAAGTCTTTGAAGATGGGCCCAAACGAGATCGCCGATTATGGATTGGTGATTTACGTTTACAAGCGTTAGCGAATTATGCGACTTTCGGTGATTTAGCTTTAACGAAACGTTGTCTTTATTTATTTGGTGGGATGACGACCAGTGAAGGGAAGATTCCAGCTAATGTTTTCACAGCCCCGCAATTGACACCAGATGATACGTTTTTATTCGACTATAGTTTGTTTTTTGCAGTGATCTTAGCTGATTTTTACCATCAGACGAAAGATTCAGTTGTCTTGCAGGATTTATATCCAGTAGCGAAAAAGCAGATGGAACTAGCACTGACATGTGTCGATGAAGAGGGACGCCTGAATTTGTTAGAAGAGTGGCCAGTATTTATCGACTGGTCGAATGAGTTTGAAAAGAGTACAGCAGGGCAAGCAGTGTTGATCTATGCGATGAAACGATTCAACCAGTTGGCAGAACAAGTGAAAGATCCACAACTGAGTCATTACCAAGAAACAACAGAGAAACTGATTGCGTTTGCGAAGCAACAATTATTTGATGAAGAACAAAAGCAGTTTATTATTGAAACAACCGGAGAAATCAATGTGGCGAGTCAAGTTTGGATGGTTTTAGCAGAGGTCTTTGATCAACCAATGAATCGAGAAATTTTGGAGACGATGATTGCGCATCATTTTCCGATCACAGGGATTGCTACACCTTATATGTATCATCATGTAGTCGAAGCGTTATTTGTAGCTGGACTTCAAGAAGAAGCTATCCAGTTAATGAAAAACTATTGGGGCAAAATGATTCAGCTGGGAGCAGACACTTTTTGGGAAGCTTTTAAACCAGAAGAACCAGATTTTTCTCCTTATGGCAGCCCGATCATCAGTAGTTATTGCCATGCGTGGAGCTGTACGCCAGCGTACTTGATCGAAAAATATCTAAATTGAAAAAGCAGTCAGTTACTTTACATTGTCAACTGAAAAAAAGACAGTTGGATCGTTAAGTAATGATTCACTGATTCATCCTAGACATAAGCCAAAAATCTCAAAACCATTTTTGCGGTTTTGAGATTTTTTGCTGTAGTATGAAACGGACGAGCAGTTTATCCGTATAATCAAAGGTTTATCGCTTACGAGAAGACTTGTACGTTTTTTTGGGGGGAGTCCATGCGTTCCATATAATAGGATTAGGTGTTCCAATTATATGGCTTTGTTAGGATGTCGGTTCCTTTAGATGTAAAATATCTTCCCAAAAGTGAAAGTATTGATCGGTCAATTGGATTTCAACGATGTCCACCCAATGAATCAATTGCTCATCTAAGGAAAATCCTTTTTCTGTCATGTCTCGTTGGACAAATCCTCGATAAGTGTTGTTATCCTTACAGCGGACAATGATTTCTTGTTTGGCAATAAACGCAGTGATAGCGATCGTTTCAAAATGTTGATGGACTGTTCTCAAAAAATCACTTCTTTCTAGTTTAATGAAATAGGCATTTTATGCTGATCAATGGCAAAACGCTACTCTTCTTCAGGAAAACTTTGGTAAAATTCATCTTTGATCGGAACGATCTCTTCGTTAAGACTTCGGTTACTTAACGTTTCATGTTGTGTGACTGACTGGGGAAAATAGGAAACATCAAACCACTTATCTTCCTGTTTTATTTGAACATGTCGGACGTCACACCAGTGAACGGTCTGTTCTTCAAGGATAAAATAGTCGTGATAAGCTTCACCAGTAAAGAAACCCTCGATGCTTTCTAAGTAGCGGCCAAATTCATCCTTGGTATTTAATTGCAGACTTACTTTTTTATGGTAAAGAAAAGCCTCTAATAAAACACTATCCATTTCTTCTCGAGACATTTGTTCCAACGGACGAATCTCTTTCACTGCCCACGCTTCATTTTTTTTGATCCCAGTGACTAGCTCTTCCATAGCGAATGCGGTGCCCCATTTTAATCCAAATGGGCGATCTCGGTATTCATTGTAGTCGAGAAATTCTTTTTTTGTTCGACGCATAGCCCTCACCTTCAATACCGGCATGACCACCAGCGTGTCCGCCAACGAGTGAACTCCTTGCGATCGCACGGCCACCTTCTAATAAGCTATGGGCATGGACAATTGCACTGAACCCATATTTTTGGCGAATACGATCAACGACAAAATCGATTTTGGCATCGTTGACTTGTTCATCGGGATCTGTAAATAGATTCAATTGCAGACTGTCTGTGTAAATTAGTTTGGAGCAGTTGACACCGACACTGCGAATGTCTTGATGCTGGTAATGTTTACGAAAAAGATTCAATAAAATGAGACTGAGTTCATGACTAGAATTTGTCGGCTCAACTTTTAGTTGTTGATGAAATCCAGTTTTCCCTAGACGATCTCGATAACCTAAAGAGTAGCCCATCCACAAGCTAACAACTTGCGCTTTCGCATGTTCACGCCGCAGACGAGTTCCGACTTGATCAGCCATTTCTTTAAGAACGATTTCAAGTTCTTCACGCCTTGTATAATCACGATTCAAAATTTGACTATTCCCAATACTTTTTGATTTGGGGGTATAGTCTTCTCCCAAAAAGCTTCGATCAATTCCCCAAGCATGGGCAAAAAGCTGGGTGCCAATCACTCCAAATTTTTCTTTTAGTTGGTAATAATCCGCATGAGCTAAATCATGAACAGAATGAATCCCCAGTCGTTTGAGTCGTTTGGCTGTCCGATGACCAATTCCCCAAAAATCGGTGAGAGAAGGAATACGCCAAACGTTGTCTGCCACATTTGCATAGCGCCATTCGGCCTTTCGCTCTTTTCCTTTAGAACCGTTATCCAATGCTAACTTAGCTAGTAGTGGATTATCACCAATCCCAATAGTTGTATGGATTCCTGTTTGTTGGTAGACATCCTGATAGATGATTTCAGCTAGATCCCAAGCACTTTTGACTTTAAAAAGTTTCAAGCTGTTGGTGACATCAAGAAAGCTTTCATCGACAGAATAGACATGGTGATTCTCTTCATCCACGTACTTTTTATAAATAGCATTGATCTCGGTATTTTTTTTCATGTAGTAAGCCATTCGTGGAGGGACCATATAAAGATCGTCGGGATAGGGAAAGGGTAAATCTCTTGCTCGACTGATATTTGTAATATGATAGGCTTTTTTTGCGGCTGGACTAGCAGCTAAGATCAAGCCGCTCCCACGTTCATCGGTTTTCCCTGACGGATAGGACATGACGACGAGTTTGGTTGTTAGAGGATCTAAATGACGTTCGGCACACTCAACAGAAGCATAAAACGACTTACAATCGATGCAAAGAATATCTCTCGAAGGTTCTTTTGTGTAATCAAAGACTGGATTTTGATTTCGAATCATATTCGTCACCTCTTCTTATTGATTAGAACACATGTTCGTGTTTTGTGTCAACGAAAAAAACGTGATGGAATGGGTAAAAAAACAGTGGAGAAGAAGATTATTGTCTTTTTATCGTTTAGAGAAATGGGTAGTATCTGAAGCAAAATTAATTGAAAGAAAAAACAGCTGGATGACCTCATTAGTTAATAAAAAAAGTTATTTTATTTTTTGCTGATCAGAAAGTCATTAGGAAGTTTTACACTGAAAAAAGAATGAGCCTAGATATACTCATCATTAGAATGGTAAAAAAAGATTTGCTTTGAAATTATCGTGTAAAAGTGCACAAAATCGTTTATAATGAATCCGATCGAATGAGAACGATTCTCAATGAAGGAGGAAGTAAAATGAGAGAGATCGATTTTTCCAAAACATTATTTGAATTAGTTACTGAATATCCAGAAGTCAAACAAATCATGGCAGAGCTAGGATTTAATGCCATCAACCAACCTGGGATGTTGCAAACTGCTGGTCGCTATATGACGATTCCTAAAGGGGCTCAAATGAAAAAAATCCCTTTGGAACAAATTGTTACGGCCTTTGAAACATCAGGATTTATTGTGAAAGGATTGGTAAAATGAAACCCACGAATCAACGACAAGAACGGATTGTTGAAATCCTGTCACTTTTACATAAAGGTGGTTCTTTTGAAGAAGCAAAACGATTGTTCAATGAAGAATTTGAGGGAGTCGATGTTACAGAAATCACTGCTGCGGAAAAAGCATTGATCCAAAGCGGTCTTGATCCGTCAGAAATCCAAAAGTTATGTAATATCCATGCAGCTGTTTTTAAAGGAGCGATCAATGAGATCCATCATTCCAATTATGAACACGCACAACCAGGACACCCGATCCATACTTTAAAGTTAGAAAACCAAGTGTTGCAGTCGTTACTGACGGATGAAATTGACGGGTTATTGGCAAAAATGGCTAAAGGTGATTGGTCACAAAAGGAACGATTGCAACACGCTTTGACTGATTTATTGCAAATCGACAAGCACTATGCACGAAAAGAAACGTTGATCTTTTCTTATATGGAAAAATACGGAATCTCAGCTCCACCTAAAGTGATGTGGGGTGTAGATGATGATATCCGTGAAATGATCAAAGCACTGAATGCTTATTTAGCTACAGACAAAGCGGCTTATAATCCGTTATCCGAAAAATGGGAAGCAGTAAAAACAGAAATTGAAGAGATGATTTTTAAGGAAGAGGAGATCATGGTACCCATGACCTTAGATGTGTTTAGCCTTAAAGATTGGGAACAAATCGCTCATGACAGCTTTGATATCGGTTTTGCGTTTATCCCTGAACCACTTCCATGGAAGCCAAGCCAAGAATCACTCGAAAAAGAAAGCGAACGGGAACCAGCTCGTCAATTAGCCATTAAAAAAGCTAAAGAAACGACCGATGGTATTGCTGCTGGTCTTGGGATCGAAGAGTTTACGTCAGAGGAAGTTCAAGACGAAACAGCACCTATGACTGATTTAGTTGTGCAATTTCCGACAGGAGCGTTACAGTTGGAGCAATTAGTTGCCTTGTTTCAAGTGTTGCCTGTGGATTTGACATTTGTTGATCATGAGGATCGGGTTCGTTTCTTCTCAGAAGGAAAGAAACGGGTCTTTCCAAGAACTACTTCTGTCATTGGTCGTGAAGTCGTCAACTGTCATCCACCAAAAAGCATGCATCTTGTCCAACAAATCCTTGACGATTTCCGTACAGGAACAAGGGATTCAGCAGAATTTTGGATTGATATGAGAGGACGGAAAATTTATATTCGCTACTTTGCTTTAAAAAATGAGACAGGTGATTATCTTGGGTGCTTAGAAGTCACGCAAGATATTACTGAGATCCAAAAGTTAGACGGACAAAAAAGATTGTAAGAGCGGGAAAATTTCAAAATAAAGAACAATTTCAGCTCACTTTTGGGCTCGTTTGATTATAGAAGTAGAAGCCGGACATGCTGTTGATACTTTTCTATGGTATTTTCAGCATTCTCCTGCGACTATTTAGTGGGTAAATTGGAGTTTTTATCAGGTAAAAGCCCTTTTTTCATACCCTTTGATCATTTTATTCAAGAAATTGTTTGACTTCTATCAAAAACATCTCTATACTTAAACTCAATCTTATATCAGTTTGGAGCGATTATTATGAAAATCACACATAGTTCACAACTGAATAATTATTACTTTAGCTATTTTAGATAAGTTTGTATTCATACGATTATGGGTGCAAACATCAGCGTTTGTTTGTATCTATGATGGCTAAGGATGTTTGAGATGACTTGCTCGCCGCATAGATGAAAAATCTATAGTGGCTTTTTTATTTGATTGATTCAGGGGCTCACTGTAGATGGATTTTCTACGGTGGGCTTTTTTTGTTACATAAAGGGGGAACTAAACGCATTCAAACAAGGTATAAGCAAAGTAACGATTGATTTGCAAGAATTTATGTAATCCAATCAAACAGCGAGGAAATCGATGAAGCGAAACACAAAATAAAAAACAAAGGGAGTTATTGTATGATTCTAATCATTAAACCAGGTATCCAAGAAAGTGAGTTAACACAAGTGATTGAACGTATTAAAGAAGAAGGGCTAGATGTACAGATCAACCATGGTAAAGATCGTTTTGTCTTAGGGCTTTTAGGAGATCCAAAGGTAATTCGGGATGTTCCGTTTGAACGCTACGATATCGTAGAACGTGCCGTACCGATTACCAATACGTACAAATTGACGTCACGAGAATTTCATCCTCAAGATACGATCGTTGATGTAGCTGGAGTGAAAATCGGTGATGGAAGTTTTGTGACAATGGCTGGTCCTTGTTCTGTCGAAGGGGAAGAACAAATCATGGAGACAGCACGAATGGCTAAGGCTGGTGGTGCTAAAATCTTACGTGGTGGTGCCTACAAACCAAGAACGTCACCATACGCTTTCCAAGGATTAGGTGAAGAAGGGTTGAAAATGATGCGTAAAGCTGCGGATCATTATGACTTGAAAGTGATTACCGAAGTGATGGATGAAGCGCATATCGATGTGGTCAGTGAATACGCAGATATCATTCAAATCGGCGCACGAAATATGCAAAATTTCCGTTTATTAGAAGCTGTAGGACGAACAGGAAAACCAATTGGCTTAAAACGTGGCATCTCAGGTACGATCGAAGAGTGGTTAAATGCCGCTGAATACATTGCAGTTCAAAACAATTCAAACATCGTCTTCATTGAACGCGGAATCCGCACTTACGAAACAGCTACTAGAAATACATTCGATCTAAGTTCCGTACCACTGATCAAAAAATTAAGTCATTTCCCGATCATCGTTGACCCAAGTCATGGAACGGGTGTCTGGGACTTAGTGACACCAATGGCACGAGCAGGTGTTGCTAGTGGGGCAGATGGAATGATTGTAGAGATCCATCCTGATCCGATTCATGCTTGGTCTGATGGACAGCAGTCATTGAATGAGAAAAACTACCTGAAAATGATGAATGAAGTGGACATCTTAGTAGAAGCGATGAAGAAAATCAACGCTTTATAGAGAGGAGAAACACGGATGTTAGAAGTTGTCTTACCCGAAAAAAGCTATGAGATCATCATCCAACGAAACGCACTAGATCAAGTCGCAGATTGGCTTTCCGGTTTATGGCAAGAAAAGAAAATTGCGATCATTAGTGATGAAAATGTCTTTCCGCTTTATGGTCAAAAGATACAACAACAATTAGCCGATCGGTATGAGGTTGTGAATTATGTTATTCCGGCTGGCGAAGAAAGTAAATCACTGTCGATGGCTGCTAAATTATATGATTTTCTAGCCACTGAACAATTGACGAGAAGTGATGGCATTATTGCTCTAGGTGGCGGTGTTGTAGGCGATTTAGCTGGTTTTGTGGCATCAACTTACATGAGAGGAATTTCTTTTGTACAGATTCCTACCTCCTTATTGGCACAAGTAGACTCAAGCATAGGTGGCAAAACAGCAGTCAATGCACCAAACGCCAAAAATATGATTGGCACATTTGCACAGCCAGACGGTGTGTTGATTGATCCAGAAACGCTGACGACATTACCAGTAAAAAGGATCCAAGAAGGAATTGCAGAAATCATCAAGTGTGGTGCGATCAAGGATGAAAGTCTTTGGAGAGAGTTAGCTCGTTTTATTGATGTAGCTGATTTAGTAGCACATAGCGAGCTAGTGATCGAAAAAGCTTTACGTGTAAAAAAAGAAGTGGTAGAAGAAGATCAATTTGATCAAGGCAGTCGTTTGTTCCTCAACTTTGGTCACACGATTGGACACGCTATCGAGCAAACAGCAGGATATGGACAGATTAGTCATGGAGAAGCAGTGGCGATCGGCATGGTACAAATCAGTCGGAATGCTGAAAAAAGGAAAGAAACACCTGAAGGAACGACGCAACAACTTATCAAGATGATCCAAAAGTATCAGTTGCCCATTTCTTACGAACCATGGGATGAACAGGCGTTGTTCCAGGCGATCACTCATGATAAAAAAGCCCGGGGAAAACAGTTGAAAATTATTTTATTAGAAAAAATCGGTCAGGCAAAAATCCAATCGATCCCAATCGAAGCAATCAAAAATTATTTAGAAGAAGGTGAGTAAATGCGTTACTTAACAGCAGGAGAATCACATGGGCCTAATTTGACAGCGATTATTGAAGGAGTTCCAGCAGGCTTAACCTTATCGATTGAGGCAATCAATCAAGAATTAGCTAGACGACAAGGTGGTTATGGTCGAGGTGGGCGCATGAAGATTGAAAAAGATCAAGTGACAATCACGTCGGGTATTCGTCACGGCAAAACATTAGGCTCACCGATCACAATGACTGTCACGAACAAAGATTGGAAGAACTGGCAAACGGTGATGTCAGTTACTCCAGTTTCTGAAAAAGAAGAAAATCTACGACGAGTGGCTAAACCAAGACCAGGTCATGCCGATTTAGTTGGTGGTATGAAGTATCAACACCATGATCTTAGAAATGTATTAGAGCGTTCTTCCGCAAGAGAAACGACGATGCGAGTAGCAATCGGGGCACTAGCAAAACAGATTTTAGCTGCTTTAGATATAGAGATTGCTAGTCATGTAGCGATCCTTGGAGGAATCAAAGCGAATGTGCCAGAGAATTTGACCGTGACAGAAATCAAAGAAAAGACGACTATCTCCGAAGTGAACATGGTAGATCTAATGATTGAAGAGGAAGTAAAAGCCTTGATCGATGCTACTAAAAAAGCAGGAGACACTTTGGGAGGTGTAGTGGAAGTTCGGGTCGAAAATGTGCCAGCAGGGTTAGGGAGCTATGTACAGTGGGATAAAAAATTAGACGGTAAGTTAGCTCAAGCGATGTTAAGCATCAATGCTTTTAAGGGAGTCGAATTTGGAATTGGGTTTGAAGCTGCTTCGTTACCAGGATCACAGGTGATGGATGAAATCACTTGGGACGAAAGCGGCTATCACCGAGCAAGTAATCATTTAGGTGGCTTTGAAGGTGGAATGACCAACGGAGAACAGATTATTGTTCGGGGCGTGATGAAACCAATTCCTACTTTATATAAACCTCTCATGAGCGTGAACATCGATACTAAAGAACCTTATAAAGCTAGTGTGGAACGTTCCGATAGTACGGCAGTTCCAGCAGCTTCAGTCGTCGCAGAGCATGTGATTGCGACCACTCTTGTTCGCGAGATACTTGAGCATTTTCCAGCAGATAATATGCAAGAATTAAAAAAAGCCGTTGCAAATCACCGCCAAATGACCAAAGAATTCTAATCGGAGGTAGCGATGAAAAAAAAGGTGTTTGTCATAGGATTGGGTCTGATTGGCGCTTCCTTATGCCGAGCGATCAAAGGGTCAGCAATTACCCTTTATGGCTGGGATCATTCAGAAGAAACAAGAGAAATAGCGGAAAAAACACAGTTAGTCGATCAGGTTGTCACAGGGATCGAGGCAGCTAGTCAAATGGATGTGATTATCCTTGCCGTTCCAGTTCAAGTCAGCCTGGAGTATCTCAACTGTTTGGCGACACTTCCCTTGAAAGAAACAGTATTAGTAAGTGATACCGGAAGTACGAAAGCGACGATAATGGCGCTAGCGAAGCAACTCCCATTTGATTTTATTGGTGGGCATCCGATGGCTGGTTCACATAAATCAGGAGTAAAAGCAGGCAATCCGTATTTATTTGAAGAAGCGTATTATATCGTAACGGATGACTGTCAAAGTGAACGTACAGAAGAACTGATCGCTTTACTAGGTCCTACTCGAGCAAAGTTTGTTCGCTTAACTGCCAAAGATCACGATGAGATCGTTGGGGTGCTAAGTCATTTGCCACATATTGTCGCTTCAGGATTAGTACAAATCAGTGAGCAGCTGAATCAAAAATATCCACGTGCCTCACAATTAGCCGCTGGCGGATTTCGGGATATCACACGGATTGCTTCATCAGATCCCCAAATGTGGACGGATATTTTAATGACGAACCAAGAAATGATGATTCAGTTGATGGAAGACTGGCAAGGCGCAATGGAAACGTTAAAACAGGAACTGATTGATCAAAACCAATCGGCAATTCAAGAGTTCTTTGTGCAGGCAAAACAAACACGGGATCAGTTGCCCCGGAAAAAACAAGGAGCGATTCCAGCTTTTTATGATTTATATGTCGATATTCCCGATATCGCTGGTGCTGTCGCAAAAGTTACTAACGTACTAAGTCAGGCAAATCTTTCCATTATTAATTTGAGCATCCAAGAAACAAGAGAAGATATTTTTGGTGTGTTAGAGTTGTCTTTTAAAAATCAAGCGGATTTACTTAAAGGACAGAAGCTGATCGAAGCCGAAAAATTTCATTGTTGGATAAGGAGTTGAAGTCATGAAACTATTGACAGCTAAAAATGGGATCAATGGAGAATTAGTGATTCCTGCTGATAAATCGATTTCCCATCGCAGCATCATGTTTGGTGCGATCAGCAAAGGAACTACGATCGTCAACAATTTTTTAAAAGCTGAAGATTGTTTAAGTACGATTGCAGTTTTTAAGCAATTAGGGGTACGTATTACCGAAAAAAATGAACAAATCATGATTGAAGGAAAAGGATTTGAAGGATTAACAGCACCATCTTCCAGGCTAGATGCAGGAAATTCTGGCACAACGATGCGCTTAGTATTAGGAATTTTAGCAGGCTGTCCATTTACTTCTGAGATTGCAGGGGATGCTTCTTTGAATCGCCGTCCGATGGAACGTGTGATGAAGCCATTGCGTGAGATGGGTGCTGATTTACAAGGAACGGCCGAAGCTGAATTTCCTCCACTAAAAGTAACTGGAAATACATTGCACGGGATCGAGTATCACATGCCCATTGCTAGTGCGCAAGTGAAGTCTGCTATCCTTTTTGCAGCTTTACAAGCCGAAGGGACCACTAAAATCATCGAGAAAGAACAGTCAAGGAACCATACCGAAGAGATGATCAAACAATTCGGTGGGAAGATCCAAGTGGAAGGAAAAGAAATTATAGTCACTGGACCACAGCAGTTGATCGGCCAAGAAATCACTGTCCCAGGGGATATTTCTTCGGCTGCGTTTTATCTCGTCGCAGCAAGTATTTTAGCAAATAGTGAAGTCCTCTTAAAACAAGTAGGAATCAATCCGACACGGACAGGGATTCTCGATGTGTTGATGCAAATGGGTGCTAATATTGAAGAAAGACAGTTGGATGAGCAAAATCAAGCAGCAGATTTGATTGTCCGTTCTGCGCAACTCCATGCTTGTGAGATCCAAGGAGAAATCATCCCACGCTTGATTGATGAGTTACCGATCATTGCATTAGCTGCTACTCAAGCAACAGGCACAACCATCATTCGTGATGCTCAGGAATTAAAAGTCAAAGAAACGAATCGGATTGATGCAACTGCGGAAGAATTAACGAAAATGGGTGCGAACATTGAACCGACAGAAGATGGTTTGATTATTCACGGACCAACACCTTTACATGGAGCGACAGTGGATAGCCATGGGGACCATCGAATTGGGATGATGTTACAAATCGCCGCTTTACTAACCGCAGAACCTGTCGAATTACTCAATCCTGAAGCAGTCAATATTTCATATCCTGAATTTTTTACGGATCTAGCCAAATTGGTTCAGGAGGACCCATCATGACGTCACTTGTATTGATCGGTTTTATGGGCGCTGGTAAGACGACGATCAGTAAAAAATTAGCGGCTCGATTGGATCAACCAGTCATCGATATGGATGACTATTTAGTTCAACAATTAGGCTGTTCCATTGAGCAATACTTTGCTACCTTCGGAGAAGCCGCGTTTCGCGACCACGAAACCGCTCTTTTAAAAACAATTTTACAAAAAAAGGCAGTGATCGCTACTGGTGGCGGGGTTGTCTTACAGAAAGAAAATCAGGAACTATTAAAACAGCAACAAGTCATTTATTTAAAAGGAGAAGCCGATATCTTGATCGAACGGATACGACAAGATCAAACAAATATTCGACCGTTAGCGTTAAAGAATAGTGACACAAAACTACGTGAGATCATGTGGGAACGGGAAAAAATATACAAAAGTTTAGCAAAAATCACGATAGATACGTCTAAGAAATCGCCAGACGAAATTATCACAGAAATCATAAAGTGGGTAGAAAATAATGATGAAAATTGGGTATCTAGGTCCTAAAGGTTCCTTTACTTATAGTGCAGCCACACGTTATTTCAAACAAGGTACTTTTCTTTCTTATGATTCCTTGATTGATTTGATCGATGCACAATTAGAAAAAGAGATTACTTATGCAATGGTGCCGATCGAAAATACGATTGAAGGTTCTGTTTTGTCAACACTTGATCATGTGTATGAGACATTACCTTCTATTCAAGGAGAAATCGTTCTGCCGATCCGACAACAATTGATGGTCCATCCGACCCAACAAGCCAACTGGCGAAATATCACAAAGATTTGTAGTCATCCGCAAGCATTAGCCCAATCACAACTTTTTCTACGGGCAAATTTTCCAAAGGTCGAGATTGAACAAGTAGGTTCCACTGCCCAAGGAGCCCAGCAAGTAGCAACCCATCCAGAAGAATGTCTAGGTGCGATCGGCTCCAAAGAAGCTGCAAACGAATTTGGGTTGACCATCGTGCAATCAGATATCCAGTCCATTGCAACTAATGAGACCCGTTTTTGGGTTCTAAGTGCCGCGCCTGTTGATGCAAAATTACAAAAAAACAGTCATAAAGCGACATTCTTTGTGGATTTGCCAGAAAATAAACCAGGGGCGCTTTATCAAGTTCTTTCGGTCTTTGCTAATAATCAAGTGAATTTAACAAAAATCGAATCACGCCCACAAAAAACGCGGTTAGGTGAATACTTTTTTGTTATCGATGTTGCTATCGATGACAAGATCGACAAGGTGAATGAGCTAATTGAAGTGCTAAAAGAGCAAGGCTATCCTACGCATTTGGTTGGTTGTTATCCGGTTTATCACATCGATGAATGACTAAAAGAAACAAGACGGACGGAGACAAAAACCGATCTTTAGTCCAAACAGATGATTTGCACACTTGAATAAATTCCTTTAGGCTTGAATTAAGCGATAAGAAAGGAAGAGAACAAATGGCAAAAAAAGTTGCAGCAATCGTTACAGATTTAGTTGAAGATGTGGAACTAACGTCACCGAAAGAAGCACTAGAAAAAGCTGGACATACAGTGACTTTGATTGGGTTTGAAGGAAATCAAACAATCAAAGGAAAAAAAGGCGCAGAATTCACAGTCGAACAAAGTATTGCAGATGTTTCTCCTGAAGACTTCGATGCGCTATTGATACCAGGGGGATTTTCACCGGATCAATTACGAGCAGATCAACGATTCGTTGATTTTGTTTCTTACTTTTTAAAAAATGATCAACCGTTATTTGCAATTTGTCACGGTCCACAATTATTTATTCAAACAGGTTTAACTGAAGGACGGACAATGACAGCTTATGATACGGTACGTCCAGATATCGAATATGCCGGTGCCGTCGTGAAGGATGAGCCAGTGGTAATTGATCGAGGCTTGATTACTAGCCGAAATCCTGATGATATTCCAGCATTTAACGAAGCAATCGTTGAAGCACTAGGAAGCTAATTTGAAAGAGGTTGAGAGAATAGTGTTTAGCATCAAGAAATAAGAAGGAATTTCCGAAAATCGACAAGAAACACAAAAACTAGTTTTTGATGTTGATTGTTACCTACTTGGTGCTTCTCAAATTTTTGGTAAATTTCGGCAAATTTTCCGAAGATGCTGCTTTTGTCCCAGTCTCATTAAAAAAAGCAGTCGTATCGGTCGAAAATGGCATCAGCTATTTTCTGAAGGATGCGATTGCTTTTTGTCGTTTTTCGAAAAACTCTTTCTTATTTCTTGATGCTACACACTTTTATCTCAACCTCAGACGATGCGATGCTATTAGTCCATGTTGGTAAAGATTCCCATATTTTTCTACAAGCACCAAATAACCGTTTTTCGAATACTTAGCGATCTAAGTACTTGAAAAACGGTTAGTTAGTGAAACGAATGGTTCTTGACATGATTAGTTAGAGAGTAAATATAAATGGCTACTTCCTGGTTGTAAGCGAGAATCATTTGTATGTAAATGTTCACCATCAAAAATTTGATAAGAATCATTTTTAGTCTTACAAAGTTCTTTTATTTTTCGGACTGTATTTGTGCCTTCAATTAAGACACCAAAGTCTTGTTCACAGGAGTAGTTATACACTACAGCAGAAGGATGTTTGGTGATGCCCATTTCTCGAGCAATTTTTTGATCAGAGAAAAAAACTTCTTTAACAAACTCGGATTGACGATCTTCTTTGAACATCTCGATATCGCCGCCGACTTCTGCAAAAAGTGATTCAGCAAGTTCTGGAGAATACGGTACTTTATTACAACCTACAGCTTCTTGCATTTTGATCAAAAATTGACGTCCTTTTTTCTTACCTTGAAACTGTGCCGCTTTACAGTCTAACGCAGCAGAATAGGTAGTTGAAAATAAGTGGTTACGCGTAACGAGGTCGTTTTGAGAAATTCCGTTACGTTGCATGACATCCCCAATTGTCTGCAAATTAACTAAAGGCAGAAAACGAAATTGCATCTTTTCTTTGGATGTTTTTCCGTACTCTTCTTCAATAAATTGTAATAACTGTTGTTCTAGTGTAAAACAATGTTTCCCCAAAGGATTAACAAATAAATAAATTTCGATCATATGAATCTCCCCCAAAATAGATTCTATACAACTCGTGAATTCTTTTATTCACAACGTATAACTTAACAGAAAAATGATAAAAAATGAACTCAAGTGCCTTGTGAAAATGATAGAACTTTAATTTTTCGCTGCTAGCATCCGTTGAATTTTATTTTTAGCTGGTCGATAAGGGAAAGAATGTCTTTCCAAAAACGCTAAAAAGGCAGATTTACCAAGAGTAGCATCAGATACTTCTAACTCCAGTTCAAAATCATGTAATTGTTCTCCAAAACTTTCATCAATCGCTAAAAGACCTTCCTCAATGTGAAATTCCGCACGTTTGGTAGTAATGTCTCCAATTTTGCCCAATTCATCCGAAGGAACAGCCAATTCTAACAATTTTTGAAAAACAGCACCCTGACGTGGTAATTGACGTTGCTCAATGAAAGAGAGTGCTTCCTCTTTGCTTAAAGTATCAGTGGTTTCAAGTTTTCCTTCTTTTGCAGGTGTTTTTAGTGTATATTCTGCCCGATCTTCAAGTAATCGGATGCGTAATCCACAATTTTTTTGTGCTAGCTGTCCATCTGGTGTATCAAAATAGATATTCGTTTGAACTGTAAAATCTTCTGGTTTTAGTTGATAATACTGGATCAATTGACTATATTCTTGTTGCGTCAGCATGGACTTGTATTCAATTTCTAACATTTCAGACATAATGATCGCCCCTTTCATTCATTCTGCCTAATTTTTCCTTTTTGGTCAATACAAAAAGCCGAGAGGTACAAAAAAACTTCATTTATATGTTAAAATAGAAAAGAATGTTAACGAAGTAGAGGGATCAGCGATGGAACGAGATTGGGAAGAGTTTTTAGCACCGTATGAACAAACAGTATCAGAATTAAAAGTAAAGTTACGCGGGATCCGTAAGCAATTCAGAGAACAAAACCGACATGTTCCGATTGAGTTTGTTACTGGACGAGTCAAACCAGTCGATAGCATTGTGACAAAATCACAGCTGCGTCATATTCCGATGAGCCGTTTAGAAGAAGAAATGTCTGATATTGCTGGATTACGAATCATGTGTCAGTTTGTAGAAGATATCCACCAAGTAGTAAATATCATTCGTAAAAGAAAAGATATGAAAGTGATTCAAGAAAGAGATTATATTACAAATAAAAAAGCCAGTGGGTATCGTTCGTATCATTTAGTGATTGAGTATCCTGTTCAGTTGATCAGTGGCGAAAAGAAAATTTTAGCTGAAATTCAAATCCGGACGTTAGCTATGAACTTTTGGGCGACAATCGAACACTCATTGAACTATAAATATCAAGGCGTGTTTCCTGAAGAAATGAGTGAAAGACTCCAACGTGCGGCAGAAGCGGCTTATCAATTGGACGAAGAAATGTCCAATATTCGGGAAGAAATCCAAGAAGCTCAACGTCTGTTTTCCCATGGTAGAGGAAAACGAGATGACGTTTACTATCGTACCGTATTAAATCGAGAGAAAAAAGAGGAGGCCACGGATGAAAGTAGCGATCGTTCATAACCAAGAAGCGAAAACAATTGAAGTTACCGAACGATTGAAAGCTCTTTTGACACAATCGGCTATTCAAATCGACGGACAACGCCCCGATTTAGTGATTTCCGTAGGTGGTGATGGGACGTTATTGTCCGCTTTTCACAAGTATAGCCATCTATTAAATGAAGTTCGTTTTTTAGGGGTCCATACAGGGCACTTAGGTTTTTATACGGATTGGCGTGACTATGAATTGGAAGAATTAGTCAATAGCTTACAGACCAATCAAGAACAAAGTGTAAGTTATCCTTTGCTCGATATAAAGATCAGTTATTTAGATGATAAGCCAGCAAAACATTTCTTGGCTTTGAATGAATCCACGATTAAACGATCAAATCGGACGATGGTTGCCGATGTATATATCAAAAATGAATTGTTTGAAAGTTTCAGAGGGGACGGATTGGCTGTGTCTACGCCAACAGGTTCAACCGCTTATAATAAAAGTATCGGCGGGGCAGTTATTCATCCGAGTATCAATGCCTTTCAGTTAACTGAAATTGCTTCATTAAATAATCGAGTTTTTCGTACACTCGGTTCGCCTATGGTCATCGCACAAGACGAATGGCTGGAAATCAAATTAGAAAATACAGAGGATTATCTTGTTACAGTCGACCAATTGGATATTAAGGAATCGAATATTCGTTCCATCTATTATCGCATTGCAAAAGAGCGAATTCATTTTGCTTCTTATCGCCACATGCATTTTTGGCATCGTGTAAAAGATTCCTTTATTGGTGAGGGATAACATGGAATTTGTGTGGACGTATGAAAAAAATCATCCGCAGCAGATAAAATATTTTTTAAAAGAAAAAGGAATTTCTAAAGGTTTGTTAGCGAAAATCAAATTTCAAGGTGGCGAGATCAAAGTAAATGGTCAAACTGAAAATGTCTTGTTTTCTCTATCGTACAATGATAAGGTAACGATTGTCATTCCAGCAGAAGGCGAACACGAAACGGTACTTTTAGATGAAACACCGATCGAGATCGTTTACGAAGATGAACATCTATTAGTTGTGAATAAACCAGCTGGCGTTTCTTCGATTCCAGCACAATATCATCCAAACTATACGATGGCTAATCGAGTAAAAGCTTATTACAAACGACAAGGTTACGAAAATCAAGTCATTCATGTGGTGACAAGACTAGATCGGGATACTTCTGGGTTGATGTTGTTTGCCAAACATGGCTTTGCTCATGCAAAGTTAGATGTACAGCTTCGAGAAAAACGATTTGTGAAGAAATACCAAGCACTTGTGAGTGGCGAAATAACTAAATTAGCACCTCACGGCTGGATTGACCTTCCAATTGCGAGAGACCAATCTTCTTTACTGAAACGGATGGTTTCGACAGCTGGGCGAAGCGCACAAACCGAATATTGGTTAACGAAAAACACCGCAGAGGTTGCTTTGGTAGATATACAACTGCATACGGGGAGAACCCATCAAATCAGAGTTCATTTTTCAGAAATTGGCTGTGCGCTATTAGGAGATGAAATGTATGGTGGGCGTATGGATCTTGGAATAGCAAGACAAGCTTTACATTGTTACGACCTGCGTTTTGATCATCCTTTTACACAGGAACGATTGGAATTTAAACAGCCTTTGGCTAAAGATATGGCGACTGTTCTCCAGCATTTTGAAAGTTAGGGTGAGGTGAGATAGAGTTGGATGAAAATCAAGAACTAGAGGAACGATTTGCCCAGTTACTACAGGATTTAAGAGAAAATAACCTACAGGAATTTAGAAATAGTTTCCTGGAAATGCATATTTACGAGCAGGGGCAATTCTATCAATCTCTGAACGAAGAGGATCGTCAACTGATCTATTCCTACTTATCTCCTAAAGAATTGGCAGATATGTTTGATGTGATTGAAGAAGACAATGAATATATGAAAGAGTATTTAGCTGAAATGCGTCCGAGTTATGCTGCAGAAATGCTTTCAGAGATGTATACCGATAATGCGGTAGATTTGCTAAATACCTTAGATAAAAAACAAGTCGCTAAATATTTAAGTTTAATGACTACTGACGATGCTAGTGAAATCAAAGAGTTATTACACTATGAAGATGAAACAGCTGGCGCGATCATGACGACAGAATTTGTTTCGATCGTGGCGAATCAAACGGTTCGTTCTGCGATGTATGTCTTAAAAAACGAAGCAGATGTAGCTGAGACCATTTACTATATCTATGTCGTCAATCAAGAAGAACAATTGGTTGGAGTTATTTCATTGCGGGATTTGATCGTTAATGATGATGATGCAATGATCTCTGACTTGATGAGCGAACGTGTGTTATCCGTCCATGTGGGAGATGACCAAGAAGATGTCGCGCAAACCTTTCGTGATTATGACTTTCTAGCATTACCCGTAACAGATTACGATGACCATCTACTGGGGATCGTAACAGTTGATGATATTATTGACGTTATTGATGATGAGGCTGCCAGTGATTATTCTGGTTTGGCAGGGGTCAATGTTGAGGAAATCAATGAAAATCCCGTGAAGTCAGCTGCTAGACGTCTTCCTTGGTTGATCACCTTATTATTTTTAGGGATGTCTACGGCTTCGTTGATCAGCCATTACGAAGAACTGGTGAGTGAAGCAAGTATTTTAGCCGTCTTCATTTCGTTGATCACCGGAACTGCGGGGAATGCTGGCACCCAATCATTGGCGGTTGCAGTTCGTCGTTTGGCTGTTTCTGACGACAAAGATGCTGGTTTTGTCCGTTTGATTCTAGCTGAAGTACTCACAGGACTTGTGACAGGGGCAATCACTGGCTTGACGATCTTTTTGATTGTAGGAATTTGGAAACATAACTTTATTTTAGGCTTTGTGATTGGGATTGCCATGTTATTTGCGATTACTGTAGCCAACTTGGCAGGAAGCTTGATTCCGATGTTGATGGATCGCTTAGGGTTTGATCCTGCCGTGGCTAGTGGTCCTTTTATTACCACCTTGAGCGATTTGACTAGTGTCTTGATCTATTTCAACATCGCTTCATTGTTTATGGGGTATTTTATGTAGCCATTCCTTTTGAGATGGTAACAAGTCTGTGATAAAAATAAAAAACGTAAGGAGCAAAGTAATCAACTTGCTTCTTACGTTTTTATTATTACTAGAAAAAATTTAGTCGAATGAAACGATCTTTGTTCCATGAACTTCATTCACGCCTAGTTCTTTGGCAACATGTTCTGCATTTTTGTAATCGATCTTGCCACCAGGTAAGATGATCAGACGTCCGTCAGCATAAGCAATCAATTTTTTTAAATGGTCAAAATTGGCTTCAATTGGTGCGTTCGCATCTCCACCATGAGTTAAAATACGGTCTACACCGTGTTCAACCAGCCAATCAATTGCTTCAAATTGCCGTTCTTGCGGGATACAATCAAAAGCCATGTGGAACGTGATTTGTAGTCCTTCTGAGGTTTCGATCAATAATTCCATTGCCTCTTCATCAATCCAATTTGAAGGAGTCAAACAGCCTATAACTACGCCATCTGTACCTAATTTCTTCGCTTCGATTAAATCAGTATGCATGATCTTTAATTCAATATCATTATAGACAAAATCGCCACCTCGTGGTCGGATAATTGTCATTACAGGTACTTCTTTTTCATTGGCATAGCTTAAAACTTCTTCGATCACTCCGGTGCTAGGTGTGGTTCCGCCAGCAGCTAAGTTATCGCATAATTCGATCCGGTTCGCTCCCTTAGCAATTGCTAGAGGAATGGAAGTATAATTTTCTGCACAAAATTCTTTGATCATTTGCCTGCTCCTTTATCATTCGCCTTCTTCTTCTAAAATTGTACCATATTTTTTGTAGTTGCTAAAGTTTTCTTCTAACGGTAAGATGAAAAGGGAATAAAGCAATATTCAACGATTAAAACAAGAAATGAGCAAAAAAAATGTTAAAAAAAATTGATCAAGGTCGCCAATTTTTAAAGGAAAATCAACAGCTGTTCCGATGCCCACTTTGCCATGCTGGAGTAGCAGTCACTGAGAACGGTTTGGTTTGTCATCAGAACCATCGCTTCGACTTATCCAAAAAAGGCACGCTTTACTTTTTATCTCATGGGGTAAAAACGGAATATGATCAGAGTATGTTTGATCCCAGACGTAGAATGATCCAAGCAGGGATGTATCAGCCAGTGATCGACTTGTTAGCACAACAAGTATCGCAGGGATCAGAGGTCTTAGATGTTGGCTGTGGCGAAGGAAGCTTTTTAAATGAATTAGCACGACTGCAACCGTTGAAAAAGGCCGTAGGTTTTGATCTTTCTAAAGAAGGTGTTTATGCGGCTACTGCTCAGCCGGTCGAGGCGTTTTGGTGTGTAGCAGATTTAACCAATCTTCCTTTTGAAGACCAAACATTTACTACGATTCTAAATATTTTTTCGCCTTCTCACTATAAAGAATTTCAACGTGTGCTAACCGATGATGGGGAAGTCTTGAAAATCGTTCCGCAACAAGATTATTTAAAAGAATTACGCCAAGCGTTTTATCCAGATCAGCCTGAGAAACAACAGTATTCAAATGAACGAGTGGTGGCTAAGTTTGCGGAGTCCCTAGAATTGACTGAACGTCGGCGTGTTACTTACGAATTTGATATCCCAGAAAAAAATCGGCAAGATTTGTTAGCGATGTCTCCGCTCGAATGGCAAGTCAGTCAAGACGTCAAAGAGCGTGTGTACCAGAATCCTTTGAAAAAGATTACAATTGACGTAGAATTATTAAAAGGAAATAAGAGAAAACGATTGCAATGAAATTATTCATTTCTAAAGGTTGCAAAAAGAGTTTGTTGATGATATAGTAACGACAAGTTGTTTTTTCATTGGTTTTTATCAGGTTCCTGTTCTGATAAAAGTTAGTGAGAAGAGCTTCACTAACGTAACGACTCGCAGTGACTGACACCGAGTTGATACGTTTTTTTTTATGCCAAAATCACTACTAGTTAGTTAACATATAGATGAGAGGATGGATCTTAATGAACCATATCGTTTTATTTGAACCATTGATTCCAGCAAATACTGGAAACATTGCCCGAACTTGTGCAGCAACCAATACGCCCTTGCACTTGATTGAACCGTTAGGATTTTCAACAGATGATAAACATCTAAAACGTGCAGGATTGGATTATTGGAACGATGTCAATATTACCTATCATCAAAATTTAGATGCTTTTATGGCTTATTTAGGGGAACGTAAACTTCATTTGGTATCGAAGTTTGCCCATAAAGTATATAGTGACGAAAATTTTGCTGATGGAGAAGACCATTTCTTTTTATTCGGCAAGGAGACAACAGGATTACCTGAAGAATTTATGCGTGAAAATGAAGAAAAATGTTTAAGAATCCCAATGAATGACGAACATGTCCGTTCATTGAATCTCTCAAATACGGCTGCAATGATCGTCTATGAAGCATTGCGCCAACAAGGATTTCCTAATTTAGAGTTAACGCACCATTATGAAAATGATAAACTAGACTAGAGGTCATTTTCCAAGTGCTCTGATTCAAGCATTAAGGAGAAACAAAGAAAAACAGCTTTTCATGTTTTACTTGGTTTGGACTTAATGCACAGAATCAACTTGGAAAATACCGTTTATCAAGAGGTCATTTATCAAGTATTCTGATTCAATACGAATAATCACAAGGACTTTTTATTGAAGGAGTTCTTTGTTTTTAAGGAACAAATTTTATAAAATAGTAGCATCATCTTTGTCTAAATGAGCCTATAAGGAGTCCGATATAAATGGAATTATATTTTACCCGACATGGAAAAACACAATGGAATCTCGAACGCCGTTTTCAAGGAAGCCAAGGCGACTCACCACTTTTACCTGAAAGCTATGAGGAAATCAAAGCATTTGGTAAAAAAGTGAAGTATGTACCATTTAAAGCAATCTATTCAAGTACCGCTAAGCGTGCCCGTGACACAGCCGAAGGAATCAATCAGGAATTAGCGCATCCAGTCGAAATTATTTATACTGATAAATTAAGAGAATTGGGTTTAGGAGAATTAGAAGGTCAATCAATTGATGAAATGTACGAACGATATCCGGAAAACCTTCCCAATCTACGTAACCACTTAGATCGTTATGATCCGACACCTTTTAAAGGAGAAGCGATCGATTGTGCCATTACTCGTATTGAAACAGTTGTGGCTGATGCCGTTGCTTTACATGATGGACCGATCTTGTTTGTTGGACATGGGGCATCATTAACTGCGACGATCCAATGGTTGACAGGAAAAAAACTGAGTCAACTAAGAGAAATGGGTGGCTTATATAATAGTAGTTTGACGATTTTAGAAACAGGAGAACCCAACAATTTGTTGCCTTATGAACTAAAAGTTTGGAACGAAATTGACTTTTTAGGAAAAGAGACAAAACCAGAACCATTACTCTAATTGGAAAGGAGGCGGCAAGATGCAGCCAGAAGAAATGCCTTATTTTGTTGGTACAGTTGCCGCAATCTTTTTTCAAAATCCAAGTAATTTTTATAAAGTACTGTTGGTTCGGCTCACTGAAACAACAGCTGACTATCGTGAAAAAGAAATTGTGGTCACTGGAAGCTTTGGTGAAATCCAAGAAAATGAGCTTTATCGTTTTTACGGCGAATTAGTCGATCATCCTAAATATGGGCGACAGTTAAAGGTTGAACGCTATGAGCAGGAGAAACCAACAACAGTCAACGGGATCGTGGGTTATCTATCCAGTGAAAAATTTCCTGGGATTGGCAAGAAAACAGCTGAGAAGATCGTGGAGAAACTAGGTGAAGAAGCGATTGAAAAAATCATCGAAGAGCCGTCCGTATTAGAACAAATCGCAGGCTTGAATCAGGCCAAAAGAGATATGATCGTTGAGACGATTCGTTTGAACCATGGGATGGATCAAGTGATCATGGGCTTGAATCGTTATGGCTTTGGTAGTCAGTTAGCTTTTAGTATCTATCAAGCATATAAAAATGAAGCTTTAGATATCATCCAGGAAAATCCCTATCAGTTAGTCGAAGATGTGGAAGGGATCGGCTTTAAAAGAGCAGATAATCTTGCAGAACAATTAGGGATCGCGGCTGATTCACCAAGACGGATTCGAGCTGCAGTTTTACATCAGATTTTTCAACATGCTGTTCAAACTGGCGATACATATGTACCAGCTGAAACGCTTCTTCATCAAACAATCAAAATTCTGGAAACCAGTCGACCAATTGAGATCCAACCTGATCAAGTGGCGACGGTCATTATTCAACTTGTGGAAGAAGGTAAGATCCAACAAGAAGAAACCAATCTCTATGAAAATAGTCTGTATTTCTCAGAATGGGGGATCGGTAACTCGATTCAACGGTTACTTAGTCGAAAAAAAGAAATCAACTATGACGAAAAAGAAGTGCAGAAAAACATTCGGCGAATTGAAAAAATATTTGGTATCCAATATGGAGAATCGCAAGAAAAAGCAATTTCGGAAGCAATCCGATCACCTTTATTTATTTTAACTGGGGGTCCCGGCACAGGGAAAACAACAGTTATCAATGGAATCGTCAATTTGTTTGCGGAATTAAATGGCTTAGAATTAGATCCAAACAAATATACCCAAGAAATTTTTCCGATCCTACTGGCTGCACCAACTGGTCGAGCAGCCAAACGAATGAACGAGACGACAGGATTACCTGCCAGTACGATCCATCGACTACTAGGTTTGAATGGTCGAGAAAAATCTCCTTCAGTAAGTACGAAAGAATTAGAAGGTGGGTTGTTGATCATCGATGAAATGTCGATGGTCGATACATGGCTAGCTAATACGCTATTTAAAGCTATCCCTACCAACATGCAAGTGATTTTAGTAGGAGATAAAGATCAATTACCTTCTGTCGGACCGGGACAAGTCTTGCATGATTTATTAGGAATTGACCAAATCCCGAAAGTGGAATTGAATCAAATTTATCGGCAGGGAGACGGATCAAGTATTATCCCCCTTGCTCATGAAATCAAAGAAGGCCATTTACCAAGTGATTTTTTGCAAAATCAAAAAGATCGTTCTTTCTTTCGAAGCGATGCCTATAGTATCGAACCTTTAATCGCAAAGATCGTTGAAAAAGCTAAAAATAAAGGCTTCACTGCACAAGATATCCAAGTCTTGGCGCCAATGTACCGTGGTCCAGCTGGTATTGATGCGTTAAACAAAATGATGCAGTCGATTTTTAATCCTGGAGGTGCAGGACGGAAAGAAGTCCACTGGAATGAGACTGTTTATCGAATCGGTGATAAAGTATTACAATTAGTGAACACACCTGAACTCAATGTGTTTAATGGTGATATGGGTGAGATCACGGGGATCGTGTTAGCGAAAGATTCAGAAGATAAAGTGGATGAATTAGTGATTCAATTTGATGCGAATGAAGTGACTTACAAACGCAATGAATGGAATAAAATCACCCTTTCTTATTGTTGCTCGATCCATAAATCTCAAGGAAGCGAATTTAAGATGGTCATTTTGCCGATGGTTCATCAGTACCAAAGGATGTTGCAACGGAATCTTCTCTACACGGCTGTCACAAGAAGTAAAGAACTATTGATTCTACTAGGGGAAGAACAAGCTTACGTTACTTGCGTTGCGAATGAATCGGCTAGTCGAATGACGACATTGAAGAAACGGATCGAAGAAAATGACAGTATGAGTCTTGTTACACGAACGAAACTTGTCGCTTATGAAGATTCCCTTGTAGGTAATGATCCTTTTGAAGAAGGAAATTATACCAAGGCGGGAGAAACTGCTCATCCCGTAAAAGCAGAGACAAGTCAACAAGCCACTCAAGAAAATGCCGTAGATTCAACGGAGGGAAATGTTGGCGATGATCTCTTTACTTTATCAGTAGAACAAGACACAACCGAAACGGCTGTCGAATCAAAAGTGATGGAAGAAGCACCAACAGAGCAACTACCAAAAACATATATTTTAACAACCGAAGCGATTGAAAAACAGTGGATTGATCCAATGATTGGGATGGAGCAAGAGGCTGTGAAAGAAGTGTTTAGCTCCGAATAAGAGAGGATTTTTTTAAATAGCTCCTCATATTTTAGAAAATCATCGCTTATTGTTGAGGAGTTGCTTCTTGAACACCGTTTAGCAAGAGGTCGTGAAAACATCGGGTAGCTCTGATGACAATAAGAAAGAATTTTTTGAAACAGCTTCTCATGTTTTGAAAAATTCAGGCTTATTTCAAGGAGCTGATGTTTGAACACCGTTTATCCGTTTTTAGAGATCGGTAGAAGAGCCTGAGGCAAGTTTTGGCTCAGGTTCACTTGAATCGCTCCTAATGAGAATGTTACTTATTTTTTAAGAGCCAAGAGATAGATAAAGACCGCAAAAGTTAGCCCAACAAGTCTGACTTTTGCGGTCTCTTCAATATCTCCAGCTCTTTTTATAGGGTTATCTTACCCATGGAAGAAAATGTATATAAAATAGGCAAAATCAATGTGACACGTTACACCAAAACAGTTGCTTTTTGGTAGCTAATTGCAAATCAAAAGGTTGTTTTTGGCTATCTTCACCATCTTCTTGACCATACTGAGGAACAGTTGATAGTATGCGCAATCTGCTAGTAGTAAAATGATGGAAATTTTTTGATTTCATTTGCTTTTTCTGTAGTAATAAGAAGATGATTCCCAAGATTTTGAATAAATTCACTCGTTCAACAACAACTAGATCGATCGTTGGTTTGGCAATTTCTGCTGTCGGCGCAATCGCTACACCGCCACCAAAATAAGGATGGTTCGTTGCAGTACATAAAAAGGCTTTGTCAAAACTGATTTGTTTTCCGCCAATGTCCACTAAGATTGGAAACCCTTTTTGCCAAAAAAAGACACGTAGGATAGAAAATAGGTAAGCAAAAGAACCTAAATTATATTTATTTAATTTTGTTTTTGAAGTAGAGTGGTTTGTAGCATGGACGATTGCCGCATCTAAGCCAATACCAAAATTGTTTACTACTACACCTTGTTTGTCACTCACTTTTTCCTCGTAAGTTAAGAGGTTGATTTCTTGAGGTTTGTTCGTCTTTAGGATATTTTCTAATGCTTTCTCGGCATTTCTAGGTAACCCAATCCCTCGAGCGAAATCATTGCCAGAGCCTGCGGGAATATAGGCTACTGGAAATGCCACATCTAGTTGATAAAAGGTATTTAACACTTGATGCAGTGTACCATCGCCACCGATGATCACGAGTAGGGGAAATTCAGACTCGCTTTCTTGTAGTTCGTCTGTCCATTCAACTAATGTTTCTTTCGCTAACTCTTCGGCAATTTTAGCATCATGCCCTGGATACTCACTGTATTGGATCGAATAGTGAACCTTTTTTTCGGCAAATAGCGGAATCATTTTTTCTGCTACTTTTTTACCAGCACCACTTCCAGCAGCTGGATTGATCAATAAGTAATAATGGAAATTCATTTTTACCTCCTGCATCTGATTCAGAAGATGAGTAAATCTCACTCATTCCACTCATTCATTAAAATAGAAAAAATGATCAAACTATTTTTTGCTTAGTCATTTAGTGAACAAGCAACTGAAACTTCTATCGTTAATTTTACATGGTTTGTGTCTTAGCGAAACTAAGAAAACAAACATTATTTTTTATCCTTGGCTATTATAGCAGAGAAGAGGAATTTTGAAAAAGCACCGTGCATAAATAAGAGATAAAGTTCACCCTGATTTGAATAAATAGCATAGAAGCAAAAGACTTATATTTAGAGAACGTTTTTTGTAGGAGCAGTTTCAAATCGCGGGGATATCTGCTATAATGAATCCTTGCTTATGACAGCTGCGGTTCATCAACCATCCCGCATTAAAAAAACTAGGAGAAATGAGGAATATTTTATGCAAAAAACGGTGGAACGCCAACGATTGATGGTCGTTGTAGTAAATGGAATTATTATGGCTTTGTATTTGGCACTTACGATTTTAGTGGCACCAGTCTCTTCTGGACCTATTCAATTTCGTATTTCTGAAAGCTTGAATCACTTAGTAGTCTTCAACCGGAAATTACTTTGGGGCGTGTTAGGTGGCGTCATTGTCTATAACGCATTTTTTGGTTTTGGTATATTAGATGTGGTCTATGGTGGGGGACAAACCTTGATTTCATTGGGGTTGACTGCTTTGCTACAAAATAAAGTAAAGAATGTCAAAATAAGATTAGCATTAAATACGCTTTTCTTTACAATTAGTATGGGATTGATTGCGTACATGTTGGTACCAACTGGTGGACAAGCATTTTGGACAACTTACGGTACGCTAGCTTTGAGTGAGTTCATCATTATGGCTATTTCTGCACCATTGATGTATTACTTGGATCGTTCCCTAGACTTTGAAAAAAGAGTATAGCGATCAATAGGTAGATAGAGGAAAACCTGTTAATCAGTTAAAATATATTTATAAAAAGGGATAACAGTAGTTAAAAGAAATTCATCTTTAGCTACTGTTTTTATTTCTGAAAAATTAGCGGATTGAACCAACCGTTATTGATTCTATCCGCTAATCTTAGTATGTTTTTTTCTATCGTAAAGTCGTAAAGTTGACTGATCCTTTACACATTTATTCAGGGTTTTGTAAATTTTCGATTTCGATCACTTTGTAATTTTTCTTTTCAAGATGGTTCACGATCGTGTCGCAAACTTTTTGATCTGTATGTGCAGGTAACGTGATCAGTGTACGACGGATGTATTCTTCTTTTTCAATATCTAACGTGATGCAACTTGCGATACTACTATGTTTTGCGATGATTTTAGCGATCGTAGCTAAATCTCCTTGTTTTCCAGTAGAAGCAATCGTTAAAACATAGCTGCCTTGTTCTACGCTCCAAGATTGTGAAAGCATGTTTAGCAATGTACTGTGGGTCAAAATACCGTAGAAATGATTGTCATTGTCAAGAACAGCAATATAAGGCAACTCTTTGATCGTAAAAAATATTTTAAAGAATGAAGTATCTAAATAAATGAATTTTGTTGCATTTTTTAAGAGGTGGGTGACGGGTAAAGTCATATCTCCACCATTCGCTTTGTGACGATAAATGTGCATTTTGTAAATATTTCCACGGAAAATATTTCCTGAAGCATCTAAAATTGGCACACAACGATAACCAGAGGATTCTAGAATCGCTAAGGCTTCTTCCAAGGTACTAGTTTCTGTGACAGTTGTTAAATCTTTTTTCTTATATACGAGTGTTTTTAGTAGCATAAAGTTACCTCCATGTATCTCATTTTTACTTAATTTCAAATTAATCATATCATAATTAATTATAAAACAATAGGTTATTCAATCTCGAATTGACAGAAAATCTTTTCCATGATACTGTAAATGAGTATAATTTTGATTTTCAGTGAGGAGGTAGGAGCGGATGGCAAAGAAGAAAGCAGCATTAGCTTGTTCCGTTTGTGGTTCTAGAAACTATACCAAATCGGTTAGTGAAGGAAAAAGTGGCGAACGTTTGGAAATCAATAAATTTTGTAAATATTGTAATCAATACACATTACATAAAGAAACAAAATAGAGGACAGGAGGGCCCGCAATGAAATTCATTAAAAGTGTAAAAGATGAAATGAAACAAGTGACTTGGCCTAGTGGCAAACAATTACGCAAAGACACACTAGTTGTCATTGAAACATCAATTATCTTTGGTGTGATGTTTTTCGTAATGGACACAGCGATCCAAAGCTTATTTGCTTACTTACTAAAATAAGTCGCTAGTAAAAGCAAGGATATCGTGCTATAATCAACGTGAAGAAAAACTTCGGGAAACTGGGGTTTTTTTATTTTACAACGAAATGAGGAGCCTTTAATGGAATCTTTTGAAAAAAATTGGTATGTACTACATACATACTCTGGTTATGAAAACAAAGTAAAAGCAAATATCGAATCACGTGCGCAAAGTATGAAAATGGCTGACTTTATTTTTCGTGTAGTTGTTCCTGAAGAAACTGAGAAAGAAGTAAAGAACGGAAAAGAAAAAGAAATCGTTCATAAAACATTTCCTGGTTATGTCTTAGTAGAAATGATTATGACAGATGCTTCTTGGTATGTTGTACGTAATACACCTGGTGTAACAGGATTTGTAGGGTCACATGGTGCAGGTAGTAAGCCAGCTCCATTATTGCCAGAAGAAGTAAGTCACATCTTACGTTCAATCGGTATGAGTCTTCGTCAAACAGATCTAGAGATCGAAGTTGGCGAAGTAATCAAGATCATCGAAGGTGCTTTTGCAGGCTTAGAAGGTCAAGTAACTGAAGTAGATGAAGAAAAAGAAAAACTAAAAGTTAATATTGATATGTTTGGTCGTGAAACAAGTACTGAACTTGATTTTGAACAAGTAGATAAAATCGACTAAGTATTCAACTATCTGAGGATGGATTTTTAAATAGAAATCCATGCGACGATCAGATAGCATCACGACTAAAAGATTGAAACCGAGATTTGCAAAAATTGTTTAACCTATTTTTGCAATATTTCGGTTTATTTTTTCAAGTCGTTCACGAATAACCACTAATATAGGTTGGGAATTTGAGCCGATTTGTCAGTGGAAAATTGAGAATGCTAGTCAGAGAATCGATCAAATTAGAAAGGAGAAACAATGAAAAATTGGAGAAAGTCTGGAATCGTCGGCTTTTTATTGATGGTCAGTGTTCTTTTTATAAGTGGCTGTCAGACAAAAGAAACAAGTCAGTCGTCTGAAGCTGCTAAAACAGTTGAAACAACGCAAGCAACGAAAGAAAAGGAAACGCAATCGACTACCCCTACTTTGTTTTTCCATGGCTATAGTGGGACAGTTAATTCATTCAAAGGAATGATCCAGCGCCTGGAATCATCAGAGAGTGGGAAAAAAGAATTAACATTGACGGTTGATGTCAATGGCAATGTACAGGCAGAAGGAGAACTTTCAAAAGAAGCAGATAATCCAATGATCCAAGTTCTATTTGTAGATAATAAAAATAATGAATGGAACCAAACAGAATGGATCAAAGACTGCTTAAGTTATTTGCAACAGACGTATGGAATCAATCAAGTGAATCTGGTAGGACATTCGATGGGGGGCGTCAGTGGTCTTCGGTATTTAGCTACTTATGGACAAGATCAAACGTTGCCTAAAGTGGATAAATTCGTGGCAATTGCCGCACCATTCAATGACTTTGAAGAAAATAATGGGCAAAGTATCAGCGATGAATTAGCTAATGGTCCAGCGATAGCTTCTAGTCGTTATCAAGACTATCAACAACTTATTGGCAATGTGCCAACCACTACACAAATCTTATTGCTTGCAGGACAAGTGAGTGAGACGGATTTAAGTGATGGCACGGTGCCATTAAGCAGCGCTTTAGCAGTGTATGCGTTATTGAAGCAACATGGAAATCAAGTGGAAGAAAAAGTGATCACAGGGGAGAACGTAACGCATAGTATGCTTCATGAGAATAAAGAAGTTGATGCCCTCACGCGCCAGTTTCTTTGGAACATCGACTAATGAAAAAAATAGGTTGTTAAAGTATATAAATATATTTTTAAACTATTGATATATCATAAAAAAACTATGGCAATCGGCAGGAATGGCATGTTGGATTTTCAGTCGCTTTCTATTTTTTAGAAAAGTAGCGCTTGTTACGAAGATCAGTCCAGTAACCTCTAATTATTCGATAGTCGCTGAGCTTGGGACAAAAAGGTCGTCCCGAGCTCTTTAGCATGGATAAAAACGAATAAACAGAGATACAAAAGGAGCACCTTCGAGAACTTTCTGCTTATCTTTGGATAATCAACATTTTAAGCTCAGCCTCTAAGAAACTTTTTTTTCGAAAAATAAGGAAAAATGTACCCGTGTTTCAGCATTTTCTATGAAATAATAAAAGATAGAAGCTAGCGAAAGGAGTAAATGAGCATGAGAGTTTTTTTCCCTGATCCTCAACGAAGACCACAAAAAGATATTCAAGAAATGACTGCTAAATTAACCAAGCAATTCCAAGCAATTGATGAACGATTAACACTAGAACATTTTGATGATTTTGTTGATTATGGCCCAGAAGTGTTTCCCCAATTAGCTCCACTTTATTGGGATCCACGAGTGCCGAATCATCCAATGGAACACTTTGTTTACTATGAATATGTTTTGAGATTAAATGGGTTTCCTATTTATGTGATCACACCGTATAGTGAGGTCATAGATAAAACTTATACGAGAAAAGGGAGAGATAAAGATCCCTTTTGGTCTTTGATGAGACGCATTGATCCTGAGATTTTATCGATCATCCATGAATATCAGATCCAAAATCTTCATTACTGGCGGGATCTTTATTCAGTAACCCAATTTCAAGCAGAAATCAATAAAATCAATAGTAGAGTATCCTTGATCCCCGAAAAAACAAATAACGAGGCGCGTACACTCCTTTTTATTGATCCAAAACAACGAGACCCTGAATTTGTCCGACGAACCACAGAACAAATGGCTCAAGAATTAGCTGAGCTTGATCCGCACTTGTCCGTGGTCTACCATGAGGATTTTATTGATTTTGGCCCAGAAGATGGACTGTTTTTATCCGAGTGTCCTTTTGATCCGGAAGAGGATGATCCCGATGATCCGCGAGCGGGGTTAGCAGATACAGAGTATACCGTCTATTATGAGGATACGATTTTATATGCTTCAACCCCTTATTCCTTAGGTTATGGGTACCATGGGGACTATTTTAGAGGAGGAATCCCTAGCAGGGAATACTTAGGACTATCTCAAGAATTTACGGAAGAAATCCTAAGAATAATGAATAAATTTAGCCTTTATAACTACTATTATTGGCGACATTTATATACTCCTGCAGATTTTCAAACAGAAATAAGACGCTATCAAAAAAGTTGGGACTTAGAGTAAGCAAAGTCCCAACTTTTTTCTATTTTTTTACAAGAGGATAGACGGTGGAAATCGTTATTTTTCCATTTTCTTTGATATTGACATGACCTTGGATCTCAAAAAGACCGTTGCTTGCTTTTCCGCTGAATGGTTTATTTCCGGTGCCATTAAAGGTCGTTTCGGAAATGATTTGTTCGACTTCTTGCATGATTTTTTCTGCACCCCAATCATCGGGAAAAACAGTAGAATTAGCTTTCTTGTATTCCCCCGCATATTTTACTTTTGCTTCATAAGGCATACCTTCTGTTACTTTCCCGACTGGTTCGTAGATAATGCCGCTTTCTTTTCTATAAAAATCTGGGTGTCTTGAATGCGCACCTGACAGATCAGGAACACCATTTTTTCCTGGTTTGACCTCGCCAGATAGATGATTGAGGGTTTTCCGTTTAAAATATTTTGTAGGCTGGATCTTTTCTACAATACTTTTATTCGGGCACCCTTTGAGAAGGGCTTCTTCTTCTACTGCTAGAATCGTTTTTACTTGTGCTTCTTCAACTTCAACCGCTCCGAGGAGTTCTCCTCGTTCGACCGTGGTCAATAAGGAACGCATCTCACTCCACGGCAGACACATCGCCACTAAAAGCACATCCAGTGGTTCAATTTTCATCTCGGATTGCTTGATGCGCAATTCGGTAGGTTCCTTAAGACGTTGCCACCAATCTCTTCTAAGATATTTACCGTGTCGTCATTTAAGGTTTTAGGTAAGGCATCGGTTCGTTCCTCGTCATAAAAGCCATCAGCTAATGCATAGTATGTAGCGTAAATACCAAAAAATTTCTGGACTTTCCGTAAAGAATAGATGACTTGTTGGTTATAGCCGATCGTGATTTGTTCCATCGGCACAACGGTTTGTGTCCCGCGATAAACGAACATACCTTCTCGATTGAGTACTAAATCCTGTCCGTTGGCTTGGGCAACGATTCGAAAGAAATTGGTATGAAATGTTTCGGGAAATTGGTTAATCAGCTGATCTCGTTCCTTGATCATTGCTCCGGTGATGTCTTTTCCTGTACGATTGACGGTATCAACATCGGTTGGTGGGATCGCACCTATTTGAACGGTTGCATGATTCAAAAAGAACTGTAGTACGGTCTCAGGTGTGTCCATTTGGTTAAGGAAGGTAGCAAAATCTGTTTCGATGGCAATATTGATCGTATTAGAACTGTAGTTATTGTAGGTTTGTTTCTCATGATCATAGGCAGTAAATGCAAAAGTAGCATTCACTTGCTTATCGGTCCACATCGAAGGAACAAACGTGATTTCTTGTAATGAGCCGATCCTAGGTGGAATTTTGATGTTCCCGGGGTAGTAATTATTGATCGAATTCTCTAGATAAACTAATAAACTTTGTCCATCAGTTGTTTTTGGTCGAAAAGTCAATTTTTCTTTGGTTTTGATGAGTTGATAGCCTGACAGATCGGGACTGACATTTAAGTAATCGATAAATTGGTTTTGTAAAGCAATCCAGCTAGCCATTTCCATTTTGCTAAATTCGTCTAAATCGGTAGGATTTTCTGGATGATCAATGATTTCGTCAAAAACAGCAAGGGTATGTCGTAACAACTTCTTTTGTGTGAGACGATAAGCTTGACTAAGGGCGGTTTCTTGTGCACCGGGTTTGAGATACGGGGTAGTAAACTCTGCTAAGGTGACCGCTTGAATAATTGGTGCGATCGGTGCAAGATTGAAACGGGTGCTTAACGGTAGGAACGCTGGGCCATACATTAAATCTATGTAGTCATTTAAGATCAAATTATCGAAGACGTTTCGTTGACTCGATAAAGAAGATGGGTCTTTTTCAAATTTGAGTTTTTCTATTTCTGTTATTTTTTGTGGTTACTCGGGAGACGAAAGCGCATTAGGTAGTGTGAACGTCACTGGTGCTTCTCTACTTGCAGAATGAAGGGTATGATCGGTCGCAAAAGCTATGATACTAGGTGGAAGTATCGTTGTTAGTAAGAGATAGAGGACAAGCCACCAACAGCCCCAAGTTAATTTTTTGTTTTTCATTTTTTATCACTCCTTTGTATTTGGTACCACAAGTGTACAAAACAAAGAAAGCGTTTTATTTGAAAATGAATATTCTCTAACACCTTATTTTTCCAAAAAAAAAGAAAAAAAGTTCTTCTATAATGAGCAAACATGAGCAAGGTGGTGTAAATCATGTGTTTTTACGATGGCTTATAAATAGAAATACTCTTTGACAATAAAAAAAGGCTCTTTTAAAATGCGAAAAACGATTTTAAAAGAGCCTTTTTTTATTGCTCAAGATGAGGGAAATCAACACACCCTCACATGAAACAAATAACTATTCATTTTTTATAAGGAAACTATTGTTAGTGATTCAAGAGTTCGGCTGTTAAACGTTTTGCTGTCGGTGTAACCGCCAAACCACCTTCAGCCGTTTCTTTAAAGATGGCTGGCATCTGACGACCTACTTGATACATCGCTGCGACGACTTCATCTGGTGGGATGACACTTTCGATTCCTGCTAAGGCCATATCTGCCGAGATGAATGCCTGAGAAGAGCCGAGGGCGTTTCTTTTAACACAAGGGACTTCAACGAGGCCTGCGACAGGATCACAAATCAGACCCATCATGTTTTTCAGCGTAATTGCGATAGCTTGGGCTGCTTGATGGGGCGTGCCATTTTTTGCACAGACTAGGGCGGCAGCGGCCATTGCACTTGCTGAACCAACTTCTGCCTGGCATCCGCCTTCTGCACCACTGATGGAGGCGTTATTGGCAATGACTAATCCAAAGGCACCAGCGGTAAAAAGAAACTCAATCTGTTGTTCGTGGGTCAAAGACAATCGGTCACGGACAGCCATGAGAACACCAGGTACAACACCAGCGCTTCCTGCTGTAGGGGTGGCACAAATCAACCCCATTTTTGCATTTACTTCGTTGACAGCGATAGCGTTGCGGACTGCTGACAAAATGGTTTCACCACTTAAAAAGTCGGCTTCTTTTAAGTAACGAGCTAGTTTTTGGGCATCGCCGCCAGTGATTCCAGTCACAGACGTTACACCTTCGTTTCCTTCAGCGATGGATTGTTCCATGACACTGAGGTTTTTTTCCATGATTGCAATGATTTGTTCTCGTGGACGACCACTCATATCCATTTCAACAGCAATCATTAATTCTGCGACACTAGGATAATTTTCTGCTTGGCGAACCAACTCTTCAATAGAGAAAAACATCTTTCTTCCTCCTTTAATCAAAATAATTAACGCTGTCGATCTTCGGTAATTGCGTTAGTTTACTTATAGTGTCATCTACTTGTGGATCATCTACTTCGATAATCATAATGGCATTTTCACCCTTTGATTCTCGTGTAACAGTCATTGTACCGATATTTGTATTTGTTTCTGAAAGGATATTCGTTACTTTAGCAATCATCCCAGGTACATCTTGATGAACGATGATAAAGGTCGGTGTTCCCATGCTTAATGAGATTTTGAAGCCGTTTAATTCCGAGATTTGGATATTTCCGCCACCAATCGAGATACCAGTGACTGAAAGCTTCCGTTTTCCTTTTTTCAACAATAGTTTAACGGAGTTAGGATGCTCTGCTTTTTCACCCTTAGGCACAAAGAGAACTTCCATTCCTGCTTCATAAGCTAACTGCAGTGAATCTGCCAGACGCTCATCATCTGGTTCCATGCCTAACAAACCACCAACTAAGGCGATGTCTGTTCCGTGTCCCCGATAGGTTTTTGCAAATGATTCATAAAGATAGATATCCACAGAATCTGGTTGTTCCCCAAAAATACTACGGACGATTTTGCCGATTCGAGCAGCTCCAGCAGTGTGAGAGCTGCTTGGACCGATCATGACTGGACCAATAATGTCAAAAACACTACGATATCTTAATTCTTTCATTTTTCCACCTCTTTAAAATAGATAAACACCCCAGCAAAAGTAAGTGAACTGTGTATAGCTCACTTACTCGTTTCCTCATCATTTTTGAACCATAAACTACATTAGTTAAATTAAATAAATATTTCACAAGCGTGCATTAATCTAGGAAACGCATCAATGATAGCTATGAAAATATATCGAACAATATTTTTATATTTTTAAATAGAAGAAAGCAGAAATTTCTAAATTACTAATGAGTGAGCGGTAGTGCTACCTTATGTATTTTCGCTTGTTTTCTTTTCAGCGTAAGTGTATCACAAAAGAAGGAAGATGAGGTGGACTTCCTGTTGATTTTTAGTTTTTTTTTAGAGGTTCAAGCAATAAATTAAACATTTATCAGAAAAAAATCTTGAAAAATAGAATATATTTGCTATACTGTATCAGTGTGCATTGTCATATGCATTATTTTGACTGATAATCGAAGGATTATGAGTGAAAACGTGGGAGGAGAAATATGCATCTCCAATTAACCACATCACGGACTTAAGGAGGTATGTCTCGTGGCAAAGAAAGTAGAAAAAATCGTTAAATTGCAAATTCCTGCAGGTAAAGCAACTCCAGCTCCACCAGTAGGTCCTGCACTAGGTCAAGCGGGTATCAATATCATGGGATTCACTAAAGAATTCAACGCTCGTACAGCTGATCAAGCAGGTTTAATCATTCCGGTTGTTATTTCTGTATACGAAGACCGTTCATTCACATTCGTTACAAAAACACCACCAGCTGCAGTATTATTGAAAAAAGCTGCAAAAATCGATAAAGGTTCAGGCGAACCAAACAAAACTAAAGTTGCTAAAGTTTCTAGCGATCAAGTAAAAGAAATCGCTGAATTAAAAATGGAAGACCTAAACGCAGCTGACATCGAAGCAGCTATGCGCATGGTTGAAGGAACTGCACGAAGCATGGGGATCACTGTAGAATAATCGCTACACCCTAAGAAAGTAGCTTCTCAGTTGGCTCTGTATTGAAAGATATAGAACACGTGGGAGGTACAACCGTTATAACCACAATCAAGGAGGAACCAAAATGGCTAAAAAGAGCAAAAAAATGCAAGACGCATTAAAAAAAGTTGATTCAAGTAAAGTTTATCCTGTTGCCGAGGCTGTAGCTTTAGCAAAAGAAACAAACATTGCAAAATTTGACGCGACTGTTGAAGTTGCATACCGTTTGAACGTAGACCCTAAAAAAGCAGACCAACAAATTCGTGGTGCTGTAGTATTACCAAACGGAACTGGTAAAACACAAACTGTTTTAGTTTTTGCTAAAGGAGACAAAGCAAAAGAAGCTGAAGCAGCTGGTGCAGATTTCGTTGGTGACGACGACATGGTTCAAAAAATCCAAAACGGATGGTTTGACTTTGACGTAGTTGTTGCTACACCTGATATGATGGCAACTGTTGGTCGTCTAGGACGTGTTTTAGGACCTAAAGGCTTAATGCCAAACCCTAAAACAGGTACTGTAACAATGGACGTAACAAAAGCTGTTAACGAAGTAAAAGCTGGTAAAGTTACTTACCGCGTAGACAAAGCTGGAAACATCCATGTACCAATCGGTAAAGTATCATTCGACAATGAAAAATTAGTTGAAAACTTTGCAACAATCCATGATGTATTAGTGAAAGCTAAACCATCAGCAGCTAAAGGTCAATACATGAAAAATATCACAGTTACAACAACATTTGGACCTGGTATCCATGTAGACCAAGCTTCTTTCTAATTCTTGAATTAGAACGTTGATTGATCCAACTGAAAAATAATTCTTGACTCAACTAGTTTAGCATGCTAAGCTAGTTGAGGTTAATAATTAACTTGTACCGAAGACAGTAGGTGGCGTAGCCTTAATTTCCTACCGAGGACGTTTATTGAATACTTTCAATAGTCCCTCTATGTCTACGGTGGCATAGAGTTTTTTTATTGTGAATCACTAAGAACGAAGTGAGTAGATGATGAACAATACTCGGTCAATGATCAAGTGTAAAAACTCTTCCATCAAAATTCAGGAGGTGAAACTCAAAAATGAGTGAAGCAATTATCGCAAAAAAAGCAGCAATCGTTGATGAAGTGAGCGAAAAATTTACAGCAGCAGCTTCTGTAGTCGTAGTTGACTACCGTGGTTTAACTGTTGATGAAGTGACTCGTTTACGTAAACAACTTCGTGATGCAAACGTAGAAATGAAAGTTATCAAAAACTCAATCCTTTCACGTGCCGCTAAAAAAGCTGGATTAGAAGGCTTAGACGAAGTATTCACTGGACCTACAGCCGTTGCATTTAGTAACGAAGACGTTGTAGCACCAGCGAAAATCATGGACGAATTTGCTAAAGAAGCAAAAGCATTAGAAATCAAAGGCGGTATCATCGAAGGTAAAGTATCTTCATTGGAAGAAATCACAGCATTGGCAAAATTGCCAAACCGCGACGGACTTCTATCTATGTTGCTATCTGTACTACAAGCGCCAGTCCGCAACGTGGCTTACGCTGTCAAAGCAGTGGCAGACAAAGAAGATGGAGATGCAGCTTAATAGCCGCATAGCATAAATAAAAATACGAACATCTAAAACGGAGGAAATTATAATGGCAATGAACATTGAAAACATTGTTGCTGAGTTAAAAGAAGCAACTATCCTAGAACTTAACGACTTAGTTAAAGCTATTGAAGAAGAATTTGGCGTATCTGCTGCTGCTCCTGTAGCTGCAGTTGCTGCTGGTGGCGCTGCTGCTGCTGAAGAACAAACAGAATTCACTGTAGAATTAACTGCAGCTGGAGACCAAAAAGTTAAAGTTATCAAAGCAGTTCGTGAAGCAACTGGCTTAGGCTTGAAAGAAGCTAAAGCTGTAGTTGACGGAGCTCCTGCACCAGTTAAAGAAGGCGTATCTAAAGAAGAAGCTGAAGAATTAAAAGCTAAACTTGAAGAAGTTGGCGCATCTGTAACTGTTAAATAATTTTATTGATTTTTAATTGGCTGAAAACCTTGATATTTAAGGTTTTTAGCCTTTTTTTATTTTTTTGACCATACTTTTTAAAAATTTAAATAAGCTGCAAATTTATCAGCAGACCTTTCTTTTTGTTTTTTAGTCACATGAGTGTATATGTTCATTGTTGTATGAATATCTGAATGTCCTAACCTTTCTTGAACTTCTTTGACAGACAAACCAGCTTCAAATAATAAGCTACAATGTGTATGACGGAAGCCATGTATGGTAATATCATTGAAATTATGTTCTTTGCATATTCTAGATAAAATAATATTAGGTCGAGTTATATCTATATAATTATTGTTTTTAGAAGAAAAAATTATTTGATTCTTTGTTTTAGCATGTTGACCATGGGCAAGTAAATAACGTTTTTGCTGAGTTTTCCATGTCTTCAAAATATTTAGTGTTTCGTCATCTAGCGAAATTTTTCTAATAGATGTGTTTGTTTTTGGTGGTGTAGAAATAAATTTATTATCTGAATTTCTCGTGATAGTTTTATTGATTTCAAGTGTTTTATTAAAAAAATCTACATCGTCCCAAGTTAATGCTAATGCTTCACCTTTTCGTATTCCTGTAAAAGCTAGAACTCTGAATAGAGGATAAGTTATAAGGAATTTGTCTTTTTGACAGCATTCAAGAAAATCTTGTAATTCTTCTTTTTCAAAATATTTTAATTTAGTCTTTTTTTGCTTGCGTTCTCCTTTTGAAAAAGTCACTTCTTTCATAGGATTTTCTTTAATTAGGTTCATTTTTTTTGCATAATCAAAAACTGCAGATGTATAACATTTTAAAGCTTTATAGGTAGAATATTGTTCTTTCCATTTGTTGATAGCTTCTTGACAGTAAGCTATGTTATAGCTTTGTATTTTTTTATTTCCAAAAAAAGTTGAAATGTTTTTATCAAACAAAAACTTAACACGTAAGTAAGTACTTTCTCTGACTGTTGGTTTATATTGTTCAATCCACATATCTTTTACTTGTGTAAAAGTGTAGTTATTGTCTTTTACTAGTTTTTTATCTGTAGCTAAAACTTCTAGTCTAGCTAGTGCGATTTTCGCTTCTTTTTGTGTTTTGAATCCTCTTTTAGTTGTATATCTCTTTTTTCCAGTTAATGGATCAATACCAAGATATGTCTTGAAGTACCACGCTTTTTCACCATTTTTCTTTTGATATTGTTTGATCATAGCCATAAAATTCAACTCCTATTCTAATTCTATTTCTAAAATACTATTGTCAAATGATTCTAAAATCTCGTTTTTTTCTATGAAATCAATCCATTCTTGGTATCCGTTGTATTTTGGAATTCCTAAATGAGATTTAAGCTTTTGATAGGTATTCATTACGATTTTTTTCCATTCTTCTTCACCAGTGCGAATGATTTTATCATCATCCCACTTTTTTGTTTTTCCGGTTCGTTTACTATTTTTTGATATTTGATAGTCTTTCCATTTTGTTAAAAATATATGTTTTGAATTAGAGTTGTTTTCTAACCATTCTTTGAATTCTTGATATTGCATGTTTTTCTCCTTTCGAATGTATGTTCTTATCGTTGTAAAAGAAAAGCCCGAAGGCTTTTCTTTAATCATTTTTAGAAAAAGAGAGCATCAGCTCTCTTTTTTATCAGAATTTCCAAATTAAAGCAACAGAACCAACAATTAAAGTCATAAGCACACCAGCCGTAGATAGAATATGATTAACTTTTTCTCCAGTTTTTGGCATGGTATATTTAGAGGTTGAAACTGGATTTTTCTTGGTAGTTCCGACAGATGATTTGGTTGCGATAGGTGCAGGTGATTTAGTTGTTGCATTATTCGTTTTCGGAGTAGCTACTGTTGATGATGATGTCGTCATTGTTGTTTGATTAACAGTTCCTGAATTTTGAGTATTTCCAGAAACGACTGCTGACGCTGGGTTTCCGACAGTTACTGTAGTTGTAGTACTCAAACCTGTTTTTCTATCTCTGAATGTAATTTTATATTGTCCTGGCAAAGAGCAATTAATAACTTCGATATTTTTATTTGCATTTCCTTGGGCAGGAGTAAAGCCGAGTTTTAGAGCTTGGGCAATTGTCATTACCTGAATATTATTTAAGTTTGCTGGTCCAATCAAGGCATTTAAATCAGTGTAATAAACTTTTGAATTTTGTTGCCCATTTTTAGAAATGTAGGCATAATTACTTGTAATGATGACATCTAAATTATTTTTATCCCCGTTTGTGTAAGTTATTAATTGCAACAATTCATTTTTTGAGATTGTAACACCTGGTTTTACTCCATAAGATTTAGATGTAGCTTTTAAAGTAGTAACAGGTGATGCGCTTGATTGTGTTGTTTCTTGAGTTGAGCTGTTAGTAGTGCTACTAGATTCTGTTGAGCTACTAGTACTTGATTTAGTAGTAGATCTTGAAGTAGTACTTGATGATGCTTGAGTACTATTTTGTGTTTCTAGCTTGCTAGTAGTACTAGTCTCTGTCTTAGCTGAAGAGCTTGAACTAGTGCTGTCTTTAGTACTAGAAGATGTAGTACTGCTAGTCGAGCTATCTTTTACTGGAGTAGTAGAAGATGTAGTAGTACTGTTTTTTTCAACAGAAGAAACTGTAGTTTTTTGAGGACCAGAATCACTAGTTGTTTCTCCATAAACTACTGGCGATGCACAAATAAGAGATAATAGAGCGACGGACGACAATAAAGCTTTTTTCATATATTTTCCCTCCTCTACAAAACTTTTCAAATTTAGAAAAAGATAATAACCTAAGAAAAGTTTTGCTTGCTATTATTTATTTGCAGTCAATAGCCGAGGAAATTCGGTTAGGTAGTCCGTGTTGGTAGCACGGGCTTTTTTTATTTGTAAATATCGCCACGGTTGCCAATTCTAGCAATAATACATACTTTGCCATCATCGTCAAAAATGATACGGAACGTACCAACACGTAATCGTTTGTAAGAAGAATGACCTTGCAATGGTTTGACATCGCCACTAGGTAGAGCATAGATAGCTTTGATAATACGACTTTTTGTTTTTTCATCTTGTTTCTTCAAAAACTTTAAAGGTTGTTTTTTGAAAATTACTTTTTTCATTTACATAATTCCTAATTCTTTTTTTAATTCTTCATAGGTAAAGTCTTGACCACTGTCTGTTTCATCAATACTAGATAAGAGTTTTTTATAGAAATCGTCAACGATAACTTCGCCATCTTCGTTAATTAGATCATTTCCATTTGATAGTTTATAAACTAATTGTAAGACAATTTCTGTTGCTTCATCATCTAAATTTTTAATAGCATAAGATAATTCTTCTTGTTTTGTAGTCATCTTACATAACCACCTTTCCAATAATTCTAAAATCATCATTTTCAGTCACAATAATATCATCGTAATCACTGTTAAAAGATTGAAGTCTCGCAATGTCGTTTTCAAACCATATGCGTTTTAAAAAAGCTTGACCATTTAAAATAACTACTCCAATTGCTCCGCTGAAAACTTCTAGTTGTCTTTTGACAAACACATAATCATCATCATGGAAAATAGGCTCCATGGAAGCTCCATTTACGGTTAAACAAAAGTCAGCGTCATCAGGAATGATTTCAGTAGGGAGAGTAATTTCTTCTCTATATTCATCTGCTAAAAATTCCCCGGTACCAGCAGAGACAGCACCGCACCAGTAAAATACGGACATAGATTTTTTTTGTTGTTTTCTCTGTTTGTATTGTTCTAAAGAGGTGATATTTTTATTTCGACTATTTTCTTTTTCTTGTTCGTCCAATTGGTTTTTTGCAAAAACGTAGACTTTCTCTTGTCGAGGTGGTGATAGTTGATTGTATATTTTTTCTATAGATGAGCTGCTATAATCGTCTAGTGCCATTAAATAAACCGGTGAAACACCAAATATTGAAGACATTTTTTCAATCATGGAACGTTTCATGTTTTCTACATTACCTTTCTCGTACTTATTAATAGCAGCTCTTTTAATACCTACTTTTTCTCCAAGTTCTTCTTGAGTCATATTATGCTCGATACGAAGCCTCTTGATTCTTTCAGCCATTGTTTCACTCATATTTACCTCTCTTTCCTACACTTCAAAATTAACATTTTTCATAAATTGTTTCAAGTTGTTTTTAATTTGTTTAAAAAAAAGATACAAAAGTTGTTGACAAGTGTCAAGTAAATGATATACTCGTAGTATCTTTAAAAGATACAAAAGGTTAGGAGGGGGAAATATGAACAAAGAAAAATTGCGTTCTATTATTGTTTTAAACGGTGAAAACCAAAATGTTTTGTCTCTTTTTATGGGAATTACTCCACAAAGTTTTTCTGGAAAAATTAATGAACGTAATGGTGCTGAATTCACTCAATCAGAGATCAAGTTAATTAAAGATAGATATAATTTGACAGCAGAAGAAGTAGATGAAATTTTTTTTAGCCACTTTGTATCTTAAAAAGATACAAAGTGGTTCTAATATAACCAAACAACCAGCGTAGGAGGTATAACTGATGCAACTAAACATTCCAGATGAAGTAATTCAAAACGAATTAGCAAGTAATATTACTTTTATTGTTTTGAAAGAAATCGAAAAGCGATCCAGCTTGTTGACTAAAACTGTTGAATTACCACCTTACCCGAATAAGTCTCAAGTAAAAGAAATATTGAGAATTGGTGATGACAAATTAAGCGGTTGGATTTCAAAAGGTTTAAAGATTCAACAATGGAGTGAACAAGATATTCGAATTGAACGAACTGAATTACAACGATTTTTAAAAGAAACTTTTGAAATTTAAATATTTAAACTTGTTCTACACTCACCACTTCCGAAAAGAGGAGTTGCGAGTTTTCTCCTTAAAAAATCAAGTTCGCACATACACGTTGGCATGAGCAACTCCTCTTTCCGGAGGTGGTGACGGTGAGAAACGAAGGAGGGAGCGAATGACCTTACAAGAGCATCAACACTTGATGCAAAGACTTAATCAGGAATACCACAAGGAAATGAAACCTAGATTGTTAGGGGAACAATGGCGTGAACGCCAGAAGAAGTGGTTAGAAATAAAAAGACCGACCAGCGAGTGCAATCGCTAATCGGTGAGAAATAAGAACTAGTAACTTAAGTCTATCACTCAGAAATGGAGGTAGTCAAATGGAAGAATTACAAATGGTAGCACTCAATGAGCTTCTTAAGCAACAGCAACAAATTATTGTATCGCAAGAAGAAATAAAAAAAGAGCTCCAAGCTATCAGAAATAGCAAGGAGTGATATGGAAACAATAGTAATTACTTGTGTACCATAGATGGAAAACTAAACAGAAAGGGTTCCATCGTCTAGTTTTTTGAGTTTTGTATTTGTCCACAGTTCGCCAGTCTTCATATTTGAGATCGAATAGATATTGTTCTCATGAATGTGAAAAACAATATATTCTTTTTCAGTGGTAGCAAATGCAGCTTTGATAGTTCCTAAATTCGCGCTACCAGTTATTGGGTAGTAATAATTAAGCTCAGTCAAAATATCTCGATAATCCATCTAATCACCTCCCTATCAGATATTTCAGTCTGTCACCCTGATAAGGAGATTATATCAAAGACTGTGGCAACAAAAAAAGACCGCCTGAGCGATCATTTCTCGTCTGTTCTACCGACCAAATAATCAAGCGACACACCGAAGTAGTCGGCTAGGACGATTAATACATCGAGACTGGGGCGTCTACTACCGTATTCGAAACGTTGATAACTTTGCAGCTTTACATCAAGTATTTCGGCCATATCTGATTGAGTCAAATTAGCTGTTTCCCTAAGTTGTTTTAATCTGTCAGGAATGTTTGTTTCCATGAGAAAACCTCCAAAATAAAAATACTTGACTACAACCGATATGGATGTATAATAAAATTAGGTTACAACCTAATCGGATGTAATCAATAAAGAAAGTGGGATGTGATTTGAATAACGAAAAACTAAAAAAAGCCCGCGAAAATGCAGGTCTAAAGCAACATGAAGTAGCAAAAAAAATAGGAATTACGCTAACTTCATACCAAAGATTTGAATACGGTACACGCCTACCAAGCTTGAGTACCGCATTCAAACTAGCCGAAATACTCGGCACAAGTGTTGATGCACTTTTTAAAAATCATTTTAGCTAAAGTATACCATGATAACGGAGGAACAACAATGGCAGAAACAGCAAAGAAACACCAGCTAATTATCGAATATGAAGATGTAGCTGATTTAAGAGCTAAGTTGAAAGATGAACAACGCAATTTAATCGGTACTCGCACGTTTGACGTGTTTAGACCAGTTGCTATCCAAGATGAGGAAATAATCGCAGTCAATAAACAGTATTTTACTGAAGATGATTTTGATAAAACAATGCTTGAACCACTGAGAGCAATCTATGTGGCTGAAGGGAAATTTTTAACTGAATCTACAATCCACGAATCATTGAAAAAAATAGCATTGAATGTTTTTGGTGTTACCAAGAACAAGGATTTAATGCAAGAGCAGTTACTGCAAGTACAAGAAGCGTATCAAGCGTTTAAAGATTTATATTTACGTTTATATGAAGAGCGTGTGAGCAAAATAGCAAAGGAGCGATAGTACATGAACGAAAAAATAATTGATTTATTGATTATTTTATTTACAACGTTAGTACTTGTAGCAAAAAACTACGTCATCTTTGGCTTGTTGTTCGCAATTGCCATGCTTGTGCTTTGCGTATTAGCAAGAGGAAAAGAGGTCAAGCATGAATGATTTTGCGCAGTCGTTAGACAATTGGATTACTACTCCTGATTACGGAGTTCCTCAATATGAAGCACCAATCGACGAGGAGGATGAAGATGAGTAAATCAACTTTAGACATGAGCCATCAAGAATGGCTCGAAGACCGCAAAAGAGGTATTGGTGGTTCTGATGTCGCAACAGTACTTGGATTGAATAAATACAAATCCCCTTATCAATTATGGCTTGAGAAAACGGGTCAAATTGAATTGAAAGATTCAGAAAGCGAACCAGCTTATTGGGGCAATGTTTTAGAAGAAGTTGTTGCCAAAGAATTTCAAGAACGAACAGGCAAAAAAGTACGCAGAAGAAACCAAATGTTTGAACATCCGTTACATCCATTTTTAAGAGCCAATATCGACCGTGATGTAGTAGGAGAAAATGCCATTCTTGAATGTAAAACAGCGAATCAATTTCTTAGCAAAGAATGGGAAGGAGAAGAAGTGCCACTTAGTTATTTGTGTCAAGTGCAACATTACATGAATGTTTTGAACAAGGATTATTGTTATATCGCTGTGTTGATTGGTGGTCAAAGATTTATATGGAAACGAGTTGAACGAGATCAAGAACTGATTGACATCATCACAGAACGGTTAGTTGATTTTTGGGAAACGAACATTATCGGCGGAGAAGAGCCACTGATCGATGGAAGTAAAGCAACGTCAGATTTTCTAAAAGAACGTTATTCGGAATTAGATTCAACTGAAATTATGCTTCATGCCGATTATGATGTTCTACTCGATCAAAAAGAAGAGTTACTCAAAAATAAGAAGGAACTAGAGAAGAGTATTCGACAAATCGACAATCAAATTATCCAGGAACTTGGAATAAAGAATGCCTCTACAGGTATCACACCTAATCGGATTATTTGTTTAAAATCAGTCGTTTCTAAACGAAAAGACTTGAAGAAAATAGCAGAGAAATATCCATATGTGATGAAAGATGAGGAAATTTACAGTTTATCAACTTCAAATAGATTAGTGATAAAGGAGATTCAGTGATATGGCAACAAGTAAAGATTTAAAGAATCAGCTAACAGAACAAAATAATCAAGCAGTTGATCCTTCTAAATTAGGGCTTAAAGCTCTAATGAATACACCGACAATGAAAAATAAATTTAAAGAAGTATTGAAAGAGAAATCTGATGGTTTCATGGCAAGTGTATTAAATTTGGTAAATAACGATTCTTATTTATCTTCTGTTGATCCAATGAGCATTGTTACTAGTGCAATGGTTGCCGCTTCCTTAGATTTACCAGTGGATAAAAATTTAGGATACGCATGGATTATTCCATATAAAGGAAAAGCCCAATTTCAGTTAGGGTACAAAGGATATATACAGTTAGCACAACGTTCGGGTCAATATCAGTCTTTGAATGTTATCGAAGTATATGAAGGCGAATTAAGAGGTTGGAATCGATTGACGGAACAGTTTGAATTTGATCCAGAAGGTCGTTTATCTGACAAAGTCATTGGGTATGTTGGATATTTTGAATTATTGAATGGGTTCAAAAAAACTGTTTATTGGACAAAGCAAGAAATTGAATTGCATAAACTAAAGTTTAGTAAATCTGACTTTGGTTGGAAGAAGGATTTTGATGCAATGGCCAAAAAAACTGTTTTAAGAAATATGTTGAGTAAATGGGGAATTCTATCAGTGGAAATGCAAAAAGCAACGGTAACTGATGAAAATGTCGTAAAAGATATCAATGAGAATGGTGATATTTTATCCGATACAAATGTTGAAGAAGATATACCAGAACGTAAAGAAGCAGAAAAAGTGGAAGACGTATCATCAGCGTTTGATGAATACGAAGAAACAGCAAATACAGACGAACAACATGATTCATTGTTCGATGATATGAATCCACCACTATAGCGAGGGAGTTTCCCCTCGCTTGTCTAAGGAGGAGTGATGATGGACTATATTCGACAAATTTTAGCGTTTGACGATTATTTAATGTACAATCAGGGACTTTCATCTGGTCAAATTGCTTTATGGCGCGCATTGATGAGCATAAACAATAAAGCAAGATGGAGTGAGTGGTTTACGGCAAGTAATCAAACGCTTGAAACTTTGTCCGGTCTTTCACGCCAAGGAATAAATAAAAATCGAAATATCCTTAAACAATTAGGGTTGATTGATTTCCGAAGTAATGGAAGAAAAGCAACCTCTTATCATATATGTAAACTTTATACGTCAAATAGTTTACAAGAGAGTGTACAACATAGTAGCGAAATAGTAGCACAAAAGTATACAACACAGTTGCGCAACAGTAGCACATTAAATAAACATAAACAAAACAAAAACGAAAACAACACTGTAAATGCTTCTGGATCTAGTATAGATTTTCATTCAGAAATTAGCGCAACAGGTTATTGGTTAAATCAAGTGAATCCAGCAGAAGCACCAATGGTCTTAGAATCTATTCGTTTTTGGGTAAATGATTTTCAAGGACAAGATGAAATTGTCATCATGGCGATTGAAGAAATGCTGAAAAATGGTGCTAAAAATTATAACTATCTCGATAAAGTGCTGAAAAGTTGGGAAAACAAGCAACTAGACACCGTTGAGAAAGTGAAAAAGTATTTGCAAGGTCATTATTCAAAATCGCCTAGAAATGCAAATAAAACGCTTGAATACGAGAAATTTAGCACAGATGAGTTGCCTATTTGAGAGGAGGCGTAGGCATGGAAACCGTTGGAGAAATCATGGAAAAGCTGATACAGAAAGTGCTTGTCCAACGTGGCGAATGTCCTGAATGCGGACAGCCCTTGTATGGCTGGCGTACGAAGAATCCTGATGGCTCAGAGCGCTGTAAACCAACCTGTATGCAATGTGGGTATAAAGCATTGCGAGTTCAGGAAGACTTACAAGCAGAGCAAATGTACAACGAAAGCCTGAAAGCAAGAGCTATCAATTTTTTCAAAGGTGGTTCTGTCGTGCCTAATAAAGCGATGTTTGATTGTACATTGCAGAATTATCAAATCGTTGATCAAGAAACAAGACAAGCGGTTGAAGTAACCAAACGCTTTGTTAATTCAGTCTTGTTAGGAAATCCAAGTCACCTTGTTTTAACTGGCAAACAGGGAGCAGGTAAAAGTCACCTAGCGATGGCAGCGGCTTGGGAAGTTTTGAAGCGCTCAAACTACGACAAGAAAATCTTGTTTATCGGATTACAGGAAATGCTGGATCAAATCAAGTTTTCGTACAACAATCCTGAACTCAGAAAAACGATTGAAGGCTCGTTGATTGCAGATATCAAAACAGCGGATTTAGTTGTCATTGATGATATCGGATCAGAATTAGGAAAAGATGCATCGGAAAGTCGAGCGTTTGGCATAAACACGCTAAATTCATTTTTGGATGCACGACAAAACTTAGCAACGATTATCACAACGAACTTGCTTGGCAAAGAACTGAAAGAAGCCTACGGTACGAGGACGACATCAAGAATGTTTGTCAATTCTGATGGATTTACGATGGTATTTTCTCAAACAGCAGATAAACGATTAAAACCAGTAAAAGGAGCGACAGCATGAACAAATACCGCAATCGAAAAACGGTTCATCGTGGGATCAAATTCGATTCTGTAGCAGAAGCAGAGTATTATGATCTGGCAGTATGGCAAGCGGAAGCAAACGGCTGGAAAGTAAAGCTTCAGGAAAAATTTGAACTATTGCCAAAATTTGAATTGGAAGGCAAGAAGTACCGTAAAATCGAGTATATTCCTGACTTCACGTTTTATAAAAACGGTAAGCTTGTGAAAGTTGTAGATGTCAAAGGAATGCAGACAAAAGATTTTAAAATCAAAGCGAAACTGTTCTGCCATCGTTATCAAGTGCCGTTGATATTAGCTAAAAAATATGGCAAGACGTTCAAGGAAGAGCGTTTTTAAAAGAAAGGTTAGGAAGGTTTGAAAATGAGCAGAAAAAAGAAATTCATTCCAGAAGTTAACCAAGAGGTTGAATGCTTCTGTTGTGATTCAAATAGAGAGACACCATGGCTTTATCCATTTTCGGGATATGTAAAACATGTTTATGACAATTCAGCGATGGTAACGATTGATAGTACTCATCCAGACGATGATGGTTTAGCAGTTGGATACCACGGGAAAACGATTGTTCCATTTACAGAAATGAGGGCTGTGGAATGCTAGATATGAAAGGTTTACTAAATATCGCATCAGCTTTTTTAGGATGTGGACTTATTTTAGCAATGGCAATGCTTGTATTAGCAGGAGTAGTCAAATTAGGCGTACTTCTTTGGCAAATGATTTTTTAGGAGGAAAAATAATGGACGAACTGATTGCAAAAGTAGAGCAGTGGGAAAAAGACAAAGGATTGGATCAAGCAGAATCTAGCAAGCAAATGCTTAAAACGGTCGAAGAAGTCGGCGAAGTCGCGTCGGCTTTGGCTAGAAAAGATAAACATGGTTTAAGAGACGGAATCGGTGACGTAGTGGTTACCTTAATAATTCTTGCGATGCAAAATGATATGGACCTATATGAATGTCTAAATCAAGCGTACAACGAAATCAAAGGACGTAAAGGTGTAATGATTGCTGGCGTGTTTGTGAAGTTAGAAGATTTACTGGAGGATAGCAAATGAAACGTATATCGATCAGAACAGCCATTCGTCGATTGAGAAGCTATCTGATAATTTTCGCAACTGCTGAAGAACGAAAAGGCCTAGAGAAAGCTACTATTTTGGAAAATATGGAGGACGGCGATGAATAAACAGGAGTTGATTGATAAACTAGCAAGCCTTGTAGGTAGCATGGAAGACTTTAAAGGTATAACTGATTTTCATGATGGGAAATATGCGGGTTTAGAATAAGCATTAGAACTAATCAAACAACTAGACGAACCGCAGAAGCCAGTTGTGCCTCAGTTTGTGGCGGAGTGGTTTGAAGATAATAAAGATGCATTGGATTTAGCGATTTTTATGGCAATCAGAGAATTAGACAATGAAGAATGGCCACACAAGACAGATTTTGAGAATTGGTTAGATGTTGCTGAAAATAAACCAATCGAAACACTCATTCGTATGAAAGACGGCTACGAGGTCGAAAAAGAGCCGTTGTACTGCGTGAAAATTGACAAAGGATATTTTTCTGGTTTTGATGACACTAAAGTGACCTATGTTATTGATGATGCTCCAGGTGCCTTAGCTCAACGTGTTAAATATGAGACTAGAGAAGAAGCCGAAATGGATGCTATACAAATCGGTGGAACAGTGGAAGAGGTGATAGAAGGATGAAATATAGAAAGAAACCAGTAGTTATTGAAGCTTTTAAATTAAATTCAAGAGGGCTTATAGGGGAAGAATGGTTTTGGGATGCTGTATCAGAAAACAGAATTATTACCTATAATTTCGGTAAAAATTATCCGCAAGATGCATGGTGTGAAATAAAAACTTTAGAAGGGATAATGGTTGCTAAAACAGGTGACTACATTATTAGAGGGGGAGAAGGTGAGATTTATCCATGTAAACCGGATATTTTTGAGAAAACGTATGATGTAGCAAGTCAGCAATCACAGTTAGACGACAACCAGCAAATCGTGTTGGAGCAACTGAAAATCAATGCAGGTTCAGAAGGTTCACTAACAAAAGCGATTCATTCTCTCTTTAATTCACTATCCATTTCACCTGTTCGGCTTGAAAAAGATGGAGCTGAGGAATTATTGAAAGCTAGAAATGCACTTGCAAGATTGACTAGAAAACAAGAGGCAGAAGTTCTAGCAGCATTCGCTCAGTGGGGATTAGAGCAGGAGAAAGCGGAATGAAAAACACAATCATTAAAACAGATAACGACGAACAAGGCTGGATGGACTCATTCAACGATTGGAATAGTAGCAGTTACTCATTAAATCAAAAAATTGATTCAAAAGAGGTTGAAGAACTAAAAAAGAGAATCGATGAATTTAATCACTCTGTGGCATGTGGTCCAGCGGTTCGATTGGAGGAAGCGGAATGATCTATCCTTTTATCTTTATTGTACTTTTCGTTTCTATGCTAGTAATCATACAAGAGGAGAACAAGAAATAATGGGAAAGACGAAATCGAAAATCAAGAAGAAAAAACGCCGTTTGGAACAAAAGGCAATTCAGAATGGAACGGCTAACGCAAAGCTCTTGAAGAAGGGAGAAGTAAGCAGATGGAAACAATTGAACAAACGATTACGAGTAATGAAGTAGCGAAAATGGTGGGGCGTACACATGACAACGTGTTGAAAGATATTCGAAATATCATCAAACAAATCGGTGGCGTGAAAAATCACGAGTCCTATTTTATCGAATCAACGTATACAAATTCTCAAAATAAAGAACTACCAAATTACTTGTTAACTAAAAAAGGCTGTGAGCTTTATTCAACCAGAATGACAGGAGCCAAAGGTACACAATTTGCAGTAGCTTACATTGAACGGTTCAACCAAATGGAAAATCAATTGAAGGAAGCAATGCCACCGATCAGTAATACCGAATTACTATTAGAAACAGCGCTAAAACATGAACGAAATTTAGCAGCAGTAAATGAACGATTAGATAAATTAGAAACGGAAACGATCATCAATTCTAGTCAACGTCGTAAAATACAGGGATTAGTTCGATCTACAGTAATAAAAATACTAGGTGGCAAGAAAAGTAATGCCTATAAGAATAAGAGCATAAACAGAGCTGCGTTCAGTAATTGTTACAATCAATTGAAAGCAGTATTTGATGTGGCTTCTTATATGGATATTCCAAAAGCTAGATTTCTAGATTTATAGAAGCTATAGATTTAATCCCAAAATGGAAACCCGATTTAGAATTACAAGCTAGGATTAATCAAGCGAACGGAATTTCTAGCTTGTGGTAAAAAGAACATAAAAATAGACAGCCGAAATTGGCTGTCGCTACATAGAATGGTGAGTTGTAACAAATCCTTTCTCAATTATAACATACCTTAGAGTGATTTGTAATGATCAAAGAAACCGACATAAAACAAAAGAAAATGCCATTTACAAGAAAAGTAAAAAGAACAATTAATTATTAGTTATTTTTTTCTTCGAAAATATAATTTTTGAATGTCTTTGATAGAGGGAAAAATATCATACAGAAAAGTAATAATGCCTGGTAAGAACAAATCATTTTTAGATTGGCTGTCTGATATTGCAGATTTAGGTAAAAATGGATGAAAAACTCAAATAAGTTAAGCACTAATAGGCAGAGATAATATCTTTGTTTTACTTTATAATTATGTATCCAATAAAAACTAATTTTGTAATCAATAGTTACAAGTAGTAGTAACAAAATTTTAAGTAACACTGTAGTAGTATTATGCTCGTGAGCAAGGCGATTGAACATTAACATTAGTGTTGGTAGGGGAATATAGATAGTTAACAATGAAATAAAAGGCATATATTACTCCTGAAAATTTAATACATTCCACAATTTTAGTATATCACATAGAGGAGTGATTTTGCTTGATGAATTTATTAAGAGAAGTAGATTTCAAACAAACAAGAGATAATGCCAGAAATGTTTTAAAGAATTTTAGACGTTTAGAGCGTATAGCAGGTCGCTCTTTGATAGATATTAAGTCACCAGTTATAACAGATATGCCTAAAACTCCTAGTCATGGAAACAAAGCAGAAGATGCCATGATCCAATTAGCAGATGCTGAAGCAGAAAGAGATGCGATTTTGAGGGCTTTGATGGCGCTTAGTCTAATTAGTCGTCAGATACTCTACTACAGTTTCTGTGTGCCAGACAGTTTCTCAAACTACAGGATTAGTCGTGAAGTAGGTTATTCAGAAAGAAGCATTCAACGGATGAAGTCTGAAGCTCTGATAGAGTTTGCAGAAGCATATAGACATGGGGAAAAAATTGCTTATAAATAATTTGGCGGTTTTTTGGCGGAATGATGGCGGTTTTTAGCCATTTACCAGTGATATTATGATAGTGTCGAAAGATTAGTAATTCGACAAAATAAGCGAAGGGAGGCAGTCTCCCTTATCGTTGTAATTATGCTTTGATAGACAGCAACTAATCACAAAAATACGAAAAAGGAAGTGAAAACCTCCTTTACTTTCCATTATTTATCTATATCAACTGGTTGCTGTCTGTTTTGATATAAAAAAATTAGCTATCCTCAAAAGATAGCTAGCAATACAATTATTTTTTACTGCAACAAGAACGACAACAGTATTTGCATCCAGAAACATTTAAATTTGGTTTTTTGATACGAATATATCGGAGCGCTGATGAACATTCTATATAGTATCCAATTTCAATCGAATGATTTTTGTCAGGGGCATATGGACAGTCTATTTCATGTAGTATGTGAGTATTATTTTTTGTAGGTGTTGTATCAATAACATAATTAGGCATATGAAAAATTCCTTTCTTCATTTGCAATCCAATAACCATGGTAAAAGATTTTCAAGTATTATTGTGTTATTGCGATTTTAAAGACATATGTATAACAAGTAAGACATAATACTAATATTTTGCAGAGTAAGGAAAGATAATAAAAATTAAATTCCTCTTAAGAATAGAGGAAAACTTAAGAGGAAAGGTAATGTTATTAACCAGCAGACTAAACAATGTGAGCGTTTATTTAGTTATTCATTTTTAAATTTTGAAGGAACAAACATTACCTAACAGTAATATTAACAAAATTTATTTAGTATCCCTATTATTTATTTGTATGTAATGGAAATAAATAATAAGAATTTCTTTTTAGTGTGTGTTAAATTACTAAAAAAATTCAAAGGTGCGAATCAAAAATGTTATTTATTGTTTGTATATTGGCGATATGGCTTAATTTATTTGATTATATAGATATTAGTTGGTGGTTTTTAGTACCGGCTCTAATAATTGTTTTTCTAATGGGTATTTTAGAATTAATATTGATTTTTAAAGAGAGAAAGTCTTCCATGAAAGATAAGAAAGCTAAAAATAAAAAGTATAATTGAGATCACTCGTTGAGTGGTCTTTTTGTTTTTGAATTTACAAAACAAATGTTGCAAAAAGTGAGGTGGTATCACATGTGAAAAAATACGAATTAGCCAAAGAAGATTATGAAAAAGGCTTAAAATACAGGGAAATAGCCGATAAATACGATGTATCAATTAGTACGGTAAAGTCATGGAAATCTCGTTATTGGTCGCAAGAAAAGGTTGCAACCAAGGACGCAACCATACCTAATAACAAGGGAGCTCCTGTCAGAAATAAAAACGCTGTAAAACATGGTCTTTTTGCTAATTGGTTACCCTCTGAAACGTTAGAAATCATGAATGAGGTTGCAACCTCTAAGCCAGAAGATATTATCTGGAATAACATTATGATTCAGTACACGGCTATTATCAGAGCGCAGAAAATCATGTATGTTTCTGGGTCAGAAGATTTATCAAAAGAAGTTTCGAAATGGTCCTCAAGCGATTCTGGTAGCTCAGAAGAATATGCTATTCAATATGCATGGGACAAACAAGCAAACTTTTTAAATGCGCAGTCAAGAGCGATGAGTACATTGTCTAATTTGATAAAGCAGTTTGTAGCTATTGCTGATGAACAGGATGAAAGACGTAAAAAGCTGGAATTGATAGATGCGCAAATTATGAAAATAAAGCATTCAATTCCTGATAATGAGTCAATAAGTAGTTTGATTACAATTATCGATTCTTGGAGTGAATCCAATGTGCAAAATTAATATACAAAAAGAAGTTAATCCTCACTTTAAATCAGTTTGGCAATCTAATAAACCTTACAATATTCTAAAAGGTGGAAGAAACTCGTTTAAGTCTTCAGTCATTGCATTACTACTAGTTTATACGATGATTAAATACATTCTCTTGAATGAAAAAGCGAATGTGGTAATAATACGTAAAGTTGCAAATACAATTCGTGATAGTGTTTATTTAAAAATACAATGGGCATTAAATAAATTCGGTATAATGGATGATTTTTCTTGTACCGTTTCGCCATTTAAAATTACACATAATCAAACAGGATCAACTTTTTATTTTTACGGTCAAGATGATTTTCAAAAGTTGAAATCAAATGATATCGGAAATATTATTGCGGTATGGTATGAAGAAGCTGCCGAGTTTAAAAATGCAGAAGAGTTTGATCAATCAAATACAACATTTATGCGCCAAAAGCATCCATTAGCAAAGACTGTTCAATTTTTTTGGAGTTATAATCCACCTAGGGATCCTTATTCATGGATTAATGAATGGGTTGAAAAATTAAAAAATCAACCTAGTTATTTGATTCATGAATCAAGCTACTTAAATGATGAATTAGGTTTTGTTACAGATCAAATGCTAGAAGAGATAAATCGTATTAAAGAAAATGATTATGATTATTATAGATATTTATATTTGGGTGAGCCTGTGGGCTTAGGAACAAATGTTTATAATATTGATCTGTTTAAACGATTAGATGAGCTACCAACGGATGATCGTGTTATAGCTTTATATTATGCGACGGATGTTGGACACCAGACATCTGCAACTGTTTGTTTGTGTTTTGGTCTGACTGCAAAAGAAAATATTATTCTATTAAATATGTACTATTACAGCCCACAGGGAAGAGCAATAAAAAAAGCACCAAGTGACTTATCAAAAGAGCTACATGAATTTATTACAAAAACTTCTCGTCATTCCTATGTGGGAAATGCACCAATTAGACAGCGAACAATTGATAGCGCAGAAGGTGGGTTGCGTAATCAATATACTAAGGATTTTGGAAAAAGATGGCATCCTGTAGCAAAGAAAAAAAATATAGATATGATTGATTACGTCCATGACTTATTAGCGCAAGGACGTTTTTATTATTTTGAACCAACCATAAAAACAGGGTTGAGTAATTGTGACAGTTTAAATTTGTTTATAGAAGAACATAAGCGATACCAATTTGATGAACGTTATTTAGAATCAGAGGATCCAAAGGTTATCAAAGAATTCGACCATTCTGTTGATGCTTTCAAGTATGCCTGTGTTGATAATGCAAGAGAGTGGAAACTCAAAAGGTAGGTGACATCATGAGTTTTATAGATAAGATAAGAAACTTATTTAAGAAGGGAGGGTATGCAGTGACAGGACAATCGCTAGCAACAATCAATGATCATCCAAAAGTAAATATTGATACGAAAGAGCTAGAACGTATCGCAATTGATTTTAAAGAGTATAGAAATGAATACGATGAAATTCAATACATCAATTCTTCAAATAAAATTCAAAAAAGAAAATACATGGCATTAAACATAAGAAAATTGACAGCGGAGTTAATGGCTAGTTTGGTATTTAATGAACAAGTCGAAATTAAAGTCGACGAACCTAAAGCAAATGAGTTTATTCAGCATGTTTTAGAACACAATGATTTCAAAAAAAACATGACAAAATACTTAGAACCTATGTTTGCTACAGGAGGGCTGGCAATTCGTCCATATGTAGATACTCAAACAGGAGAATTGGAATTCTCTTGGGCATTAGCTAATGCTTTTTATCCATTACGTTCTACCTCTAACGGTATTTCAGAAGGTGTAATGATGTTTAAAACATTAGAAGTTGAGGCAAACAATATTATTTATTATACACTTTTAGAGTTTCACGAATGGTCAAATGGAACGTTAGTAATTACCAATGAACTCTATTGTTCTGATAACTCGAATATTATTGGCAAAAGAGTTCCACTTGGTTATAAAAATCAATATAAAGATTTACAAGAAACGACTACAATTAAAAATCTACAAAAACCTTTATTCAATTATCTTAAGCCAGCAGGATTTAATAATTTTAGTTTGCATAGTCCGTTAGGGTTGGGGATTTGTGATAATGCGACAAATACAATAAAACAAATAAATGATACTTTCGATCAATTTCATTGGGAAATCAAGATGGGACAACGTACAGTTGTCGTTAGTGATCATTTATTAGATTATGTACCAGATGAACAAGGTAATCAACTACACCCTATTTTTGACCCTGACGTTAATATTTATCGTCCGATGAGAATGGAAGACGATAGAGAATTTGTACAAGATATTACTCGTGATCTTCGTACAGAGCAATATATATCTTCTATCAACTATTTCTTAAAAACTCTTGAAGTACAACTACAGTTAAGTGTAGGAACGTTCAGTTTTGATGGCAAATCTATGCAAACAGCTACAGAGGTAATCAGCCAAAACTCACTGACTTATAGGACTAGAAATATGCATTGTAACGAAATAGAAAAGTTTATCAAGGGATTAATTGTTTCTATTTTAGAACTAGCTAGTGTGATGGTTTATGAAGGTCATAAGTTATACTCTGGAGCTATACCCTCATTTGAGGAAATAAGTGTAGATTTTGATGATGGTATTTTTGAAAGTTTAGAACAAAAATTAGCATTTTACAGCAAGGCTAAAACAGCTCAATTAGTACCAACTACTGAAGCTTTAAAAGGGATTTTTAATTTGACGGATGAGGAAGCAATTAAATGGTTTCAACGAATACTGCAAGAAGAGTATGAACTAGATCCAAAAGAAGTTGAGGAATTTCTGACTAAAAAAGAGCTAGGAGATGAGGAATAATGATTACACCTCATCAATTAGACTTATGGTCTTCTAATATGGCGCATCTATATCAATCATTGGAAGGCGAATTAATACGTATTATCATTAAGAGATTAAACAACGGACATGACGATATTTTAGAGTGGCAAAGAGAAAAACTGCAAGAGCTACACTTATTCAATAAGGAAACCGTCAAAGTGATTTATCAAGTAACAGGAATTGCTGAATCTGAAATTGAACGAATGTTTGAAAATACGGGTGACAAGATTATAAGGGATACAGATAGAGAGTTACCTTATGATACAAAACCTATTCCAACTAATTTAGATAACATCATGAAAGCTTATCATGATCAAGTTTGGTCTGATATCAATAATTATGTGAATCAAACGTTGTTATCTACCAACTTCGGTTATGGAACTGCCACTACTCAAATGTACACAGAAATTGTTAACAAGACTACGGCTGCATTTAATAGTGGTATATTTACGTTTGAAGAAGCTTTAGCTAGAACCATTCAGCAATGGGCTCAAAAAGGGATTAAGTCAACCTTTATTGATAAAGGGGGACATACGTGGAGTCTAGAGCGATATGTTCGAACGGTTTTAAAGTCTACCCTATCAAATACCTATGACACGTTAAGAAAAGAACGTATGAGTGAGTATGGTGTTTATACAGTTGTAGTAACAAGTCATATGGGAGCAAGACAAGCATGTTCAAAGATACAAGGAAACGTTGTCGATTTAAGGCAAATGTCTGAGTTGCCATCTAATTGGAAATATCGAAGTATCTACGATCCATACTGGAATGCTGAATATGGTACCCCTGGCGGTCACAGAGGTGTTAATTGTCAACATTTACATATTCCGTTTGTTCCTGGTGTAAATACCAATAACCAACCGAAATATGATGCGAAAGAAAATGAGAAAGTAGCTCTGTTAACTAGTCGTCAACGTCAATTAGAAAGACAAGTTGTGAAATATAAAAAGAATAGAATGGTTTCAGAAGCTCTAGGACAAGACGAAAACGCCAAAGATTGGTCAAGGAAGATTAGAGCCACACAAAGTCGCTTACGTACTCTAGTTGATTCTAATGAGTATTTGAGTAGAAATTACGCAAGAGAGAAGGTATACACACCTATTAATACCTTATTGAAAGATTTTCACTATGATGATTTTTAAGTCTAATCAATGATTAGGCTTTTTATTTTGCCCTGAATACGGCGTTAAACTGTTCAATCCATCGAGGGCGTAGCCTCGTTAAACAACGAAAGGATGAAGAAAATGAAGCGAGAACAATTAAGAGAACTTGGATTGACAGATGAACAAGTGAATTCTGTTGTGGGGTTACATGGTCAAACTGTTACTGAATTGAACAAAACTCTTGCTGCTGCAGAACAAGAGCGTGATCAACTTAAGGAACAACTTAACTCAAATCAAACAGAGTTAAACGCTTTGAAAGAAGCGACTAAAGACAACGAAGAGTTAACTCGACAGCTTGCAAATTTACAAAGTAAGTTCGATAAAGCGAAAGAAGATGCTGAAGCAAATCTTACGGAGCAACAAAAAGATTTTGCCATCAAGCTAGCTTTAAAAGAAGCGAATGCACTTGATGAAGAAATTGTGCTTAGTCAACTAGATAAAGACACTATTAAAGTTGTCGACGGCAAATTACAAGGTTTTGACGAACAATTAAAGGGACTACAAAAAAATAAATCATTCTTATTTCAAGAAGCAAAAGACCCTAAAACAATTCCGCCGATACCAACGATTGTTTCCTCTGGTAACCCTGCTGGGGCTACAGTGGACGGAAAAAGTATTGTACAAAAAATTCAAGAAAGATTAGGTGATTAAATATGGCTTTAGTATTAGATTCGAAAGATTTAGCAACTATTGACAAAGATTTTAGAGCTGATTCCCAAGTATGGGATGTTTTAACCCAAGGGGCAAAAAGCATTACGGCTGCTGATTTTGTCGGTGTAAATGAAGTACGGGTTAATAAAATGTCCGGCTTTGTTGAAGCTTCAAAATATAACCGTAATGGCGATAATGCACGTAATAAAATTAATATCGAAAAAGAAACGATTAAATTAACACATGAAGATTGGTTTGCTTATGATGTAGATCAACTTGACCAATCAGAAAGCTCGGCATTGACGATTAATAATATTGTAACTGAGCATAAACGTCTAATTACAGTTCCACATCGAGATAAGGTAGCTATTCAGGCTTTATATGATAATGCAGGAAATAAAGAGAATGAAACTTTAACTGAAGATAATATTTTATCAGCATATGACGCATCAGAAGAATATATGACTGATAACGAAGTGCCTGGTGGCTATGTGATGTTTGTTTCAGCCGCTACTTATCGCCTATTGAAAAATGCTAAAGGTGTTACAAAATCATTCACTACTAATCAAATGTCTATTGCGGGAATTGATCGAACAGTAGCACAAATTGATGGTGGAGTTCCTATTTTGAAAGTAGCGAAAAATCGTATCGGGGGATTAACTATTACTGAAAACATTAACTTTATTGTTACTCCTTTAACAGCAGTAGCCCCAATCGTTAAATATGGAACAGTAGATACTGTCCCTGCTTCTCAAGACAGAAGTGGTTATCGAGATACAATCAAAGGCTTAGATTATTACGATGCTATCGTGTTTGATAATGCAAAAAAAGCAATCTATCTATCGTATGCCCCAAAAGATTAACCCCATCAATAGATGGGGTGGATGTGACGGCAACGAGCGCCACTTTTCAACTTAGTTAGGAGAGATAGTAATGTCGCAAGTTTTTGTTATTTACAAAGGAAACGAAAAAATTGCAGAAGGAGCTAGTCCGCTGACAATCGATGGATTAGCTCCATCAACCTTTTTTCCTGAAGGAACCTATCAAGTCGCTTATAAAGAAGGAACGGAAAAGACAAATATCCCCAGTTTTACAACGCTCCCAATTAAGGAAAGCCGAAATTTGATGATTAATGGCGAAGAACGTACCGGTGATTATTATGTATTAGATATTTCTCAAGAAGATTATTTAGCAATACAAGATTATTCAAATGAAACGATTTATCGTGTACAGCCTGATATTGACGCGTCAGGTAGAGTCTATTTCTTAGGTGATGTGCCAATTGATGTCTCTAAAAAAGATAATGTTGTCGAATATACAAGAAACTATTATCCAAATAATAGCAGTGAGTGGCAAGAAGTTACCTATTCGGGATGGTCACCACCTAATACAGCATTCACTAGGACACTAAAAGAATTGAACTTGAAGCCTGGAGATAAAATTTCTGCTAGTGCAGAATATCAAAATAATAGTTCTATGGCGGTAACTACAGAGCTAAAAGTTCAAAAAAGTTCTGGAAGGTTAACGGCGCCATCTAATGAAATAGCGTCGAGCAGTTCAGGTATATCAAAGGGAGAGATTATTTTACCCGAAGATACCGTCTCTTTAAGTGTGACCCCAGGTGTTAAGGGGAATGCTTCTACTTCAGTTACGATAAGTTATCGACAAGTAAAAATGTACCGAGGTTCTAAAGATGAGATGTGCGGCTATACAGTTGCGCCAGAAATAATCATCGGGAATAAATCATCCGTTTCTTTAAAAAGTAAAACTATTCCTGAATTAAAGTCATTATTAGATGACCGAATGATTTCTTACAAATCCACCGATCGAAAAAGTGATCTAATCAAGTTGCTAGAAGGTGAATCTGTATGAGTGCTTATATCGAATTCGAGGAATTTAAAGAATTAACAGGAAAAACGGATGATTACAAAACGATTTTTGCTTCTAATCTAGCGAAAGCTTCTGCTGTTCTAGATAATATAACCAACCATTTTTATCGTTTCAATGATATAAAAAGTGATCCAATTGCTTTTCGTGTTCACCAATTCAAGTTAGCGCTCTGTGCTCAAATCATTTATTTCGATGAAGTTGGCGGAGATACTTACGAAAGTATTAACAATACGCCACAAAGTTTTTCTGCTGGTAGAACAAGCATTACGAACGGCAACCGTAGTAGTTCTTTAAAAGGAAGTGGGGCTTCTGGGAATAAATTACTTGTCGCAGAAGACGTCTACATTTATTTAGAGAGCACAGGACTTTTATATCGAGGTGTACAATTATGTTAATGCTAAAGCCACCAAAGAAGTTTCTAGTTGATTCTTTTATCTATCGAGAATATTTAGGAGAAGGGGATTATAACAAGCCGATTTATGGAGATTATGCAACTATAGAAAATTGTCGCATTGACCGAGGAAGTCAGTATACTTTTTCGTCAAGCGGCAAACAGTTACTCTATAACGCAGTGATTTTTTGTTATGAAGGACTAACAACTCCGCTACCTACTTTTAAAGAGCAGTCACTAGTGATTTATGATGGTAAAGAACATGTCATTACTAAGGTTGATACGGTTATAGATGCTTATTCAAAAACTATTTATTCGTATGAATTAGAGGTGGTCTAAGTGGGAGTAAAGGTAGATATTGGAGGTATTCGAAAAAAAATAAGTCCAGAAGCTATGAAGCGCGGGAGATATGCTTTAGGTAATCAAGCAATGGCTGATATGAATCGCTATGTCCCAAAAAGATCTGGGGGAGGCGCATTGAGAGGGAGTGCTCATCTTAACGGTGATCACTCGAAAATTATTTATCAAACACCGTGCGCAAAAGCACAATATTATGGAACAAATGGAAAAGTAGTATTTAGAAAGTATTCCACACCAGGAACAGGTAAACGATGGGACTTAAAAGCAAATTCCATTCACGGTGCTAATTGGAAGAAAGCTTTTTTGAGAGGAGCGGGTATTGAATAATGGATTTTATTGATCGAGTAAAAGATAAAATCAATACTATTTCAGACTTGCCGATTCCATTAAGAAAAGGCTATCTGTCAGGAAATGAAAGTTTAGTTGTTTATCCATTACCAGGGGGTCAGGTATTGAAAGAATACTACGATGGGATAAAGGATGAACAATTAAACTATGAAATAGCTATGAAATCAAAAGATGGTTCGAAGATTGAGCAAGTCTTATGGCTTATTTCAGACTATTTAGAGCAAATTGAAGATATTCATAGCTTGAATGAATCTTTTGAATTCAGTCGATTAACTATAACGAGCAAACCATTCATCAATGAAGCGGATGAACAAGGTTGGTTCGTTTTTTTATTGGATTTTCAAGTGAAACTAACGACTTTTAAGGAGGAACAGCAACATGATTAAAATGAATTTACAATATTTTGGTCGCAAGAAAAATGCATTAAGAGAACATTATATTGCGGAGTATACACCAGGAGAAGAAACAGCACCAGAAGAAGGAGAAAAGTGGTTACCATTAGCTAAATTTATTAGTTCAATCGGTGATGACACTGACGAAGAAACAGACGATACAGGGTTTTATGACGGAGACGGCACCCCCGAAACAACTGTAACTTCTGTTTCAGGAGCGTATAGTCCGGAAGGGTTCTATGATCCAGAAGACAAAGCACAAGCGTTGATAGCATCTAAAAAATATAAAATCGGCGATGAACGAAAAATTTGGCATAAGGTCGTCCAAACTAACGGTGACACAGTTGTGGGACGAGCTACATTAACGGATATTGTCGCAGGTGCTGGTGATGCAACGGAATACGAAGAATTTAGTTGCAAAATTACCTTTGATACGTTACCAAAAACTACCCCAAAAGGCTAACCCCATCTATTGATGGGGTTGTCGTTGGCGATAGGGAAGTAACTGTACATGTTCATTAAAATAAGGAAGTGTTCAATGTGGAATTTCAATTAGAACGAAGTGGTTTTCCAATCAAAATTGGTGAGTTAGAATTTTTCTTTGGGACAGAAGTTGAAGAATTATTACGCTTTTACGACGTCCAAGATGAATTAGAAGTAAAACAGAGGGAGCTTTCAAAGCAGCAAGAAGAGCTTAAAAATATTGATAATTCTACTAAAGAATATGGATTATTACAGATTAATTTGCTGAAGGAAGTATTGAAAGCAAAATATGATGCATTACTAGGTGATGGTTCGTTTGCCAAGATATATGGCAAGTATCCATACATTAGCCAGTTAGATAGCTTATTCGATACTCTAGAATTTGAGGTTGCTGAAGAAATAGAAAGAGAAGCGACTAAGCGACAAAATGAGGTTATAAAACGGAAAAATGATTTATTGAAAAAGAAAGCATTAAAAAACAAGAAAAAGAAATAGGTGATTAGATGCGGTTAAACGATCCGTTAGTCACTTCGATTGAATTTGAAGGCAAAGAATATTCGATTGATTTAGCTTTTGATAATGTTTTAGATGTTTTCGACATATTAGCTGATGAAAGTTTATTCCCTGAAGAAAAAATAAATATGAGCTTAGAACTGTTGGTCGATGACTTTGAAGAACAATTTCAAGGGACAATCGAACAACAGTTTTTATTCTTTCATTCTATTTTTAGTACTTATATTAACACGGAAGAAGATGAGATAGAAACCGATCGATTAGGCAATCCGTTACCAAAAAAGCCGACAAAACATACGAAATTAATCGATTTAGTTCAGGATGCCAAGTATATCTATGCTTCGTTTAGGCAGATAGGAATTAATCTATTCGAAGAACAAGGGAAACTATCATGGGAAGAATTTCAAGCGTTACTTGAAAGTTTACCCGATGATACTATCTTGGCAAAAATTATTCAAATTCGTACTTGGAAACCAAGTAAAGGTGAATCAATGGAAGAAAAAAATCGAATGAAAGAGCTTCAGAAGAAATATGCATTGTCAGATACAGAGGGAGGTGAGGACGATGAGTGATGGAAGAGTTGAGATTGATGTTGAAGTTAATGGTAAAGGTGTAACTTCTCTAAATAAGAGTCTTAATCAATTGACAAGTGTAGGAAGTCGAGCAGGTGGGTCAATAAAAAACTTAGTTGTATCAATGGGACTACTTAAAGTTGCTTCTGCAGCAATTAGTACTTCGATGAATGCTATAAAAAGTTCATTTTCTAGCGCAATTTCTGAAGGAGCAAAGCTTGAACAGTCAATTGGTGGGGTCGAAACTTTATTTAAAGAGAATGCGGATATTGTTAAAAATTATGCAAACCAAGCTTTCAAAACAGCTGGCGTTTCAGCAAATAAGTATATGGAAAATGTTACTTCATTTTCTGCGAGTTTAATCGGTAGTCTTGGTGGTGATACAAAAAAGGCCGCAGAATTAGCTAATACGGCGATGATCGACATGTCAGATAATGCCAATAAAATGGGAACTGACATGGAAATGATTACTCAAACATATCAATCTTTGGCTCGCGGTAACTATGCCATGTTAGATAATCTAAAACTAGGTTATGGTGGAACAAAGTCTGAAATGGAACGCTTGATGAAGGATGCAGAAAAACTAACTGGTGAACATTATACAGTGGGTGATTTTGCAGATACGGTTAAAGCGATTCATGCAGTGCAAGAAAAATTAGGGATTACAGGAACTACAGCTAAAGAGGCTGCGACCACGATAAGTGGCAGTTTCGCTTCAATGAAAGCAGCAATGCAAAATGTTCTTGGAAAGTTGGCAATAGGTGAAGACATTAAAGATGAATTAAATGAACTTGCAACGACTACCTCGACTTTTTTATTTGGCAACTTTATTCCTATGGTGGGGAGAATTTTAAAAGGGTTACCTGAATTATTTTCGACATTCGCTAAATTAGCAGTTGATAACTTAAAAAAAGGGTTAAGCGATTTAACTGGTAAAGATTTATCAAAGCCGATTGATGCAGTTGTCGAAGTTTCTACTAAAGCTATTAAAAGTGTGAAAGAAGCCATAAAGTCAGTAATGACAGCTTTTTCTAATGTTTCGGGTGGTCCAAGCGCTTGGGTTTCAACGCTAGGAAAGGTTTTTATTGCTTTGAATAGTGTTATTACTGCTAGCGCCAATATCGTGAAAAAATTTATGACGGCACTAAGCAAAACTGGTGCTATTCAAAGTGTAAAAAACGCTATTGAAAGTGTTAGCGCAGCGTTTAAAAAAGTCGCAGATTCTGTTGGCGACGCTTCTATCTGGTCGACGTTAGGAACAGTTGTCGGTAAAGTGGTCGATGTAATTGCTAAGGCTGTAGACGGTATAGCCAAATTTATAGCTAAGCTAGATCCAAGTATCATAAGTGGATTTACAAATGTTTTAGTTGGAACTTTAGCAGGTTTTTCAGCAGTAAAAACAGGGATGAAAGGATTAGATTTTATAAAATCTTTCAATCCGTTTAACTTGTTCAAAAAGAACGTTGAACAAGGAATGAACGGAGCTGTAAAAGGTGTTAGTCGTTCAAAGAGTACGATGACTAATGTTTTCACTGGTCTCTCTAATGTAATAAAGTCTTCTGGAAACGCCATTAAAGCAAGTGCAACAGGTATAGGAACGGGTATAAAAACAGCTCTTACTGGAGTAGCAACTGCTGCAAAAGGCATAGGTGCTGGATTAGCAGCTACTTTTAAAGGGATAGGTGCGGCAATGAAATTAGCTGGTCCTGCTAATATTTTAGCACTTGGTACTTCTGTTGGGATAGCTGCTGTAGCTATTGGAGCTGGTATCGGCATTATTAACGCTTCGTTGGCATTACTGGCTACTCAAAGTGAAGGTGTGTCGATGATTATTTCTGCTTTATCTCAAGGGTTTTCACTGGTTGCTTCGACACTTATCGGTTCATTTGCTCAAGCTGTATCTTTAGTTGCTACGACTGTTATTAATGCTCTTGCCGAGGCTTTTGTGAAAGTTGCTAGTGTACTACCCCAGGTAACGATGGCACTCAGTAATTTGTCTCCTTTAGTAGTTGCTGTTGGCATTGCGATTGGTGCGATGGCAACAGCAATAGAAGCTGTAGGAATTGCTATAGGTGCAACTGCTCCAGCTATTGACGCTCTTGGAAATGCTATTGCAAAAATTTTAAGTACTTTGCCTCCAATCATATCTGCTTTAGGAACAGCTATCTCACAAATAGCAACAGCAATCACTCCAATTATTCAAATTATAGCTGATGCATTTGTTCGTCTTGGTCAAGTAGTAGCGGATGCAATCGTCCGAATAGTACAAGCATTAGCGCCATTTGCTCCGGCTGTACAAGCAATGGTTGAGGCTGTAGCACCAGTTATTTCTCAAATCGTTCAAGCGTTCCAAACTCTAATTACTGAAATTAGACCGATAATCGACTCTATAACTAATTTGATTAAAGAGTTAGGTACACAAATATCGAGCATTTTAGATAATATTGGAGGAGTTATTGAAAAATTTGGCGGAGTTATCAAAAATGTTTTTGATGGCGCTTCTAGCGTTATAGAAAGCTTTGGTAATGCTGTTAATAATATTCTTAGTGGAATTTCTGGTATTTTTGATTCAATTGGGAACTCTGCTTTGAATGCTGGAAAAGGCGTTAAACAAATGGCGCAAGGAATTAAAATACTTGTTGATTTAAAACTTGGTGATTTGGCAGCTACATTGGCGGCAACTGCAACTGGTTTGGCAGCTATTGCTGGTTCAGGAATCGCAACAGCGGGACCAGGAATGCAACAAGCAGGAATGGGATTGACGATGATTGCAAATGCCGGACAGGCTGCGAATATTACTTTGCAGACACTTCCTAATGTAATCACGCAATTCTCGAATAGTATCAATGCATTACCAGCGCAAATGATACAAGTTTCTAGTAGCTTTGCTAGTTTTGCTTCAGGGGCGGTTACTGGCTTATCGGGTTTATCAGGGGCAAATATCTATATATCAGCTTTTAGAACCCAACTAATGACGATTCCTCCTACACTTATGTCGGCTAGTGTTTCGTTTAATGCTTTTAGCACGAAAATATTGTCAATTAATTCGGCATTGAGTGCTGTACAAGGTGCGATTGCTTTATTCAATGCTAGGGTCATGAGTATTTCGGCAGCAGTGAATAACGCAGGTAACTCGTTTAGATTATTGACTAGTTCCGCAGCTATGATGTCAGCGGCGTTGAATAGAGTGAGTTCCGCAGCAACCAATACAGGAACTAACATTACAAGCATGACTGCTAATGTTAGTAATCAAATCAGAACAATGGCGACAACAACTAATGTTTTGGCTATGGCTTTTTCAACGATGTCTTCAAGGGTTTCGTCAATTATGAGAACAATGGTTTCTCAAATTTCAAAAACATTTACAAGTATGGGCAATCAAATTACGAAAGTATTTGCTCAAATTAATCAAAGAGTAGCCAGTGATGGCATGAAAATGGCGAGAACCGCTTTAAATGTTGGAAAAATGACAAGTAATAATATGGCTACGGGAATTCGCAGTGGAAATAGTCAAGTTCGGAGTGCTTCTAGTCAACTTGTGAATAGCGCTGTAAATGTTGCGCGATCGGGAGCTGGGTCAATGAGAGCAGTAGGATATATGATCGGTGCGGGGTTAGCGCAAGGTATGCGTTCTGCGCTAGGGTCAGTTACTGCAGCTGCTAATGCATTAGTAGCACAAGCGGAACGAGCTGCAAGAGCAAAAGCGAAGATTCATTCGCCTTCTCGTTTATTCCGTGATAATGTCGGTCGCTATATTCCTGAAGGAGTTGCTGTAGGTATTACTAGAGGTTCGCAATCAGTTGATAAGGCAATGGCTAGAATTTATGATGGACTGATGAAACCAATCCAACCAGAAACAGCCCTTGCAACTGGACGAATTGGTCTTGAACATTCAGGAAATCAAATTATTAATAATACCTATCATCAAAATGAAGGTATAGATTTGAAAGCTTTGGCTAGAGTATTAAATGCCCGCCCACTGAATGTCCAAGCGGTAGTTGATCCAAATCAAGTCAATCGTCGACTAACGCCTTATAATGCTGCGACAGTCGCAGAAAGAACCATTTTTGCAGAAAGGGGGATGGTAAACGATGCGCGATGGCAATAATCGCTATAAGTATGGCATTACATTTAACGGTAAACATAGCACCGATTTTGGTTTAGATGTTTTGGACGAAAAAGAGTTCGAGCTTCCTGAAAAAGAAAAAATACTCGTTGATCTTCCCCATTCTAATTTGGTTTATGATTTTTCTGAAGTTTATGGCGATCAAAACTATTCGGAAAGAACGATTACTTTTCCCTTTTTGATCATTGATCGTGAAGAAATGACGAAAGAAGCGTTATATCGTTTATGGACAAAAGTTGTTAATTGGCTGATGCAACCAACAACGAAAACAAAACTAATCGATGATGTGATGCTAGATTATTATTACTTGGCAGAGGTTCAAGAAGCGCCTACTTTTGAAGAAGCTGTTCGTTTCGGTACTTTAACTGTAAAATTTCAATGCTATCCTTTTCGAATCAGTGAATCCTTAGAATCCAATGATAACTGGGATGAATTTGATTTGGAAGATGGCTTTGCACAAACAACCTCTTATACGATTGACGGATTTCGTGTGTTGAAATATGTGAATGCTGGGATTGGTGTTGTCACTCCTACGGTAACTGCGCGTGGAAATTTTACCATCCAAAAAGATGGACAGACGTTCAAAATCTATTCAGGAACTGGTACTTCAGATGCCTTAGTTTTGAAAAATGGCGAGAATATACTTTATGTGACAGGAACAGGAACGTTGACGATTGATTTCAGAAAGGAGATTATCTAAAGATGTATTTAGTGACGATTTATACGAATGATGGGGAAATTGTGATCCATTCTCCCTACGCTAATGCAGTAAAACTAATTGATCCAACGATTGATTTTGGTTTGTCCTTAGAAGTAGATAAATTTACTTTTCAGATGTTGCCGACGTTTCCTGGTTATAGTTCTATTGATGCATTGACTACTCGAATAACAGTTAAGAATACTCAAACAGATAAAATCGTGTTTTCTGGAAGAGTGGTTTTACCAAAAGAGAGTTTTTCAGAAGACGGAACACTTTTTAAAGAAATCACTTGTGAATCTGAAAAAGGATATTTGAATGATAGTATTCAAAGTTATTACAAAGCCCAAAATATCACGCCCAAACAATTTTTTACGCATATTATTCAAGAGCATAATAAACAAGTAGAAGAACATAAGCAGTTTTTAGTGGGAACAGTAGAAGTGACGAATTCGACAGATAATGTTTATAAGTTTATTGATGATACAGCAACTACCTATGAAACGATAAAAGAAAAATGTTTAGAGACTTTTGGTGGTGAAATACGAATCAGACGAGGAGAAGGAGTTAATTTCATTGATTGGTTAAACAGTTCAGGAATGAATGGTTCACAAACTATCGAATTGAAGAAAAATATGTTGTCTGTTTCAAGAACGATGGATCCAAATGAAATTATTACAATTCTAAAACCTCGAGGTGCAAGAATTGAAGCACCCGAGGGTGAAACTTCTGATGTTTCTATGCCTCGAATAACCATTGAGAAAGTTAATAATGGACGTGACTATTTAATCGATGAGCAGAAGCGAGCTCGTTTTGGATCTATTGCAGGTTCGGTTGTTTGGGATGATGTTCATGAACCGGATATCTTGTTAGCTAAAGCAAAGCAATGGTTAGCTTCACAGAAGGTATCTACAAATCAGTTTCAAATTTCAGCAGTAGATTTATTCCCGATTGGTTTAGCTGTTGATCAATTTGAAGTAGGAAATTGGCATGTGGTTAAGAATAAATGGTTAGGACTTGATGAAAATATTCGAATTGTTGGTATGCAGTTGAAGTTAAATGAGATAGAAAAATCGACGTTAACTTTTGGGAACAAGTTGAAGACGCAAGAACAGTATAACGCTGATATTTCTTCGGCTAAGTCAGCAGTAACGACGATGGCGTCTGGGGTTGAGCAGCAGCAGACGAATATTGTCGCAATAAATAAGAATGTAGCAGTTTTTACTGAAGATATTCGTGCAGAGATGAATGTTTTGCAAAAAAGTTTCGCTGATATATTTAATAATTTTTCAGCGATGGAAAATGAATTCAATGCATTTACAAGTATTATTCATGAGTATAATCAACGAATTACAGCGTTAGAAAACACAATAAATGGAGGTAGTGGTAATGGCAGAGTATAGAGATCCCACAGCGGTTACACCGACAAATCCTGAATATGATAAAAATCAAGTTAATTCGACGGTAGCTAAGTACGCCGATTTCATTCGTACGAAACAAAAAGGATTGGATACAAGAGAATCCATGGCACGAGCAATTGAAATCACGAATATTCAATCTAATTTTGCAGAGAAATTATCTTATGAAACTTCTGCTTCGCAGAAGGAACTAGAAAAGAGAGTCAACACTAGTATCGGGCAACTAACAGAAGATTCTGAGGTGATTGATTCACGAACGGATGCAAACGGAGTCACACAAGCAGTCTTGAGCGAGCGATTAGATGCCGATTTTAAGAATTTAGCTTTTATACGTGACCAAAGTTATCTTTTATCTGTCGCATTTCAAAAACTTAGAAGCAAAAAAGAAGCGATCAAGATTGTGGTGGCAGGAGATAGCTTGACGTATGGTTTGGATCAAACAAGTACAGATAGACGCCCTGCATTACCTGATCAACCGAATCAAAATAGTACGAGGGCCGGAGTGACCTATCCAGAAAAGCTTCAAACGATTATGAATGAAATCTTTCCTGGTCTGGTTACAATCGGAGCAAGAGCAACTCCTGGAGAAACAGCAGAAGCCTATCAAAAAAGATGGACAACTAGCGCTAATGCAGATATCACGGTTTTTTGTTTAGGAACTAATGATGCCACCTATGGCGGTATGAAAGCATTTCAAAATACCTATCGGAAACTTATACAACGTGAAAATGAATGGGGTGCTGGAGTGATGGTTATGTTGCCACCAAAGCAACGTACAACAGTCAATCTAGGGCTACATACTTTCAGAAAAGCAATTGTAAAATTATGTGATGAATGCGATGTGCCATATCTTGATTTAGGAATCGAAACATCTAATTTACCTGCTAATTACTATTCAGACAATATCCACTTCAATACGAAGGGTTATTCTTTTTTAGGGGCTAAAGTAGCTAATTTCATCTTAAGTTATGGAAAATTAGAAGTGAATCAGTTATTAAATGGTGTTCTTTCTGTACGTGATATTGATGGATTGACCGTGGTTTCAGGAGCTACTTATGCTTATAATACTTCCTATCCAACGCCTGATGAAACAACTAGCGGAAAAGGTGTTGCTTTGATTATTTCACCTGGTGGGAAAATTGTTTATACATTTGAAACCTTAGAAGATAACCTGATTGCCTATCCGAATTCTTATTTAGGAAAAAATAATGCCGCTATTTTGAAAATGAGTTTGGATTTTGGTGTTTTAGGACAAAATACATCAACTTCCACTCAATTCGGTTCTAAACAAAGTAGCTTAACTTTTGATAGTAGTGTAACTTATACGACTCCTAAAAATGGGAATTTTTATAATATCTATTATCAAACTTATTATGGGGCTTTTATCACAGAATTAGGGCAAGTTTCTAGTGAATCAGAACCAGTTTTAGTGATTCCAAGAAAGGGAATGCATAGTGTTACGATTCAAAATACTGGAACAGAAAATATTCAATTTTTTGGTTTGGAGTTTATGACGCGTACACAATTGATGGCGCAAATTAGAAGTCATCGAACAACTGGTGTATGGTCTAAAGTCGTTTCAGCAAATGGAGAGGTTGAAACAACAACGAAAATTACGTTAAAGGAATTATTTGATTCTTTACAGTATGACTTTTCCGATCAAAATGCAGTATATAATCCCCCTGTTCAAGTTACGGTTAAAACTAATAATAAAGGTGTCGCTATTTATCAATTACAATTAAAAGCGATAAATGGTGGAGGCTCAAATTTGGTCTTAAGCGAACAGCTATTTAAAGCAAGTGAAAAAATAACCGATGGAGAACTAAGAGTGTTAAATCGTGCAAATGGAGCAACTCCATTTACTTTTTCAGCAGACGGTTTAGTGTTAAATTGGCGATATGCGACTACAGGGTTATCTACTGTAACAGTACAATTAGGGTAGAATCACATGTAATTTTACATGTGGTTATTTTTATATAAAGGAGGAACAACGAAATAACATGCTTGATCGTTTTTTAGAAATTAATAGTTTGTTCGTTGCGCTAGGCTCTGGCGGAGTGATTTCTTTGTTTGTAAGAGTGTTCAAACAATTGAAAGCACAACGAGAACAAACAGAAAGAAGGTTTCGGAACTTAGAATCCGCAAACCTAGCGTTATTACACGATAAAATCTATCAACAATGTATCTATTTTTTAGAACAAGGATGGATCTCAGTAGATGATTTAGAAAATCTGGAATATATATGGAAAGGGTATCGAGCGCTTGGTGGAAATGGAACAGGCGAAGCGCTATACAGTAAAATTTTAACCTTACCCCATTATCCATTGAAGGAGGAAGAAAAAGATGGATAATATCTTACTTGCGACATCGATTATTGGCGCAATCGTTGTAGGTGTAACACAAATGATTAAACAAACGGCAATCAATAATAAATGGTTGCCGTTTTTGAATGTTCTTTTTGGATTGATTATTGGTATTAGCTATGCACTGACGATCATTCATGGAGAAATAGCCACTTATGCCTGGGCAGGAATACTGGCAGGAATGTCTGCGGGTGGTTTTTATGATTTGCCGGCTAATGGAAAATCACTTTATAAAGAAACAAAAATCAATGAAGGAGACGATGAAAAATGACATTAAAGGTAGTAGATTTATCCAATAATAACGGTTCAAAAAATATCAAGGATTATCCAGCAGACGCTTATATGTTTAAAGCAACGGAAGGTTGTAACTTTGTAGATCGCTATTGTGATCCGTTTGTTCAACAAGCTATCAAAGCTGGCAAACCTTTTGGTGTGTATCATTTTATTGATGATTCAAACTGGCAAACACAAACAGATTTCTTTATTAATAATGTTCAAGGATATATTGGCAAAGGAATTCTAGTTTTAGACTATGAAATGTATGGACGACAAGGAACGTGTGTTTTAAAACAAATGCTGGATCGTATCCAACAAAAAACAGGAATCAAAGCCCTAGTTTACACGTCAGCTTCAGTTTTATTTGAAGAAGATTTTTCCGAAATAGTAAAAGCAGATTATGGATTGTGGGTAGCAGCTTATCAATCAAACTTCCCTAAAATTAAACACTGGACTAATGCGGCAATGTGGCAATATACTTCGATACCATATGATCAAAATATCTTTTATGGTGATCAAAATACTTGGAAAGCCTATGCCACATCTGGTAAGTGTCAACCCTCAAGTAATCAAGTGAAAGTAGAATCTATCCAAGTACAGCAACCAAATCCCCAAACACCATCTGATCACGATAAAGCAGTAGCAGCAAGTAAAGCTGTTCATCAAGGTAACGCATGGGCGAAATTGGATAAATTCAATGGAGCAAGCAAAGGAAAAGTCCGGATTGCTGGTTGGCTAGTGCCAGATAAACCAGAAGGTGCAATCGGTAAATTTGCTTATATCTTGATCATGAAACATGGCACAAATGAAGAAATTACTCGTGTGGCTTCACAAGGAATCAAACGACCTGATGTGAAGAAATCCTATAATTATAAAGGTGGCGATGCCTTAGGAATGGACGTTACTGTGGATTTAAGCTGGGTGAAAAAAGGCACGAAAATCGATGTCATTTTCCGCCGTTGTAATCAAGCAAATGGTGAAGGTGCGGTTAACGATGTTCGGATTAAGGATATCTATTTAACATTATAAAATGTATTATTAATTTTTTCTAAAAAATAATAAAAGAAAATATTCATTACAGGTAAGTTAGGAGTAACATAATTATTGTTATAGAGATTTCAACTATTAAATTATTCTCTCATATACAAGCGAATGAGTCTCTATAACAACTCTATTTTTCTTTAATATCTGATCATACAAATCTGGTAGAATGTTATTTTCTATTCTCTTTCGTGCCCTCTACCAGATTTGCATGATACCTTGTACCCTTAGCTCAGTTGGTCAGAGCAGACGGCTCATAACCGTCCGGTCGTAGGTTCGAGTCCTGCAGGGTACATAAACTTTAAAATTAACGTTTTATTCTAGAATAAATTATAAAAAATAATTTTTTGTTGCATGCGGATTAGTTTGTTGTTATAATTTTTCTAGAAGATTAAGCCATGATCGTCAGAATGCGGTTATGGCGTTTTTTGTATAGGTGGTAATATGATTAGCAAACCGTTTAAAACATTAGATAATCAGATTGATATTTTGATAAGTAGAGGACTGGTTGTTTCCGACAAAGAGGTAACTAAGTCTATTCTTTTGAGAGAAAATTACTATAATGTTATTAATGGATACAAAGATATCTTTTTAGATAAAAGCTATGGTAGTTCTGAAAAATTTATTGAAAATACAAATTTTAATGAAATTTATCGTTTGTATTCTTTAGATAGAGACTTTAGAAACCATATATTTAAATATTTATTGATGTTTGAAACTAATTTAAAAACTATTATTGCATATAGATTTGCAGAAAAATTTCCCGAAAAGAATGCGTATTTAAACGCAAATTGCTATACAAAAGAACCTAGTTCTTTGGATAATGTATTAATAAATATAGCTAATTTATCTAAAATAATTCAGAGAGAAAAAAAGAAAAAATACAGTAATTCAATAAAACATTATTTAGAAAATCATTCACATATACCAATATGGGTACTAATTAATAATTTAACTTTTGGCGAAACATCATATCTTTTTAATTCTTTAACAAATGATTTACAAGAAAAAATTGCTAGAGATTTTAGTGTAAAATTTAAAAGAGAATATAATACAAAAAATGACGTATCAGTTGGTGCTTTGAAGCAAATAATTAAAGCTGTTAACTTTTATAGAAATATATGTGCTCATGAAGAAGTTTTATATTCCAAAAAAATTGGAGCACTTAAAGAAAAAAATTTCAAAAAATATTATGATAATAGTGTGTTGAATGAAATAAAAAAAGGTAGCCTCTTTGGTTTATTAGCAATGCTAAAACTAGTATTATCATTAGAAGATTTAAATCAACTTTTACTTAGTATTTATTTTCCTTTGGTAATTAATGATAAATTAGGTATCTTTGAAACAATATCAATTACTACTATTAAATTAAAAATGGGGTTTATTGAAGGTTGGGAATATAAAATATCGAATTTTATAGAAATGAATTCAGGATTACTAAAAATTTTTGAAGACAAAGAAGAATTTAAATAGCATTAACTTGCAAAATAAGAGTTTAATAATTATCCACCTTCGGGTGGTTATTTTTTATATCAGCTATAACAAAATTGAATAAAAAAGCTTAGTTTCATAGATTATAATTATATTGTGCTACTAAATATTCTGTGTTGTGTTCGCATTATTTAGTTTAAAATTATGTAGCACAAAATAATTTTTGTAGTAATCCACGATCAACCTCACAAGATCTCCTGTGTTTTACTACGCTTTTCTATCTAGGGCTACTCGAAAGAGTAGCTTTTTTAGAATTATTTGCAAATAACTTGGTTGTGAAGGATGTTTTTTTGCAATTTTTTACCACAAAAATTACCACAAATTTGGGTCATTCTTTATCTATCTTAGATTATTTAAAAAAAGAAAATATTGATTTAATGCGATAAAAATGATATTTTTGTTTCTTAAATTTGTCCAGAATTTCAGAAAGGGAGAGGAGATAAAACTATATTTAGATATAGTGTAGAAACATTAATTAGTAATTTTATTCTGTTAATTTTAACTATATTTTTACAATCAGTAGTTAAAATGAAGCCGCATCCTGATTTCGCCAATTTTACGGTGCAACTTTGGTTTTTTATGTTCGTTTTTTCGATTGTTTCATCGGTCAGAACAATATTTTATCTTTTACTAATATCCTTTAACCAAAATGATAAAACAAAGAGGCCAGAATCAAAATATTAAAATTTTCAGACTGTAGACAGCTCCCTAAATTTTGAATCTGTCTACAGTCTTTTATATATATGTTAATTATATTGGTCAGAGCAGACGGTGGAAAACGTCGGTCGTAGGTTCGAGTCCTACAGGGTACATAAAAAGACTTTCAAGAATTGAAAGCCTAAATAAATTATTCTATAAAAAACTCATTTGTTAAAACAGCCATGCTAATGTTTTTATCTCTTGTTTGACCAGTTTTACAAAAACCGATTTCTTCATAAAATTTAACAACGTCTTTTTCGCTTTGTAAAGTAATTAAACAAGCTCCAATATGTGGTAAAATAAAATTTTTTATATATTGGAATGTATAGAACATCATTTCACTACCTAATTTTTTACGTTGTTTGTCTTTATGAATAGCAAAATAATGAATCCTAATTGCTGGTATAGATTGTGGCATAATAGGATTACCCCAAATTTTTAACGCATTAGTTAACTTAGAAGTTCTAATTATTTGAACTCTATCTGTAGTTAGAGAAAAAAATCCAAGTAGGAAGAGAGGATTATTTTTCTGTTTTATAAACATTAGAAAAGTTTTTGAAATACCATATTTTATTTCTTCTAATGCTTCATTTTTTAGATAGGAGTCAATATGATCTTTTCCACAAGAAAAAGCCTTGACCAAGGCTTTTTCTTGTGGTGTAATATTAGAAATTTTTTTAAAGATAACTTCATCTTCTAATAACATTTTATCACCAATTTTTAGATGTTATATTTTTTTCCATCAATATTCATAGTTTTAATTTTTTTCATTCCAGCTAGAGTTCTAGCTATATTAGGATTTGAAGGTTTTGTTTTTTTAGAATAAATATTATTTAAAAATTCGCTACACTCTTTAGAAGAATTAAACTTTAATTCTGTATTTACCATAGTAGTAGCCATGAGATTCCCCCTCCTATATATATTGCGTGCGAAATATAATACATACATAAATATCTATTTATATATCTAAAAAAATATATAGTTAGATATCATTTAATATATATTGTTGTATATATAGTCTATCAAAATAATTTTGATTGGTAAATACAAAATACTTGACAAGAGATAAATTTAATTTTTACATACAAATACTACAACACTCCCGTAAACCAACTCATACCACCATACCCCCAACCTTCGGGTGGTATTTTTTATTTTTATCTGTACGTCAAAAAAGTAATGAAACAATAATTTCAATCGTGGTAAAATGACAGTGTCATCATTTTACACAATCTATAAAAAATGAATTTTTTCTGACCCCCCCCAAGATGATGACATCCGTTCAAGGCTACTCGAAAGAGTAGCTTTTTTAGATTATTTGCAAATAACTTGGTTGTGAAAATTCATAGATTATTGTATAAAAAGTTGTAAAAAATAAAATTCAATAATGATATAATAAAATGTCGGCTCGTCGCTTCCACAGAGATTTTTGTGGAAGGAGGTGTATAATTTGTTTGAATTCACTTTAGAGCACGTGCTCTTGCCATTGTTAATTGGTTTAACGTTGGCATTATTTAGTCATTGGCTAGATAAACATTAGAGCCGACATGGCGCTTACTGTTTCGCAGCGGTAAGCGTCTTTTTTTGAAAAAGAAAAAACACAACGTATTCGCAGGTACGTTGTGTTTATGGTGTATATTTGTTTAAATTCACTTTCAACTATCATTATACTTGATAAATAAAATGTGTCAAACGTAATGAAAAATGACCATACTTTGACCATACTTTTTAGAAAAATATAGAAAATATTAGTAACTGAAAAACTTTATAAACGTTGATATTAAAGCAATCAGAATTAACTAGAATTAGTCAAAAAATGGAAAAATAAAAACTGTTAAATAATTTTATTTAATGATTCGAGTACCGCAATCCTGTTCACTTAGGATTGCGGTACTTTTTTTGGCTCTTTGTCAAATGATGTTGCTATAGAGAAATCTTATAATAACTGGAACAGAAAGAAGAAAAGCTTCTTTTTGTTCTTTCTAATATCATATTCGGTGATTTCTGTATTATCGAAATATTTAAACGTGTTATGTTTGGTATTTTTGTATTGAATATATTTTTTCTCCAATAAATTTAGTTTGACTAGGATAAATAGAATTATTTAATTTTTTTATTTTAAAGTAAAAAATGTTATTTTTTAGAGAAAATAATGTATAAATAATATATAAATAAAGATTTAAAGTTACAAAACATAACATCTTCTATTAAAAAACATAAATTATTTAACAAATTAAATAAAAATGTGTTTTAATGTAGTTAACATAGAAAGCGCTTCCCATGAAAAAGGTTAAAATAACAGAATATAATATTGGAGGTAAGTTATATGAATATAAAAAAAATAGCGGTGTTATCTTCGGCAACTCTTATGTTAGTTGCAACTTCTGTCTCCCCAGTGCTAGGATTGAGTAGTACTGTATTTGCAGCTGAAATTGGAACAAAAGTTGATAAGATTAATGATTTACCAGAATCCAAGTTATTTACTGATGCGGTTGCAAATAAAAATCCGAAATTTAGTGTAAATGTTTCTTATGATGGTGATACTAAAATCAGTCAGTTGTTAGATGAAAATTTAAATGCTGTAGCTACTGAAATTTCAAACCCTACCACTTCGGAAATTTTAGCCGTGAAAAGAACAGATAAAGAAGTAATTGTTGAAAAAACAATAAAAGGGTATGATGGCAACTATGTTGTAAACACAGAGCATTTTGCGTATGCTACAATTGATGAGAGTACAAATCCTATCAATATTAGTCCAAGATATTATTATACGCCTTGGAGATATACTAATATTGCGGTAGGAACAAATCTTTTTTCATTCCTTACTGATCTTTCAGTAGGAGCAGTAGTTGCATTTACAGCAAATGTTTTTGGTATTACTGCAAAAGCAGCTGATTTGTTACTAGGATATATGGGGGCAAAAGGATTAAGTACTGGAGAGGCTATTGCAGCAGCACTAGATACAAATGGGAACGGTTGGATTGGATTATACGTTCGGGAAATGTGGAATGATTCGCAGACTGTTTTTATTGGGACAGAATATAAAACAATGTAAGTAAGGTGTAATGATGAAAAAGTTCGATTCCAGATATATAATAGGTGTATTTCTTGTATTGTTTATTTTAATAGGAAGTGTAGAATTCATTTTGAAAGGGCATCACTCATTTATTCTCAATGAAATTTATTTTAGAGTACCTATTGTTGTTGTCGGTATGGTTGAGATGCTACCAAATGAGAAAGGTTGGGGAACGTTTCGTGTGCTTTTTCTCGTTTTTTTGAGTGATTATTTATTAAAAAAAATATTCGATCATTTTGGGTTAGAAGAAATAACACTTACATTTATACCCTATCTAATTATCTTAGGAATCCTTTTGGTTATTTTCTTTGCCAGATTAACGATAAAAAAAGACTTTTTCGAACACATAAAAAAGGAAAATAAATGAACAGAAGAGGCTGTGACAGAAGTGTCTAGCTCTGAGAAATAAGCCGGAGAATCCAAAAATAGCATCCCCTATTTTTGGTGTTCTACGGCTTATTTTCTGATAGAATTTGGAATACCGTGGAAATGAGGTTGTGAGAGTATCGGGTAGCTCCAATGACAATAAGAAAGAATTTTTTGAAACAGCTGCCCATGTTTTGAGATTTTTTGACTTATCGCCTAAGGTCAGCTCTTTGAATACCGTTTACCCGTTTTTAAAGTGATTCCCCAGACTCTTTTTCTCATACTTCTGAATAATTACCAATGTGATAAAAAGCGTAAAATGAATAAAAAAGACTCATAGTTATTTTTGTGATACTCTAATAGAAGATGGATTATTTTAGGCAGGTGAAAAAATGAAAACAAAAAAACTACGTGTTTTCTTAATCATTATTGGACTCCTTTTGATTCTATTTATTGGTTATCGTTTATATTTGGAGTATCAGACGGATATCCAAATGTTTTTGGATCCCAAGACCAGTCGACAAGCATTACTGGATCAGATTCGATCACATGGCTTTCGGACAGCGCTCTTTTTGATATTACTGATCAGCGTGATGTGTGCTGTTCCAGGTATCCCTACTTCTGTCATCGGTGTATTGGTAGGTTTAAGCTATGGTCCGTTGCTAGGAACTTTAATCAATGTCTCTGGTAATGCTTTTGGGAATATGTTATCGATTTTTTTAATGCAACATTTAAAGCTGTTTGATCATTCAAAAAAATCCAATCGCTGGGTAACAGCGATCCGCAATATGAAACATCCCAAAATTGGCGTAATGGTGGGGTACATGGTTCCTGTGATCCCTTCTTCCGTTATCAACTTTGCAGCGATGACGTTAAATCTACAAATTCGTGACATCATTTTATCAATCGTGATTGGCGTGATTCCTTCCTCGATTCTTTATGCTTGTGGAGGCGAAGCGTTATTTCATGGCTATAGTAAGACGGCTTTGTTGTTAGTAGCTAGTGTCCTTATTTTGACACTTCTAGTGGTAATTATTTACAAGGATCGTAGAAAACGACATGTAAAATAATTGATATTATCAATGATTAAAAGAAATATCCCTTTGATTTCGTTCTATACTTTTAAGATTCATTTTTATTTTAATTTCACGATAACTTATGTTTCATAAAGTAGTAAAACACTGAACTTTCCTATTCCCAATTTTTCTAAGAAGTTGTAAACTAATAAAGGAAATGAGGGAAATAAATGGATAAAAATGAAAAAACGACGTTAACTTCTTCACTGATTTTGCTCTTATCAATTACTTGTGGCGTGGTAGTAGCGAATATGTATTATATCCAACCGATTGGTACGAAAGTGGCAGCCAGTTTATCGGTTAGCACAAGTGCAATTGGTATTTTGACGATGTTGACTCAACTTGGTTATGCGTTAGGTTTGTTGTTTTTGGTGCCATTAGGGGATGTAGTCGATCGTCCGAAGCTGATTATCCGAATGGCTGCACTCTCTGCGATTTCATTATTAGCGGCCTTTTTTGCACCGTCATTTACATTATTTGCGTGTGCTTCTTTTTTGATCGGCTTATTATCGATCGTGCCCCAAATCATTATTCCCTATGGAGCAGTATTGGCAGGGCCCAAGGCTAGAGGAAAAGTGATGGGGACCTTGTTAAGCGGTTTATTAGTGGGGATCTTACTTTCACGGACGGTTTCGGGCATTGTAGCAAGCCTCTTTTCTTGGCGGATGATTTATCTTTTTGCTTTAGTGTTAGTGGCTATCTTGACCGGATTATTGTATTGGAAAATGCCAAGAACGCAAATAAAAACAACTTCATCTGTATCGTATCTTGATTCCTTAAAAAGTTTACCTTATTTAGTGAAAACACAACGCTTATTGAGAGAAGCGTCTATTAGTGGCTTTTTTATGTTTGGAACTTTTTCGATTTTTTGGTCAACATTGATTTTTTATATCAGTAGTCCGGTGTACCATTGGGGAACATTTGAAGCAGGAATTTTGGCGATTTTTGGACTATCAGGAGCAGTAGCTGCACCGATTGTTGGTCGGTTGTCTGATTCTTATTCCGAGAGAAAGATTGTCGGAATGGGACTTGCGATGCAAACGCTCAGTTTTGTTGCTTTATTAGTTGCAGGGAGTCATTTAGTCGTTTTGTTAGTGGCAATTATTCTGTTAGATGTCGGGAATCAATTTGGTCAAGTGGCAAATCAGACACGAGTACAAGGACTAGGCGAAGCAGCAAGTAATCGAAATAACACGGTATTCATGTTTATGTATTTTATTGGCGGTGCTACTGGTTCATTACTAGGCACAACGATGTGGCAACAATTTGGTTGGCTTGGTGTGACACTTACTGGTTTAGCCTTTCAATTATGTGCCTATATTTGTCAATACATCATTTTTCAAAAGCGGTCATGATAGAAGTGTCCAACTTGAAAAGTAAGCTGAAGGATTCGAAAGTCGTTTTTCGATTCCTTCGCTTACTTTTTTAATATACTTCTATCCTATTTTATTTGGGAGTTTCTATAACTGATTTCGTGATCAACCGCAGTTATTAGAAAATTTCGTGCAACTTCCAACGAAAAAATAATATGGATACGTTCAATAGTATAAAATCACTTTGTTTAGTACCAGTTATATTATGAAAGATCCAAAAAAATATTCAGTAGACTACTTAGAAATTTTTATATTTAATTTGTATAACATTTTCATATGAAAATGAGTTGTTTCCATAAAAATCTATTCACTTAAAAGATATGTTTTGATAATTTCGTTAAACTGAGTTTAACTTAATTTAGCAAAAGGATTGGAGATGAAAGATATGGAAACAGTAGCAAGAAAAATAGGTAATTCTGTGGGAACAATTTTCCCGAAGGATATATCTCCAAAAGTGGGAGAAATATTTACTATTTTGAAAGTAGGAGAAGCGTATATATTGAAACCTAAGAAAGAAGATATTTTTAAAAACGAAAAGGCTTGGGAAGGTTTTAGAGAATCGATTACAGCCGAAGAATCCGAATGGGATAGCATGAAACTTGAAGGCGAGGAATACTAGAGGAAATATCCAAAACAAAAGGATATTATTTGGATCGACTTTGACCCTTCTAAAGGTAAAGAGATAAGAAAGCGTAGACCTGCGTTAGTAGTTAGTAGAGACGAGTTTAATGAGCGTACAGGTTTTTGCTTAGTTTGTCCTATCACTTCTACAAAGAGGAACTTTGCAACATATATTGAAATAAAAGACCCGCAGAAAATAGTGGGTGAAGTAGCTACACACCAATTAAGATCGGTTGATTATACCACAAGAAATATTGAAAAAATTGAACAATGTGATTTGTTGACGTGGATTGAAGTGGTGGAAGTGATAGGGATGTTTATTTAGTAGGAGATAACGGGCAAAGTAGTAATTTCCATTTTAGAAAAAGTTAGATTACTCACCGCTTTTACGACGTTGGTTTTGCTAATAATTGACCATGTAGAAAAAAGTAACCATCTTCGAACTTTGGCGAATGAAGATACAATAGACACTTTATGAGTCTACCGTTTTTTTTAACGATTCTAAATTGGGGCGATGTTTATCTGGACAATTAAGAAAAGAGAGAAGATTGTAAAAAACGATGATCTAAACAGCAATAGCCCCCACCCACACAAGGGTTCTTGTGTAGAGGAGACAGGCTGGTGTTAAAGGCTGTACATAATCTATTTTTAGAGAATTTAGTCAATTTTATCCCTCAATTTCAATGACTCGATCGACTAAATCCTGGTAAAATTCTTGTTCATGAGAGACGATGATCACCTTCCCAGGAAAATGCTTGATACCGGTTTGTAAGCTATCTTTTGTTTCATGATCGATATGATTCGTTGGTTCATCAAGAATTAATAAGTTTCCTTGGTTCATCGTGAGTTGTGCCAATTTTACTTTGGTTTGTTCACCACCGCTAAGAGTAGAAAGTGGTTCACTAGCTAGTTGATTGACTAAACCAGATTTGGCTAGTTGTCTTCTTAATTCTTTAACGGTTGCTTTAGGAAACTGTGCGCCTAGATATTGTAAGGGTGTTTCTAAAGGTTTTTCCCAAATGAGATCTTGTGAAAAATAATTGATCGCTGTGTTGTCGGGAAAGTGATATTCGCCGGCTAGTTGTTCGATTTCGCCAATCAAGGTTTTCAAAAGTGTGGATTTACCAATACCGTTAAATCCACGAATCGCCACTTTTTCACCAAAGCGGATGGTTAGGTTGATCGGCGAAAGCAAAGGTCGGTCATACCCAATAACTAAATCGGTCGTTTCAACAGCCAATGTCGTTACGATCGGAGAATAAGGAAAATCGAAGATTGGCTTAGCTGTTGAGGCAGGCGGAGTCAATCGCTCAATTTTATCTAATTGTTTTTGGCGACTTTTTGCCATGGTAGAGCGAGAACCAGCTTTATATTTTCGGATATAAGCTTCGGTTTTTTCGATGTGCTTTTGTTGGGCATGGAATTGGCGTAGATAACTTTCACGGTTTTGTTCTTTTTGTCGTAATGCTTGTTTTAAATGACCCGTATATTTGGTGATTTTACCAAATTCTATGTCAGCGATATGGGTTGTGATTTTATCTAAAAATTCCTGGTCATGAGAAATCACGATATAAGCGCCCTCGAATGACTGTAAAAATTGAGTAAGCCATTGGATGTGTTGGTCGTCTAAGTGATTGGTTGGTTCATCTAAGATCAGGACATCGGGGGTTTCTAAGAGTAGTTTCGCTAAAATCACTTTAGAACGCTGTCCGCCACTCAGTTTTTTCAAGGGGGTCGACAAACCTAAAACGTCAATGCCTAGACCACTACTCATCTCAGCGACCAAGGTATCAATTTGATAGAATACTCCTTGGTCTAATTCTGTTTGAAGCTTTCCCGCTTTTTCGAGTAACGCCTCTTCCATTGTTTCGCTGTATTCTTGATAAAGTTGGGTAATCAATGCTTCTTTTTTAAATTCATCAGAGTAGGCTGTTTTTAAAAATTCTTCGATGGTCAATGTTTCATCCACCGCTACATATTGATCTAAATAGCCTCTATGGATATTTTTTTGCCAATGGACTTGTCCATCATCTGGTAGAATTTCTCCTGTGATGATCTTGATCAACGTACTTTTGCCAGCTCCATTTTGTCCGATCAATCCTAGATGTTCTCCAGCATTGACTTGGAGTTGTACATTTTCATATAAGATTTTATCTCCAAATTGTTACGTGATATTTGTTAATGTTAAAAGACTCATGTTCTGTTCCTTTCTAATAATGTTATGCATGTTAAGAAGACTAATAGAAGAAAGCAAAACAAATAAAAAAGCTGATCTGAAGTTGTTCAACATACTATAGGATCATTCGACATGATCGAACGAATCTAGGAGAACATGTCAGTTAAAATTTTTAAATAAGTTGCTCGTCTTTTAGAAAATCGTTTCTCAGTTAATGAGAAGTAGCGATTGTTTTCTAAATTTCTTGGTCTTTAATGTTTTAATTATAAAAAACGTATACTAAAAGTATCAGTTTAAAGGACATGCGATAGGTTATCTTATGCAACCTAACATGCAAGGGACAAGATTGTCAAGAAAACGAAAATCGTCAGTTTTGGTCTATACTAATATTGTAAAAAAAGACAAGTCGTGCTATAATTGGGCTATACCAAAAACAAAGGAGTAGTCGTTATGGAAATCATTCGAGTGAAAAATGCTGAAGAGGGCGGAAAAAAAGCTTTTGAAATTATTAAAAAAGGCATGGAAAATGGGGCAAAAGTATTAGGTCTTGCAACAGGTAGTACGCCAATTACTTTATACAAAGAAATGACTTCAAGCGATCTGGATTTCAGTGACATGACTTCTGTAAACTTAGACGAGTACGTTGGACTAGGCGGTTCAGATGATCAAAGTTACCGTCATTTTATGAATAGCCAATTGTTTGATAAAAAACCATTTAAAGAATCATATGTACCAGATGGAAAAGCTGCTGATCTTGAAGCGGCTTGTCAAGAATACGATGAAATCCTTGAACAACATCCAATCGATATCCAAATTCTAGGAATTGGTCAAAATGGACATATCGGATTCAATGAACCTGGTGCACCATTTGATGGCACAACTTCAGTAGTGGACTTAACAGAATCAACGATCAATGCGAATAAACGATTCTTTGAAAAGGCAGAAGATGTTCCAACAAAAGCTGTCTCAATGGGGATTGGTTCGATCTTAAAAGGAAAAGAGATTGTCTTACTTGCTTATGGTGAAAACAAAGCAGATGCAATCAAAGGAATGATTCAAGGACCAATGACCACTGATTTGCCAGCAAGTGCTTTACAAGAACACGACAACGTGATCGTGATTATTGATGATGCAGCAGGAAGCAAACTATAAGAATAAATAAAAATTTTGGGGGGCTGCTCGTTTTCAGCTCCCTTTTTTGATCGAATAAGATTTTTAATCTGTCGCACAAAGCAATGGGGTGATTTGCTTTGTTTGAAGTTGCGAAACATGCTATATTGGTTTGGAGGGGATTTATATGGATGAGATGATCTTATCGGTCCCAGAAATCATCTTACGACTAGGGATTGCATTGATCTTTGGCGGGGCGATTGGATTTGAACGGCAATATAAAAATCGTCCAGCAGGGATGCGGACGCATATTTTAGTATGTATGGGTGCTTGTATCATTGCGTTGATCCAAGTGGAAATTGCAAGTAAAGCGTTACGTGATGCGTTAGAATACCCAGAACTAGTTGGTACGATTCGCTCAGATGAAGCACGTTTGATTGCACAAGTCGTTAGTGGCGTTGGGTTTTTAGGAGCTGGCACGATCATTGTGACGAAACAATCAGTCACCGGGCTAACCACAGCTGCTTCCCTGTGGGCGATTGCTGGACTAGGAATCGCCATTGGTATGGGATTTTATTGGATTGCGATCATTAGTTTTATCGGGATCGTGATTGCATTAACGGTTGTCAAAAAAATTATCCACGTACCAACGACCAAAAAACTAGAAATCCAATATATTCATCGGAAAGAAACCAAAGATTTCTTGACCGAGTATTTTGAACAACGAGGAATTATCATTGAAGACGTAAATTTTGACGTGGATTTCGTGGAGGATTATCGGGTATATAAAAATATTTATACAATTGACTTACCAAAGGACATGACTTATGCAGATGTCATTGAAGAGTTATCTGTCCATAAAAATATCATGAAGCTTCATTTAGTTAGTGTGGCACAATGAAACAATTCCTTTCAGTTGGTAATATAAGGCTTTTCACACATTGATTTTATGAAGAGTCGGTTACAAAAGAAAAAACGCTCATTCGCTAAGAGAGTATTTCCTATTTTAGCCAATGAGCGTTTTTGGTGTCTTTTTTTGATTTATTTGCATTTGTTTAGATAATGATTTCAGTCATTAAGCTTAGAAGTTTTTTAAATTTGAAAATTAGCTACTAGTAATTAGAAAAAGAAAGAATATTTTTGTAGCTGTTTATCAGAAAAGAGCGCTTTAATTCTAATAAAATGATAAAATGAAAGTATCAAGTGTTGGAGGAGATGTATGCAAGCAAAGTTTAAAAATTCAAAATTATTATTTTGGACTGTCGAGTTGGTACTGACGATTATTGGGGTATATTTTATTTTACAGATGCCAAATGTCTTTAGTCCAGTGTTAAAAATGTTATCAGCGATTTTATTGCCATTGCTGGTTGCTGGATTTTTCTATTATATGTTTGATCCGGTCGTTGTTTTTTTGGAAAAACGAAAAATCCCAAGGGTTTATGGATACATATTAACGCTAGTTGTTCTAGTCGTACTAGCGGTTTTAGCGATAATGAATGTGATTCCACAATTGGCAGAACAGACGATCCAGTTGACTAAAAGTTTGCCGATGTATGCGGAAGAGACAAGTAAATGGCTCAATGAATTGGCACAGCGTGAGGAAATCAAAAATTTCAATATTGAAGAACAATTAGCTTCGGCTAATCTTTCGTTGAGTAATTTGTTCAATATTGTATTGGTAAGCTTATCCAGCAGTGTCTCTAAAGTTTTTTCATTTATGATGCAGTTTTTTGTTTTACTGTTTACCGTGCCTTTTATTCTATTATTCATGTTTAAAGACGGACACAAATTTATCGATGCTTTAGCAAAATTCTTTCCACAAGGGATTCGAGGTGAAGTACGTCAAACGGTCAAAGAACTAAATGAGACGTTATCGGCATATATCAGTAGTACGATCGTTGATGCGGTTATCATTGGTATCATGAGTTTTATTGCTATGACCATCTTTAAACAACCATATAGTTTATTGTTAGCTGTATTTTGTGGTATCACCAATATTATTCCATATGTGGGACCTTTTATTGGTGCTGTCCCGGCAGTGATCGTTGGTCTATTTGTTTCACCATTCCAAGCATTATACATGGCGCTTTCGATCCTTGTTATCCAACAATTAGATGGAAATGTAATCAAACCGTTATTATTTGGGAAAAACATGAATATGCATCCATTAACGATTATCTTAGTGTTGATCGGTGCTGGCAGTGTCGCAGGGATTCTAGGAATGTTGATTTGTATTCCGGTGTATGCTGTCATTAAAACATTAGTCTTGAATATCAGAAAAATTTACTTATTGCGAAAGTTTGATTCTGGTGTGGAACCAACGATCCAAGAGATAAAAACGAATGGACGTGAAAATTAAAGGTACTATAAAGAAGTAGAAGGTAGCACAACAGTAGTCACTAAGTAATTTTGTACACCATTCATTATTTATTAGAGAGAGCCTGGGACAAAACTTGTCTCAGGCTCTTTTAGTATCTCTAAAACGAATAAACGGTGAGACAAAAGCAGCATCTTCGGAAATAAGCCGAAATTTACCAAAAATTTGAGAAGCAATTTTCGGAAATTCCTTCTTATTTCTTGATGCTAAACACTTTTGTCTCAACCTCCTCTTTTTTTGTTAAAATTCTTATGAGTTCCTGGGATTATTTGAAAATGAGTAATTTTTGCCCATAATAAGTTAAAAAAGACTATAATAAACAAAATCTTTCTTACGCTTTCGTAAAAAGTAAGTAACGGATAACGAAGTTAAAGAAAACGCATACAAAATTGTCTGTTGCAATGGACAAAGTCCAGTGAAACAAAATAAATAATGTGTCTTATGATAAAGATACACAGGGGGGATGAAACATGACTAGTCAGATGAATCGAGAAAATAAGTTGATCCTTTTGTTATCAAAACAAAAAGATTATATGACTTCAGAAGAACTAGCCATTCTATTAGAAACTTCGACCAAAACAATTTACCGTTTGATAAAGAAAATCAATCTTGAATTTCCTAACGGTCACTTGATCCTAGCCGAAAAAGGTCGGGGGTACAAATTAGATTATGGGAAGTTTATCGAACAAACCAATGAACTGAATAAACCCTCTGTAGAGCTATCGCCTGCTGAACGTCAAGATCGAGTAATGGAAGAATTACTGATGGTTTCACCTAAAGCACTTAAAATCACTGAGCTGTTCAGAGATTATTATGTTGGTGATTCTGCTATTGCCAATGATGAAAAGCAGATAGCTAAGAAAATAAAAAAGTTTGATCTTGAACTGATCCGTAAAAATCGCACGCTTGCGATCCAAGGATCAGAAACAAATATTCGGCGAGGGATCGCCGAAGTCATCTGGCGGATGAATATTCTTGATATTGATGAAATCAATCGAACAAAAGAGTTGAATTTTAATCGTTACGATGTGTTGTTTGTATCAGAACAATTGAAATTGATTGAAAAAACATTAGGCGGTGGAATCCCTTATCCTTATAACGTCAATATTTTTTCACATCTGTACATCATGATCAGCCGTTCCAGAAAGACGAATTACCAAATCAAAGAAATCGAGTTATCTACCGAGCAACTTCAATCGTTAGACCACGAAAGTCCAATTTATGAGATGGCGATGATCGTGATCCAAAACGTGGAACGTTATCTCGTTACTCGCTTACCGATGAACGAAGTCTATTATTTGTATCAATATCTGGTATCCTCACGGATGGAAAAAACAACGCAAAAGAAACAGGTTTTTCCAGATAAAGTATCAGAAATTACCTCTTATTACCTGAAAGAGGTGGGCGATAAAATCAATCTGAAGGTGGCGAATGAAGCGATTTTTGTTGATCTAGCCAATCACATCAAACCAATGCTCAATCGGTTAAAAAATCATATCCATGTCAAAAACGGATTGTTAGAACAAATTCAATTGACCTATGAAGAGATTTATAAAAATGTATCAGTTGTTTCTAAAGATGTTAGCAAAAAGTATCAGCTGCCTTTGATCAATCAAGATGAAATCGGTTTTATCACATTATATTTTGCACGGATGTTGGAAACACAGCAACTACCGATTCAAACACTGATCATGTGTACTACAGGGATCGGTACTTCAGAATTATTAAGAGCAAAAATCAATAAGAAGTTTCCTGAACTGGCGGTCGTTGATGTGATTGCCACCAAGAATTACCAATCAGCATTAGAAAAAAATCCCGGAATTGAATTGATTTTAACAACCATTGGAATCAAAGATCCGCTGCCTGCACGTACATTACTTGTTAGCGGCATGTTAACAGCAGATGATCAGTTAAGAATCCAACGAAAGATTGAGGAAATATACAATGAAAGATGATTGGCTCGAATATGTTCCTCCCACAGTATTCCATTCACGAAATGAAGTCTATGAATGGCTAGCACAGCAAGTCGATTCAGAAATGGGAATAAAAAAAGAACAAATCGTACAAGCGTTGTTGGAACGCGAGGAAACTGGAGATATTCAAATTGATGAAGGGGTACTTCTACCTCATATTGAAAATCAATTAGTCAAAGCAACAAAAGTCATTATTTTGCCATTAGAACAAAGAATTGCGAACTGGAACCCAGCAATCCAACAAGTCGAGTTGATTCTTGCGGTATTTCTGGCACCGCAAGAAAAAATCGAAACCAAGCGTCAAATAGCAAACTTCATGCGCCTACTAGCAGATGAACAAGTAATCGAAACTTTAAAAGAAGGAAAAAGACTGGAAACAATCGATGGAAACGAAAGGAGAAATGACAAATGAAAATCATTGGAGTAGCAGCTTGTACCGTGGGGATTGCCCACACCTACATTGCTCAAGAAAAATTAGAAAATGCAGCTAAAAAAGCAGGGCATGAGATACACGTAGAAACCCAAGGAACCATCGGGATCGAGAATGAACTAACGCCTGCACAAATCAAAGAAGCAGATTTGGTGATCTTAGCAGTGGATGTAAAAATCAGTGGTCGAGAACGGTTTGAAGGAAAGCGGATCATCCAAGTACCGACTGAAATTGCGATCAAATCACCAAATAAGTTGATTGAGAAAGCCATGGAAGTCGTAAAACAGTAAAGAATAGGAGTGAAATTTGATGGTAGAAGTAGCAAAAATCATTGATCCAAATAATATTAAGACCAATTTAGTGGGGGAAACGAAAGATGAAGTACTCAAAGAATTGGCAACGGTGTTATTGCAAAATCATTATATTACAGATGTAGATGGCTTCATGGCAGATATCTATGCGCGAGAAGAAGAAGGACAAACTGGGATCGGCAATTATATTGCCATTCCTCATGGGAAAAGTCCTTATGTAGATAGAATTGGTGTAGCAATCGGTGTTACAGAAAATGAAATTCCGTGGGAATCATTAGATGGTAAGGGAGTCAAAGGAATTATTTTATTTGCAGTGGGGGATGATAATGAAGGGGCACAAGAACACTTGAAGTTACTTTCGCTATTTGCTAGGAAACTAGGTAATGATGAAGTAATCGAGCAATTGATCCAAGCAAAAGATGCAGATGAAGTGGCCGCAGCATTCAGCTAAAAATCAAAGGAGGATAAAAAGATGAAAATCGTTGGAGTAGCAGCTTGTACCGTGGGGATTGCCCACACCTATATTGCCCAAGAGAAACTAGAGAATGCGGCAAAAAAAGCAGGACATGAGATGCACGTAGAAACTCAAGGAACCATCGGGATCGAAAATGAATTAACACCCGAACAAATCAAGGAAGCAGATTTGGTAATCTTAGCAGTTGACGTGAAAATCAGTGGTCGAGAACGCTTTGAAGGGAAAAGAATCATCCAAGTACCAACTGAGATTGCGGTGAAATCACCCAATAAATTGATTGAAAAAGCGCAAGAAGTGTTAGTACAGCAAAGTATTTCATAAAAATAAGGAGGAAGACTGATGGAAAAGATAAAGAAGCTGAATCTGAAAGGGCATTTGTTAACTGCCATCTCTTATTTAATTCCCATTGTGTGTGGTGCGGGATTTCTGATTGCGATTGGGATGGCATTTGGTGGAACGAGCCAAGGAACTTTGGTGCAAGGCGAATTTTCATTTTTTGATGCCTTAGCAACGATGGGTGGTGCTGGTTTAGGCTTATTACCAGTCGTGATTGCTACGGGGATTTCTTACTCGATTGCTGGAAAACCTGGTATTGCTCCTGGCTTTATTATTGGTTTAACAGCTAATGCGATCGGTGCAGGGTTTATTGGTGGAATATTAGGTGGTTATCTAGCTGGTTATCTTGTTTTAGCAATTTTAAAATATTTCAAAGTGCCAAATTGGGCAAAAGGCTTGATGCCAACATTGATTATTCCTTTTGTTGCTTCATTTATTGGTGGATTAGTGATGGTCTATGTGATTGGAGCTCCAGTCGCAGCATTCACTTCTTTACTAACGAACTTCTTGGATGGATTAGGAAACTCTTCCTTGTTGATCTTTGGGGGAGTGATCGGTTTACTAAGTGGTGTTGACTATGGTGGACCAATCAACAAGACAGTTTTTGCTTTTGTGTTAACGATGCAAGCAGAAGGCGTGAACGGTCCTATTACAGCTTTACAACTTGTGAATACCGCTACACCAATCGGTTTTGGCCTAGCTTATTTCATAGCTAAACTTTTCCGCAAAAACATTTATACAAAGGTTGAAGTGGAAACCTTAAAGTCAGCAGTTCCTATGGGTGTGATCAATATCGTTGAAGGGGTCATCCCGCTAGTGATGAATGATATTGTTCGTGGGGTTGTAGCAACTGCAATCGGGGGCTTTGCTGGTGGTGCGACTACTATGATCTTAGGTGCAGATGCAACGGTTCCTTTTGGAGGCGTTTTAATGATCCCAACGATGTCACGTCCTTGGGCAGGCGTTATCGCCATTTTAGTCAATGTGATCGTGACAGCGGTTGTTTTAGCCATCATTAAGAAAGATGTTGGTGAGGAAGTCACAACAGTCCCAGAAAAAGAAGAGGAAGACATTCGTTTAGATGACATTCAAATCTTTTAAGCGATAAAGCAAATTAGTTAAAAGGTGTCGCTATAGTGTAGATAAATTATAGAATAAAGGAGTTTTTTCAATGAGCAAAGTAGCTTTTTCACCATCCTTAATGACGATGGATTTAGATAAATTCAAAGAACAAATCGAATTTTTGAATGAACATGTTGATTCTTACCATATCGATATCATGGACGGCCATTACGTTCCGAACATTACATTATCGCCATGGTTCATCGATGAAGTACGTAAAATCAGTCAATTACCTATGTCTGCTCATTTAATGGTCAGCGATCAAAGTTTTTGGGTAAATCAACTAATCCAACAAAAATGTGAGTGGATTTGTATGCATGCTGAATTACTTGACGGTTTAGCTTTTCGTTTGATTGATCAAATCCATGATGCTGGCTTAAAAGCTGGAGTAGTCTTAAACCCTGAAACACCAATTGAAACGATTTTTCCTTATATCGAATTAGTTGATAAAGTAACGATCATGACAGTTGATCCAGGATTTGCTGGTCAACGATTTATCGAAAGTACATTAGATAAAATCACCGCATTACGACAATTACGGCAAGAAAAAGGATATCATTATTTGATCGAAATGGATGGTTCGTCTAACCGTCAATCATTTAAGCGAATTGATCAAGCCAATCCAGATATTTATATTATTGGGCGTAGCGGATTATTCGGCTTAGATGAGGATATCAAAACTTCTTGGGAGATCATGAAAAAAGATTTTGAAGAGATGACTGGAAAAACAGTCGAATCAAATAGTATAAATGCGTACAGTCTATAGCTATACAAGAATCAAAAATTACTTTTAGGGAATAAATACGCTTTTCTTGCAATACCCGTGTAAGGAATGCTGAGAATATAAACAAAAAATAAACCAAAGAACTTCAAAAATAGGGAAATCTATTTTTTGGATTCTTTGGTTTATTTTGCGTACTTAGGTTTAGGTACCTCTGTCACGATCTCTCAAAAATGATCGATCAATAGAGAAATTCGGTATCGTGTTTCAATGCAAGTTGTAAGTAATCATCTGCTGGTTGTTGATCCGTGACGATGTATTCAAAAGAGGTCCAATCAGAAAATTTATACGCATGTTTTTTATCAAATTTTGTATAGTCGACTAATAACAAACTTTTATCTCCTCTAGACATTACCTTCTTTTTCACTAAGGCTTGAGCAAAATTAGCTTCATAGATCCCTGATAAATCAATTCCTGTCGAACTAAAAATACATAAATCGATTTGAAAAAGGTCTAAGAAAGAATTCCCATAGTCCCCAACAACGCTCTCGGCATCCTTGATTACTTCACCCGCCAGCATAAAAACTTTGGAATCTTCCGTACAAGCTTGAGAAAGCTCATAGGCGATTTTCAAGCCATTGGTTATGACAACGAGATTTGACAGTTTAACTAAATAGGGAAGCAGCTGTTTCACAGTTGAACTTGAGTCAATAAAAAGACTCATTCCTGGTCCAATAAATGTGCTAGCGATCTCCGCAATTTTTTCTTTTTCTTGAACCATGACATTTTCACGATAATTTGTTGAGATGACGTGATTTCTTTCGACTTCTAAAACGACACCACCACGGTAACGACGGATGATCCCATCTTTTTCAAGTGCGACTAATTCACGCCTTAAAGTCGAAGGAGAGCAAAACAACTGTTTTTGCAGTTCTGAGTTATCTAATTTTTTATATTTTTTTAGCAAAGTTAAGATTTGTTCTTTTCGTGACTCAGTCATGGCTATCCCTCCTTAACCACTGGTCTAACATGACTAAAGTGTACCACAAGAAACTTATTTTTGTCCGTATGTTTTAAAACGAATCGCCATATTTGCCATTTCTTCTTCAGACATCAAGGTTGGTTTGCCAACACTTGAAGCTATGATATGGACTTTTGAACAATATTCTAATTCTTCTAAAACGGCAAAGGCTTCAGTCATTGTCTTTCCACCAGTTAAAACGCCATGATTTGCTAATAAAACGGCTTTTCGATCTTTCATGGCTTCACAGGCATTTAGAGATAATTCTTCCGTGCCAAATGAAGCATAGTCTGCACAACGAACATCTTTACCGGCAACAGCAATCATGTAATGTGATGCAGGCAATGGTTGTCTGAGGACCGCTAGCGCAGTGGAATAAATCGTGTGACCATGGATGATATAGTCTAGATCTTCCCGCTTTTCATACATGATCCCGTGCATTCGCCATTCACTGGAAGGGCGACGATGACCTTGAACAATCGTTCCATCTAATCGCATAGTCACGATGTCAGGTAATTCGATTTTATCAAATGGGATTCCAGAAGGCGTGATGAGCATCACTTCATCTTGTCGGATATACGTACTTAAATTTCCGCCTGTTCCTAAGGTATAGCCATCTGCTATTAATTTATTTCCATAATCGATCAATTCTTGTTTTTGTATTGAATACATCATAATCCTTCTTCCATCATCTTATTTATAAAAGGGGCCAAATGATTGGCAAGCATTGAAATCAGCTGCTTCTAAATCTTTTGTTCCGAAACCAGAAAAGGCGTGGGGTCTAAAGATTTTTTCACTAGGTACGTTGTGAAGTGAAACGGGAATGCGAAGCATACTGGCTAATGTCAGTAGTTCTGCGCCTACGTGACCGTGGACACTAGCGCCATGGTTGCTTCCCCAGTGGTTCATCATCGTATACACATCTTCAAAGCCTTTTTCACCTAAGTTTGGTGCAAACCAGAGTGTTGGCCATGTTTGATCGGTTCGTTCGTTTAAGATGTCATGGACTTCATCAGGTAATGAACAGGAATAACCCTCTGCTACTTGTAAGGTTGGTCCCACACCTTCAACGATATTCAAACGAATGAGCGTTAAAGGTAATTCTGCTTGTAGATGGTATTGGCTGGAGAAGCCACCGCCTCTAAAGTATTCATAATTAGCCCGACACCATTTTGTTTTTTCTAAGCAGGCTTGGATATCGGTTTTCGTCATATTCCAAAATTCTTTCATCGTTGGATTACCTTCGTGATCGATACTTCCACCACTGCCATCTAAAGCACTCGCACCTGAATTCAGTAGATGGATTAAGCCATGTTGTGCTTTACCCGTTAATTTGTGCCCAGTGATTCTTTCTACTGACTCCGCACTCCAATAGGTTCTGACATCGGAAAAAATCGGTGCTTTATTAGTCAATAAAGAGCCAAATAACATAGCAGCAGCGTTACAGGTATCATTTTCAGTAGCGAATGAGACGGGTTGTTTAGGGCCGTTCCAGTCAAAAGTACTGGTTAAAATAGATTCCATAAAATCGCCATTGGGTAGCCAGTCGGTCCATTGTCGTTGTCCTTGGAACCCTCCAGCAATGGCATTTCTGCCTTTTGCTTCTTCCAGCCAACCCAATTTTGCTAGTTCAGGGTTGCCAAATAAAAGATCACGAACGATTAGTGTTTGTTTGGCAATAAAGTCCCACTGATCTTCTTCAGCGATATAGCGTGATTTTGTAATAACTTCAGGGAATGACTTGCCTGCATTGATATCGATTCCTTCCTGACAATATTGTTTGATCCAAGTTCTAATGGTGTCATATTCTTTCGGATCAAAGATATTTAGTTCGATTCGACGTAAGACTTCAGTCATATCCACATATTCGACTTGCATCCCTAGATATTTTTCAAAAAAGGTTTGATTGATTTGACTACCGGCAATTCCCATCGAAGAAGCACCAATGTTCACATAAGATTTGTTTTTCATTTCCCCAGCCGCCACACTCGCACGTGCAAAGAGTAAGATTTTTTCTTGGACGTCAGCTGGAATCGACTTGTCGTCACTATCTTGGACTTGTTCACCATAGATCTTATAGGCAGGAATTCCTTTTTGCGCATAGCCACTCATAGCGGCAGCTAAGTAAACAGCTCCTGGTCGTTCTGTACCATTAAATCCCCAAATCGCCTTAAAGGTATCTGGTCGTAAATCGATCGTTTCTGTGCCATAGCACCAGCAAGGTGTCACCGTTAAGGTAGCAACTACATCTTGACGGGCAAAATCATCGTCAACAAAGCTGGCATCGGCGTAACCGCCAATCGTTTGTTCTGGTAAAACGCACTGTACTGGAGTGCCGTCCATGTAATAAAGGGATGATTCGATCAATTCTTTTGCTCGACGCGCCATGTCCAGCGTTTGTTGTTCTAATGATTCACGGACGCCTCCTTGTCTGCCATCGATCGTGGGTCTAATGCCGATTTTAGGATAATTCATTGATGTTCCTCCTCATAAATTGTTTATAGTTGATATAAGTTTGGTTAAAGGGTGTCGAAGTTTCTGGAAAAAAAGAAATTGGTGGATAATTTTCTGTGACGAGTGTCACCAATTCCTCTCTATTTTTGATTGCTTTGATCGCTAAAAATTGGGCTAACGCATTACCTAAAGCTGAATTTTCAGAATAGCAGACCTCTATCGTCGTTTGCGTTAAATTGGCTGTTAGTTGAGTCAAAAAGTGTGATTTACTCCCACCACCAAATAAATATAGCTTAGTGAAAGGAGCGGAACCTGCTAATTTATCGAACGTTTCAGCGTATTTAAATGCTAGATTTTGATAGATGGCTAAAAACAATTGTTGTGGCTCTTCAATTGATGAAAAATGATGTTGGTTTCCGTATTGCTGCAATTTTTTTACAAATTGACCTTTACTCAAAAATTCAGGATGTTCGTTATCAAAGAAAAAATGAATCGGCTCAGCAGTAAGTAGCATGTCTTGGATCTGTTGGATCGTGATTGACTGGGTTTGATTGCTGAACGCTAAAGCTTCCTCAATGAACCACATTCCTAACATGTTTTTGATTTTTAATATTTTTCCATCACCGGCTTGTTCATAAGAATAGTTCGTATCTAATGGGTGATTGACCAAAATTCCTCTTTCTGATTTTTCTCCTAGAACAGACCAGGTGCCAGAGGATAAAAAGAAACAAGAGTGATCGTTGGTTGGTAAAGCAAAGATCGCACTAGCAGTATCATGGGACATCACCGAATGAATCGGAAGTTGTTTTTCGGCTAGATTTATCAAACCGATTTTTGTATATGGAAGAACGATCGTTGAAAACAAGGAAGGGGAAATCCCTAATTGTTCAATAAGGTCGGATGCCCATTGATGTTTATCGATATCGAATAATTGACTCGTTGAGGCGATCGAAGATTCTGTTAAGATCGTACCTGTTAATAAAAAATGGATCAGATCAGGCATCATCAAAAGAGTACTTGCTTTATTTAGCTGCTCAGGATAATGTTTTTTTAAGTAGAGTAGTTGGGAACTGGTATTGATCGATGCATTTGGAATCCCTGTACGTTCGTGAAAGTGAGTTGGTAAATCCCCACCATAATGTAAATTAGGTTCTTTCAGCATAGTTTGATAGCAAAGTGGTGGTAGCACTAGCTGTCCTTTTTTATCTATCAAACCAAAATCACAGCCCCATGTATCGATGCCGATACTTTCAATGACATATTCTGTAGTTGCTAAAGTAATGATTTCCTTGATATTCGTCATGATTTTCTCAATATTCCAATGGATTTCATCTTTGTTGGGATCAATCACTTGGTAATCAGTGAAACGATAAACTTTTTCTTCCTTGATTTGACCATTCATTAAGGAAAAAACGATACCTCGCGCACTGGTAGCACCTAAATCAAAGGCTAAGATCGTACTCATAGATTTTTCCTCCTTTTCTAAGTGGATAGCAAATCTGCTTCGGTTATAATCATACAATAGAACGCTTACATATTTTCGCGTGAATCATTTTTTGAATAAATGTCAACAAATTATTCAAGTATGGAAACGTTTTAAATTGCTCGTTATACTTTGGTTAAATCAAATAGAAATGTTAACGGAGGAAAAAAATGAGTGTAAATAGTGAACGAAAATGGTTTTCTGAGAGTCGATATGGTTTATTTATTCATTTCGGATTGTATTCAGTGGCAGGAAGACATGAATGGGTCCAGACTTTAGAAGAAATCAGTGTAGCAGATTACCAAAAATATCTGGATCAATTCGATCCTGATTTATTAGATCCACATGAATGGGCTCAAAAAGCCAAAGAAGCAGGTTTTAAGTATGTCATTATTACAGCAAAACACCATGATGGTTTTTGTTTATGGCATACGAAAGAAACAGAATATCACATAGGAAAAACACCATATCAGAGAGATTTGTTAGGAGAATTGATTGAAGCATTTCGTCAAGTTGGAATCAAGATCGGTCTTTATTATTCTCTATTAGACTGGCATCATCCAGATTTCTTAGTAGATGGCTATCATCCAATGAGAAATAATCCAACCTATATCGAACAACATCCTGGCAACATGGAAAATTATCGCCAATTTATGGCAAATCAAGTCAGAGAATTATTGACAAGTTACGGTACGATTGACTATCTATGGTTTGATTTTTCTTATAAAAGCAGAGATTGGGGAACTTCGGTCGGTAAAGGGGCGCAAGATTGGGGAAGTGTTGAATTAGAAAAAATGATCCATGAGATTCAACCTAATATTTTGATCAATGACCGGTTAGACTTGCATCGTGGTGTACTTACCCCAGAACAATTTGCTAGAAGTAAGGCAATGGACAACGAAGAAGAGGTATGGGAAACCGTTCAAACCTTAAATAATAGTTGGGGTTACGATCGGGACAACCTTAATTTCAAAACGAGTGAAATGGTAGCGAAACAACTAGTGGATACTGTCTCCAAAGGTGGAAATTTCACGATGAATATTGGACCAAACGCACGAGGAGAGTGGGATGACAATAGCAATAGCATTTTAAGTTCTGTTGGTCAATGGCTACGAAAACATGGAAAAGCGATTTACGGTGCGGGGTTATCTAGTTTTACACCACCTCAAGATTGTCGATACACTCAAAAAGGAAATAAATTATATCTTCACATTTTTAGTTGGCCTTATCGAACGATTTTATTACCAGAATTAGGTGGAAAAGTGAAGTTTGCGAAACTACTCAATGATGGTTCCGAGATTCGTTTTGTCGATACGAAGCATTTAGGAGGAGAAAGAAAAGCGACAACTAATTTATACAAAGAGATTACTGAAGTTCATGTGAAGGAGGCGCTTGACCCGAGCATGTTGATGCTAAACATTCCGATTAAAGAACCAAATGAATTGATCCCAGTGATTGAATTAACACTAAAGGAGGAAGAAAAATGAGTATCGGCATTATTCTTGCAAGCCATGGCGAGTTCGCTTTAGGCGTAAAGCAAACGGGAGACATGATCTTTGGAGAACAAGAACAGGTAGATGTGTGTGTATTGATGCCTGAAAATAGTCCAGAAGAGTTTCGCCACCAAGTGGAACAGGTGTTAGCGAAGTATTCCGTTGATGATGAACTGTTGTGTTTAGTTGATCTATGGAGTGGGACACCTTTTAATCAGCTGAACCAGCTGAAAGAAGAAGGAAGCAGAAAAATCGAAATTGTTTCTGGTTTGAATATTCCGATGCTGCTTCAAGCTTATAGCGAACGCTTTAATCCTAAGGCTTCGCTGAATGAAATCGTTCAGACCATTTCGACCGTCGGTGTTCAAGGGATTAAAACGTCCCTTGGAAGCACCGCAGCGGATTTACCATCGAACACAGCAGAGACTGAGCCATCAGTTGTGGCTTCCGTTTCCAACAAAATGAGTGAATTGGGGATCAGCCATGTCCGATTGGATGAACGGTTGATCCATGGTCAAGTAGCGACACTTTGGTTAGGGAAAATGGGAACGACAAGAGTTATGATCGTTGATGATGGAGTGGTCAATGATCCAATTGCTAAGGCCTCTTTAAAAGCTGCTGTTCCAGGTGGTATCAAATTGAGTATATTGAAAACGGTTACCGCTGCAAAACGGTTAAAAGAAGGGATTTATCAAGATCAAAAAATCATGTTGCTTACCAAAAAGATTCAAACGATCTTTGATTTGATCGATGCGGGTGTACCAATTGAATCATTTAATTTAGGCAATGCCAGTTCGAGAGAAGGAACCCTTCAAATCAAAAAATCCGTCTTTTTAACCGAAGCAGAAATTGCGAAGATTTTAGAGTTGGAAAAAGCAGGAATAGTTGTGACGGCACAAATGGTACCAATGGAAGAAGAAAAACGATTTTCACAATTTTACGGAAAGTAGGGGGAACGAATGAATATAGAAATTTGGCAAATCATCGTATTATCACTGTTAGGATTTTATGTCATCATCGAAAATTTAGGGATCAATGTGATTGCTAACCAAGCACTGATCGTAGGTACCATTACAGGTTTAGTAATGGGGGATCTGACCACTGGATTGGCAGTAGGTGCAACATTGCAATTAATGGGATTGGGTATTCAAGCTTATGGAGGAGCAAGTGTCCCAGATTATATGACCGCTTCGATCGTGGGAACTGTTTTTGCGATTACGAGTGGAAGAGGTGTGGAATTTGGTATCGGATTAGCTGTTCCAGTAGCATTGTTGATGATCCAGTTAGATATTTTTGCTCGATTTTGCAATGTGTTCTTTCAAAAGAGAATCGATAAAAATATTCGTTTAGCTGATACTAAAAAAATAAGAATTTATCACTTGTTGGGAGCAATGAGTTGGGGATTATCACGAGGCGTTCCTATTTTTATCGTCTTTAGTTTTGGTGACCGAGTGATTCAAATTGTTTCAGATGTAATTCCAGAATGGTTGACTGGCGGGTTGGCAGTTGCAGGAGGCATGTTACCAGCAGTCGGTATCGCCATTTTATTAAGATTTTTACCAGTTAAAAATTTCATTACGTACTTGATGATTGGGTTTTTGGCAGTTGCTTACTTAAAGATGCCTATGTTTGGCGTGGCTTTATTAGGATTGGCTTTAGCCATTTTACAATTTAAGAATTTGATCGGAAAGCAAAACAATCTGACACAAGTGGCTCAAGCTGATGCAAATGGAAAAGGAGGATTAAGTGCTGATGAGTACGAAGATTAATCAAAAAGACCTAGATAAAGTAAGTATCAATTGGTTGTATGGTAGCCAATTGTCTTGGAACTATGAGCGAATGATGGGTGGGGGCTATTTGTACTCCATGTTACCGATCATCGAAAAACTCTACGGCGACGATGAAGAAACCAAGATTGCCATGATGAACATGCAAAGTCAATTTTTTAATACAACACCACATATGGGCGGTTTTATTTTGGGAATCGATATCGCTACTGAAGAAGCTGAAGGCAAACAATCAAAAGATACGGTGTCTAGTTTGAAAACTGGATTAATGGGTTCATTTGCTGGTGTCGGGGATACGATTTTTGGAGTATTGTTCCCAACTGTTTTTGGTTCAGTGGCTTCCTATTTAGCTCTACAAGGAAACGCGATCGGAGTTGCTGTTTGGGTATTAGTAAATCTGGCGATTTTAGTCTTTCGATTTTTCTCTGTAAGAATAGGTTATACTCAAGGCGTGAAATTAGTGACTAGTATGTCCGGACATTTGAATGCGTTGACCAATGCTGCTACTTTATTAGGGGTCACGGTGATTGGTGCCATGATTCCATCGGTGATCAATGCCCAAATTACTTGGACCTTTAAAACGGGAGATGTCGAACTTAACCTTCAAGAAACACTAGATCAGATCATGCCGATGATGATTCCAGCCCTTTTAGTGGGTGTCATTTATTGGTTGTTAGGCAAAAAATACTTTAATTCAACAAGAGCGATTTTAGCGATCATGGTGTTATCGATTTTATTAAGAGTATTCGGAATCATGTGATTTTCTAACTAAATGAGGAATAATCATAAAAAGGAGAGAGCCTTATGACACTCGCATTTTTTGAAGAATGTAAAAAATTAACTGAAACATTAGAGAAGTATGAAACAGAAAATATAACGAAAGCAGCCCAAATCGTAGCCGATGGAATTATGAACGGTGGGATTACGCAGGCTTTTGGTAGCGGACATTCCCATGCAGCAGCGCTAGAAATCAGTGGGCGTGCAGGTGGATTGATACCGTCAAAACTGATTTTAGATCCTGCGGGGGGCATGTACGAACAACATGCTGGTGTCGGACGAACGCTCATGCACAAAGTATCCATCCATCCCAATGATGTCTTTTTCCTGATTTCTAATTCTGGGAGAAACCCCATGGCAATTGAAATGGCTGAAGAAATCAAAAAGCGTGGAAATAAATTGATCGTGGTCACGGCATTGGCTGCCTCTAAAGCATCCACTTCACGACATGAAAGTGGAAAGTTATTGTATGAATTTGCAGATGTTGTTTTAGATAACCACTCTGTTTATGGTGATGCGGTATTACCTGTTGATGGATTAGAGACCAAAGTCTGCGGGACTTCGACATATGCGGCTACATTGTTACTCCAACAAACGATGTTAGAAGCTATTGAGCGAATGGTTGCTCAAGGTTTTGAACCGCCAGTTTATTTAAGTGCGAATATCGATGGGGGACACGAACGAAACCTAAAAATCGAAGACCAGTATGCAGAGAGAATTTTCCATATTTAGTTTCATGAACATATCAAATGATTGACTGAGAAAAAGCACATAAAAAGAACGTTTAAGGTGGGGACAACCCAACGCTTAAACGTTCTTTTCCTATTTAGTCATCTAAACCAATCAAATAATCGTCATCTTGCATTGCTTCCACATGCCCTAAGAGGTAGCCATTTCCCACTTGTGAGAAGAAATCATGGTTGCTGGTACCGGTAGAGATACCGTTCATCACGATTGGATTGACATCATTCGCTGTATCTGGAAAAAGTGGATCCATTCCCAGGTTCATCAATGCTTTATTGGCATTGTAGCGCAAGAATGTTTTTACTTCTTCCGTCCAACCGATTGGATCATACAGTTCCTCGGTATAACGTTCTTCATTTTCGTACAATTCATATAATAAATTATACATCCAGTCTTTTAGCTGTTCTTGTGCTTCTTCTGATAGTTCATTGTAACCTAATTGGAATTTGTAGCCAATGTAAGTTCCATGAACTGATTCATCTCGAATAATCAATTTGATGATTTCTGCTACATTCGCTAACTTATTATTTCCTAAATAATAAAGAGGAGTATAAAAGCCGGAATAAAATAAGAATGTTTCTAAGAACACACTAGCGATTTTCTTTTCTAAAGGTGTGCCATTTTTGTAGATTTCATTGATACGTTCCGCTTTTTTTTGTAAATAAGGATTTGTATTCGTCCATTCAAAGATTTCTTCGATTTCTTTTTTTGTATTCAATGTACTAAAAATGGAAGAATAGCTTTTTGCATGGACCGATTCCATAAATTGGATATTGTTCAATACAGCCTCTTCATGCGGCGTACGGACATCCTTACGCAGCTGATCCATTCCGCTTTCTGATTGGACAGTATCGAGTAAAGTCAGTCCACCGAAGACATGGCCAACCGTATCTTTTTCTAACTGTGACAGTGTCCGCCAGTCATCTAAATCATTAGACAAAGGAATACGGGTATCTAACCAAAATTGTTCAGTTAGTTTCTCCCACGTAGATTTATCAATGATATCTTCAATTTCATTCCAGTTTATTGCTTCATAGTAAGTTTCTGACATGAGAAATGCTCCTTTATTTAAATTACCTGTCTGTTCATTTTTTGCTTACTTGTTTTAGATGACACAACTTTCACATTGATTGCTGCCGATTTCTTCTGCATCATCAGTAAACGTCCGAACGTAATAAATTGATTTGATTCCTTTATGGAAAGCGTAGTGACGTAAGATATTCAAATCACGTGTTGTTTGTTTAGTCGTTGTTTTCCATTCATATAGACCTTCTGGGATTTCAGAACGCATAAATAGGGTTAAACTCATTCCTTGATCTACATGTTGTTGAGCAGTTGCGTAAATGTCAATGACTTTTCGCATGTCCATGTCATAAGCTGAAGTATAGTAAGGAATTGTTTCATTTGACAGATAAGGCGCTGGGTAATAGATTTTCCCGATTTTCTTTTCTTGACGCTCTTCGATCATGCGTGTAATCGGATGAATACTTGCACTAGTGTCATTGATATAAGAAATCGAACCATTCGGTGCTACAGCTAGACGATTTTGATGGTATAAACCATCGGTCATGATCGCTTGTTTTAAGTTTTCCCAATCTTCAGCAGTTGGAATAAAGATTCCTTCAAATAAAGCTTTTACTTTATCAGATTTTGGTTGGAATTCTCCAGTAACATATTTATCAAAATAGCTTCCATCTGCATAAGCAGATTTTTCAAAGTTATGGAAGACTTGTTTTCTTTCACGAGCAATCGTATTACTTTCAACTAATGTCCAGTAATTTAAAAGCATAAAGTAAATATTTGTGAAATCTAAGGATTCTTCAGAGCCATACGCCATTTGTTCCTTCGCAAAGAAAGTGTGTAAGCCCATTGCTCCTAGTCCGATCGTATGATTCAATTTGTTTCCATTTTGGATTGGAGGAACAACATCGATATCGGAAGCATCTGTGATGTAAGTCAATGCCCGCGTCATCGTGCGCACAGACTGACCAAAATCAGGGCTGTCCATCAAGTTAACGATGTTAGTCGAACCGAGATTACATGAGATGTCCGTTCCTAATACTTCATATTCTTGTTTTCCATTGATAACAGAAGGTGTTTGAACTTGTAGGATTTCCGAACACAAGTTACTCATGATGATCTTTCCGTCAACTGGATTTTCACGATTAGCTGTATCAATATTGATGATATAAGGATAACCGGATTCTTGTTGTAATTTCGAAATTTCATTTTCAAGTTCACGTGCTTTGATTTTTTGTTTCCGAATATTAGGATTCGCTACTAAATGATCATACTCAGCAGTGATGTCGACATAAGAAAATGGCACGCCATATTCTTTTTCCACACTATAAGGACTGAAAAGATACATTTCTTCATTTTTACGAGCTAACTCGTAAAATTTATCAGGAACGATTACACCAAGTGAAAGTGTCTTTACTCGGATCTTTTCATCTGCATTTTCTTTCTTGGCAGAAAGAAAAGCAATGATATCTGGGTGGAAGACGTTCAAATAAACGACACCAGCACCTTGACGTTGACCTAATTGGTTTGAATAGCTAAAACTATCTTCAAATAATTTCATAACAGGGACAACACCACTTGCTGCTCCTTCATAACCTTTGATCGGTGCACCCGCTTCACGTAGGTTTGAAAGAGTGATCCCAACACCACCGCCGATACGTGATAGTTGTAAAGCAGAGTTGATCGAACGACCGATAGAGTTCATATCATCAGTTACTTGTGTCAAGAAACAAGAAACGAGTTCTCCACGACGTTTCCGACCGGCGTTCAAGAAAGAGGGGGTAGCAGGTTGGTAACGTTGGTGGATCATTTCATCTGCTAAAGACAGCGCCAATTGTTCATCACCATTAGCAAAATAAAGTGCGTTGAAAGCTACTCGATCTTCATAAGATTCAAGATAAGCAGTCCCGTCATTCGTTTTTAACGCATATTGTGAATAAAATTTGTAGGCAGCCATAAATGATTTAAAGGTAAAGTGTTGTTCTGCTAAAAATTGATAAAGTGATTCAATAAATTCAGCAGAGTACAGTTGGATAAATTCTGACTCTAAATAGTCGTTTTCAATCAAATAATTGATTTTATCCATTGCTGTTGCAAACGTCATCGTGTTTGGTTTGACATTTTCTTCAAAAAAAGCGGTTAGCGCTTCTTTATCTTTATTTAGCGGGATCTGACCATTTACTGGTCGATTGATTTCATTGTTTAATTTAAAGTAACTAACATCTTTTAACTGCTTAAGACTCATAAGTACGCCCAACCTTCATTCCATATTTTGATAGTGAATATTGTTTCGTGCTGTAAAAAAGGATTTGGGGAGTTTACGGCAAAAACAAGTGCCTCAATTCCATCAAATCCAATTCTACGTTCTTTTCCATTTCGATTGACTGGTGACTAACTAGCAAGTTTGCGAAGTTGATCTGGTCGAAACCCGATCACCGTTTGTGCATCTGACGTAATGACAGGAACACTTTGGAATCCTTGAGCTTTTAACCATTCAATTGCATCTGGTTGTTCGTCGATATTAACTTCTTCAAAATCGATTTGGTTGTCAGTTAAAAAGCGTTTGACCATCTTGCATTGCATACAATTATTTTTAGAAAATATTTTGACATTCATGTGTATTGCCTCCTCCACAGCTCTTGTTTATCTATAATGAATAGTATAAAACTATTAGTAAAAAAGTCAAACAACAAACACTACATCTTGTGTTGTGGAAACTGTGGAATACTATGTTTTGTGGTTTTTGAAAAACAGCTGAAAACAAGTAACAGGGGAAAAAATACTTGTTTTAGTACAGTGAAGGTTGTGGAAAAATCCCCGAAAAGATTTTTTTATCTCCTTATTAAGTGGTTAAATGAAAGTTCGCTCATAAAATCACAACGTTCGTTGACTTTATCAAGTAACGAGAGTATTCTTATTGAGAATGATTCTCAATGTATGTTGATAAATGAAGTAAATAATAGGGAAAATAAATAGAAAGAACTATCATGATGTTTTTCACAAGAAGGAGATGAAAATCGATTTATGAATTTGAATGCTACTTTATCTTTAGATGCCACTGTCCCTTTAGAAGAAGCGAAGCTAAATCTTGTTTACCAAATTGAAAAATTGCAAACGAGTGAAGCAGTCAAAAAACATTTGCAAAATCTCGGTATAATCGTTGGAAGTAAACTCGTTGTTATCAATCGATCAGGAAGTAATGGAATCGTCCTGCTAAAAAATAATCGGATCGCGATCGATCGAGAATTGTTTAAACAAATTTTAGTGAAAAAGAACGAACTTTCTAAGGATAACTGGACTTCATTAGATCAACTGACTGTTGGAGAACGAGGAATCGTTGTAGGGATACATGGAAAAGGCGCTGTTAAACGGCGTTTGATGGATATGGGTGTAACGAAAAATGTTCCTTTGACCGTAAGAAAATTAGCACCACTAGGAGATCCGTTAGAAATTACATTGCGAGGGTATGAGTTAACGCTTCGTAAAGAAGAAGCAATGTTGATCCTTGTGCAAAAAGAGGTGTAAAAAATGAAGGTAGCTTTAGTTGGTAACCCTAATAGTGGAAAGAGTAGTTTATTCAATGCCTTAACTGGTGCTAAACAATACGTAGGGAATTGGCCAGGGGTAACGGTGGAAAAAAAAGAAGGAAAAATGAAGAAGAATCCGATAATCAAGATTCAAGATTTACCTGGAATCTATTCCCTGTCACCTTATACACCTGAAGAAGTAATTGCGAGAGATTATTTAACCAACGAATGTCCTGATCTGATCATCAATATTGTCGATGCCACAAATTTAGAAAGAAATCTTTATCTGACTGCACAATTATTAGATCTAGGCATCCCCATCATTATCGGACTGAATATGATGGATATCATTAAAAAAAATGGCAAAAAAATCAATGTCGAAAAATTAAGTTATGGTTTAGGCATACCTGTAGTTCCTATCAGTGTATTGAAAAAAGAAGGGTTGGATAAACTCACGAAGAAAATCATTGATGCCTTCAAGCAGCCAAAAGAACAGAAGGTATCCTTACTAACTAATTATGACGATCGACTAGAAGCTGCAATCCATGAAATCGAAGAGATATTAGGAAAAGATCAGCCTTTTCAACGCTGGTCTGCCATCAAATATTTTGAGCGTGATCCACAGTTATGGGAAAAACAAACAATAACGACAAAACAAGAAAAAGAAATTGAGCAGCTGATTCGTCTGACAGAGAGACTATTTGATGAAGATAGCGAAACGATAGTTATTAATGAACGATATGAATGGCTAACGCAACTTACTGCACTTTGTGTCGTGTCTACGGATTCATTTCGCTTGTCCATCAGTGATAAAATCGATCGAATCGTTACTAATCGCTGGTTCGCTTTACCAATTTTTGCTTTTGTCATGTGGCTGATCTATTATTTAGCGATTCAAACAATCGGAACAATGGGAACTGATTGGATCAATGACACGTTATTTGGGAGCTGGTTGCCACAACACGTCGAACAGGTACTGGTCAACTGGCAAGTGGCACAGTGGATGCAACAATTGATCCTCAATGGAATCATAGCAGGGGTAGGCGCAGTGTTGGGCTTTCTACCTCAGCTGATCGTCTTGTTCTTGTGTTTAAGTTTCTTGGAAGATTGTGGCTACATGTCACGGATCGCTTTTGTGATGGATCGTTTATTTCGGAAATTTGGTTTGTCAGGAAAATCGTTTATTCCTATGTTGATTGCTACAGGTTGTGGTGTTCCAGGAGTGATGGCTAGCCGAACCATTGAAAATGAGCAAGATCGGCGCTTGACGATCATGGTCACAACGTTTATGCCATGTTCTGCTAAATTACCAATCATTGCTTTGATTGCAGGAGCGTTTTTCCCCCATACTTCTTGGGTAGCCCCCTCTGCTTATTTTCTAGGTATGTCTTCCATCGTTTTATCAGGGATCATGTTGAAGAAGACGAAGTTATTTGCTGGCGATACCGCACCATTTATTATGGAACTACCAGCGTATCATTTTCCACAAGGAACAACGATTTTACGCCAAACCTATGACCGCAGTAAATCATTCGTCAAAAAAGCAGGAACGATCATCTTTGTTTCAAGTATTTTGATTTGGTTTACTTCTTCGTATAACTTTTTTGGTCAACCTGTTACGGAAGATCAAAGTATTCTAGCAAGTGTTGGACGGATTGTGGCTCCTCTTTTCCAACCACTAGGATGGGGGAATTGGCAAGGAACAGTAGCTACGATCACTGGATTAGTGGCCAAAGAAAATGTCATTGGGACTTTTGGTATTTTGTTTGGGCACAAAGAAGTAGCGGAAAATGGTCGAGAGATTTGGCAAGCATTACAAGGTACGTATACTTCCGCTGCTGCTTATTCCTTATTGTCCTTCAATCTGCTTTGTGCTCCCTGTTTTGCAGCAATCGGTGCGATCCATCGTGAAATGAATTCAAGGAAATGGACACTGATCGCAGTTGGCTATCAATGTGGGTTTGCTTACTTGGTAAGCTTCATGATTTATCAGTTCGCTCATTTATTAGAAGGCGGCTCTATCGTATTTTCGACTTATTTAGCAGGTATGGTCCTGATTGGATTAGGTTACGCTTTATTGAAAAAGCAGCAGAAGAAACAAGAAATTTTGACGTTATCATTAGAAGGTGGAAATTAAATGGCGACTTTTTTATTAAGTGTATTGATCTTTGGCAGTGCTGGTTATATCGTGTTTTCACGTGTCAAATCAGGAAAAACGTGTGATGACTGTAAAAGTGCTTGCCCAGTAAAGAAAGTCTAACGGATGAGAGATGATAAAAACAACGAGTGATGATCGAAAAACAGTTCATCGTTCGTTGTTTTTTTTGTGGTTGATTCTGCTTCTTTTGATTTTTCTCCAAGGAACAGACTTAAAACCTTTTTAAGATTTTTTGCTTATTTTGATTTCCCATAGTAAGATGTAACTGAAAAAGAGAAGGAAGAGGAGAATAAATGGCAGGAAAGAAAAAAATTGTTCGTCCAAGATACCAACAAATCGCAGTTGATCTGGCTGAACGAATCGTGGAAAACCGTTATCAGGTAGGGGAGAAGATCCATGCGAGATCCACTTTAGCAAGTACATATAATGCTTCTCCTGAAACTACAAGAAAAGCAATCAATGTGCTAGTTGATCTAGGGATCATGGAGGTTCGCCATGGCAGTGGGGCATTCGTTGCCTCAAAAGAGAAAGCCAAAGATTTTTTATTGCAATACCAAGATGTTCAATCGATCCAAGAAACAAAAGCTGAAATTATGGCAAGTGTAGAAAAGCAACAAGAAGAATTGGATCATTTTTCACAATTATTAGATCAATTAGTCAGTCAAACGAAACGGATACATAAGATGAATCCTTTATTGCCATTTGAATTAACGTTGACGAAAGAAGCGACCCACCTTGACCGCTCCATCAGCGAGTTGAATATTTGGCAAGCAACAGGAGCGACAGTGATTGCGATTTCCCATAAAGAAGAGTTGCTCGTTTCACCTGGACCGTATGCCAAATTCACAGCGGGTGACACTGTACATTTCATTGGAAACGAATTTACCTTACAAAGAATGACTAATTTCTTCTATCCAGAAAACTAGTCCTTTAATTATTTTTTATCATCAAATTTTAATCTTGAATAAGCCTAACCGCTAGGGCTTTATTCAAGTTTTTTTTATTTTGGAAGCAAACAAAAAAGTCTCCTTTTTGACAAAGTGACTACACGATGTTAGTATAGTGTGGTCACTTTTTTCAGAAAGTAAAATGAATTTACATAAACATAAAAAAGGAGAAATTTGTTTGGTAAAGGTAGAAGTAAAAAATTTAACAAAAATATTTGGTAAAAAGACACAAGTAGCTTTAGAAATGATGAAGAATCATCAACCGAAGACAGATATATTGAAAAAAACCGGCGCAACGGTCGGTGTGTACGATGCTAGCTTTGATGTTCAAGAAGGCGAAATATTCGTTATCATGGGTCTTTCCGGTAGTGGGAAATCAACCTTGATTCGATTATTGAATCGTTTGATCGAACCAACAGCAGGAAACATCTATATCGATGGAGAAGACATCTCAAAATTGAGTAAAGAAGAACTTCGTGAAGTTCGTCGTCACAAGATCAATATGGTTTTCCAAAACTTTGGGTTATTTCCACATCGTACGATCTTAGAAAATACGGAATATGGTTTAGAAGTTCGAGGAGTTCCGAAAGAAGAACGCCAACAAAAAGCAGAACAAGCACTTGAAAACTCAAGTTTGCTTTCATTTAAAGATCAATATCCAAATCAATTATCTGGTGGGATGCAACAACGTGTGGGGCTAGCTCGAGCATTAGCCAACGATCCAGAGATTTTATTGATGGATGAAGCTTTTTCTGCTCTTGATCCGTTGATTCGCCGTGAAATGCAGGATGAACTACTCGAATTACAATCAAATGTCCAAAAAACAATCATTTTCATCACCCATGATCTAAACGAAGCGTTGCGAATCGGTGACCGTATTGCATTGATGAAAGATGGTGAAATCATGCAAATCGGCACAGGGGAAGAAATCTTAACGAATCCTGCTAACGATTATGTTCGAGAATTTGTGGAGGAAGTGGACCGCTCCAAAGTCTTAACAGCTCAAAATATCATGGTTCCAGCGTTGACTACCAATATTGAATCAGATGGTCCGAATGTTGCATTGACTCGAATGCGCAACGAAGAAGTAAGTATGTTGATGGCAGTCGATAGAAAACGAAACTTAAAAGGAATCATTACAGCTGATCAAGCGCTAGAAGCCAGACGCCAAAAACGGCCGTTGATTGATTTCTTAGATGAAAATGTCACTGTCATTGGGAAAGACATGATTGTCAGTGATATCTTCAATATTATTTATGATTCACCTACGCCACTAGCAGTCGTTGACAACGGTAAACTTAAAGGGGTTGTCATTCGAGGAAGTGTGATTGAAGCATTAGCAGAATCAGGTGAGGTGAATGAACATGAATAATTTATTAAACTATCAATTACCCGTAGCAGATTGGGTTGAAAAATTGACAGAATGGTTTACGACTACGTTTGCAGGATTATTTGCTTTTCTACAAACGATCGGGCAAGCAGTGATGTCTGGGATCACTAATTTATTATTAGTTATTCCAGCACCAGTGTTCATCCTTTTATTAACAGTCGTTGCATTCTTTATCTCTAAGAAACGTCCAGGACTTACCTTGTTTACGTTGATCGGTCTATGGTTTATTTACAATCAAGGGTTATGGTCTGATTTGATGAATACTGTGACACTTGTCTTATTGTCTAGTATGATCTCCATCATTATTGGTGTACCATTAGGAATCTTAATGGCAAAAAGCAGCAAAGCGCAAAGTATCATCAAACCGATCCTTGACTTTATGCAAACTATGCCAGGATTTGTTTACTTGATCCCAGCAGTTGCATTCTTTGGGATTGGGATGGTTCCAGGGGTATTCGCCTCAGTTATCTTTGCGTTACCACCAACTGTTCGTTTCACAAATCTAGGTATTCGCCAAGTACCAAAAGAATTGGTGGAAGCATCTGATTCATTTGGTAGTACCAGTTGGCAAAAACTGTTCAAGTTAGAATTACCATTGGCTAAAAGTACGATCATGGCGGGGATCAACCAAACCACCATGTTGTCACTTTCAATGGTCGTGATTGCTTCAATGATTGGAGCGCCAGGATTAGGTCGTGGCGTCTTGTCAGCATTACAACGTGCGCAAGTCGGAAATGGATTTGTTAACGGGGTAGCTTTAGTTATCTTGGCGATCATCATTGACCGTTTTACGCAACATTTGAATCAACCAAATAATAAAAAAGCGACAGGTGCGAACAAACAAAAAAGTAAAAAACGCCAAGGAATCATTATTGGAGCTGTAGTGGTTGTGATTTTAGGTGCCATTGGCTTAGGTAGTTTAGCTAATAACAAAGAAACAAAAAAAATCAATCTTTCATATGTAGAATGGGATACTGAAGTAGCTTCAACGAATGTAGTTGCTGAAGTACTCAAAGGAATGGGCTATGATGTGTCGATCACACCATTAGATAATTCCATCATGTGGGAATCTGTTTCTAAAGGAGAATCAGATGGGATGGTAGCTGCGTGGTTACCAAAAACCCATGGTTCTCAATATGCACAGTACAAAGACCAAATAAATGATCTAGGTGCTAATTTAACTGGTGCTAAAGTTGGCTTAGCTGTTCCAAGCTATATGGATGTCAACTCGATTGAAGAATTAACCAATCAAGCAGATAAGAAAATCACCGGTATTGAACCTGGTGCCGGAGTCGTCAATGCTGCTGAAAATACAATCAAGCAATATGACAACTTAAAAGATTGGACCGTAGAAACTTCTTCTTCAGGTGCGATGACAGTGGCATTAGGTCAAGCCATCAAAAAGAAAGAACCAATCGTTATTACTGGTTGGACTCCACATTGGATGTTTGCTAAATATGACTTGAAGTATCTTGAAGATCCTAAAAAAGCCATGGGAAGTGCTGAAGAAATCCATACGATCGTCCGCAAAGGATTAAAAGAAGACCAACCAGAAGCATATAAGGTCTTAGATAATTTCCACTGGTCAGAAAAAGATATGGAAAAAGTCATGTTAGAAATCAATAACGGAAAAGATCCACAACAAGCAGCACAAGACTGGATCAAAGAAAATCAAAAAACAGTCGATAGCTGGAAAGAATAATGTTTAGGTAACTGATCACGAAAAGTTCGATCAAACTCTAGTAAATCAAATGAAGCATTCTGAAAATAGTCTTTACTATTTTTGGAACGCTTCATTTTTTGTTAGTATTCAGAACTTTTTTATGTAACTCACTGTTGATGGGAAAAATACATAAGCCATGGTACTAAGGGAATGTAAAAGAGGCTATTATTGTTTGCTATTTTTATTCTATGATAAAATAGAAGATTTTCTTAAAAAATATAATAATTAAGTTCTTTATCTCTCAATATAATTTCCTTAACTAAATGTACATTTAAGGAGAAAAATAAAGTGGACAAACAAAAATTTGGCGATAAGAAAATAAAATATGCACTAAGAAAATTCCCATAAGGTGTTTTTTTTAAGACTATAGGCTCGGTATTACTCTATGGAATACCGGTAGTTCCTAGTGTTAATGAGGATCTCTTGCTTACAGAACCTAAGCGGGTAATTGAAAAACTGAATAAACAGGAAAAATTTCTACAGGTCGAATTTATCCCCATATTAAAAACTAATTTAAGCACAGTAGAACAAGAAAAAATCAGTACAGAGCTGCCTAAAACTGTTTTAACTAAAAATTAAAAATATTATTTAGTTTATAAAAAAAATAATCAACGTGTCTTGTCGGAAACAGATGATACAGGCTCATCACTGATTTATATCTATATTGATTCAGGTATGTTGCTAGCCAGCTGGATTTTATTGTCTAAGAAAGCATAAAAATCTAAATTTTTATTTAGTATTTTATTACTGAAGGCTTTTACCGGTAAGAACGTATTAAGTTTATCTATGATAGGTCACCCCTCGGTAGAACATTAGCACCAAACATTTGAAGTTCCCATTGGTAGTAGACTCCCACAAATTGATCCCAATATTCATGAGTATACTTTCTAAGGATACGTGCATACAGAAGAAATCCCAAATAATCATGTACCAACGAATTCATTAACAAGTACGAATGTTGTGACAACTTCAAAAAATGAAATGGACAATCAAGCGCAATCAATGAAAAAGATTTGTTCAAACCAATTACCGTCAATTGAAACAGTCTACGGACGATTCATTCTTCTAATGAATTCGAGATACTATTCCAAGATGCTTTGAATAAAGATTTAACACTAGCGAAACAAAACAGAAAAATGCATTATATGGATGATTTAAAAGCGCAAGTAATGAAATCTTATCATTTAGCAACACATGACTTTGAAAAATCAATCTTTCAATAAAAAAACAAGAATCAATTACATTTTTGATTTTTTTTGTGATTCTTTATTTAAAAAATTTTTTCTAGTTCATAGAGACTTTCTGAGTGAAAAAATGGTGTAAATTCCAATTTTTTTATAAAGGCATAAACGAAATTATTTTTAGACAAAATGTCAAAACTGTTAATTCATTATAAAAAGGAAAAGATGATAAATTAAAAGAAAAAGTGAGGAAATCAGTTTGGTATATTGAAATCAATCATAAAAACCGATAGTAGAAAGGTGACCAAAAGATATTGAAACAAAAATTTTTGATTGCGGGAATTTGTTTTTTTACAGGTGTCTTATTGGTGGAAGTTATTTCACTGCGGGCTTTACATTTAACAAAAACCACCGTAACGCAACAAACAATTACCTCATCACAGACAATAGAGACATCGAAGGAACAGGAGCTTAAGCCTTCTACAGCAACAACTAATACAGAAACTAAAGCACAAAAAACGATTGCACTTAGTTTTGATGATGGGCCAAATGGAACAACGACACCAAAACTCTTAAAAATTTTGAAAGACCAACAGATACATGGCACGTTTTTTGTTCTGGGCCAAAATATTCAGCAATACCTTGAAGTTGTGAAACAAACAGTTATGGACGGTAACGAAGTCGAAAATCACTCATATGATCACCAAAATCTCACGAGACTCCCGCTGGAATCAGTTGAGAGTGAGCTCAAAAAAACGGACGAAGAAATTAAAAAGGTGACAGGTAAAACAGCTGCGTTCGTACGTCCACCGTACGGGAGTATATCAAATAGAGTCGCTCAAATAATTAAACGCCCCATCATTTTATGGTCAGTTGATTCAGAAGATTGGAAAACTAGAAATTCGGAAATGATTGTACAACGTGTTCAAAATACCGTTCATAATGGGGCTATCCTGTTATTCCATGATATCTATTCGGAAACAATCAATGCGATGCCTCAAATTATTGAATATTTAAAAGGACAAGGGTATCAATTTAAAACAGTTGGAGAATTACTTGGCTATCCAACTGCAGTAGAATGCTATTACGGTAAAGATGATCACAGAAAGGTGCCATAATGCAAGGAGGGTATCAGTTAGTTTCTCACATGATTGGAAACGGATGTTAGATGAGGAGATGCTATAGCAAAAACAGCCTATTTAAATTTTTATGAATCATACGCTTGATACAAAAAATAGAAAAACTTGGACAGCCCTCTTTTTTTAGAATAGCAATCGAGAGCTAAAGGATAATTATTAGGATAAAGAACCATATACTGGAATTTTAAAAATGCTTTCTAAAACGATCATTTTATGAAAAAAATTTTTGAGTAAACATGTTATCATCCAACTTATCATTAATTATAAAGAGAATCATAAGGAGGATTTCTTTCAAATGACTAAAAAAAAGAAATTACTGAGTCTATTGCTCCTTTCATCCTTAGGAATGATCACTTCACCCGTTTTTGCAGTACAGGAAGAGCAACAAAATGTTAACACGTCAGTGCGCACTACAAATGCCCAACCAAATCAGGTGACGATGGTATTGGATAAATATATAGTCGGTCGTAGTTTATATATCACTGGGCGCTATAACAGCAATAAAGCAGTTTTTTTGAGAGCCGAAGTCAACGGGAAGAAAGAGGCATTAGTTACTTCAAAAAGTTTATTCAGAAGAAAAATTCGTTACTACATTGGGAAGTTAAAACCAACGGATCATGTAGAGATTATATTATTCAATAAAAATTATCAAGAAATCGGACGTCAAAAACTGGCTTTTGAAGAACCGATCAAGACAGAGATTACTTTAAATAAATATATAGTTGGCACTGATACAGAAATTACTGGCACTTACAACGGAACGAATGCCATGTACATGCAAGCTGAAATAAATGGTCAAAAAAAAGCCTTCGTGCCTTCGCCAAAATTAGTTGATGGAAAAATCCAATACTATGTGGGGCAATTACAGCCAGCAGATCATGTTGAACTGGTCTTGTTTGATCAAAACTATCAAGAAATTGGACGGCAATCTGTGCAAGTCGCAGAACCAGCGCAAGTCAAAATCAATGTAGCTGATTATGTGATCGGTAAAAGTGATCGTATCCTCGGAACATATGAAGGACCAAAGGCAACATATATGCAAGCTGAAGTCGATGGTCAAAAGAAAGCTCTTGTGCCTTCCGTAGAACTAACTAATGGGAAAATCAATTACTACGTTGGTCCATTAAAGCAAACTGATCAGGTGAAAATTGTTTTGTATGATCAAGATTACCAAGAAATTGGACGTCAAACTGTTCCACTATCTGTCAAACAAGAATTTTATATTTTGGGTCCTACAATGGATGGAACTAGCGGAAATACAGAGCGACTATTAATCACTGCTGAAAATCAAAGAGTCTCTGTTAAAGCAATGGCTAATGCTCTTAAAGGAGTGATGGTTCCGATGGATAATGCGTTTGGTCATGCACCTTATTTCACGTTAAGGATCACTAATCCAGATAATCAAATGATTTATAGTGCCGTTTTTCGAGGGGATATGAAGGTGGGATACGATGTTCCTTTGGGGATGGTGAGTGTTCCGAACGGAAGTAAAGTGGTGATGGAACATGCAGAAGGAACGACCCGTTTCACGACGAATGATAACCATGTGTTAAGAAATAAACTAGGGAAAACTTATACCTATAAGATGGAAGATAATCGCTTGGTATTAATAAGTGTCACTCAGTGATCCTATTATCAAATTTTTCACTCATGGATAGAAACCTTCGCAAAAAAATGAAGAACAATAGCAGCTAATTCAAAAGATAAAAATTACTTGGATTTCTATAAAGCCTTCTGGCTGGCTTGTTAAAGTAAAAGATCGTCATAAGATAATAAGAAATTCCAAGTGCTGTTGGAAACTAATGGATGGAAAAGATAATCTAATAGAATATAGGCTACTTATCATTTAACTTAATTCAGTTTTAATGGAGGAGAAAGAAGTGAATTATAAAAAAAGTTTATTGATTGCTTTGTTATCCGTTTCATTTTTAGGTGCTATAACGACTACTCGAGTTTTTGCATCGCAAAATCAAACCAGCGTTGGGGTACAAGGAGCGCAAATAAATGGAACAGATAAAATTGCAAAACAGATACAAGGCAACGATGCACTGCAGATGCACAAAAATCTAGCTATGCAAACAAAAAGAATGACATCACAAAAAGTCATGATTACTTTAGAAAAATATGTGCTTGGTCGTAGTTTAGATATTACCGGTTCTTATAATGGAACAGACGCGGTTTATTTACGAGCTGAAGTCAATGGTAAAAAAGATACGCTTGTGCCTTCAAGAGAGTTAGCTAGTGGGAAAATTAGCTATTATGTCGGGAATTTAAAAGCAAGCGACAACGTGGATATGGTGTTATTCAACAAAAACTATCAAGAAATCGGACGTCAACAAGTAACGTTTGAAGAACCTGTGAAACCAGTGATAACGTTAGAGAATTATATCGTTGGACGTAGCCTTGTTATCTCAGGAAGCTATCATGGAGCAAGTGCTACCTACATGCGAGCAGAAGTGAACGGTCGAAAAGATTATTTGGTATCCACTGAAAGTTTAAAAAGAGGGATCATCAATTACTACGTTGGTAACTTGAAACCAACGGATAAAGTAGCTATTGTTCTCTTCGATCAAAATTATCAAGAAATCGGTCGCCAAGTGGTGACTATAACAATGCCACCAAAAGAACCCATCACTTTGAACAAGTATATAGTCGGTAAAAGCACATTCATTACTGGCAGTTATGCGGGTACTAATGCCGTGTATCTACGGGCAGAAGTCAATGGAAAAAAAGAACGGTTAGTTACCTCCAAAGAATTAGCGAGTGGTAAAATCAATTATTATGTTGGTAAATTAAAGCAAAATGACCAGGCAGAGATCGTTCTTTTCGATAAGAACTACCAAGAAATCAGTCGTCAAATGGTGCCGATGTCAGTAGAGCAAGTCTTTGATATCAAAGGACAATCAGTTGATGGGAATCCAAATAAATTATTGATCAAGTTCAAAGATCAACAGCTAACGATCAGTGAAAATTATCTACCGGGTCGGTCAGTAATGATGAATGATCAATTTAAAAATAAACTGTATTTCAGTATCTCAGTAATGGGGCCTCAAGGAGAAAATCTTTTTAGTATGTCATGGAATGGAAATAGTCGCGTTTCAAATCGACAAATGGGAACCTTCGAAATTCCAAATGGAAGTACGATTAGCATGTATCATGCACAAGGGAATACCCTCTTTGATACAAATGATAATGTAGCATTGAGAAATAAAACAGGGACTAATTATATATATAAAGTTGAAAATGATCGATTGGTATTGATCAACGTGAGTTAAAGTATGTTATTTCTTTACAGCGTGTGTTGTTTTTAGTGATAAGACAAAAAATCTCAAAACATCTTTTTCGTGTTTTGAGATTTTTTGCTTGAGGTGAGTATTTGGGAAAGACTCTAGTACACTTTCAATTTTGATTAGTCTACGTCATGCCGAATTAACTCAGGCATATTCGCTGTCAATTGACTTCTTGCAAAATCTAAATCATTAAGCCAATCTTTAATCTGTTCTTTTGCTAGGATTAAGGGCATGCGATCATGAACGGGAAGCACTGATTGACTTGGTTGAGTGGTCAAAATGATTGATTCGGTTTCAAATCCAGCTTCATTTTTATGGATTCGATAAAAACCACCGACATAAAGGACGGACGTTTGACTGTCAGTGAACATTACTTTGTGTTTGTCAGAATCCCATTCATAAAAACCCGACATTGGAAAAACACAACGAGGCTCTTTGAAAGGGTGAGAGAATGTCTTTTTTTCTTCGACAGTTTCTGCTCGAGCGTTGATCATTCGCTGTCCTTTTTTAAAACCGGTAAAGCCCCAACGAGTGATACCTGGCACAACAGCGGATTCTTGATTAAGACCTAACGTTACTACATGGTTCGATGGAAAAATTTCATTTTTTCCGATGTGGATTTGCCGACTTTCTGCCTGTGGCTTTACTTGTTCATAATATTTTTTCAGCTCATCGGATGCTAAATCAAAAAAATAACGTCCACACATAATTTTTTCCTCCAATCACTAGTTGATAAAACGATCCAATAGTTAGTTAATGGTTGGCAAAAGCCTGTCTCATCAACTAAATAGGATCCCACGGTGTACGAACTTTTCTGGTAATACGTCAAAAGGGCTAGACTTACTTTGTTTCATTGAAACTTTAATTAGATTGTAACGATAAATGCTCTATTAATAAAGTAAACGCTATCATTTGGTTGCGATGAGAGATCTGTTAGTGGAAGCAATGTGGTTTAATTAATTGACGGTTTGGCGGAGTTCATTCATTCGCAATTTTCCCTCGGACAATACTAAGTGATCAATCAAAAAAATATATCCGAAAAACAAAAAATGTCATCACGTACACTCTTTTCGAAACTACCGAAGTAGCCAAGAATGTACTGATGACGTGGGTTTGGCACCCAATGGGCCGTGAGGGGCTCGAACCCGCGACCCGCTGATTAAGAGTTCGTTATTTAATGGTGTTTTAAATGAAGATAAACGAATTTACAGCATTTATATATGCTTATATACCGCAAATTATCCCAAGTTTTTATATATCCTACCCGAGTTTATACCCGAGAATATAATTTTTTATCGTTATTTTATATCTTTTTTTAATAGGTTTTCAAACGCTGTAGTTGCTGTATCTTTTTCTTTGCGTAAGACATGGCCATAAACATTCATTGTAGTATTAAAATCTCGGTGTCCTAATCGTTTTTGAAGCTCTTTTGGAGTCATATTAGGGTCGCTAAGCAAATAGGTAGCTGATGTATGTCTAATGTCGTGAAAACGAATGTGACGCAAATTGTGACGTTTGGTGAATCGTTTGAACTTCTTATACAGATAACTTCCACGTGGCAAAGTTCCATCTTGTTTTGTGTCGAATATAAAATAGTGTTTTAGTTTCTTTACGTTTAATTTCCAACGAATCTTTTTATTCTCTTTGATTAATTCATCTAGCATATCAAATAGATAAGCAGGACCGGTTACTATTTTTTCATCATCATCATTTTTCAAACCTGGAAGCAACCGAATATCTGATTTTCCATCTACTTCTGATATCCGCTGATGAAATCTTATTTCTTTTTTCTCAAAGTCAATATCTTTTTCTTCTAAAGCTGCAATTTCTCCTTGTCTTGCTCCTGTAATAAATGCTAGAACAATTAAAGTTTTAATTTCTATGCTTTCCTCAAATGCTGCTTTTAGCATTGCGTGGATTTCTTCTTCAGAATATGGTTCTTCGATATTCTTTTTTACGCCTTTTTCTTTCGGTATTTTTACATTTTCCACAGGGTTTTCTTTAATTGCACCGTACTCATTTTTAGCCATCAAAAATAAATTGTTAACGGCATATAACATGCGAAGCTTTGTATTTCTTGATAAAGGTTTATCTGAATTTCTCCCAGGATCTTTTGTGTTGATTCTTTGAGCATTAACAACAATTTGTTTTATCATGTATGGCTTAATATCAATTAGAGGAATAAAATCGAATTTGTCAAGAAATCTATTCTCAATCATTCGCTTATAGTTATGATAAGATTTTGGCTCTAAATTTTTTTCAGCCTCTGAAAGCCATATTTTTCTATAAAATTCACCAAAAGTTATATTGAACAAATCCAACGAATCATTAGTCATTCCTTCGAATTGCTCTAACCAAATATTTAATTCTTTATATGCCGATCTTTTACTATTCGCTTTTATAGTTTTGCTTTTTCTTTTGGCTGAACCATCAGGTTTGTATCCTAATACAGCTCTCAGTCTATACGTTTCCTTATCTACTTGTTCTAAGTATCCTGTTACTTCTGACATAATTGAATCAGCTCTCTTTCTCTGATACAATAGACAACATAAAGAAGCCTATCGTATAGGTTTGTTTTTTTCTTAGAACACGCTCGCTTTGGTCGGTGGGGCGTGTTTTTATGGTAAATTTAGTAGTTCCTTTTTCTTTGCATTAAATTCTTCTTGAGAGATAATCCCCTCATCTAGAAGTTCTTTATATTTTCTAATTTCATCGATTTCGGAAGTTGCCTCAACAGAAGTATTAGAAGTATTCGTCTGATTAGATATAATACTTTCTAATTTAGCACTTAGATGGTTATATTGATCGAATGAATTTTTACCAACAAGTGAATTTATTTTTGTCTCATTGCTTATCAGATCATATTTGATTTTTCTATTATCTTTAAGATATATTTCTATTCCCAATCTATTAATAGACTCCCATTCTTTTCCTCCTGTTCCAGCACCGATTAGTGCGCCGATAGGACCGACTAACGCTCCGCCTACTAAAGCACGTGTAATTCCATGATGTTTTTTGATTTTTCCGCCTAAAAATATAGGAGTAAAGGTTTGGATTTCATCATATTTTACAACAATTTGTGCTCTATTCATAAGTATAGATTTTTTAATCAGAAATGCTTTATCTTTGTCATTAAAAATGATATCTCCAATCATCAGATCTGAATTTTTTTTAAAATATTCTAATCTATTTTTTTGAATATCTTTAGCAGATAAATTCGAAGAGTTTGAAGAAAATTTTGTTTTAATTTGTTCTGTCGACAAAGATTGTACCATTTGAATATCAGCTATACTTGAAGTGAAACCAGCACGAGAAAAGCATTTTTTACAAACATAATTTCCATCAGAAAGTTTTATTTTACCAGTAAGAGAACCAATTTTATTTGTACATATTACACAAATTTTTGCCATTTAAATATACCTCACTTCTTGTTATAATATATTTGCAATCTCAGAAATGAGGAAGAGTCCATGTGAAAGCATGGGCTTTTTTATATATAAAAACCACCTAACCAAATGGCTAGGTGATTTTTGTTATTACACAATCATTCTGCCAATAACATATAGTTCATCATATTTATCTGCATAGAAATCTGGATACAAGCGATTTCCATTTTTATCACGTTCACAATTTAAAGATACTAATCGTAGTCTTCGATTTTCTACATACATCTTTTTTAAAAATGCTTCGCCATTTATTTCCACGGCACCAATTTGACCATTTATAACATGTGGAGTCTTTTTAATAAAAACTATTTCTCCATTTTCAAAAGTGGGATGCATACTATCTCCATCTACCATAAAAGCAAGATCATAATGAGAAGGAATCTGAGATTCTCTCATTGTAACGGTACCTAATGGACGTTCTTTATCGTAATTAGAACAACCATGACCTGCTGATAATAAACCCACATATGAAACTTCTTGTTTTTTATCTTCATCAATATCTTTTCCAAAATTGCCTTGAATAATGTTCGATCTATTTTGTTCTTCTAATTCATTTTTTGCAAAATCGTAAACTTTTTGTTGTCGAGGTGGAGTTAGTTGAGAGTATATGCTATTTATATCTAAATTTTTTTCATTTTGTTTTTTTAGATCACTAGAAAATCTAGGGTCTATATCAGATTTTTTTACGCCAAAAAAATCTGATATTTTTTGAATATTTCCTTGATTAGGAGTTGAAGTACCTTTTATATAACCAGTTAAAGTACTTTTTGGTATACCGGTAGCATTATGAATGTCAGTTTGTTTCTTATTATATTGCTCCAATAATTTGTTAATATTATTAGAAATCATTTTTCTAATTTCTATATCCTTAGGTGTCAGTTCCCCTCTACCTCTAGCCATGCGTATCACCTCTCTTTATTTTAAAGTATAATAGGTAATTTGAATTTTGTAAACAAAAGTACGAAAAAAATCGAACAAAAAATCAAATTAGCGCTTTACAATACGAATTAATTCGTATAAAATGGTGGTAAGTTAATAAGGAGGTGTAATAAATGATTTCTATATCTTTAAGATCTGCTAGAGTTAATGCTGGTTTAACAATAAAAGAAGCAGCTAATATTATTGGAATACATCATGAGACATTATCAAAATATGAAAAAGATAGTTCTAACATTCCTATGTCTTTGTTGAATAAATTATCTGATTTATATCAAATTCCTACAGATTATATTTTTTTAGGGAAAATGTACGATTTAATTCGTAATATAGAGAGCAATAGAGGAAAACAACCGGCGTAGGAGGTGATAAAGAATGGAAGAGAGAAAAATTTGTTTTGATAAAGCATCAAAACAAATAGTGATGGAATCAGATATTGGAATTTTAACTATTACTAGATATGGCTTTAGATATGAAGTTAAAAAGGGATAATCCCTAACTTATCCCTGTACAGATTATTTGTTGTTTTTATCAAATTCAGCTTTTTCTTTGTAAAGCTCTTGGCTTCTAGCAATCATTTTAAGCACTTGAGATGCTTCAACAGGCTGTGAATCTTCTGAAACGCCGAACTCTTCTGCTAGTTGTTTAACAGCATAATCTAGATCTTTAATGTCAGCCATATTTTTCATTGCCTTTCTTCATTGATATTTTATCAAGAGGTGAAAGTTAAAACAATAATTGTAGGAGGTGAGAAGGATGGAGCAACTAGCTTTAGTTAACCTCACAGATCTCAAGGCTTCTTTGGCAGAATCTGAGATTACGAATGAAGTGTGGGATACAAAGCAAGCTGCGGAATACTTAAAAACCACAACGCGCACGCTAACTAAAGATGCTGAATCTGGAAAGATTCCAGCAGCGAAAGTTGGCAGAGAGTGGAGGTTTAGTAGCATCGCTTTGTACCAATATCTAAAAGGAGGGGAAACACAGGTGAGTTAACAGGATGCTGGTATCTTACATTCATCACTTCCGAAAAGAGGAGTTGCAGGTTACCTCCTTTCTATATCTGCAACCAATACTACTTTTTCATAATGCAACTCCTCTTCTTGGAGGTGGTGACGGTGAGAAACAAAGGAGGGGTTAAATGACCCTACAAGAGCATCAACACTTGATGCAAAAACTAAATCAGGAATACCACGAAGAAATGAAACCTAGATTGTTAGGGGAACAATGGCGTGAACGCCAAAAGAAGTGGCAAGAAATAAAAAGACCGACTAGCGACTGCAATCGCTAATCGGCAACAAACAAATTATACCTAAGGAGATTTTATCATATGAACGAAAAAATTAAAACATTGGTTAATGAATTGCAACAGGAATGCCGAAAAGAAGGAGTTGCCGCTATTTGTACTCTTCAAAGAAAAGGTCATGTTATCAACATGCTAGTCGGTGATGCAACAGATGTAGCTTTTTGTTTGGCAGTACAAGAGAAAGAACTTAATGAAAATCTACCATTGCCATCCAAAATTTTAAGAGCGGTCGGAAGTGCAGCACTAGAAGGTGCGCCAAATAAACAAAATCATACCTTTGTTATTGACAACGAGGAGGATCTCGCTGACGTGATGACTCGCATTCTCAAGGGGGAATTCGAATGATTAAAATCAATACGCTTTGGATTGCACTATTTGTCTTTATGCTTGTAGTAATCTCAAACGCTAATTTGTTTGCAGGCTGTTTATTTGCAGGAATGATTACTTTGCTAAGTTTACTAGAAGATTTTACAAAGAAATCAGGTGCTAAGCATGAATGATTTTGCACAGTCGTTAGACAATTATATAACTGATCCTGATTATGCTAAACCACCCTATGAAGCACCAATCGATGAGGAGGATGAAGATGAGTAAATCAACTTTAGACATGAGCCATCAAGAATGGCTCGAAGACCGCAAAAGAGGTATTGGTGGTTCAGATGTCGCAACCGTACTTGGATTGAATAAACACAAATCCCCTTATCAATTATGGCTTGAGAAAACGGGTCAAATTGAATTAAAAGATTCAGAGAGCGAACCAGCTTATTGGGGCAATGTTTTAGAAGAAGTTGTTGCCAAAGAATTTCAAGAAAGAACAGGCAAAAAGGTTCGTAGAAGAAACCAAGTGTTTGAACATCCGTTACATCCATTCTTAAGAGCAAATATCGACCGTGATGTAGTAGGAGAAAATGCCATTCTTGAATGTAAAACAGCGAATCAATTTCTTAGCAAAGAGTGGGAAGGCGAAGAAGTGCCACTTAGTTATTTGTGTCAAGTGCAACATTATATGAATGTTTTGAACAAGGATTATTGTTATATCGCTGTGTTGATTGGTGGTCAAAGATTTATATGGAAACGAGTTGAACGAGATCAAGAACTGATTGACATCATCACAGAACGGTTAGTTGATTTTTGGGAAACGAACATTATTGGCGGAGAAGAGCCACTGATCGATGGAAGTAAAGCAACGTCAGATTTTCTAAAAGAGCGTTATTCGGAATTAGATTCAACTGAAATTATGCTTCATGCCGATTATGATGTTCTACTCGATCAAAAAGAAGAGTTACTCAAAAATAAGAAGGAACTAGAGAAGAGTATTCGACAAATCGACAATCAAATTATCCAAGAACTTGGAATAAAGAATGCCTCTACAGGTATCACACCTAATCGGATTATTTGTTTAAAATCAGTCGTTTCTAAACGAAAAGACTTGAAGAAAATAGCAGAGAAATATCCAGATGTGATGAAAGATGAGGAAATTTACAGTTTATCAACTTCAAATAGATTAGTGATAAAGGAGATTCAGTGATATGGCAACAAGTAAAGATTTAAAGAATCAACTAACAGAAAAAAACAATCAAGTAGTGGATGTTTCAAAATTAGGTTTTAAAACATTGATGAGTCAGCCAGCTATGAAAAAGAAATTCAATGATATTTTACACGAAAAATCAGATGCTTTTATGGGTTCTCTTTTAACGTTAGTTGGTGGCGATGATTATTTATCTAAAGCAGAGCCGATGACAATCATCGCTTCTGCTTTAAAAGCAGCAACGATGGATTTACCAATAGATAAAAATTTAGGATATGCCTATATTGTTCCATTTAATCGGAAAGAAAAGGTAGGAAAAGATTGGATTACGCATAACGAAGCCCAATTCATCCTAGGATACAAAGGCTATATTCAGTTAGCACAACGTTCTGGACAATACAAAGCACTTAATGCAATAGAAATTTATGAAGGGCAATTAATTGAATGGAATCCTCTGACAGAAGAGTTTCAGTTTGACTACAATGCGAAACAATCTGATCGAGTCATCGGTTATGTTGGATTTTTTGAATTACTAAATGGGTTTAAAAAAACTGTTTATTGGACGAAGCAAGAAGTAGAAGCTCATCGTATCAAACATGCCAAAGGGTTTGATAAAACAAAGCTAACTGGAGCGTGGAAAGAGAATTATGATGCGATGGCGATAAAAACCGTCTTACGTAACATGTTAGCTAAATGGGGAATTTTATCTGTAGAAATGCAAAATGCGGTTACTTCTGATGAAAGAGTTTTTCGATTTGATGAAAATAATGATCTTGTAGAAGAAGTTACTTTAAATGATGCAGAACCAATCGAACCAGAACGTAAAGAAGCAGAAAAAGTGGAAGGTGTATCATCAGCGTTTGATGAATACGAAGAAACAGCAAATACAGACGAACAACAGGATTCATTGTTCGATGATATGAATCCACCACTATAGCGAGGGAGTTTACCCTCGCTTATCTAAGGAGGTGATAGTGTGGCAAGACCAACAAAAGAAGGTCTTGATTATTTTCCTCTTGATGTTGATGTTTTCGAAGATGAAAAAATAGAGGCTATTGCTGGGGAATTTGGACTTAAAGGAGAAATTGCGGTAATCAAACTGCTTTGTGCGATATATAAAAAAGGATATTTCATTTTGTGGAATGATTTAACGCAAGCTACTCTTTTAAAACGCCTGCCAGGAGTAAGTAAGGAAATGCTCAATCAAATAGTGAACCGCTTAGTCAAATGGGGTTTTTTTGATAAACAACTGTTTGACTCGGTCGAGGTGCTTACGAGTGAGAATATCCAAGCCACCTACTTTGAAGCGACAAAAAGACGAAAATCACCAAAACCAACTAAGTATGTAATTAACGCAAACATTAATACACAAGATGAAAGAGATAATGCTGACATTAATCCCCAAAGTAAAGGAAATAAAAGTAAAGTAAATGAAACAAGAGTATCTTCTTCTGGATCTAGTATAGATCTTCATTCAGAAAATAGCGCAGAGAGCTATTGGCTAAATCAAGTGAATCCAGCAGAAGCACCAATGGTTTTAGAATCTATTCGTTTTTGGGTAAATGATTTTCAAGGGCAAGATGAAATTGTCATCATGGCGATTGAAGAAATGCTAAAAAATGGTGCTAAAAATTATAACTATCTCGATAAAGTGCTAAAAAGTTGGGAAAACAAACAATTAGACACCGTTGAAAAAGTGAAAAAGCATTTGCAAGGTCATTATTCAAAATCGCCTAGAAATGCAAATAGAACGCTTGAATATGAGAAATTTAGCACAGATGAGTTGCCTATTTGAGAGGAGGCGTAGGCATGGAAACTGTTGGGGAAATCATGGAAAAGCTGATACAGAAAGTGCTTGTCCAACGTGGCGAATGTCCTGAATGCGGACAGCCCTTGTATGAATGGCGTACGAAGAATCCTGATGGCTCAGATCGTTGTAAACCAACTTGTATGCAATGTGGGTATAAAGCATTGCGAGTTCAGGAAGACTTACAGACAGAGCAAATGTACAACGAAAGTCTGAAAGCAAGAGCTATCAATTTTTTCAAAGGTGGTTCTGTCGTGCCTAATAAAGCTTTGTTTGATTGTACATTGCATAATTATCAAATCGTTGATCAAGAAACAAGACAAGCGGTTGAAGTAACCAAACGCTTTGTTAATTCAGTCTTGTTAGGAAATCCAAGTCATCTTGTTTTAACTGGCAAACAGGGAACAGGTAAAAGTCACCTAGCGATGGCAGCGGCTTGGGAAGTTTTGAGGCGATCAAACTACGACAAGAAAATCTTGTTTATCGGGTTACAGGAAATGCTGGATCAAATCAAGTTTTCGTACAACAATCCTGAACTTAGAAAAACGATTGAAGGGTCGTTGATTGCAGATATCAAAACGGCGGATTTAGTTGTCATTGATGATATCGGTTCAGAGCTAGGAAAAGATGCTTCAGATAGTCGAGCATTTGGCATAAACACGCTGAATTCGTTCTTGGATGCACGACAGAACTTAGCAACGATTATCACAACGAACTTGCTTGGGAAAGAACTGGAAAAAGCTTACGGCAAGAGGACAGTTTCAAGAATGTTTGTCAATTCTGATGGATTTACGATGGTCTTTTCTCAAACAACCGATAAACGATTAAAACCAGTAAAAGGAGCGACAGCATGAACAAATACCGCAATCGAAAAACGGTTCATCGTGGGATCAAATTCGATTCTGTAGCAGAAGCAGAGTACTATGATCTGGCAGTATGGCAAGCGGAAGCAAACGGCTGGAAAGTAAAGCTTCAGGAAAGATTTGAACTATTGCCAAAATTTGAATTGGAAGGCAAGAAGTACCGTAAAATCGAGTATATTCCTGACTTCACGTTTTATAAAAACGGTAAGCTTGTGAAAGTTGTAGATGTCAAAGGAATGCAGACAAAAGATTTTAAAATCAAAGCGAAACTGTTCTGCCATCGTTATCAAGTGCCGTTGATATTAGCTAAAAAATATGGCAAGACGTTCAAGGAAGAGAGTTTTTAAAAGAAAGATTAGGAAGGTTTGAAAATGAGCAGAAAAAAGAAATTCATTCCAGAAGTTAACCAAGAGGTTGAATGCTTCTGTTGTGATTCAAATAGAGAGACACCATGGCTTTATCCATTTTCGGGATATGTAAAACATGTTTATGACAATTCAGCGATGGTAACGATTGATAGTACTCATCCAGACGATGATGGTTTAGTAGTTGAATGCTATGGGAAAACGATTGTTCCATTTATAGAAATGAGGGCTGTGAAATGCTAGATATGAAAGGTTTACTAAATATCGCATCAGCTTTTTTAGGATGTGGACTTATTTTGGCAATGGCAATGCTTGTATTAGCAGGAGTAGTCAAATTCGGCGTACTACTTTGGCAAATGATTTTTTAGGAGGAAAAAATAATGACACTTACTTTTAAAAATGTTCTATCTAGAAACTTTGACCTGGAATATGAAATCCCCCGTGAAGTAGGAGAACATTACGAATCATTAGTTTCATTTAATCGAGGCTATGATTTCAATCAAGAAGTCAGACAGTACGTTGTAAACTTTGTAGAACAATTTAGCGAGTTTCTAACTCTAGAAAATGAACAGCAACTGAATGAAAGGCTCGTGAAATACAATAAGTTAGTTGTCGAATTAAAAACAAATATTCTCAAAGCGACAACTATTCCATCAGTGATGATTTGCGGACCAGCAAATTATCCTACTAGAAGAAAACAAAAAGAAGAGGAACGGATTTATCGTTTAGAAAGTGAATTGTATTCGCAAGATGGAAAACATGCTCGCTTTATTGAAAATACAAGAAAGATGTTTGATCCTGTGTTGATTGAACAAAAAAATGAATTGGATAAAAAGCGAAAAGAAAGAGCAGAAGAAAAAGGCTGGCAAGATTTTTACACTGAGTTAGAGCATGACGAATTAGCAGGATACGGTTTTGATGTTGCAAATGACCGACTTTATATCGAAACACATGGCAAGCCATCAGATGAGGTACGAGCTTTGTTTAAGAAAGCAGCATTAAGATGGTCACCTAAAAATCAACGATGGCAAAGAATTCTAACCGTTAATGCGATAAATTCTGTCAATCGTAATGTTATGAATCAATTAGGACTACCAGAAATGGAGGATGGCAAATGAAAGTCTACGTTGTAGCAATAACTAGTGGACAATACATGTTTCCAGTTGGAAATGGAAAGCTATATAAATCAAAATCGGCAGCAAATAAGTTTTGTGATCAATACAATCAAAAGTTACCTGTTGCTACTGAGTCGAAAGCAAGAGTGTTGGTTGCAGATAACTGGCATGAGGAAAGAGAGGACATCAAATGATAAAACAGCTCATTCAATTCAGCATGGATTTATATGATATCGAATCAGGAGCAACAGTATCTGTGGAATCTGATCATCTAATCATAAAATTTGCTGACGAACGTCAAATTATCATATGGGTAGTTGACGATATGCTATATCCAGAAATTGTACATGATTTCGAAGAATCAAAAGCTGTTGAGTTTGAAACAGTAAAAAAAGTAATGGAATTGATTGAAAAATACGGGGAGGACAGCGAATGAATTTTTATATAATTAAGTTTGGTCAATATTTTTACAGAAAAAGTGATCGATTTATAAATGTTGTTTCATTAAATTTAACTTCTCTATTACAAGATTCTCAGTGGTTTGATAGCTATGAAAACGCAATGGAAACTGCGGAAAAATTCGGTGGTGAAGTTAAAGAATGCAATATATTGGGATTGGAAAATATGGAGGACAGCGAATGATACCGAAGTTTAGAGCGTGGGATCAACGAAAGAATGTAATGAGAGACGTAGCAGTCTTACATTTTACTAAAAGCGGAAAGGTCAACACTATTGAATATTGGAAAACTCCTTCTGAATTGAAATCGTATCATGTGAGAAATATTGAACTCATGCAATCCACAGGACTGAAAGATAAGAATGGTGTGGAGATATTTGAGGGAGATCTAGTATCAATCAGCGTGCAAAATGGATTTGATTATTTAGATAAGAAAGTTTGTATTGTTAAAAATTCAATAGATTATTCCGGATTAGTTTGTGCCTCTGTTGAAGAAGACTTAGAGTATCAAGTTTTTAATACAGAGCTGTTTGAAGAATACACGTATGAAGTCATCGGAAACATCTACGAGAATAGCGAGTTATTGGAGGAACAGCAATGAATAAACAAGAAGCCATTAAAGAATTAGAAAGCCATAAAATGATAGGAAATGATGCAAGATCAGCTTGTTATAACGAAGCTATAAAAGCAGGTATTTTTGTTATAAATCAACTAGACGAACCGCAGAAGCAAGTTGTGCCTGGGTTTGTAGCTGAACTACTTGATTATTACCGTCAGTCACCAGATGTTGATTTATTAGCATTATTAATAACTTTCAAAGATTGGTATTATAGCACAGCTAAAGACGGTGATCATGAAGAAGCAATTGATTGGTTAGTTAAGCATCCCGAAATTTATATGCGTGCATGGTTATTCGGCTACGAGGTCGAGAAAGAGCCGTTGTATTACGTTAAGATACCGTCATTAGCTTATGATATGTTCCTAGTAAAAGGTGAAGACGGTGAATTGATAGTATTTCAGAATACTTCTTGTGGTACTAAGTTTACAGAAGCGGAAATCAAAGCAATTGATGAAAGATACTGGGCATTTGCTGTGCCGGTGGAAGAAGGATGAGTTTCAAAGAAGGCGACAAAGTAGTGACTAAAATAGGATCAGGCGTGTCATTATACTTCTTGGACAACGAATATTATATAGTTCAAGATGCTTCGATGCCTGGCAGAATCGTTTTGATCGACGACGATAAACAGCGTTTGAGTTGGCCATCTAGTAAATTCGAATTATATGAGGGGGAAACGGAATGAAAATACACGAACTAAAGATACTACCAGAATACTTCGAAGCAGTTACAAGCGGACGTAAACAATTCGAAATCCGCAGGAATGATCGTGATTATAAGGTTGGTGATCTGTTGTATTTAAGAGAATGGAACGGTGAGAATTTCACAGGCGACTCATATAAAGCAGAGGTAACTTATATCACTGATTATGCGCAGAAAGATGGATATGTTGTGATGGGAATCAAAGGACTGGAGAAAGCAGAATGAGAAACACAATCATTAAAACAGATAACGACGAACAAGGCTGGATGGACTCATTCAACGATTGGAATAGTAGCAACTACTCATTAAATCAAAAAATTGATTCAAAAGAGGTTGAAGAACTAAAAAAGATAATCGATGAATTTAATCACTCTGTAGCAAGTGGTCCAGCAGTTCGATTGGAGGAAAAAGAATGATCTATCCTTTTATCTTTATTGTACTTTTTGTTTCTATGCTAGTAATCATACAAGAGGGGAACAAGAAATAATGGGAAAGACGAAATCGAAAATCAAGAAGAAAAAACGCCGTTTGGAACAAAAGGCGATTCAAAATGGAACGGCTAACTCAAAACTTTTGAAGAAGGGAGAAAGTATGGATGGAAAAAATCGAAAGAACGATCAACAGTAAAGAAGTCGCTGAAATGGTGGGTCGACGACATGATCAAGTATTAAGAGATATTACCAAAATAATTGAACACATGGACGACCACAAAAATGTGGTGGTTAACTATTTTATTGAGTCAACATACAAAGATGTTAAAGGCGAAGAAAGACCTTGTTTTGATTTAACAAAAAAAGGCTGTGAACTTTACTCAACCAGAATGACAGGAGCCAAAGGTACACAATTTGCAGTAGCCTATATTGAACGGTTCAACCAAATGGAAAATCAATTGAAGGAAACAACGCCATCGATTAGTAATACCGAATTACTATTAGAAACAGCATTAAAACATGAACGAAGTTTAGTAGCAGTAAATGAACGATTAGATAAATTAGAAACGGAAACGATCATCAATTCTAGTCAACGTCGTAAAATACAGGGATTAGTTCGATCTACAGTAATAAAAATACTAGGTGGTAAGAAAAGTAATGCCTATAAGAATAAAAGCATAAATAGAGCTGCGTTCAGTAATTGTTACAATCAATTAAAAGCAGTATTTGATGTAGCTTCTTATATGGATATTCCGAAAGCTAGATTCATAGAAGCTATAGATTTAATTCCAAAATGGAAACCAGATTTAGAATTACAAGCTAGGATTAATCAAGCAAACGGAATTTCTAGTTTGTGGTAAAAAGAACATAAAAATAGACAGCCAGTGGTCGGCTGTCACTACATAGACTGGTAATTGCTTAATATTTTCTTTTATTATAACACAAAAGGAGCGATTTTGCTTGATGAATTTATTACGAGAAGTAGATTTCAAACAAACAAGAGATAATGCCAGAAATGTTTTAAAGAATTTTAGACGTTTAGAGCGCATAGCAGGTCGCTCTTTGATAGATATTAAGTCACCAGTTATAACAGATATGCCTAAGGTTCCTAGTCATGGAAACAGAGCAGAAGATGCCATGATCCAATTTGCAGATGCTGAAGCAGAAAGAGATGCGATTTTGAGGGCTTTGATGGCGCTTAGTCTAATTAGTCGTCAGATACTATACTACAGTTTCTGTGTGCCAGATAGTTTCTCAAACTACAGGATTAGTCGTGAAGTAGGTTATTCAGAACGAAGTATTCAACGGATGAAGTCGGAAGCTCTAATAGAGTTTGCAGAAGCATATAGGCATGGGGAAAAAATTGCTTATAAATAATTTGGCGGTTTTTTGGCGGAATGATGGCGGTTTTTAGCCACTTACCAGTGATATTATGATAGTGTCGAAAGATTAGGAAACAGGACTTCGACAGAATAAACGAAGGGAGGTAGTCTCCCTCATCGTTGTAATTATGCTTTGATAGACAGCAACCAACCAAACAAAAAAATAAACGAAAAGGAAGTGACAAGCTCCTTGCTAATTTCTTCGTATTTATCAACTGGTTGCTGTCTGTTGTTACATATGAAATCACTCGTTGAGTGGTCTTTTTTTAGGAGGAAAATCATGAAATTATTATCTATTATCACGTTACCAGCTGTTTTAGTAGGATTTGCACATGCTTCAGTTCATGCAACGCCACATGTAAGTCCGCATGCCTCATCACATACGAGTTCACATGTTAGTTCTCACTCATCAGCGCATACATCTAGCAAGAGCGGTAGTACATCAAAGGGAAGTAGCTCAAAGTCAAATAGTTCTAAAACAAGCAAACCTAGCAGTAAAAGTACAGGAGCGAAAAGTGGTTCGAACAGTTCGCATCATTCTTTCTTCCCATGGTGGGGAACAAGTAATCGCAAAGAAAAAAATGATGTAGATCAAATTAAGAAAGAAATCAAAGCATTAAACAAAACGGATCAGAAAAAAATTAAAAAATACGTTGATGATTTAGTCAAGTAAAGATCACTCAGTGAGTGGTCTTTTTATTTCGAGGAGGAAAAGTAATGAATCATGAAAAATTTATTGAAAAATGCAAGGAGATCGTGCGCGAAAGAATTGAAAATGAGATTGCTGATTCAAGTGGATCAGTACCTGATTTTCGTATATTTGTGGTCTGGTCCTGCAAAACATTGCAAAACAGCAAAGCGTTAGTTAGTGCTAGTTTAAAGGGAGCGCCGTATTTTGAAATTACGTTAAATGGGGACAAAGGCGAAATCTATGTAGATATTTATATCAAAAAATCAAATGAATGTATTAAAGTCTAGCAGATGCTAGGCTTTTTCTTTACATAAAGGAGGCTACATAATGAGAAACTACTGGTACGTATCACTATCTAATAGGTATCCACAGCCGAATGAAAATGATCCAATTAGAGTTGTACAATCAGTCCAAATTAAAAAGAAATACTCCATTGTTGAAATGACTAGAGAAGCGACTCCGAAAGAAATTGACAAATACAACCTTCGTTACTGTGGACGTGGGTATTTTAGTGAGCAGAATATTCAAGAAAACATAAACAAGAATTTGAGGGATACAAATGCAAATTGAATTAATGAAATTACAGGATTTAAAACCTGCTGATTATAATCCAAGAGTTAAGTTAGAACCTGGTATGGATGAATATGAGAAGTTAAAACAGTCCATTTTAGAATTTGGCTTTGTTGATCCACCTATTTTTAACAAACGAACAGGAAATCTCGTCGGCGGTCATCAACGTGTTGCTGTGGCTAAAGATTTGGGCATATGCGAAGAGATAGAAGTATCGGTGGTAGATTTATCCCTAGAGAAAGAAAAAGCTCTTAATGTGGCTCTTAATAAAATTTCTGGTCAATGGGATGAAGATAAATTATCAGAGTTATTACGAAATATGGAAAACGAGGAACTAGGGCTAACTGGATTTGATCAAGATGAAATAGATGGCTTATTAGAAAGCATGGAAGAGATTGAAACTTTAGCTGATAAAGTAAAAGCCAACCCTGTCAATTCCAATTTATTTGATACTTTTCTATTTCCTCCTTTTTCTTATCTTGATACGAAAACAAAGCGTTGGCTAGATCGAAAAAAACAGTGGAAAGAACTAGGGATTAAAAGTGAGATTGGTCGCGGTGAAAACCTAGTATTTAGTGCCAATCTTCAAGCAACAGGTTTAGAAGGAACATCAATTTTTGATCCAGTATTGTGTGAACTAGGCTATCGATGGTTCACACCAAAAACGGGAAGTAATATTTTTGATCCTTTTGCTGGTGGTTCTGTACGTGGAATAGTTGCAAAAGTTTTAGGACACAACTATACAGGTATTGATTTAAGAAAGGAACAAATTGAAGCTAACTATACCAATGCGAAAGAGATTGGTTTAGATGATATTCATTGGATATGCGATGACAGTTTAAATATTAATAATCATATAGAAGATGAGAGCCAAGACTTACTCTTCACATGTCCGCCATATGCGGATTTAGAGGTCTACTCACAAGATGAAAGAGATATTAGTAATATGACTTATGAACAATTTGCAGATATTTATAGCCAAATTTTAAAACGGTCAGCAAGGAAACTTAAAAATAATCGTTTTGCGGTTATTACTATTTCTGATGTTCGAGATAAAAAAGGCTTTTATAGGGATTTAACTGGTTTGACTAAACGATCATTAGCTGAAGAAGGTGTTCTTTTTTATAATGACATGATCCTATTGAATACAGCTGGTTCAGCAGCTTTACGTGCTAGGTTGTCGATGAATAATCGTAAGGTAGTTAGAATCCATCAAAATGTCTTAGTATTTTATAAAGGAAATCCTAAAGAGATTAATAAGCATTTTGAACTATTGGAAACTTTAGACGACGAGCTAGAATATATCATGAATTCACTGGACGAATAAAAACCAATCGCTTATGCTCTGCAAGAGGTGAAGACAATGACGAATAAAGAACTAAGAAGCATTGCTGAAAATGCTAGAACATTATATAGAAGTAACTTAATTACTAGGGATGAGGCAAAGAAAAGGATTGAACCATTCATCGAGGCATACAATAAAAAATCAAAAGAAATAGCAAAAAAATATAATCAAAAAGCTAAAACGATATCTCTAATATCATTTTTAAGATAAAAAGAAGCCGAGTGCGCTAACACTCGACTACTTCAACGAGGACGTTAAGCTCCCCGAAGACACAGAGAATTCCCACGCGTGGATTTTCGACACCCTCTGTGTCTTTTAGCATCATAACAGATGTAGGGGTGCTTAGACAATGGAAAACGAAAAATTTGATTTAGATTATGAGATTGAAAAGGCGATGGAGCAAGCAGAATCAATAGATGAGTATAAGAAAATCATTCGAGTAGCTTTAGGGAAATGGCTTAAAAATCTTCAATCAGGACAAATCAAGTTAGATAAAGTTTCCGATTTAAAGATATTAATTGAAGCCGATTTGATGCTAAAAGATATTGAAAAATAGAAAAACAAAACTCAACCTAAGAAGATTGTGAGGTGGTGTGATTTGAATGGCAAGGAAACGTGATCCAAGACGTGATGAAGCCAAAAAGATTTGGTTAGAATCCAACGGAGAAAAGCAATTAAAGGATATTGCAGATGAACTAAATGTTTCAGATTCACAAGTTAGAAAATGGAAATCACTAGATAAATGGAGCGCTGAATTGAAAGGTAATGTTACCATTGGCAAAAGTAACGTTACCAATCAAGGTGGCGCTCCTTTTGGTAATCAGAATGCCAAAGGAAATAAAGGCAATAGCCGAGCATCACCGCCAGTAGGGAACAAGAACGCTTTGAAAACTGGCGAGTATGAAACCATATTTTACGAAACATTAAGCGATGAAGAGAAGGACATCTATTCTAATTTGAATAATGATCCTTCTTTTGTTTTGTCTGAGGAAATACGATTGCTGAAGATAAGACAGCTGCGAATGATGAAAAGAATTCAGCAAGCTGAGGCTGGTTTAAACGATGAAGAAATCGAACGTCTGCAACAGTTAAGGAAAATCAAAACGCCGATTGAAAAAAACGGTAGAAAATTAGAAATCAAACGAGAGGTTATGCAAGATGTTCAAGTTAGCAGAAAAACACATCGCAAAATTGATGACATTCTTTCAATTGAAGATTCATTAACTCGGATTAGCAATCAGTTATCTAAAGCCATTAAGCAAATGAATGAACTATATATAACAGATTACAAGACTGATTTAATGAAAGCACAAACCGAGAAAATTCAAGCTGAAATAGCAGATATTGGCGGTAATAATTCTGGCGAAGAAGTGGAAGAATGGAAGCAAGCAGTTTTAAATGCAGCAAATAAACGGGCGGTGAGAAAGAATGAGCAATGATTTTATCCCATTTGCTGATATAGGTGCTGCGATTGATTATTACTATGATAAGCCAGTAGCTTTTTGCCAAGATATATTGCGGTTAGATCCTGATGAATGGCAGGAAAGTGTTTTGAATGATTTGGCTGAATTTCCAAAGGTTTCAGTTCGTTCTGGACAAGGGGTTGGAAAAACAGCATTAGAAGCAGGAGCAATACTTTGGTTTTTAACTTGTCGACCATACGCTAAAGTGATTGCTACAGCGCCAACTATGAAACAGCTTTACGATGTGCTTTGGGCGGAAGTAGCTAAATGGTTAAATGATAGCTTGATCAAAAACTTACTGAAGTGGACAAAGACCAAAATTTATATGGTTGGTGATTCAGAACGTTGGTTTGCTACAGCTAGAACAGCAACGAAGCCAGAAAATATGCAAGGTTTTCATGAGGACCATATGCTGATTGTGGTAGATGAAGCTTCTGGTGTGTCTGATCCGATTATGGAAGCTATTCTTGGTACGCTATCAGGTTTTGATAATAAGCTATTAATGTGTGGGAACCCAAATAATATTGAAGGTGTTTTTTACGATTCCCACAATTCAGACCGTGACAAATACAGAGTCCATAAAGTATCTAGTTACGATAGTAAACGCACAAACAAAGATAACATAGAGATGATTCTTAAAAAGTATGGAAAAGAAAGCGACGTTGCTCGTGTGCGTATTTTTGGAGAATTTCCGAAAGGAGCGTTGGATTCATTTATCAGTCTTGAAACGGTTGAATTGGCTACAGAAAAACAAATTAGTGATTCTTTAGTCAATAAAACAACGGTTGCTCATATTGGTGTCGACGTAGCTCGGTATGGTGATGATTCTACGATTCTTTTCCCTAGAATTGCTACCAGAGCATTGGAGTATGAGAAGTATTCAAAACGAAGCACCATGGAAACAACAGGATATGTTATCAATATGGCCAAGAATCTAATGAGTCAATATCCAAGTATTGATAAAGTGATGATTAAAGTTGATGACACTGGTGTCGGAGGTGGTGTAACTGACCGCCTAGAAGAATTAATAGAAGACAATCAGTATCCTTTTGAGGTGCTTGGAGTGAATAATGGTTCAACATCAGAAGACGATTTTTACGATAATTTAGGTACTCAACTATGGGGAAACATCAAGGAAATGTTAGAAGAAAATATGACAGCAAATCTTAACGGTGAACAGCCGATTATTGAATTGCCTGATGATGGATCGTTGATTAAAGAACTGAGTACACGTAAATTCAAAATGACGAGTAGAAGTCGTATTCGTTTAGAAAGTAAAGATGATATGAAAAAGCGAAACATTGGTAGTCCAGATATTGCTGATGCGTTGGCTTTAGCATTTTATGAGCCACCAAGTCACTATCAATTTATTCAATTTTAGGAGGTGAGCTTTTGATTAGTACAGTATTATCTTTAGAGAGATATAAGAAGTTACGTATTAAATATGCAACACAAATTGAAGATGGAATGTTTGATCCGAATGGTTTTATAGGAGATATGAAACCATTTTTTGCTGATCGAGAAAGAAAATATCTAGCTTATACTAGTGAAAAGAATGAAATAGACAATAGACCAAAGCCTAATACTGATATTGTAAAAGTTAATAACAAACTTCATGCTGGTATGTATTCAATTGTCGTAGACCAAGCAGTCAATCATTTTACAGGCATACCTATCAAATGGGATTACGATATATCTGAACAAAAGAGAACGCTCATTCAAAGATTAAAAGATAAATTCTTAAAAAATGAAACAGAGCTTCCAACAGTTCCAAAATCTTTTAACAAATTAACAAGCAATCTTGATTCCATGAGATTTGCAATGCTTGATCCTGAGACAGCCACTTTCCAAGGTGCATGTGGAGTAGCTTTCCGATTGTTAGAGCCTGTGGAAGGAGATGATGGTTGGGAGTTAAGAGCAAGCAATATTGAGCCTTGGAGAGCTGAAAGATATGGAAATGCTGGAATCTATATTAAAGAAAAGTATGACTCTTATCAGAAAAAGTTTTTCCAAGAAATGAAAGTTATAACTAGAAATGAAATTACGACATATGCTTGTTATGGTGATTTAAATTTTATTACTAACGGAACATTCAAAAAAATCGATGAAACAAAAAATCCTTTAGAAGTGATTAATTTATCCGAATTTAAAAATAATACGAATCGTTATTGTGATTTTGAAGTAGCCGAGGAAATTGGAGATGCAATTGATCGTGCTTTGTCTGATCAACAAAACGAAATCGAACAATTTAAGCTTGCGTACATGCTTGTTACTGGTACGACAATGAGCAAAGACACTGCTAAAGAAATGATGAATCAGCTAGGGATTATTAACTTAAAAGACCCTACAGCAAAAGCTGAATATGTCACAAAAAATTTAGCAAAAGATTTCAATGAATATCATATGGATCTATTGAAAAAACAGTTTTACACCATTTGCAAAGCAATCGATTTTAACGATGAGGTGTTTAAATCAAACAGTTCTGGAGAAGCTCGCAAGTGGCAAATTATTAGCCTAGAAGCAAAAACAAATACTAAAGAGCAATATTTTAGAGAAGGACTGAAAGAATGCGCAGAAATAATTGCGGCTTTTCTAAAATTCAATGACAAAGTAGAGATTGAGCCTGAAAAAATTATTTTTACTTTCTCCAGATCTTTACCTACTGATTTGAGTTATCTAGCTGAAGCTTTACCTAAGCTTGCACCATACGTATCTAAACGAACTATTCAGAGCCAAATTCCATTTGTAACAGACGTTGATTATGAAAATGAAATGATGGAATTGGAAAGCGGAAGTGCTTATCCAGATAGTGAATACAATTTTGGCGGAGGTGGCAATAGTGACGATAGAAACGAAGTATTGGACCAAACGTCGAGAACTGGAGGATCAAGCAAGGCTCAAACAAGAAAATCAGACACTTAAAAAATTAACTAGTGTATTTCCTGAAGCGCTGAAAGAGATACAAGAAAAACTATTATCTCAAGCAGACTTACATGATATTACTTATGCTGAAATGATGGAGTTTTACAGCAAAAGTGATCAAAAAAAATATCGTGAATATGTGGAAAAAAATTACAAATCTCTCAAAATGTACGATTCAAAATACAAAGAGTTTATCGATGAATTTTTTCCATCTTTTGATTATGCAAAGGTTAATCGTTTGCTACAGATACGTTCTGATATCTTTAAAATCCTTGCATATCATGCAATAGATGCAGAGATAAACGAGTATTTTTCAGATCGATTGGAAGAGATATTACAACGTTCATATGCTTCAAATGCAAATGTGTTAGCTCAATTACTAAGCGTTGATTTGCCGAATTATTTATCTCAAGTGGAATTAGAGGATTATCTAAACTATCCTTGGTCGGGTAAAACCTTTTCTAGGAGGCTTTGGGGAAATATTTCATCGCTCGAACAGAAACTCTCCAATGCTATTGTAAAAAGTGTTGCTAGTGGAGAAGGTGTTATACACGCACTAAATACCATGCGAACAGACTCAGAAATTTGTGACATGTTTAAGTTAGAAGAATCAAAGTATAACAAAGCGATAGAAAATCTCGTTCGAACGGAGTATGCAAAATTCGCTCAAGATGGTATTGAAAAATCATATTTAGAAACAGGTATTGAGGAATACAACGTTTTAACTGCAAAGGATGAGAGAGTTTGTCGAATTTGTGGAGGAAAGGCAAGTAAGAATCCCTATAAACTGAAAGATGCTGTCATAGGTGAGAATCGAGCGCCTTTCCATAGTCGTTGCAGATGTACGGATGTTCCTAACTTACCAAAATTAGGAAAGGATATTGATGAAGAATATGACCGTTTATTTGGCGATTTATTAGATGAGTTTGCACATGATTCTTTTGGAATCAATTTGAAACGGAGGAAGTAGAATGAAAGATTTTCATGAAGCGGTACTAACAATTAATGTAAATGCTGATATTGCAGAAGCCTACAAAACAGCTATTGAGTCTGAGAACCATCCTAATGGCTTGAGAGATCATTGGAATGGCAATTATGCCTATGTTGTTATTGGCAATCAAATTGTTAATTATCAAGATAATACTCCAGTTGATAAGAATACCGTTAATTTAACGATTCAATTATTATCTCATACATTACCAAATTTAAAAGAAACAGTTAATTGGTATGAAAAGATGGGGTGTATTGTTGTTAGAACTGACTACAAAGAAGGAAAGTCTAGTAATTAGGCTTTTTTATTTTGTCCGAAATGACGTTAAACTAGCGCAATACTGGGCTTGGTTGAATGGTGGGGCGCAACTATTAAAACTCAAAGCAATGCGGGGCGTGAAAACGAATCGTGGGGCGAAAGGAGAATAAGCATGAAACACAAATCATTAATACCAATAAATTTGCAATACTTTGCCGAAGGTGACGATCCACAGTTTTCTTTTGATGATTTCAAAACTTTTGCGGAATCTAATGAAGAAGCTCAAAAATTTCTTCAGTCACAATCTCAAAGTGTTGCTGACAAGCAATTGGAAGCTTGGAAACAAAATAACCTAGATAAAATTAAACAGGATACTATCAAGGAATATGAGGAATCCAAGAAAAACAAGTCACCTGAACAAATACAACTAGAGAAATTACAAGCTGAATTCGAAGCTGAGAAGGCTTTACGTGTGACAAGTGACAACAAAGCATTTGTTGCTGAACAAATTGCTGGGCTAGAACTAGATGGAGAGTTAAAAGATTCTATTTCTCAATTTATGTTAAATAATCTTGTTAGTTCTGATACAGAATTCACTAAAAAAGCTGTTGAAGGTTTTACTAACGTTTTGGAATCTATTAAAGAAAAACACTCCGAAGAAATTAAAAGTCTTGAAATGCAGACAGCGTTTGGTACGAAAAAACAGCAACAAACAACTAATAATACACAAGAAAATATTGATGATCCAATGGGTAAGTTAGGCGAAATGCTACAACAATTTAATTAGGAGAGTGACAAATTATGAAAAAAACATCTTCAAATAATTTAGAGTATTTGGATATTTCACCGGCGATTAATGCTATGCAAGTACCAAATACACCTTTTTTAAGCTATTTACTTGGTGCTGGAAAGACAGAGCAAGCAAACTCTACAGAAATTAAATGGCGTGAATATGATATCAATAACGATGATTCTTCTGAAAAGCTTGAGGGCGGAGATTATCCAGATGCTGAATCAGGTAGAACTTGGTTTAACAACTATACTGAAATTTTTAGAAAATCTACTTCTGTATCTGGTACATTAGATGCTATTGATGTGAATGGTGTCGGAAACGAATTAACTAATCAAGTAGCACTACGTGGTATGGAAATGAAAATTGATTTGAACAGAAAATTGATTACTGGTGTAAAAGCTGATGAGAATGGTTCTAAGGGTCGTCGAATGAATGGAATTTTGAACTTGATTAATTCAGCAAATAAGGCAGAAACAGCCACTGCGGGTGCAGTAACAAGAAAAGATATCGATACTTTATTTAAATTGATGTATGAAAAAGGTTATATGGGAGAAAAACTATGCTTGATTTCTCCAGATATGCAGGAGTTCATGACTGATGAGTTAGATGGAAAATCAACAAAAATTGTTCAGTTCGGGGAAAGAGTAACTTTTGGATTGCAAATTGGAAATATCGTGTCTAATTACGGTACAGGTATTGCTTTACTCGAACCATCATTGCCAAAAGGAACAATTGCGGCAATTGATACTAATTATGTGAAATTACGTCCGTTACGTGAATGGAGAGCAGAAGAACTTGCAAAAACAACTGATTCAAGACGTATCGGTCTTGTAGGTGAATACTCTCTTGAATACAACGCTTCAAACTCTGGGGCAATTTTAAATTTAAAGTCTGAATAAAAGGGAGTTAGTACTCCCTTTTTTGATAGGAGGAATTACAGTGGTAAAAAAAGATGAAACTAAAAAAGATGAAGTCGTGAAATATAGAGTAGGTAAAACTAAAAATTTTGTTGGGTTTGTTCATCCTAAAACTCGTAGATTTATCACAGCAGATTCAAATAACGAATTTATCATTTCTGTAGATGATAAAGAAGCAATTGCAATTTTGGAAGAAGCAAGTGATGTTAATAGAATTTAGGAAGTGATCTGATGGATGAATCGCTAAAAACGGAAATCATTGAGTCTACAAAAGAAGAATTTCCAGTTTTGAGTGAAGAACGCATAACTAATTTATTAGAAATAATTTTGCTGGAAATTGAATCATACAATAGTTGTAAAAATGATATTTCATGGGAAAAGTTAAAAAGCGTGATTAGTGAAGTGTTGTATCAAATAATAAAAAATGAATCAGAAAAAACAGTATCTTCAGTTAGACGTGGCGATACAACGATTAGCTATGCTTCAACAGCGAATGCTGTTAGTGAGTTACTTCTAGGATATGGCGATTTGATACGAAGGGTTATTGGTTGTGGAGGATTGGAGTTTTTTTAATGAATGAAGCAGATATTTTAGAAACTACTTACGAAGATAGTTGTATTATCGAAAGACTAATGGACATTGAAGATTCTAATACAAATATTACTATTCAAGATTATAAAAAAGTATATGATAATCCTATCCCTTGCGCTCTTTCACAAGGTCAAATCGATGGACTAGCAGTCATAGAAGATGGAGAAATGGTAAATGTTTCGACTGACACATATAAATTATTTATTCATCCTAAGATTAAACTCCAAAAAGGAGATCTAATAACAATAACTCAAAAGGCCAGTGGCTTAATTTTTTCTCTATTTGCTACTAAGCCTTTTTACTATCCTAGTCATTGTGAAGTAAATTTGATAGGAAGTGAAAAAAATGGGTGATCTCAAATATGAATCTAATGCAGAAAAGATCATTGAAAATTTTAAAAATATGACTGTAATTGCTCAAAAAGAAGGAATATCTTTTGTAAATGATTCGATGAATAAAGTTGTTAGCCTAGCTAAACCTTTAACTCCTGTAAAATCAGGTGATTTAAGACGTGGTTATCGAGTAGTAAAAGCTAGGAAGCTTTCAACTGGTCGTATTGTTGGAGCAGTTATAAATAATGAACATTACTTTAAGTATGTGGAAGAAGGACACAGGACTAAAAATGGTGGATTTGTAAAAGGACGGTTTATGTTGACCCGTGCAACGAATCTTGCAAATATGTCTTATATTCCTCGAAGATTTAAACAAATGGCAATAAAAATCGTTAAGAAAGGAAAGTAACATGAAAGATAAAATCATTGCTGAAATCAGTAGTAAATTAAAAGAAATATATCCAGATGGGACAATATATCTTGATTCAGTTATGCAGTCAACTAAAGATTTTTACTTTGTATTATCCGTAATGGAATCTGGGACTGAAAATGTAGGGATTGATGTTCAAAATGTTTCTTTCTTAATTGATATTGCATTGATTGATAATAAATCTGATAAAAAATTAGTGAATGAATTAGTCTCACGCTGTGGGGCTTTTTTTAATACGATTACAATTGATAGTCAAACACTATTTCCAGAAAACTATTTACCTGATGAAACAGATGGTGTTCAACACATTCGCTTTACATTAGGATTTCCACAATATATTGAATGGAGTGAAAAATAAATGGGAGAAAAAAGAAGTAAAACTGGAATTATTTCTGTTGAAAAACCTACTTGGTTTCCTTTGAAAGATGAGACAGGAGAACTTCCAGTATATGATACTGCAATGACGATGGGAACAGCAGTTAGTATCAAACCTACAGCTAATTACGAAACAACACAAGACTATGGTGATTCAGTTGTTCAAGATCAATTCACTGCGTTTGGTGGTGCAGAAGTTGAATTAGAAGCAAATGGGTATAGTCATAAAGTTTTAACAGCAATCACTGGAGGAAAACTTGTCAAAGGTGGTGCGTTGCGCTCTGGAGAAGATATTGCCCAAGATGGGGCTTTTGCATATCGGCGTAAAAAGTCGAATGGAAAATATCGTTATACAGTCTTTTATAAAGGGCAGTTTGCTTTAGATTCAGATGAAACTTCAACTATTGAAGGAAGTAAAGTAAGTTTTACTCATCCAACTTGGAAGGGTTCATTTGTAGATGTACCAGGACTTGGATATATGTACTCAGTTGATGAAGATGATGAAGGCGTTGATCAAACAATGATCGAAAACTGGTTTACAAAAGTAGCAATTCCAATTGAAGAAGCAGAACAAGAAGAACTTGCAGGAGGTAAAAAATAATGTCTAAATATCAAACGACAATTAAATTAATGAAAAAAAATGAAGATGGGAAATATAAACAAGTGCAATTCAAATCTGCTGAGTTCCTACCAGGTCCAGTTGTAGAAGAAGCGGCAGAAGTGATGGAAGGAATGCAAAATGCTGTAGATGGGAAATCAGTATCAGAAGCATTAAGTCGAGCGTATTCATTTATTGCAGATACTTTGTTTGAAGGACAATTTACTGGTGAAGATTATCGTCAAGGGATTGATGCTCGAGAAATTGCTCCTTTGACAGGTAAGTTATTAAAATCTGTTACCGCAGGCTTTGATGAAACTTATACAGAAACGAAAAAAAAGTAAGCGAAGCTCTCAAATATCCCTCTTTTAAACATTCGATTACTTATCGAGAATTAGATTTAAAGACGCAATTACTCGAAGCAGGTTGGACGTTACCAGAAATTGAACGTACTGACTTTGATGAGTTAATGCGTCTTTTTGCTTTTCGAGATGCAGTAAAAGAGCATGAGGATGTTGAGTACTACGATAACTTCACCCAATTTTAGGAGGTGATACTTTGAATAACGATGACCTAATTCTGAAGATGATATTAGATGAATCAGGTTTTACTGCTGGTATGAATAATGCTATCAAAAAGCTAGGTTCTTTTGATGGAACTATCGAAAGAACGAGTAGAAAAGGTGGCAGTTCATTAGGTAGTATTTGGAAAATATTTGCTGGTAGCTTTCTAGCCAGTGGAGTGACTAGAATTGTCGGAGCTGGTTTTGATTTAATTAAAGGTTCCGTAAGTGGAGCAATTGATCGAGTAGATACGATGAATAATGCTCTACGAAATTTCCAAAACATGGGATTCAGCAACTCAGAAATTATGAAGAATATCGGAAAGAATGGGCTTTTATCTCAAGGTATTCAAGGACTTCCTACCGCTTTGAATGATGCGATAAGTCATGTACAACTTCTTGCTTCTTCTACTGGGAATTTGACTCGTTCGACTCAAATATTTAAAGCATTAAATGATGGGATTCTTGGGTTTGGTGGTTCAACTGATCAAGTAAATGAAGCTGTTATTCAGCTATCTCAAAGTTTCTCAAACGGAAAAGTAGATGCACAAACTTGGAATTCAATGATTAATGCTCAACTTGGTCCTACTCTATCTGCTATCGCTAAAAAGATGGGAATTACTATGGGAGAGCTTAAAGAAGGGTTATCTCAAGGTAAGATTTCTGTTGAAGAGTTCCAAAATCAATTAATAGAAATGGATACTAAAGGTGGCGGGGGACTTAAATCATTAAATCAAATTGCTAAAGATTCAACCAAGGGGATTAAAACCTCTATTCAGAATGCAAAAACAGCTGTTACTCGTGGTGTTGGCGAAGTAATAGAAGGATTAAACAAAGCCCTAGTGGATGAAGATTTAGGTGGATTTAAGGGAATTATTGATAAAGTTGGTAGTTCCATGGAATCTTTTTTGAAAGTAATTGCTGCAAATATTCCTACAGCAGTATCATTTTTAGGTGATTTATTTAATGCAGTTCAAAAATTTGGCTCTGTATTGAAATTCATGATGCCATTTCTGGTTCCTGCAACTACTGCTTTTGGCGCATTAATGTTTCAACTTAAAGGAATACCAGCAATTATAAAAAGCTTCAATAATTTTAAGAATGCCATAATCGGTGTTGGAAATTCACTAAAGATTATGGGGGCTATAGCCGCCGCAAATCCGTTTGTTTTGATTGTTGGAGCCGTTGTTGGAGCAATTGCTGTATTTGGCTATTTTATGGCAACCAACGAAGAGTTTAGAAACAAAGTTATATCCGTTTGGAATGATGTAAAAGATTCCGTACTTGGTGTATTAAAGAATATAAAAGATTGGGGAATTGATACTTGGAATTCTGCTAAAGAATTGGCAACAAATGCCGTTGAGAGTGTCAAAAATACTTGGTCTGGAATAAAGGAATGGTTTTCAAATACTTGGCAAGACATTAAAAATGGAGCAACAGGTTTATTTGATAAAACAGTAGAAACATCTATTAATGCGGTTGATAGTGTAAAAAACGCATGGTCAAATACAAAGCAATGGTTTTCTGATATTTGGCAGAGTATAAAAGAATTGGCAACTGAAAAATGGAATGAAATTAAAGGTTCTATTATGGAAGTTGCTGGTCCATTGATTATAGGTTTAAAGAACGCATTCTTACATGTCACTTTTTATTTAGAGACCTTATGGAATAATTTAGTTGAGATTGGTAAAAATGTTTTTGAGATTTTAAAAAATGTTATACTTGCGCCAGTTTTGTTTATTACTTCCATGATTTCTGGTGGATGGGAAGAAACAAAAAACAACATGATTGGTGTATGGAATAATATCAAAGAAAGTGCTCTAAATATTTGGGAGTCTATAAAAAATATTTTTGTTAGTTACGTTACAAATATTTATTTTGCTGCGCTTAATATTTGGACAGGTTTCAAACTTACTTTGATAAATATTTGGAATGAAGTAGTAAGTCAAGCTAAATCAATTTGGATTAATGTAAAATACTTTTTTATTAATCTTTGGATTGACATTAAGTATTTTGCTATTCAAAAATGGATTGAATTAAAATTCGGGATTATTCAAACTTGGATTGATTTAAAATATAATGCTATTACTACTTGGAACACTATTAAACAGTTCTTCAAAGATACTTGGCAGAACATTAAAGATATAGCATACAATACATGGATTTCTATAAAGAATTCCATGATCAATACTTGGAATAACATCAAGGAATCTTTCTGGAATATTGTTACTGGAATTGTTAACTCCGCTGAAAATGCATGGACTAATCTAAAAAATGGTGTTTCAAAAGCAATTAATCGGGTGAAAGAAATCTTTGATTCATTAAGGGAAATCAATTTATTCGAAATCGGTAAGAATATCATTGATGGACTTATCAATGGTGTAGTAGAAAAATGGAATGCATTGAAAAAGACTATTAAAGGAATAGCTGGAAGTATCAAAGATTCTATTAAGGGTGCATTAGGTATTCATTCTCCATCTAGATGGATGAGGGATATGGTAGGTAAAAATATTGTTCAAGGTATTATCGTTGGTATTGATAAAGAAAAAAGTAAATTGGATCAGACAATGACTGATTTAGTGAAAACTCCGTCGGTTCAACCAGTTGTTACAGGGTCTAATAGTCAACCAATGGTTCAAGCTAAACAAAATACATCTTCAAATGCAGTGAATGAAATTCACTTGCATTTAAATGTTTATGGAGATCTACCTGATTCGATGATTAAACAAATCGCCAAGAAGATGAAAACAGAATTGACGAGACAAATGAAACGAGATGCTGATGCAGTAGGAGGGACATTATATGCAACTTAAAAGAGGACAATTTTTTATCAATCAACATTATTCTTCTGAGTTTAACGTATATATTCAAAATAGGCCTGCCTCTGTTTCAGCTAGTCGTGTAATTGAATTGAGAGAACGTGAAGGCAATGACTCAATTATTATCGATAAAGCCTATTACAAAAACGTTACTAGAAAAATTGAATGTTATTACAAAGCACCATCGATTGATTTAGTGCAGGAATGGGAAGATCGAATTACTGAATGGTTAGATATGAACTCTTACAGTGATTTTATTCTTTATTACGATCAACAATATATCTATCAAGCTATAGTAACCGAAGCGCCAGAATTTAAAGGAACAAGAAAAACAGGGAACATAGTTCCATTTGAATTTACAGTTAGTCTTCGACCATTCAAAGAAAATTATAGTGGTCGTTTTGCTATTCAACAGATAAAAGCTTTCGAGTTATTTAATCCAGAGAAGTATGCTTCAAAACCGCTTATTAAATTGAGTGGTTCTGGAGATGCTTCTTTTTATATTAATAATGATAAATATGATTTGAAACTATTAGATAGAGAATTATATATAGATTCTAAACTAGAAGAGTCTTATCGAAAGCTAGATGGCAATTTAGAACATCAAGATCATGTCACTTTATTTTTAGATTTTCCATTTCTATACCCTGGAAAAAATGAAATCAAATGGACGAATAACATACATTCGTTTGAGATAATACCAAGGTGGTGGAGAAAAGTATGATACCAAGAATATATAGTCCTACCGAGACAGATTTTTCTACGAATGGTTTAGGGATTTTGAAGGATGCTACAAAATGTGAAATATATGAAGTAGCAAATGGAAAATATGAATTAGAGTTGGAGTATCCATTAGGCACTCGATTTGATGAATATTTTGAAAATGACTATCAAATAAAAGCAAAACCAAATGACCAAGAAGAGTATCATATCTTTTTTATTGATGATAAAGATATCGATACCTTTTTAGATACCGTAACTATTTATGCCCAGAGTCGTACAAATCGGCTTGGAAGACGAGCAGTTACTTTTGCTGAAGTCGACTCTAAAACTGGTCGAGAAGCAATGGCAATTATTGAAAACAATATGGATAAAAAATCAGATATACGCTTATATTCTGATATTACAACTGTATCAAGTACAACTTTTGAAGCAAGAAATGTTTTAAATTGTATTGCTGGCGAACAAGGTTCTTTACTTCAGTATTGGGGCGGAGAAATTAAACGTGAGCCATTTAAGCTATCCTTATTAAAACGAAGAGGCCGTGACAATATTGGAACAATCCGATATGGAAAAGATTTATCTGGATTAAAAGTTAAGTTAGATTGGACAGGCGTGAAAACAAGAATTATTCCTTATGCTGATCCTCAAAGTGATACAGGTACAACTAGCCGAATTTATGGATCGCCAGTAGATAGCGAATATATTAATAATTATCCTGATGTATATACAGAACACGTTCAATTCACAGAAGAACAGGGAGTTAAAGATGTTAATAGTTTAAATAAAATAGCTAAGAATTATTTCAAAACAATTAATCCAGGCTGTGATAAACCGAAGATTTCTATTACCGTTGAGTTCGATAAATTAACGGACACAGAAGAAGGAAAAGAATTCGCTAAGATAAGAAATTACGGGTTATTTGATACGTTTAAAATATATCATCGAAAATATAAACTATATTTTGAATCGAAAGTTAGCGGTGTTCAATATGATTCATTATCTGAAAAGGTTTTGAAATTGGAAGCTGGGGATACTCAAGTTGCTTTTTATCAACAACAAGCTGTAACTATTCAAGATAAATTAAAAGATTATGCTACGAATAATTATATGAGTAGTTTTAATGATTATGTGTCCTCTATGATTGCAGGTCAAGGAAATGCAGGCGGTTATGTAGTTTTATGGCCAAAAGAAAAACCTTCAAATATTTTTATAATGGATAGTCCTGATTTAAACAAGGCAAAAGAAGTATTAAGAATGAACAAAAATGGAATTGCCTTTTCTAAAAATGGTTGGAATGGTCCTTTTAATTCCGCTTGGACATTGGATAGTATATTCAATGCTAATTTTATTCAAACAGGATTAATAAAGGCAGATATCTTTCAAAACTCTTTTAATAAAACTGGAGATGTATTGAAATTAGTTAATGGACTACTTCAAATTTGGAATAACAAAAAGAAAATAATGGAGTTAACCAAAAAAGGAATGGAGTTTTGGAATTCTAATAGTTCAATTGGAACGATTGGAACAACTGATTCTGCTGGTAATCCTTTTCCTGGAGCTTCTACTCCCACACCTATTGAAGATAATTCTTTAGTTATTCGTACAAATGGAGACGGCAAATATATTTTGATTTCTCCTAAAGTTGGTAAAGGATTAGTTTTATTAGGAAATGGTAAAGCAATTTATTTTGGAGACTTAGATGTACAAGGCAAACTCACAGTCAACGGAAAAGAAATCACAGGGAACAACAGTGGAGGAAGTGATCCTGGAACTATCCCTCCTCAATTGACGACGGAAGCTGAAAAAAGAGCATGGAAAATTTGGACAATGTTGAAAGCTCATGGTTATTCTGAATATGCAGCTGCAGGTATTCTAGGAAATATTCAGGGGGAGGTTGGAGCAAGTATGAACCCTGATACAGAACAACTTGGTGGTCCAGCTTATGGGATTGTTCAATGGGATGGTTCTGCTTATCCGTTAGTCGGATCACCAACTTGGAACGGACGAGAGTATGTTCAGCGTTTGATGAACACCGCAGGGATTCAAGAAGATTATCGAAGTATTGAAGCCCAAGTAAAATTATTAGATTGGTGTATGTTCAACGGTCAATGGCTCGGAAAAGTAAATCCAACCACAGTATCAGGATTTAAATCGATCAATGATGCCAAAAGTGCAGCGTATGCTTTTGAAATGAACTTCGAACGCCCAGCTTCTGCACATCCAGAACGCCAAAATTATGCCCAATCTTGGTATAACAAATTACATGGATTAACTAGTCCAGAACCTGGAGGGAATTTCATTTGTCCAATTCAAAAACCAGTGACAGTTACTTCAGAATGTGGATGGAGAACAAGTCCAATAAATGGCGGTCAAGAATTTCATAATGGAATTGATCTTGTAAATGGAAATCCTAATACACCTATTTTTGCAGCATTAGATGGGGAAGTTGTTCAGGCTGGTGCTAATTATTATGACTGGTATGGTAATTACGTGGTTATTAAACATAATAATGGGAAGTGGACAGGTTATGCTCATTTGTCTCGTATTGATGTTTCTGTTGGACAAAAAGTTCAGAAAGGCGCTCAAATTGGCTTGATGGGAACAACTGGTCCTTCTACAGGAGAACATCTACATTTTCAAATTATGAAAAATTATTGGCCACAGCCAGTTGTTGATTTTGAGAATCCAAGAAATTATATCCAATTTTAAGGTGGTGATTCTATGAGTAAATGGAATGTCGTTTTAAGTACAACAGAACCATATAATTATGTGGGGATGATTCAAGTTCGACAAGGCAATAAGAATACAGAGGTTATGGAAGCGACTATAGTTGAAAATGGTCTTCCCTACGATTTATCAGAATGTAAGGTATATTTTGAATCAGTTGTAGGTGGGAAATATCCAGTCCAATTAGAAACAAAAATTGTGGATGCTAAAAAAGGGAAAATTAACTATATTTTTGATAAATATTCCATGCAGTGTTTACATCGACAAACAGCCAATTTCATTATTTTTAAAGGAGAAGACTTGATTGGAACGACTCAAGACTTCTCTTATTTTGTGATTAATGCTGTTTCAAAAACAGAAGGAGAAATGGGTTCTTATTGGCAATCAATCGAAGATTTAATCGCGGATATGACGGACTTTATTAATGAAAATAAAGGCGATTTTACGGACTGGATGAATGAAAGGAAAGAAGAATTTGATCGGTGGAGACAAGAACAGGAACACAGTTTCCAAGATTGGAGAGAAGGACAAGAATCAGACTATTTGGCATGGTTTGAATCAATCAAGGATATTTTAAAGACGATTGACCCTGGTGGAACGATGCTTGCGGAATTAATGGATGCGAGAGTAGATATTCAAGGAAAACGACACAATTCAATTTCTGAACGTTTGCTTGCCGATATGAATTATTTATATCAAAAACTACGAACAAGCTTATTTACTATCGAGTATGCTGAAATTGAAGTAGTGGATATTCTACAAGATGATTTATTTTCTAGGAATCATGAGATAGAAAAAGTAGAAAGTGTTGAAAATAATATATCCGAAGGAGCGTTAATTGTAGCCACAATTGATGATGAAGAACAGCGTGTATTTACTCTGGAGGAAGTAGTAATAGATAAGATTTTGACTATTAATCCATATATTGTTGGAAAAACAGATTGGATTACTGGTACATGCAAAGTATTTGATGCAACAAAAATTGGTATTGAAATAAATGGTAAGAAAAAAGATATCGTCCCTTCAAATGAATTAAAAAATGGCACATTTAAATACTACACTGGAAAAACAATTCAATTAGGTGATCAAGTACAAGTCGTACTTTATGACAATATGACTATAGAATTAACAAGAAAATCAGTTGTTGTTCAGGAAGAAGGTGAATCAATTGGTGAAGGTTAAACGCATGATGGAAACAGACGACACAGGCGTTCAACGTCAATTTATGCCAGTCACTCATGTTTCTGCAGTCTTAGGTTTAGAAAAAATGATGACAGGACAGTCAAAAGTTCTTTCGGTTAATGGTAAATATGGTGCAGTTGTTTTAACAAAAGCTGATTTAGGATTAGAAAATGCGATTACTGAATTGCCTTATGCGAGTGAAGACACTGATGGTATTTTAACAGCTGAAATGTTTCAAAAGATTGTAAATGGTGAAGGCGGAACATATCTTTTACCAATTGCTACTAATGAACAATTAGGGAGCATAAAAGTTGGTGAACTCTTAGAAATCACTGAAGAAGGTATTTTATCTGCAATTAAGCAAACAGATTTTAATTTTACGGAAGAATTAAAAGAAAAACTAGAATCAGTAAAGCTTTTAAAAGCAGGAGCAAATATATCAATTGCAGAAGATGGGACGATCAGTTCTACAGGTGGGAGTGAATCTGGTGGAGTTAATCAATTATATGTGGATCAAAAATTTCAAGAAGCAGTTGACCAAGCTAAAAGCTACACCAATGAAAGAATTCCAAATTTTACTTTTGAAAAAATTGGGGAGGTATAGAGAATGACGGATATCGTAAAGGTAAAACAAAGCGGTGTACAGGTTTTTCCACAAACTCATTGGAATGCTGTAGAAGGCAAACCCGAAACTATTAAAGGGGATAAAGGAGATCCTGGGCAAACTGCAACTATTACTGTAGGTACAGTTACTAGTGGATCTACTGCTTCTGTTACAAATGTAGGAACCTCATCTGCGGCTAGATTCAATTTTGTATTACCAAAAGGAGATAAGGGAGATCCTGGAACAAATGCAACAACGACATCTGTAGCTACGACGACCGCTAATGGGTTGATGTCCAAAGAAGATAAAGCAAAATTAGATGGAATAGCAAATATTACATTTGAGAAAGTAGGCGAAGTTTAATGTCTGATATTGTGCAATTAAAAGAAAATGGTGTGCCTAAATATTTAAAAACTCATTTTAGAGCAATTGATGGAGCTGAAGCATTAGTACAAACATCTGGTAATCAATCTGTTGATGGTTTTAAAAACTTTTTACAAACACCAACAGTGAATGATGTACCAGTAATTTTAGATCGTTTTGTTTCAAAAACAGTAAAAACAACGAATACAACAGATTTTACCAATGAAAGTTTAGTCAGATTTGAACGATGGGGACGTCTTGTAGTAGCCAATTTTGAGATTACAAATAAATCATCAAATTTTGCTGGATGGAAAAATTTGATGGCTTTTCCAAAAGGATATACTCCGATTTCGTTAACAGGTTGGGGTGGAACTTTGGCGAATAAAACCAATCGAAATCCTGCATTATCTGTTTATGCGAATGGTTCGGGAATTGCTGTGATGGTTTCTACTACAAATTTACCAGAAAATCAAACTTGTTCTGGAACCATCGTCTATTTTACAAATGATGCGTGGCCAAATTAATAGGAGGAATAACTAATGAAAACAATGTATGAATATATGTATCCAGTCGGTTGTAAGGTCTGGGAAAACATGCCAGATGATTTCCCAGAAGGAGTGCCGTATACCTCTGTACCACCATTGCCAGATATTCCATTAGATCGTCAATTTTGGAATCCAAGAGAGCGAAAATGGGAAGAAGTTGTGACTCAAGATGTTTCTAAAAATTAGTTCTGTTAGAGAAATTATCTGAAGGGTTACAAGATGATAATAAAATATTGAAACAGGCGAATGAAGAACTAACTAAAAGAGCTGATTCATTAATGCAAATCAATTCAAAAACGATGCTTACAACTATTCAAAACAGTAAAGAAATTGATTTATTGAAAGATCAACTTCAATCATCGAAAAATGAAGGGGGAGAATAATATGTATTCCTATGAAGATATCAAAATGATGTATGACTGGAATTGCTTTACTGCAGATCAAGTTCGGCAATTTGTTCCGTTGTGCATTACGGAAGAAGCAGATAAAATTATTAATAAAGAAAATTAAGGCATACTCCCTGTAGTATGCTTTTTTGTTGGAAAGTTGGTGAACTATGAGTATTGATGCGATTATTTCTGCTTTAAGTATTGCAGGAACCTTAGTTGGTACGTTTGCGGGTATTGTTTTTTCAAACAAACTGACCATTTATCGAATTGAACAATTGGAGAAAAAAGTTGAAAAACATAATCATATTGTTGAACGTACTTTTCTATTAGAAGGACGGATGAATGAAGCAGAACATGATATTCAAGAAATGAAAGGAGGCGAGAAGTAATGATTTTACCTGATAAATATTATCAAATTATTAAATGGACAGTGCTTATAGTACTGCCAGCTTTATCTGCATTAGTAGCCACATTAGGCAAAGCATATGGATGGAATGACACTGATATGACAGTATTAACTATCAATGCCATAGCAACATTTTTAGGAGTAATTACAGGGGTATCAGCTTATAATTTAAAAGATAAGGAGTAAACGAATGAAAAAGAAAATTACTATTACTGTGATGAGCCTGTTAACGGCTCTTTTTTTATTGCCAATTAATGGGTTCGCCTATACTATCAACAATGAATTTAATTTGGGCTTAAACGAAGGTAGCTCACAAGTAGCAAATAATCAGTACATTTTATTGCATGAAACAGCTAACGAAACAGCAACAGGACGAAATGAAGCACAGTATATGAAACGCTCGTGGACTAGTGCTTATACCGCTTACATTGTGGGGGACGGCGGAATTGTTTATCAAGTCGGACAACCTGGTTATGTACAGTACGGTGCTGGTTCGTATGCTAATGCTAACAGTCCTGTGCAAATCGAATTACAGCATACACATGATAAAGCAACTTTTGAAAAGAACTATAAAGCATATGTTGAATTGGCAAGAGATTCAGCAATGAAATATGGTATTCCATTAACATTAGACACTCCTTATAACCAACCAGGAATCAAATCGCATTTATGGGTAACACAAAATATTTGGGGCGATCATACAGATCCTTACGGTTATCTTTCTGAAATGGGCGTAAGTAAAGAAAAATTAGCATATGATTTAGCTCATGGTTTTACGGATGATAATCCAACTACTTCGGAGGATAAACCAGTCATTGATCCAACTAGAGCAGGCGCAGCAAATCCTACACTGACAGATGGAACAAATTACGCCCACATTGATCAGTTTGGAGAAATCGAAAACGCAAACTTGCATGTAGCTGGATGGCACATTGCTAACTATAAATACGAGTATATCTTCATTATGGATTACAATACTGGGAAAGAATTAGCTCGAGTAAAAGCTGATGGAATATATAGACCAGATGTAAATCAAGCTTATAATACTTCTGGAAATGTTGGTTATCACGTATCTTTCAATATGCGTAACTTTCCTAATAAGAAAGTATACGTTATGATGCGAGCAACGAATGATCCAGAAGGGAACACTAAAGGCGGTGCGCAAGATTTCCATGATAAACGTTGGTATTTAAATATTCCTAAACGATAAAAAAAGCCCCTCATTAAGGGGCAGTACATATATTAATTATCAATGTATTCCCCTAGATAATGATAGGTTGACAGATAACTTAGATATTCATATCCTTGTAATTAGGAGGTGCAAAATGGAAATTTCAATTTATATTGATGACTCAGGTCAATTACACTCAAATTATTCTGATTATTTTGTTTACGGTGGATTTTGGTGTTTGGATTCTGAGGAATCTAAGATAAAATCAGCTTTTTCCAAAACTAAAAGACAATTATTTCATACTAGTAAAGAAATAAAAAGTAGTAACATGGAACATTGGGAAAAGAAACGTTTTCTAAGAAAAATTGTTAAAGAAGATGTTCATCCGATTTATGTAGTTACTAAAGTATCAAGTTTAACTATTGATTTTTTTAATTGTGAAGCCGTTCAATTGCATAAAAATTATATTTTGAGAAGACTAGTAGAAGATGCCCTGAAACAAATGAAGAAATTAGGGTATGGACACATAAAAAAAGTTAATCTTTACATTGATAATCAAAGCCAAACTAATGTGTGCAATCGTGATAGTTTTAAAAATTATATTAACAAAGTATTTAAAGGGTGCTATAAAAACAGTGAATACTTTCTAGAGTCTGATGTAGATTTTAAAGTCAAATACATGGATTCTAAGTCCGAGCCATTGATACAGGTAGCAGATTTACTTGCAAATTGTAAGTTCCAACGTTTCCAAAATAAATCTAAAGACCTAAAGATTTTGTTAGATAAAAAAACAGATACATGTTGTAGAAAACATCCTAATTTTTTTTCTAGCGAAAGTATTGCGTAAAAAAAATATATATGCTATTATTCAAATGCAGCAGTGATAGCTGATAAACAAGATTATAGAGCTACTATTTAGTAAGTGATATGTATTGTCACCTCTTTCTTGTTGGCCGCCTTAGGCGGTTTTTTTATTATGTTGGTAGCTTTTTGAGCAAAATTTATGATCAGCCTATTAAATATAGTTAAAAGCCTTAACCAAGGATGGTTGAGGCTTTTTTTCGTTCTTCAATCAAGTGTTCTAGTTCCTGTAAATCTTCAAGCGTAGCTTGCTTCCGAATAAATGATCGATATAAAGTATTTAGATGACTGTATTGACAATTATAAAAATCATTCGATAAAATAGTGATGTTATCGCATAACTATACTCTCACCCGTAACTAGTTACACTTCAAGTTATGCGATAACAGGATTGTTGCCACATAAAACTGATGCTATCTCTTGTTATTGTCCATGGTGGCAACAATCTGTACCTTTAGCTTAACTGGTCAGATCAGATGGCTTATAACCATCTGATTGGAGGTTTTAATTCTACAGGGCACATAAAAATTTAGTTACCATTAAGGAGGAACTTTTATGGATAAAAGATTTAAATTTATCAATATTCTCAGTTTATTAATAGGAATATTAGTAAGTATAGAAATTTTTACAACCTGGTTTGGTATGCTATTTTCTAATCTCATTCCTGTTTTATTAATGGGAGTAATAGGATTTATACTTTCTATTTGGACATTAAGTAAAAATAGTAGTCTTATTGAAAAAGTTATCTCAGTATGTGGATTGTTGTTAAATATTATCCCTGTAGGATATTTTATATTATTATTTTTTGCAATAGGTTAATACCTTATGTTTTTTTGACATGTTATATAGGGAAGTTAATCTATAATTTAAATTATTTTTTAAACATATTTGATATGCACTTTATTTCTTTATTTTAATTTATAAGTATAAAAAAAAATAAAAAAAATAAATTTAATTATGTTAAAATGATAACGTCATCATATTACACAATCTTAACCCCGTTTCTATTTATGGTGACATCTATTCAGAGCTACTTGAAAGAGTAGCTTTTTTTATGCTTTTTGAGGGGAAGGATATACTGTGATGACCTACAGGTTCATTGATTGATTAGGATGTTATTAAAAAATAAAATACTAAGATACATACCCGAATTTTATACCCGAAAAACAAAAAATGTCATCACGTACACTCTTTTCGAAACTACCGAAGTAGCCAAGAATGTACTGATGACGTGGGTTTGGCACCCAATGGGCCGTGAGGGGCTCGAACCCGCGACCCGCTGATTAAGAGTCAGCTGCTCTACCAACTGAGCTAACGGCCCAATAAATTTATGAAATATTTACTGAATATTACTTAATAATAGTAGCACTGTGGATTTTAAAATGCAAGACTAGCTTAAAAAAAATCATAAAAAACTTTACGTCTTTATAGAAATTCATTCATAGTTTATTCACAAATGCTCAGTATGATATAACCATACCAACCAACAAAAGTTCTTGCAAAAGAACGAACCCTAACACTTTTTCATTTTTACTCCTTCCCGCCATTTTTAATGGCGGGTCTCCTATTTTAGTAGGTAAAACCATGCAAATGATCCACTTCCTCAAATCCTGCTGCGATCCCTTTTTGTTCTAAAAGTGTTTCATTATTTTTTTGTAACGTTACATAGATTTCTGTACTGGCTTTTTCACGAATCACTCGATTCATCAATCCTTTGTGAGGAGCCATTAATGGATGTCCGTCTTTTTGCAGGACTGCCAGTGTTAATTTAAGCTGTTGTTGTTTGATCGTGATAACTAAATAGTCTTTTTCTTGGACGATCGATAAAATTTTAGCTCCGTAGTAAGTAGCAAAGCGATATTCTTCGCTCTGGATCTGCAACACTGCGATGATTCCCAAAAAACGTCCACCAAGAAATGGAATTTCTGCTGCAGAAAAGAAAAAACGTGCATCGGACGTCTCAAATTGATTACACTGGGCCCATACATAAGTTGCAGGAAAAGAAGAACCCCAATCTTTTTCTACATAACCAATCCCCTGATCAAAATCAATGGGTTGATCATTCCAGACTAATTCTCCCTTTAGTGAATGTTTCATGCTTAATATCCCATGGTAACATTCCATAAAAGCGAAATAAGAAAAAGGGCCCATGATACTAGGAGCATAGTAGGTCCGATGGATAGGTGTGAAATCGCCATAATCAATCGTTCCATAAATCGACAGATTGTCATTGGTTAACGAAAGAGAAATACCCTTTTCACTAAAGATATTTTCACCAATTTTTATGAATAAATGTTCTTTTTCGATAAAGAGTTGCGCACTATCAAAATAAAAAATCTCGGAATGTTCATGACTGATTACTTGTATAAAGGGAGATTTTTCGCCATTTTCCGCAATCGAATAGCCAGGAATGAAAGCATAAACGTTATTTCCGATTTGATGTTTAAAATACCATCCTTCAAAAAAAGGGTGGGTTTTGTTTTCTCCTTGAAAAAATTTATCTGTTGGAATCATCTTTATTTCCCTCCATTCACTCTTATTCAGTGTACCATGCCGAATGGACTGAAGGTTTCAAATAAGCTTAGAAGTAAGCAAGTTACTATCCGTAGGGCTTAAGGAATCAGAAAAGTAAGAAAAAATAGCAAACAAAGAACCAAGGTATCTGTTTAAGGAGGGAAAGATTGTTTTATTTTAGGTATTCGCAAGTAAAATTGTTTTATTTTCTCGAGAAATTTAATATAATTGAATTACCTAGTTAAAAAAACTAGATTGGATGTTTTTAATAACTCTAATAAGATGTTTGTGAAAACAACAAAGGAGAACAAGTAATGGAAAAAATGCGACAACAATTAATTGAATGGGGAAAAGAACTGGAAAATTATCATTTACCTCAGTGGGATGAACTTCCTGATTTAGAACTTTATATGGATCAGGTCAGAACGTTAGTTGATCGCTATCTTTCTCCTGTTATCCGAGGTGAGAAACATCCATTGTTGACCTCTTCAATGGTAAATAATTATGTGAAATTAGGGCTAGTTCCAGCGCCCATCAAAAAACGATACAACAAAGAGCATGTTGCATTTTTAATTGCAATTACATCATTGAAGCAAGTTCTAACGATTCCCGAAATTAAAGAAGGAATCCTCTTTCAAGGGAAAACGGTTGGTATCCGTGAAGCGTATAATCTATTTTGTCACGAACAAGAAAAAGCCATCAAAATGGTTAGTCAATTGGCTCAAGGAGAAGTCTATCCACAGATATTGGAGCAAGAGATACCCGTAGAATATATCGCAGTTCGATCGGCGACCTTGTCATTTGCGATGAAATTGTTGGCAGAAAAAACGATTAGTCTAGAAACTGAGTATTTAATTGAGGAGAAAAAAAATGAAAAATAAAGTGGCGATTTTAGTAGACTCTGGGACAGACGTTCCACAAGAGCTAATTGAAAAATATCAAATGTATGTGATTCCATTAAAGATTATTTATAAAGATCGAGTATATACTGATAAAGTTGATATTACTCCGGAGGAAATCTATCAAAGATTACCTCAAGAGATTCCAGGAACATCTTTACCTGATGGCGAAACAATTACCAAAATTTTTGAACAGATCAAACAGGACGGCTATGAAAAAATCTTAGCAGTGACAATCTCAAGTGGATTAAGTGGTACGTATAACATCGTTCGGTTGATTGCCCAACAACAAGAAGAATTGGAAGCGTATGTACTAGATACTAAGAACATTGGGATCGGAGCAGGCTTTTCAGCAATTCAAGCAGCTAAATGGTTAGAAGAAGGAATGGAATGGTCATTATTGATTGAAAGACTCAATGAACTAGTCAAACAGACCAAAGTATTCTTTAACGTGGCAACCCTTGAATATTTACAAAAAGGGGGAAGGATTGGGTTAGTTGCTTCTATATTAGGAACGGCTTTAAAATTAAATCCAATCATTTCTTGTAATGATGAAGGCATTTATTATACAGTGGGCAAAGCAAGAGGACGTAAAAAAAGTCTAGATCGAACTGTTTCCTATGTGAAAGAACGAGTTGGAACAGCTAAAGTCTTTAACTTAGCCGTTGCGCATGGAGACGCTAAAGAAGAAGCAACTGAGATGATGGCGAGATTGAAAGAAGAATTTCCACAAGCGCAACAAATCTATTTTGGTCAAATATCCCCTGCACTTGTTGTTCATACAGGTCCTGGTTTGTTAGGCGTCGGGGTTCAAGTATTAGAAAAGTAATCAGAAAAATAGCTATTCAACAAAGTCAAACAGCTTAAAATAGCAAAGAAGAGGTTGAAATAAAAGTGTTTAGCATCGAGAAATAAGAAGGGATTTTCGAAAATTGAAAAGAAGTATAAATACTAGTGTTGCTGTTAATTGTTACCTACTTGGCGCTTCCCAAATTTTTGGTTAATTTCGGCTTATTTTTCGAAGATGTTGGTTTCACTATTTATTTGTTTTTCTAGATACTAGAAGAGACTGAGGCAAGTTTTGCCTTAGTCTCTTTTTGATCGTTTAGCTAAGAATGACTCTGAGCGATAGGAAAGATAAAAATCAACATTTTACAACTTAAACAAAAAAAGATAAATATTATATAGCTTAAGTAGCGATGTATTTGGCAGCGTAAAATGTTATAATACGAACTATTAATAAAAAGAGGTGGTATAAATGAAAAAAGTAGGATTTGTAATGGTTATTTCAGCTTTTCTTCTTGTTGGTTGTGGCACAAAAGGAAATAAAGCAGAAGAATCAAAGGCTACTTCATCCAGTGAAACTCAAACAATGACTAACTCTTCAAGTTCAGCCAAACAAGCATCATCACAAACCCAATCTACTACGACTAATTCCCAGTCTGTCACAAAAAATACGAATACTACGCAAAATGAAACAACGAGCGCATCAACGACAAGCAGCAGCACCACCGAAACAATGGTCACTCCCGATCCGCTAAGTGGCTATACAAACGACCAAATTGAATATGCCCGTGTCTGGTTAGCGGTTATGGGTACACACTACAAAACCGATTTAGCCAGTGGGAATTTTAAACTTCATGTGTCACATTCAGCTGCTGGAGCAGCAGTCAATCCTTATGATAGCACGAGTTTGACTTTTCCAACTGAAACGGTCACTCTTTCAGGAGAATATGGTTATCAAAGTTTAGTTGTTTATTCAAGCAATCATAACGGTACGATCACTTGTTATCCTGTTCCGAGTCATTTTCAAGGTGATCCAAGAGATCAAGCAGCAGTGAAAAAGCAGGAACAAGAAATCCTTGATCAAGCAACGATTGTTTCGATCCCGACTGGCAATCCTGAAGATGTCAAAGAATTAATTGCGGTACAAGTTGTAGATAACTGATGAATACCGTCGTTTTCTATAAAAAATAAAATAGCCCTATCAATCAGTAAAACGAATCGAAAAAATGCTATTTTTTGATTCGTTTATTTTTTGTCACCAAAAACAAATAAAGGATAAACAAAATGAGGATTCAAGTGAGAAGTGTATGTTTTCTGTAAGGCTTTTTTTACAAAGATGAAACATCTTGGAAAATACGTTATAATGGGAGAGTATGACAATAATAAAAAAGAGGTGGCTCTTTAATGAAAAAGATTTTAGTTGTCGATGACGAAAAGCCGATTTCGGATATCGTCAAATTCAATTTAGCCAAGGAAGGCTATGATGTTTATACTGCATATGACGGGGAAGAAGCCTTAGAAAAAGTCACTGAGGTGGAACCTGATTTGATCTTGCTAGATTTGATGTTACCAAAAATGGATGGCTTAGAAGTCGCGCGTGAAGTACGGAAAACCTACGACATGCCGATCATTATGGTGACTGCAAAAGATTCTGAAATCGATAAGGTATTAGGACTGGAATTAGGTGCTGATGATTACGTGACGAAGCCTTTTTCTAATCGTGAACTAGTGGCTCGAGTGAAAGCCAATCTTCGTCGTGGCGCAACTGCTACCAAAGAAGTAGAAGAAATTGCCCCTTCTGAACTCGTGATTGGTGACCTGACGATTCATCCGGATGCTTATATGGTAACGAAACGAGGCGAAACAATTGAACTAACGCATCGTGAATTTGAATTGCTTTTTTACTTAGCAAAACACATCGGACAAGTGATGACACGAGAGCATTTGCTGCAAACCGTGTGGGGTTATGATTACTTTGGTGATGTGCGAACTGTAGATGTAACCGTGAGACGTCTACGCGAAAAAATTGAAGATAATCCAAGTCATCCTAATTATTTAGTGACACGGCGAGGTGTTGGTTACTATTTACGTAACCAGGAACAGGAGTAATTGATGAAAGGAAAAGTGCGCTTTTTTCGATCAGTCAATTTCAAAATTGCGATCACGTTTATTTTGATCTTACTGATTTCGATTGAGATTATTGGTGCCTACTTTATCCGAGGGTTAGAGCGTTCAACAATCAATACATTTATCAAAGATATGAATCAAACAGTTGAATCTTTAGCGACCACGATCAGTCCCGAATTAAATCGTAAAGACAACGCAGACATTGAAGAAGTCAATGCCAATATCAAACGATTCATTGAAAACAATGCCTCGAGTGACATTTTAGAGATTAGAGTTATTGATGAAAAAGGGATTATACGTGGGACAACGGATGTTAGTGATCAAAGCTCAATCGGTAAGAAAAACGATTATGTAGATATCAATGATTTCACAACAAAAAGGTATGTCGCATTAGATAGTGACGATAAGCGAGTGAATATCAATATTCAACCGATCCTGTCCCCGACCGGCGATGCCGTTATCGGGGCTCTTTACGTCAAAAGTAATATTGAGCAAAAATATTCTGAAATCAATAATACTGCGATTATATTCTTCACAGCTTCGTTGATCGCAGCCCTGATCTCCATGGTCGTATCAGTCTTAGTCGCACGGTCGATCACTCAGCCAATTGGCGAGATGCGAGAGCAAGCGATTAGGATTGCTCGGGGAGATTATAGTCGTAAAGTTAAAGTCCATGGACAAGATGAATTAGGGCAACTGGCGGATACATTCAACCAGCTGGCTGAAAGAATCGAAGAAGCTCAAGACACGATGGAAGCGGAAAGGAATCGGTTAGATAGCGTCCTGTCACATATGACAGATGGTGTCATTGCGACCGATCGAAGAGGTAAAGTCATTACGATCAACGATATGGCTGTTTCTTTATTGGATGTCAAAAATGAAGATGCAATCGGTCAGTCGATTTTGACTTTGTTAGATATTGAAGAAGAATATACATTACGTAAACTGCTAGAAGACCCAAATGAAATGGTACTTGATCGTTCAACTGGATTAATGGAAAGCGACCAAATGATTTTACGAGTAGATTTCTCCATGATCCGCAGAGAATCAGGTTTTATTAGTGGATTGGTAGCCGTATTGCATGATGTAACAGAACAAGAAAAAACAGAAAGAGAACGTCGTGAATTTGTCTCGAACGTGTCTCATGAACTTCGCACACCGTTGACAAGTATGCGTAGTTATATTGAAGCTTTAAGTGAGGGAGCTTGGAAAGATGAAGAAGTTGCTCCTAATTTCCTAAAAGTAACGTTAGATGAAACAGATCGAATGATCCGCATGATCAATGACCTGTTGAATCTTTCGCGAATGGATACAGGAAATACACAATTACAGTTAGAGTACGTCAATTTTAATGAATTAGTCAATTTTGTTCTTGACCGCTTTGATATGATGGTGGGTAACCAAGAAAAGAACTATACGATTAAACGGGAATTTACCCAAAGAGATCTTTGGGTAGAGATTGATACCGATAAAGTAATCCAAGTGATTGATAATATTATGAATAATGCGATCAAATATTCTCCAGACGGTGGAATGATCACATGTCGTTTGTTGGAAACACACAATAATGTGATTTTAAGTATTACTGACCAAGGACTTGGGATTCCTAAAAAAGATTTGAATCGGGTATTTGAACGGTTTTACCGCGTGGATAAAGCGCGTGCGAGAGCCCAAGGTGGAACGGGGTTAGGATTGGCTATCTCTAGAGAAGTAGTCAAAGCCCACCGTGGCGCAATCTGGGCAGAGAGTAAAGAAGGAAAAGGATCAACCTTCTATATCTCGTTGCCATATGAACCATATGAGGAGGAATGGTGGGAATGAAAATTTCTGAAAAAGTTATTCGAATAGGATTACTCCTAATGATTGCTTTAAGTATCTACCTCTCATATGCCATTTGGCTAAGTCCAGCAGGTAAAACCTCGGTTAATTTTGACGAATCCAATTCACAGATGATCGATTCACAAAACTACCGAAAAGCATCTGAAGTTTTTCTTCCATTACATGTGACTTGGTTGCATTCAGGACAAATAAAGGAAACAAATAGTGAAAATCTTGTTTCTCGCCTCCAAACAGTCATCGAGGGCGCTCGATTTGGCAGAGTAACAGAAATCGTCAATGGCGATAAAGAGAAATTTGACAAGCTAAAAACTATTCAAGAAGGCATTGAGCTTACTTATAATGCGCCGCTGCTACTTAGTGAGTATAAAGAAGCCTTTCATCTAAGTTTGGATTTTTCAGCGCTTCCTAATCGGACAGATTCTATTTACTTTATGCGTATCCAGTTTGATAAAAATGAGAACAAAGTGCGATTCCTTGATTTTGAGACGGATTCCATTTACGAATCGAATCTTTCAGTTGATTGGAAAGAGTTGGAAAAAGAATTAAAGGCAACCGATAGTACGTGGACAGAGATGGAAAAAACGCCTTCGATTGTTGAGACACAATATGAAACGAAAGATAAAATCAAATTAAAAAAATATAGTTATATCCTGTCACAACAACCATATACTTTGTTTAGAAATGCCTTTTTCCAAAAACCAGATGAGGTCAAAACAAATAATGAGAGCAATGAACTGCTTTTTTATGATGGAAATGAGACGATGAGGATTCATTCAGAAACACAAATCGTTGATTTTCGGGGAGAAATCGGACAAGACAACGTCACAGCGAATATTTTCTCACAAAGTTTTCCATATATTAGTAAATTAGGCAATTCATTAGGAAATATGCGTTATTTTGATCGAGAGAACAATCAGATCGATTATCGAATATTTGTAGAAGGATTTCCTGTATTTGGTTCAGACAGTAAAGGGAAAGTTGAGATTGAAATTGGAGCGGATCAAGTAGATTCACAAGTGAAGATCCAAACCAGCTTGAATACGATCCAAGTACCGATTCCATCTGATGAAGAAGTTGAATTGCCACAAACAGAAAAAGTCATCCAGAGTCTTTTGGATAAAGGGGCAGACAAAGAAAAAATCGAGTCGTTGATTGTTGGCTACACGTGGCAAAATATCAAGGAAACGAATCGAGTCGTCGATTTATTACCTGAGTGGTATGTAAAATACCAAGGTCAATGGTACGCTGTCAATGATTTGCTTGGACGATTACCTGAAACGGAGGCGAATTAAATGGATTTCAAAAAAATTGAATGGATTTTTTTCGTTGCTTTTTTAGGGTTAAATGTTTTTTTATTTAGAAGTTATCAAGAAACGATCAGCCAAGAAAATAATGTGATCCGATCAGGACAAACCGAATCCATTCAACAACGACTTTCTAGTGATGACATTTCTTATACTGGTAAAATCTCTTCAGAAAGTAGACAAGGGTATTATTTAAGTGCGGAGGAAACGGATCTTAGTAAGGAACTGGACAGTCAACGTCATGGGACAAGTAAAAAAGGACTGTTGAGTAGTGGGATTGTTTTCAATGACAATGTTTTAACAAAAACTTTATCTGAGACAGAATCAGAAAATAGTATTTTTGATCCTGATAAAATGGGAAGTTCAGTGAATAGCTTTTTAAACAAAAAAAACAATGTACTCTTTGGTAGCGATTATGTTTATATGAAGAATTTTTCTGATCTAGACAGTGCAACGCCGGAAGTACAAGCGAGTCAGAAATATGATGGTCTACCTTTTTATGATGACACAGCTAAAATTGTGTTTTCACTGAATAAACAAGATAAAAGTTATGCTGTCACGAAGTACACGCAGACACATTTATCCGATATTGAACAATTACGGGAAAAAACAGAATTACACACAGAAGAAGATGCAATCAAAACATTGTATGTAAATAATAAGATTTCTCGAGGTTCAAAAATCCTTTGGAGGCAGCTTGCTTACTCTTGTATTTTGAAAGTGCGAGAAAAGAATGTGTATGTTCCAGTCTGGTATGTGGCGATAGAAACGCCTGATAAATCGATCCAAGTAGAGTCGGTCAATGCATTTAGTAATACGATTGTAACAAATAATACGATTCCAAAGGTGGAAGATCATTAAAAAAGTAGTATAATGAAAAAAGTTTACAAAGTAAGAAGGGAAGTAGTCAAATGGCTGAAGAAAAACCAGCTTTTAAAATCAGTATCCTAGCCAGTGGAAGCTCTGGAAATTCACTTTATATCGAAAGTGATAAAAAAAGGCTCTTGGTAGATGCTGGTCTCAGCGGGAAAAAAATTACTTCTTTGTTGGCACAAATTGATCGGACACCTGACCAATTAGACGGGATTTTAGTCACTCACGAACATCGAGATCATATTCATGGGGTAGGGGTACTTGCAAGGAAATATCATTTAGATGTGTTTGCCAATGAAAAAACATGGGAAGCAATGTCTCCATTAATTGGGAATGTTCCTATTGAACAAAAGCATTTGTTTGAAATGGGGAAGGTGCAAACATTTGGGGATCTAGATATTGAAAGCTTTGGCGTTTCTCACGATGCTGCAGCTCCGCAATTTTATCGTTTCCATAAAGAAAACCGTTCATTTGTGATGTTAACTGATACAGGTTATTGCAGTGATCATATGCGTGGAATCATCAAAAATGCAGATGGCTATTTGATGGAAAGTAACCATGATTTAGAGATGTTGCGGATGGGACCTTATCCTTGGAATTTAAAGCAACGGATCTTAGGTGATCGGGGGCACTTATCCAATGAAGATGGCGCCTTAGTCATGACAGATGTTATTGGTGATCGTACCAAACGTATCTACCTTGGTCACTTGAGTAAAGAAAACAATCTAAAAGAACTAGCTCACTTGACGATGGAGAATGTCCTAAAAGAAAAAGATCTAGGTGTCGGTTATGAATTTGATATTTATGATACCGATCCCTCAGAAGCAACGGAGTTATTTTCGATTTAGCCGTAGTCAACTATATAACCCAAAAAACGCTCAAACAACTTGTTTTGAGTGTTTTTTTTGTTCATTTAAAGCAGAGAGGATTTTTGTCTCATTCAGTTACGTTTTATTAACAACGGGGTGTACTTTCAATAAGGCTATAATAGTTTAAATTTTAGATAAGATATATTGTTCATTGGTTATTGATAGTGATTTTTTATTATATTTAATTAAATATAAATGTTTGTTTAATAGAGGTGCGTTTATGAAAAATAGTTATTTTATTATTTTAGGGTTGTTATTTTTGGCGGGATGTTCAAACTCAGGAGTTGATCGTACCTCTTCCAGCACGGATCAGACTTCCACGCAGATCACCAAGACTTCTACAGAAAATTCACAAAATAGTACCACCAAGGAAAAAGAGAATCAACCTATTAGTAATGTAGAATCGACGGGAAATAATCCTGCAGAGGATTCAAATGTGCAAGAAATAAAGGATTCTTCAACTACTACTGAAACGATTGCTAATGAAAGCGAGAAAACAGATGAATACTATCGTTTAATCAAGCAGGCGTGGCAAGAACAATCTGAATATATCAACTCGTTAACAGATCCTAAGGTGAAACAATCTGTTCAAACACCGTCTGCTGCCGCAAACACCAAAGCTAGCCAATTGGAATTGGACAATCCAGCAGATACTCAGTTGATCCAAACTAGTTTAAAACAAGTGCTGAATGGTCAATAATAAATAAGGAAAAATAGTTGTGATTAACAGGATCCTTTCCGAAAAAATTAGCCGAAGGAGATTGAGACAAGTTTTGTCCCAGTCCCTTCGGCATTTTTTGACAAATGCTAAAACAGCTATTCAAAGATCAAGTATAGTTAGACCGTAAATGAAAAATATAATAGAGAAGACTAGGCAAGAGGGACATTGCTCAAAACAGACAGATACAAAGTGAAACTAGCTTCCCAGTATTATTGTATTAGTGAAAAGATTGAAAATTTTTATTACGCCTAATAGGTGTATCACTTACTTTTACATAATCAAAAAGTTGAAACCAGCTAAAAATTTTTAGAAAAATGATTAGAACATATCAAATGTTTCGCTGTTTTGCACTCTCTATGCGAGATAACGATAACACTCAAAGTAGGAAACATAGTCAGAAGTGATCCACATTGACGATAGACATACCATTGAAATGCTTTGCTATTTTTCAAAGTAGATGAATAGGGAAAGAAAAACATAGTGATTAGGCAATATATTTCAAGAATGATTCTTTGATTCGTTGACATTTTTTTCTGGTTTTTGCATCGTAAGTCTTACTGATTCCTAAAAGGAGACAAATTTCTTTACAAGAATAACCGTGATAAAGCAGTTCGATGAAGGTACCTCTAAAAAAGTCCTGTTTTTTAAAATTTTCTATTAGAAGTTTTTCCTCGATCGAACGTTCGGCACTTTTAACTGTGCAATTTTTAGAATGATGTAGCGATTCGATGTTTTCCCATCTTGTCACGTCATAAGTAATCCCATCTTTATTGAAGACCTTACTTCCGGATTTTTTATATTGTTTCCAAGTCTTCTTTTCAGCAATATAAATCCTTCGCAACGTAACATTTTTAAACGTGGAGCCTGAGATACTCTTGAAATCTTCAATGCCTTCCCAAATTGCTAAACAAAGGTTACTGTAGAAGTCTTCAAAAGGAATAAATACTCCGTTAGATTGTGATTTAAATACAAAACGATGCGCACAAGATTTTATATAAGGGTCTAAATCTAAAATGATTAAATCTAAGATATCTTTATCATTCGTCAGATAATATTTCTTCAATAAGTCATCAATCATTTGCCAGATATTCATTTCGCAACACACTACCTTTATTTTTTGAAAGATACGTTCCTAAAAATGTTATTTTGTGACACATAAAATAACTTTTTTGTAAAAGTTAAATAAATGATAGTCTGATAGATATATAATAAAAACTGCAGTTTTTTAATAAAAAATTTTATTTTTGTTTTATTCTTTATAAAATCGTGAATGACGGCAGTCAGTCTGATATAAAGGAGATGTCTTTTTTTAAATGATTTTTCTAAGAGATGGTGCATTCGTAAGTAGTAATGATTGATAAAATTAATTAAAGTATGTAATGAATTAGCAAGTTCCTCATTTAATAACAAAAATAAAACAATATTAATTGTTTTAAAATCACTTTTGTATTTATCTTTTTATAAATAAAGTGTTTTTTAATCGCATTTTTGTTAGGCTGTTTTTCTCTCATACTGCGTATTTTTGTAAAACGAAAGCAAAGACACTTTAGTTGGATGAGAAGGGGAACGAGTTGGTTTAGTGCAAAGTTGATAACTCTTGTGGGCGCCCATAAGACGATGTCGATGTGTTTAAATTATTTCCATGAACCAATCTAACTCAATGTTTATAGTTAGATCTAGATGAACATGATTTTAATAGGATCTGAAAATAATCCAAATGGCAATGACTGCTATTTTCTGTCGTATTTAAAATAAGTGTGCTATTAGAGAAGACCATCAAAGTATTTTGAGAAGGTTAACAGAGGAAATGGCGAGTGTCACGATAAATGGAAAATGCTAGTAGCTAGCGGATAAAACATAATGAATAGCTCTAAATAATTCTATCTTTTTCATGACTACGAAGGAAAAATTTGTTAAGAGAATGAGCTAGGATCGGAAAGAACGCAAAAAAAGACCAGCGACTAAGAGTTGCTGGTCAGTAGATAGTATAAGGCGAGTCTTTAGATTGGTGTTAGTTGGCAGCTCATGAAGCAGCGATCCAGCCCTTTTGTACGGCGATCTGCACCACTACCACCAATGTATTCATTCCTACATGTGTGATCATCGAGGTCCAGATTCTTCCTGTTACTTTGTATTGTAGACTAAAGAAAAAACCTAAGAAAAAGTAGATCAGTAAGTGACCATCATTATGGGCAAAAGCAAACAATAAGGAACTAACGATTGCCCCGATCCAAAAGTTTGTATATTTGCCAACGATACCTAAGATGCTGCGGCGAAAGACGAATTCTTCCATGACTGGACCAGCAACTGTGGTAGCTATTAAAAAGGCTGGAGCTTCAAGAATCATTTGAATAATATTTTGTGTATTCTCAGAAGGAGCGCTGTTACCAAATAAAAGAGTTTCCAACGTCACTGCAAGCGCCTGTAAGATCAAAGCAATGAAAATCCCAACAAACCCATATAAGATGATTTTTGGTGTCGAAGCCTTAGGAATGGCTGCTTCTAGTGGTAATGGCTCGTTTTGTTTGAAATAAAAGAAAGCTAAAACAATTGCTCCTATGATATAGGCAATCGTCGTTGCTGTAATCACGTCAGTAACAGTATGGACGATTCCGATAGAGGAAAGGATCAATGGGGAAAGAAAAATGAGTCCATAGCAAAAGATACTAGCGAAACTATATTTTTTTAATGACATAAAATACCTCCTTAAAGATAGGCAGAAGTAGACTGCAAGAATAGAAATTAATTATAACATAGATCAATTTAGAGGCTATTACTAAGGGACTTCTAACGGTTACGGATAAAATTAGTGTACTTTCATTTAAAAAGCTTGCAAAAAAATCAAAGTATGAGTATTATTAAAAATGTAGGTTAGCACTCGATGTGTAAGAGTGCTAACGAATCCAAAAAAAGAGTTATCGGAGGGATTTATCGTGTTAAAACCATTAGGTGATCGCGTCATTATCGAAGTCGCAAAAGAAGAAGAAACAACTGTTGGAGGAATTGTTTTAGCTTCATCCGCTAAAGAAAAACCACAAACAGGAACAGTTGTTGCAGTCGGTGAAGGCCGTTTATTGGAAAACGGAGAAAAAGTTCCTGCTGCTGTAAAAGCGGGCGACCAAGTGATGTTTGAAAAATATGCCGGTACAGAAGTAAAATTTGAAGGAAAAGAATATTTGATCGTTGCAGGAAAAGATATCATGGCGATCGTTGAATAAATAAAAAAAGTACGAAAAAAATTTGATGAGGTGAATAGACATGGCAAAAGAATTGAAATTTGCAGAAGATGCACGCGCAGCAATGCTACGTGGAGTTGATAAATTAGCTGATACAGTAAAAGTAACATTAGGTCCAAAAGGTCGTAATGTTGTATTAGAAAAATCATACGGTTCACCATTGATTACTAATGATGGCGTAACAATTGCAAAAGAAATCGAATTGGAAGATCACTTTGAAAACATGGGTGCAAAATTAGTTTCTGAAGTGGCCTCAAAAACCAATGATATTGCAGGTGACGGAACAACAACCGCTACTGTGTTAACCCAAGCAATTGTTCGTGAAGGATTAAAAAACGTAACAGCTGGGGCAAATCCTTTAGGTATTCGTCGTGGGATCGAATTGGCAACCAAAGCAGCTGTTGAAGAATTGCACAACATTTCAACAGTCGTAGATTCTAAAGAAGCGATTGCTCAAGTTGCAGCTGTTTCTTCTGGTTCAGAAAAAGTGGGACATTTGATTGCTGATGCAATGGAAAAAGTCGGTAATGATGGTGTTATTACTATTGAAGAATCAAAAGGAATCGAAACCGAATTAGATGTTGTTGAAGGGATGCAATTTGATCGTGGTTACTTGTCACAATACATGGTGACTGACAATGACAAAATGGAAGCTGTTTTAGAAAATCCATACATTTTGATCACAGATAAGAAAATTTCTAATATCCAAGACATCTTGCCTTTATTAGAACAAATCTTACAACAATCTCGTCCGCTATTGATCATCGCTGACGATGTGGATGGAGAAGCTTTACCAACATTAGTCTTGAACAAAATCCGTGGGACATTTAACGTTGTTGCAGTGAAAGCACCTGGTTTCGGTGATCGTCGTAAAGCAATGCTTGAAGATATCGCTATCCTAACAGGCGGAACAGTGATTACGGACGACTTAGGATTAGAATTGAAAGATGCAACAATCGAAAACCTAGGAAATGCTTCAAAAGTTGTGGTAGACAAAGATAACACAACAATCGTTGAAGGCTCTGGCGATAAAACAGCCATTGAAGCACGTGTTCAATTGATCAAAAACCAAATTGCTGAAACAACATCAGATTTTGACCGTGAAAAATTACAAGAACGCTTAGCAAAACTTGCTGGTGGGGTTGCAGTGGTCAAAGTTGGTGCAGCAACTGAAACAGAATTAAAAGAATTGAAATTACGAATTGAAGATGCGTTGAATGCAACTCGTGCTGCCGTTGAAGAAGGTATGGTTTCAGGTGGTGGTACAGCATTAGTGAATGTCATCAACAAAGTTTCAGCAGTTGAAGCTCAAGGGGACGTTGCAACAGGTGTGAAAATCGTTGTTCGTGCCTTAGAAGAACCAATTCGTCAAATCGCAGAAAATGCGGGATATGAAGGTTCAGTCATCGTTGATAAATTGAAAAATGTTGAATTAGGAACAGGTTTCAATGCTGCAACAGGCGAATGGGTAAATATGGTTGAAGCAGGGATTGTTGATCCAACCAAAGTTACTCGTTCAGCATTACAAAATGCTGCATCTGTTTCAGCTCTATTATTAACAACTGAAGCAGTAGTTGCTGACAAACCAGAACCAGCAGCTCCTGCAGCGCCAGCAATGGATCCATCAATGATGGGCGGCATGATGTAGTAATTAAGAAAGAACCCTGATATAAAAGGGTTCTTTCTTCTTTTTTTTTGTTTTAAGTAAAAGGGGCAAAAAATTAAGGGATATTTAGTTAATCAATCATTCGATGCGGATAGTTGCTTATGATCTAGAACTACCTCTATTGCTAGAATGATCAATAGAGGGGAAGCTATTGGAACATAATGAGCTATAAATTCTTTTCTTTTCTTCCTCTATCTTATCCATATTTTTTAGGTTCTTATGCAACAAAGACTTTTCTTTTTTCTTTCTTATTTCCGATGACACTAGAGAAGGTTCTCTGCTGCTTTTTAGGTTAGACATTTGTTTTTCGTTTTTCTGTGTTCTTTTCATTGTGCTTGATTTAATCAGACGTTGAAATATGATCTTTATTGTAGTCTTTATTAGTCTCAGCACCCCTCTCACTCCTCTTTTCAGTATACCTGCTTTTTTTTGCTTTTTATACAATTGAAAAACTCCTCTCATTTACTGGTTTAAATGCATAGTAGCAGATTTTTAACGAGGAACCCGAACTTATTTTTCTAGATATTTAAAATAAAGTTCTACTTTTTAATTAAAGATTCAAAGATAAGGTTAAAGATTTAAAGACAAGAGTATGTATCGTATTGCTCGTTTTTTTAGAAGGTGAAGCAAAGATCTTGCTATGAGACGCGTTTCATAAGCTATACTCAATTCATCAAAAAGGAGGAATTACTGATGAATACTTATATCAAAACGACCAATGGCGCTACGAATGACTATTTTTATGCTTTTGTTGAATTTAAAGAAACAGTGCTTGAATTGTCTAGTCCTCAAGGGTTAAATAAAACGGTAATGAAAAAAATTCCTTTAGATGAAATTAGTGGATTGGCTAAAGATACGTATCTGGGTGGGCAACGTATTAGCTTTGAATATGATGGAACGTTCTATCAATTTTTTGAATGTGGGCATGCTGTGGTAGACTATTTACAAGAAAATCTTTTTGCATAGGTGGTTTTAGTAAAGCATGACAAACATCAGAGATATTGCAAAACTGACGGGCTATTCTGTCTCTACCGTTTCACGGGTGATCAATAATCATCCTTATGTTGACGAAACAAAACGTGCTAAGATTCTATCCGTCATTAATGAGTTATCGTATGTTCCTAATGCAAGTGCCAGGCAGCTCAGTTATGGAAAAACAAAAAATATTGGTGTTATTCTGCCTTATACGGATCATCCTTATTTCGATCAATTGCTTAGTAGGATCATTGAAGTCGCCTTCAACGAAGATTATCAGGTGACCTTGTTACCAACAAATTATCAGGCAGAAAGAGAGAGAATGTATTTAGAAGAATTTGCAGGTAAACGATTTGATGGTTTGATCGTTACTTCTCGTGCCAACAATTTAGATGTATTGCTCTCTTATCAAAAGTATGGGCCAATCATTTTTTGTGAAGAAATAAAAGAAACAGAAGCTGGTTGCGTGTTTATCGATCGTGAACAATCTATTACTGAAGCATTATTGTATTTAAAAAAACAAGGCGTGGAAAAGCTTGGCGTTACTTTAGGAAGAAGTGGTCGTCTTAGTTTTAATACAAAAGTGACGTTGGAACTTTGTAAAAAAATATTTCCCGATTTCAAAGAGGAAAATGTTTTTTGGAACTGTATTGACTATGAACAAGGGGTGAATGCAGCGACGTATTTTAAAGAAAAAAAGGTAGATGGTGTCTTCACTAATTCAGATACAGTTGCTGCCGGTATTTTGCAAAGCTCCATCTTAGAAAGTAAAAAACGTCTTGTTGGTCGTGATAATCTGTTGATCAGTGAGCTAATGTCTTTTTCGACGATTGATCATGGCTTAAGAGAATGTGGAGAAACGGCCTTTCTACTTTTTATCGAAGAAAAAAAAGATCAAATCAAAATTCCTTATCGATTTATTGTGCGATAGTCGAAATGGTTTTAATGCGGAATCAAAAGTAGATCGAAGTAACGCAAAAACCTAAAAAAGAAACCGAATAGCCAAAAATAGTTTCTCCTATTTTTGTGATTGCTTCGGTTTCTTTTTGACGCCAATGGATTATGAAAGAATGTAGTATCTGCATTCTGACAGGATGGATCATAAAGTGAGATCTCGCTACTTATTTCCTAAAATGAACGTCCACTCAAAGACAACTTATTCAACCGCGTATGTTTGAATGATCGTATTCAATGCTTGGGCAGCTCCGTTTCCACAACGCTCATCATAGTAAGCGGTGAATCGTTCATCAGAGATATACAATAAGCCTAAGCCACGATGAGCTTCGGAACTATAAGAAGGCCAGCTAAAAGTAAGCCATTTTTTGTGTTCTTCAAATAGTTTCAATGCTAGTTTTTGATCAGAGTCTGATTGTAAATAAGCTGTCAAATCAGCTAAGAGTTGTTTTTCTAAAGACTGCATTTCTTCAAATTTTTCTTCAGACATATTTTGCCATTTTTTATTTGCTTTCTCAACGGTGTCATCTCCATATTTTTCTCGTATTTCTTGTCCATAGTTTGTTTCATTTTCCATTATTTTTTGTTTTTTAAATCCTTCAAATTTCTCATGATCTTTCATCGGTTTTCCTCCTTCGTAACTCTCCAATGTATGTTGAATAGTCATTAATAGTGTGTCGAGCTGTTTTCTTTTTTCTTGTAACATTTCTTGATGGTGGATCAACGCTTGTCGATGATCGAAAGCTGGATTATCTAAAATTTCTGCAATTTGTTCTAACTTAAAATCAAGGGAGCGATAAAACAAAATCTGTTGTAGTCGGTCAACTTCTTGGCTAGTGTAGATCCGATAGCCAGACTCAGTCACCCGTGATGGTTTCAGTAAGTGGATCTGATCGTAAAAACGCAGGGTACGAGGACTAACACCAGAAATTTCTGCCATTTTTTTTATAGTATATTCCATGCTTAACCTCCTTATAGAATGATCTTATTCCTTGACGTAACTAGAAGGTCAAGAAATTTTGAATATTTTTTTGTGTTTATTTTTATGTTATAATAAGTAAAGTAGAAAAACGAATTTTTCTGCTTTAAATATGTCATGTTGAAAGCGATTCCTTTGTTGGGCGCTTGTTATAAATAATAATAGAAAAGAGGAATAAGATGAAATTAATCGAAACGCCAGTTACAAGTAATTTAAATATTAAGACGTTTTATCCTAAAGTAGTAGATTTTTTCTTTAGTAGCAAAGCCATCAAATACTATAAACTTTATTCGCTTGATCGAACACAGATTTTATACATTGATACGTATGAAAAATCCCAATTATTGATGATTAATACGAAGAAAAAAATCACCAAGCAAGAAATTGATTTTGCAATCCGTCGCATTTTGAAAGCAGAACGTGAAGACGTCAAGGTCCATATTGGTGTAAAACAAGACTTAGAACGAGCAGGTGTCCAATTCAAACGACCAAATAAAGATATCGTGATTGTTGAACAGAAAGTAGGTCGTTCAGTGGAGGACAAATAAAACAGTCTTCTGCAAATGAGTAAGTTGTGTACCGGTCTCAAAATTGGAGCTGTTAAGAAAAACTAGATACTTGGTTCAGAGAATAAGAGAAAAAATTTTTCCAGGTCTCTAGGGATGGATGGCCAAGGGCAAAATGCATCCATTTAATATTGTAGTAAGTTTTAATACATTTAAATATTTCCATCTGAGTTTGAGGTGATGTCTCTGAATTGAGTCTCTTTGTCCCACGAGGTTGGTAACGAGAAATCTTAGGATAAATTCAACAGAAAGAAGAAAACTTCTTTCTGTTTTTTTGAACTGGAATCGGACGCTTGTTTGACTTCAAAAAAACTAGGAACTTTTTTATAAGCTTCGTTCCTCTTTTAAGTAATGCTTTTCTTGTTCTAACTTCTTCATGTCGTCATGAGCATCAAAAAGTGCGTTCCCTTTTCCAAGAAACGCACTTGCTTTATATTTTTTAACTTCTTGAATCCAACGATACAAGCGGTGAGCCTGTTTTTTTTGCTAAAGACTAACTTCTTTCACAAAAAATTATTCTTCGATCATCAGGTTGACGGCAACAATTTTACTTACTTTATCAACTGAATCTCTTAGCATAATAGAAATCCTCGATTTTCCTTCACTTTTTATCTAGTTTATTACAACAATTCCAACATCAAACTATAAATCTTTCCTAATACTTATTAAAATATAAAAAAAAATTTATGATGGTACCTCTTTATCAGTATATAATGCTAAGTGTCGGGAGATACGTTACATAAATCTTATTACTATAGATAAAGGGAGGTCGTTAAATATATAAGAAAGCGCAAAGTGTAATATTTTTTTATTTAGGAAAAGAAAATTAAGTTTATGTAACTATGTATTATTAGATCTCTATTGAATCCAAGGATGCTTTATTTAGATGATGATCAAATTTAAACCCATACAGACATCTAGTATAGAATAAACATAATCATCCGATTACTTGGAGAAAAATCAATACCGACATTTATTAATGGTTAGAGAATATGAACTTTAGGATGTCATGATAAAAAATAAAACATAAAAGGATTGATTTGATGAAATATAGTAAACTATTATTATTAACCTCGTTTTTGTGCATTAGCGCTGGGACAATAAATACCATGACAGTTAATGCAGCTCAACAAGTAACTGTCTCAGATTCAACTGTCCGAAACGCTGTAGAGGCTGTAAACAATTTATTTACCGACAATACATACACCACATTATCTCCAAACACAACAACTGAAACGATCAAAGAAGCTAGAACGCTGATTCTTAAGGCCGCAGGAAAATGTGACATCGTTCATTTAAGTAATTTATGTAAGAAGGCGGAAAGCTTGTTATTAGAAAGTACTAATTCAGTAGATTCAGCTGTCCAAAATGCTGTAGAGGCTGTAAACAATTTATTTACCGACAATACATACACCACATTATCTCCAAACACAACAACTGAAACGATCAAAGAAGCTAGAACGTTGATTCTTAAGGCCGTAGGAAAATGTGACATCGTTCATTTAAGTAATTTATGCAAGAAGGCGGAAAAATTGTTATTAGAAAGTACCAATTCAGTAGATTCAGCTGTCCAAAATGCTGTAGAGGATGTAAACAATTTATTTACCGACAATACATATACCACATTATCTCCAAACACAACAACTGAAACAATCAAAGAAGCTAGAACGCTGATTCTTAAGGCTGTAGGAAAATGCGACATCGTTCATTTAAGTAATTTATGCAAGAAGGCGGAAAGTTTATTAGCACTATCTGTTCATTTATAAAAAATAGAAAGTTTATAACCTTTCACTTCTTTAAATATTCCTATAGGCACGACACCTAAAAGTGGGAAGTAAAAAAATTGACATAGGCTGTTTGTCCTCTGCACTGTACGGAGGGCGAACAGCCTAATGTCTGTAGTCTTTTATGAGAGAAGCGGTGATTAAATTCAGTTTTTTCGGAAAAATCATGGAAGATTGGACAACTTTTAATTTCACTTCAAAATTGTCTGTAACCATAAAAAAGTCGACCCCAAAAAAGGTCACTTTTTAGTCTAAATTTTTTGAGGTTGGTTCATTATTGTTCTGGGTTATAAATTTATTTTCATTTGTCCTTTTTCAGAAAATAATCAAGATTTCTTCTACTCTAGCGTTTTTTTGTTATAATGGATAAGAAATGAAAACTTGCCAAGAGGAGTAATATAAAGATGAATAAAATTTACCCAGATGACAGTTTGACGTTGCATACTGATTTATACCAAATCAACATGATGCAAACGTACTGGGAATTAGGTCGTGCGGATCTCCACGCTGTTTTTGAATGCTATTTCCGTGATATGCCATTTAACCATGGGTATGCCGTGTTTGCAGGATTAGAACGTCTTGTGGAATACTTAGAAAATTTGACGTTTAGTGAGTCAGACATCGAATACTTACGCAAAATGGACATCTACCCAGAAGGTTTTTTAACATATTTAAAAGAATTTAAATTTAAAGCTACTGTCCGCTCGGCGCGTGAAGGTGAATTAGTGTTTGCCAATGAACCATTGATCCAAGTGGAAGGTCCGTTAGCACATTGTCAATTGATTGAAACAGCCCTACTGAATATGGTGAACTTTCAAACGTTGATCGCTACGAAGGCAGCAAGAATCAAATCAGTGATCGGCGATGATCCATTGTTAGAATTTGGTACTAGAAGAGCGCAAGAATTGGATGCTGCTGTTTGGGGAACTCGAGCTGCTTACATCGGTGGAGCAGATGCTACTAGTAATGTCAGAGCTGGGAAAATCTTTGGGATTCCTGCAAGTGGGACGCATGCGCATGCACTTGTTCAATCTTATGGAAATGATTATGAAGCGTTTATGGCTTATGCGAAAACTCATAAAGACTGTGTGTTCTTAGTTGATACTTACGACACCTTGAAATCTGGTGTGCCTAGTGCGATCCGTGTAGCAAAAGAATTAGGTAATAAAATCAATTTCCTTGGGGTTCGTATCGATAGTGGCGACATGGCGTATATTTCGAAGCGTGTTCGTGAACAATTAGATGCTGCTGGTTTCACTGAGGCTAAAATTTATGCTTCAAATGATTTAGATGAAGCAACGATTTTAAATTTAAAAATGCAAAAAGCTAAAATCGACGTTTGGGGTGTAGGAACGAAATTGATTACAGCCTATGACCAACCTGCGCTTGGTGCAGTCTTCAAATTGGTTTCAATTGAAGATAAAGAGGGCAAAATGATCGATACAATCAAGCTTTCCAGCAATGCAGAAAAAGTAACAACTCCTGGCAAGAAGCAAGTGTGGCGAATCACTCGCAATTTTGATGGCAAATCAGAAGGAGACTACGTTACGCTTTGGGATGAAGATCCTAGAGAAGAAGCAGAGATTTTTATGTTTCATCCTGTGCATACCTTTATCAATAAAACGGTGCGTGATTTTACCGCTCGACCTATCTTACAAGATATTTTCGTGAAGGGCGAACGGGTCTATGAATTACCAACTTTAGATGAAATCAAAGCATATACACGTGATAACCTTGATTCACTGTGGGAAGAGTACAAACGTGACCTTAATCCACAAAAATACCCAGTTGATTTATCAACAGATTGTTGGAATCATAAAATGGCTACGATGGAACGGATGAAGAAAAACGTAGCTACTTTATACAATGAATATTAAGGAGGAAAAAGAATGAGCTTACAAGAAGAGATTATCCAAGAATTAGGTGTCAAACCAACCATTGATCCACAAGGTGAGATTCGAACTAGTATTGATTTCATGAAAGCTTATTTAAAAAAATATCCTTTCTTAAAAACTTTTGTTTTAGGAATCAGTGGGGGACAAGATTCTACGTTAGCGGGACGTTTGGCTCAATTAGCAATGGAAGAAATGCGTGAAGAAACACAAGACGATCGTTATCAATTTATCGCTGTACGCTTACCTTATGGCGAACAAGTAGACGAAGAGGATGCGAAAGCTGCAGTTGAATTTATCCAGCCTGACGTTCGCCTACGAGTGAATATCAAACCTGCTGTCGATGCGCAAGTTGCTGAATTAGTCGCTGCGGGGATCGAAGTCAGTGACTTCAATAAAGGAAATATCAAAGCTCGTCAACGGATGATCACGCAGTATGCAATTGCAGGTGGTCATGCAGGAGCAGTCCTGGGAACGGATCATGCAGCTGAAAACATTACTGGTTTCTTTACAAAGTATGGCGACGGTGGCGCCGATTTGTTACCATTATTCCGCTTGGACAAACGTCAAGGAAAACAATTATTACAAGAACTAGGGGCACCTGAGAAACTTTATACCAAAATCCCAACAGCTGATTTGGAAGATGGCAAGCCGTTGATCGCCGATGAGGTTGCTTTAGGTGTTACTTACACTGAGATTGATGATTATTTAGAAGGTAAAGAAGTTCCAACAGATGCCAAACAAAAAATTGAAGCTTGGTGGAACAAAACGCAGCATAAACGACACTTACCTATCTCGGTGTTAGATGATTTTTGGAAATAAGCCTAAAAACTTTGTTGAAGATCACACCAATGAATGAAGTAGCATTGCTTGTTTTTAATGAACTCGTCATTTAGTAAAAAATAAGGTTGTCATAGTAAAGTTCAGATGGAAAAATAACCTGCTATATCCGAAAACAGCTTCTCGCATTTTCTGGATATAGCGGGTTATTTCTATTATCAAGAGAATATGAACCGCATGTTCTTTTTCAAGATTTAAGACAAAAGATTAAAAATAGCTATTCATTGGGTTTCAGTTCTATTCTGTAGTAGTACGTCAATGAAGTACTATTAATTAAGATTATAAACGCATGGAGGATTTTTTTAGTAGCTGTAATAAATTGTTTAAACATCTTGTGTTAAAAATTAAAGTTATGTCAGTAGACTTCTTTCACATGGATTTTTTTAACGCCTTTTTTATAAGTCACTACTTGCATACTATTGTTATGCTTTTACAATACGATATTGAGCAGTCGACAATTTGTGAACAATCAAATCGGACAACGAATAAAAAAAGATAAGGGTTTGCAGACAGTTCTTTACTTGTTATCTGGAAATCATTAAAATAAGGAAAGCGGTATCGAATAATAAATGAATTAAAGGAGTATCCATTTGAAAAGACATATAAAAGATAGTCTCAATCAATTGTCTGTCAAACAGAAAAATTGGTTAAAATATACATTAGTGGCGATAAGTATCGTTTTTGTCGTTGGACTAAGCAATTTGTATTTACAATGGTGTCAAAACGATCTTTCTTTTGATCTAGCTGTAAAATTTGCTTTTTCGTGGCATACGGAAAAATTTTTATTAGCTTGTTTAGTGTTATTAATGATCTTCCTTTTTTTAGTGGCAGTATTAGGTTCTTTTCTCTTTGGAACATTCTTTTATCTTGTTGGCATTGGAATATTAGGTTACGCAAACTATTTAAAAATGACCTATCGACAAGAACCGATTTATCCCGACGACCTAAAGATGATCAAAGAGTTTGGTTTATTAAAAGATATGACAGGCACAACCTCGTTTTATCTATTAGCAGGAATGATCCTATTGGTGGTAGCAGGTGGTTGCTGGGCTATCTATCAGAGTTTTAAGAAAGACAAGAAATTTCAAGCCATCCGAGTGATCACATTATTTACTACGATCTTTGCGCTTATTTATATTAGTCATTTCAATAACCCAAATAATTTATTACGTAAAGCATATAACAAAACGGCTTTGTGGATTCCTTATAGTCAAAAGATGAATTATTATAATACAGGTTTTATTGGTGGTTTCTTATACAATTTAAAAATCGATCCAATGGAAAAACCAAAAGGGTACTCTGAAGAAAAAATCAAGGAAATTACATCACACTATCAAAAGCTGGCAGATGAAAAAAATAAAACTGCCTCAGAAGAACAACCGAATATCGTTTATGTGATGAGCGAAAGTTTTTCAGATCCTAGTCGTTTGAATGGGGTGGAAATTACCGGTGATCCTTTAGCAGATTATTATGCGGTTGCTGATCAGACTTATAGTGGTCAGATGCTTTCTCAAAATTATGGTGGTGGAACAGCCAATATCGAATTTGAAGCATTAACAGGTTTTTCAATGGGACTATTCAATGCCCAATTAACAACACCCTACACAATGTTAGTACCCAAAATGAATCAATTACCTTCGATCGTTTCAACATTGAAAGATCAAAATTATCATACGACTGCGATCCATCCTTATAACACCTCGATGTACAAAAGAAAAGATGTTTATGAGGTTTTAGGTTTTGATGAATTTATTAGTGAAAATACGATGACGTATACTGACACCATTGAAGATAATCCCTACATTTCTGATGCTTCTGCTTATCAAGAAGTGATGGATCTTTTAAAAGAGGACGATACACCCCAATTTATCCATCTTGTGACGATGCAAACCCATATGCCTTATGATGGAAAATATCAGCAGCTCGAATATACAGCCAAAACAGAGGATAATAGTGGGATAAGTAGTTTAGAAAATTATCTTCAAGATATTTCGTATAGTAGCCAATCCTTAAAAGCGTTCACGGAAGAACTGAAGAAGTTATCAAGAAGAACGCTAGTTGTTTTCTGGGGAGATCATTTACCAGGGATCTATTCTGACACCATTCAAAATAGTAATGAGAAACACACCTTACACGAAACACAGTTTTTGATGTTTGATAGTCAAGGAGAATTAGAAAAAACCGAAGCTCCTGTTACAAGTCCCTTTTATTTTGCTGCTGACTTGATGAATCAGACTAATCAACAGACAACTGGGTTTTATCAATTATTGTTGGCACTTCAAAATGAATTACCAGCGTTTGAGCGAGAACTATACTACCAAGAGGGGCAATGGCATCGAGAAGCACAATTAAACAAAAAACAAGCAGAACTTTATCAAGCTTATGAGATGATTCAATATGATATTGTTTCTGGAGAAAAATACAGTTTGCAAACAAATTTTTTTGAAAAATAACATATGACTTTATTACTCTGGGTAGAAAGCCTATTCAATTGTGCTAAAAAAAGGTAAAATAAAAGAGAAATAAAATCGAAAGTAGGAGAAAGAATGTTACCAAATATTGGTTATTATGTACAATCAGTCGATCGAATGGTCAAAGAGACGGAAGAGATCGGTGAACAGATGCATCCAAAATATCAAGTGATCAGAGAAGCGATTGATCAGAAAAAAACAGAAGACTTGTCTCCAGAAGAGTTAGCTGAAATCGTTCATTTGTTTGAAGAAGGAACAAAAAAATATCGTGTGATATTGAAAAAAATCAGTCAGTTGCGACCACCAGCAAAAGTAATGGGTATTCATAAAAGTTTTGAAAAAGCCTATACTTCCTACGTGGCTGGTTGTGAAGAAATGACTCAAAGTATCCAACCAGAGTCTGGAGTTGACCATGATTTATTTGATGCTTCTGAAGAAAAACAGGATCAAGCGACAGAAAATATTTCTTCAGCCATCCAAAAAATGACAAATTTATTGTTGAAAAAATAAAACAGTATAAAGTTTCGTTGAAAAATAGAGTGTTTTAATTTAATTATCATATGTTTTTTATGATAAAAATCAGTCAATCACTTATTATATGAAAGTAACCTATACCAACAACAATTTTGAATTACTCGATCGAATAATTCACTTTTACCGTCAAGCCTAACCAACTTGACGGTTTTTGCTATTTACCGATCGTTTGTCTCAGTTCAACTCAATCCCTCCATATTCAAGTTCAACTTATAGAGGCTGCTCTCAACAAATCGTTCACCGAAAACAATGTAGTTCAGATGAACAAATAATATACCCAGCGGAGTTTCAGCACTAAGCCAAAAAACTCGAAACGTGAAAAAGTTGTTTCGAGTTTTTTCTTCATGATCAAATCAAGTAGTACTTTTCCGATCATTTATTTAATTTTCAACATTTCTGACATAATCATCAAAATATTGAAGTAAATCTTGTTTTAATTTTTGATAATCTGCTTCACTATATTCTTTTTCTTCTAACTTTCCTTGGAAAAAAGGGATTTCTAACTCTTCCCGTAATCGATCCAATACTTCATCTTTGTTCATGTTACTGCTCCTTTTCAAAATAAACACAGACACATTCTGGTGCATAGATGTCTTTTTGGCGTAATTCTAGTAAACCAGTCTCTTTATTTCGCGCGAAAAGCGTAAGATTATCGGTATTTTGATTGGCAGATAAGACATAGTCGTTCGTAGGATCTAAAGCGAAATCTCTAGGGAAATCGCCTTCAGTAGAAATAATTTGGATACATTCCAACAGTTGATCCTTTTCAGAAACTGCAAAGACTGCAATTGAGTTATGGCCACGATTGGAAGCATATACAAATCGACCATCATCTGAAATACGAATTGCAGCACCACCATTTTCTCCTTGAAAATCATCTGGTAGTGTACTAATTTTTTGTTTTTCTTCAAAGCTGCCTTGGGATTTATTATACGAAAGCACACGAACAGTACTATCAAGTTCACCAAATAGGTAAGCAATGGTTTCATTTGCAGGATGGAAGACAAGGTGGCGGGGACCAGTTCCAGGTTCTGCCACAAATTCAGAAACTATAGTTAATTTTCCTTGATCAGATACATCGTACGTATAGACCCGATCCGTTCCTAGGTCACAAACCACTAAGCGGTTGTCTGGAGTTAAATCAGTATAATGGACATGTGCATGGTCTTGATTTTTATGAGGACCAGTTGCTTCTTGATGAAAAACGGCATCAGTTGCTTCGAGACCTCCATCGTCTAGAATACGATAAACATTGACTTCACCTTTATGATAATTAGCACCATATACTAATTGACGAGATTCATCAACTGCAACGTAACATAAAGGAGCGCCTGATTCTGTTACCGCATTCAAAAAATGGAATTCTTGATCGTAAGCCCCGATCCCACCTAAACCGTCCAGACTTGTGACGTTATAAAGATTACCAGCTTCACTTTTTGCTAAGTAAGTTGGACTATTTTCTTTTACAGCTAGCTTCAATCCTGAGACTTCTGCTTTTTCTGTATCTAATTCAATGGTATAAATTCCTTCACTCACACGTCTTGTGTACGTCCCTAAAATGATTTTTTCTTTCATTTTATCCCTCCTAGAATGTATGAAATAGGTTCCTTGTTTATTTTAGCACATTTCAAACAGGAGAGTTAAACAATGAGAATATGTTATACTGAATATAGAGTTGAGCGACAGAATTTGTAACAAAGGAGAGAATAAAATGATTCATGCAACCATCAAAGAAATCGGAGAAAATGCAGTAAGTGAACAAGAACCGATCTTGATTTTATTTGATCGAACAGCAACAACTACACTACGTAACTATTCAGTGATCCAAAAGATTACTTCTACCGAAAAATTTTCATTAAAAAAAGGGGATTCACTTTTTTTTGATCAACAAGAATATCAGATTGAACATGTGGGAAGATTGGCAAATGAAAATTTAAACACAGTAGGGCATGTTACGCTGATTTTTGATCATTATTCTGAGGAAAATAGTATTGTGAACGGTCTTTACTTAACACCACATCAGTTACCTGAGATTCATGTCGGTACACAAATCAAATACAAGTAGGTGAGATTATGGAAGGGAAAAACAAGCGATCAAAACCAGTCTCTTGGTTTTGGCGATGGTTTTTAAATAATCAAGTCGTTACTGCGTTATTAGTAGTACTTTTGATCTTATTGATCGTTTTTTTATTTACTAAGGTGTCCTATCTATTTGCCCCGATCTGGCAATTCCTGGCGATCGTTGGCTTACCCATTATTTTAGCGGCAATTTTGTATTATTTGATGAATCCAGTTGTTGACTATTTGGAAAAGCGCCAAGTTCCAAGGCTCTATAGCATCATCGGGTTATTTGTATTAGTCGTGGCACTGATTGCTTGGGGAACAGTGGTAATCATTCCTAAAATCCAAGAGCAAACTGTGAGTTTTATCAATCATTTTCCTCAATATGTGGATACGATCGATAATAAGTTGACAGAAATACTAAGAGATCCTCTATTCAACCAATTTAGGGAACAATTGGAAGCTACTGGCGATAAGTTCATGAGTTCAGCGGGGGATATGCTCCAAGATATTTCAAAAAGTACGGTTCAAAGTTTAGGAAGTTTTGTGGGAGCAGTTGCTACGATTATTGTTGCTTTGCTAACTATGCCGTTTATCCTTTTCTATTTATTGAAAGATGGCAAGCAACTTGCCCCTTATTTTGTGAATTTCCTACCAACACGTATGCGAAAACCAACTTTGAAAGTATTAAGTGAAATGAACGATCAAGTTTCTTCTTATATCCGTGGACAATTGACGGTGGCTTTTGCAGTAGCGATCATGTTTATGATTGGATTTGCGATCATTGGACTTGATTATGCAGTCACCTTAGGGATCATTGCCGGCTTTTTAAATTTGATTCCCTATCTAGGCTCATTTTTAGCAATGATTCCGGCCGTATTCTTAGGAATCGTGGCGGGACCGATCATGTTGATCAAAGTATTGATCGTATTTGCTTTAGAACAAACGATTGAAGGACGATTGATTTCTCCATTAGTCTTAGGGAATCAATTGGCGATCCATCCGGTCACGATCTTATTAGTTTTATTAACTTCTGGGAAGCTGTTTGGAATCGTCGGTGTGATTTTAGGTATTCCAGTATATGCTGCAGCAAAAGTAGTTATCTCACATGTTTTTGAATGGTATACAACTATCTCTAGTTTATATGAAGAAAAACAAAGTGACTAGCCAACTGTGCACTAAAAACACATGACTAAAAAAACGAAGAAAGCGAAAATAGTTTAACTATTTTCGCTTTCTTCATTTTTTTAAATTTTTAAGAAAATTTCAAGAAATTTTTAGGTGCCCACTATGCAACAATCAAAGTTAGTAAGGGACTAACTTTATGGTAAACGTGCAAGTAGCTTTTATTAGAAAGTTTGACCAAATGCTGCAGCTTTATCTAAAGCTGATTGCATCAATTCTTCTGCACGGTCAGGGGTATAGTCGATACCTTCAATAAATAATTGATCCACTTGATCGATACCGACAAAGTTTAAGATGCCTTTGACATATTGAGAAGCGAAGTCTTGACCGTTATAAATGCCTCCGTTGGATTGGATGTGCAAAGCTTTTTTACCAGAAACTAATCCTTCTGGTCCGTTTTCAGTGTAACGGAATGTCTTGCCAGCGACATTGACGGTGTCAAACCAAGCTTTTAATTTTGTTGGAATATTCAAGTTCCATAAAGCATTCGCAATAACGATCTTGTCTGCAGCAAGAAATTGGTCGGTCAATTCATTGAAACGAGCAATTTTTTGTTGTTGACTTTCAGACAAAGTAGAGAAATCAGCACCTGCCCGAAGTGCTTCCCATCCTGAAAGTAATTCTTCATCGATTTCTGGGATATCATCACGATAAAGCTCTAAAACAGTCACTTCATCTTCCGGATGATTTTCTTTGTAACTAGTTAAAAAAGTTGTTAATGCTTTAACTGAACGTGATTCCTGTGCAGTTAATGGGTGCCCTTTTACTACTAAAACTGATGCCATAATATTCTCTCCTTTAAGCTGACTTGTTATCTGACTAACATAGCTAGTTTACTTGAAAGCGAAAAGGCTATCAAGTTTTTTTAAGGTTCGATTTTTAATTATGAATTTTTTAGTCTTTTCATGAAAAAAATATGGAAAAGCATTGCAAAACATCTTCTTGGTGTTATAATGACATAGTGTCATGTGACAGTGTGTCATTTTAGGAAGGAGGAAAAAGATGCCTACGAAAACTTTTTTTCATCTACCAGAGGAAAAGCAGAAACGTTTATTAGAAGCAGCTAGGATTGAATTTTCCAGAGTACCATTAAAAGATGCTTCCATCGCAAATATCGTGAAGATCGCAGAAATCCCTAGAGGTAGTTTTTATCAGTATTTTGAAGACAAAGAGGATCTTTACTATTATTATTTTGAAACTGTTCGACGTGATAGTTCAAAAGATATGTTCCAACTGATAAAAGATGTCGATGGGGATTTATTCGAAGGATTCGAGCTTTATTTTACTAAAATCATTCGGGAGATTTTAGTCGGGGAAAATGCTTCTTTTTATCGTAATCTTTTCATGAACTTGGACTATCGTGCTTCTCGTAAAGTCGTGCCACATACAAAAGATGATCAGCGTCATTCACATGCAAAACATCAAAAAGAGGCAAAAGAATTAATTGGATTGATTGATCGAACGACACTGAAAGTAAACGATGATCATGAACTGGAACTACTGATCCAATTGATCATGAATATCGTCTTTACTACGATTGCTCATGCCTATAAATCATTTTCAAAAAACGAAAATTACTCCGTGGATCATGCCATTAAAGAATTTAAATTAAAACTATCATGGTTGAAAGACGGCGTATATCAATAGAAAGAGGGGAATTACATGCTAAAAATCGTCAAACGGATTTCACTGACTTCAGCTATTGCAGCCACGTTGTTCATGGTTATCCAAGTTTTATCAGATCTTTATTTGCCGACGCTCACATCAAATATCATTGATAAAGGTGTAGCACGAGGTGATGTTGATTATATTTGGCAAACAGGTTTTGTTATGATCGGTTTTTCTTTGATTAGTATCATCGCAGCAATCGCAAATACCTTTTTTGCTACACGTGAGTCACAAAAATTAGGAAAGCAATTACGTACCGATGTTTATAAAAAATCTGAAAGTTTAACAAAAGATGCATTTGACAAATATGGTACAGCATCCTTGATTACCCGTACAACTAATGACGTGACACAAATCCAGATGGTTACGCAAATGTTTTTAAGAATGATGATCAATGCACCGATCACGTTGGTTGGCGCAAGCTTTCTTGCTTATCAAAAAGATCATCAATTAACCAAAATTTTCTTAGTAGTTATTCCAATCATGCTAGTGGTGATCGGCGGAATCATGTTTTTTGCGGTACCACTATTCAAGAGCATGCAAAAGAAGACAGACCGTTTGAACCTAGTGTTTCGTGAAGGATTAACAGGGGTAAGGGTAATCCGAGCGTTTGATAAGACACGTTTTGAAGAAAATCGTTTTGATTTAGCAAACAAAGATTATACAAATACAGCAATTAAAGTCAACACGATCGTTGCATTGATGATGCCGATGATGACTTTGATTATGAGTGGAACAAACGTAGCAATTACTTGGTTTGGTGGACACTACATAGCAGATATGACGTTAGAAGTCGGAAACCTAATTGCATTTATGACGTATGCTATGCAAATTTTAATTAGCTTTATGATGCTTTCAGCTATTTTTATCATGGTCCCTCGAGCGCAAGCTTCTGCTGATCGGATCAATGAAGTATTAGATGAAAAAGTAGGTATCTCAGATCCTGAGAACCCAACTGAGGTGACTCCTGCAGGTAAAGCTGCCACAATCTCATTTGAACATGTCAACTACCGGTACCATGGAGCTGAGAAACTAGCGTTAGAAGATATTGATTTTTCAGCACAATCAGGCGAAACTGTTGCGATTATTGGTGGAACTGGTTCAGGTAAATCTACTTTAGTCAATCTTATCCCACGACTATACGATGTCGAATCAGGAACAATCAAGATTGATGGTGTAAGTATTACCGATATGACTCAGTATAATTTGCGTGAATTGATGGGCTTTGTTCCACAAAAAGCCATGTTGTTCTCTGGCACGATCAGAGAAAACATGCAGTACGGTAAAGCAGATGCTACTGATGAAATGATTTGGAAAGCGTTAGAAATCGCCCAAGCCAAAGACTTCGTTTCAGAAATGGAAGAGGGCTTAGACAGTCATGTTGAACAAGGCGGAGGAAATTTTTCTGGTGGGCAAAGACAACGTTTGGCGATTGCTCGAGCATTAGTCAAACCAGCTGACATTTATGTATTTGATGATTCTTTCTCGGCTTTGGACTTTAAAACAGATGCAAAATTACGTCAAGCTTTAAAACAAAATATGAAAGAAAGTATTACGGTTTTGGTTGCACAACGAGTAAGTACAGTAATGGATGCGGATATGATCTTAGTCCTTGATGAAGGAAAACTAGTTGGCAAAGGCACACACGATGAACTTCTTAAAACGAATGAAACCTATCAGGAAATCGTTCATTCACAATTAAGAGAGGAGGATCTAGCATGAGTAAAGGAACGACCAAACCTTCTCAACGACCAATGCCTGGCGGCGGTCACGGACCCGGTCGAAACATTGGGGCAAAAGGAGAAAAACCAAAGAATTTTTGGGGCACAGTGAAACGTTTATTTGGCTATATGTCAAAACGCTCGGTTGCGATCATTGCTGTATTTGTATTAGCAATCGCAGCAGTCATTTTCCAGATCCAAACACCAAAAGTATTAGGGAGAGCAACTACTGAGATTTTTAATGGGGTGATGGCTGGTGCAAAACAAATGCAAGCGGGGCAACAAATTTCTAAATTCCCAATTGATTTTGATAAAATTGCTCAAATCATCGCCACGGTTATTGTGATGTATTTGATTTCTGCAGTATTCAATTTCTTACAACAATTTATTATGACACGAGTATCGCAACGAACAGTTTATGAGTTACGTCATGATCTAGAAGCAAAAATGAATCGTGTACCGATTTCTTATTATGATACACATACAAATGGAGACATCATGTCTCGTGCAATCAATGATATGGATAATATTGCCAGTACCCTTCAACAAAACTTAACACAGTTTGTAACAAGTGCAGTTACTTTGATCGGTGTCATCGTTATGATGCTTTCTATTAGTTGGCAATTGACGTTAGTGGCTTTACTGATGATTCCATTGAGTTTGATCGTCGTGATGATCATTGCACCCAAATCCCAAGTCTTTTTTGCAGAGCAACAAAAAAGTTTAGGTCTCTTAAACAACCAAGTAGAAGAAACTTATGGTGGTCATACGATCGTCAAAACTTTCAATCATACAGCCAAAGACCAAGAAGTTTTTGAAGAAGAAAACGATAAGTTATATGCTGCAGGGTGGAAAGCCCAGTTTATCTCTGCGATCATTATGCCTTTGATGAACTTCGTTAAAAATCTTGGCTATGTATTTGTTGCTGTATTAGGTGGGATCAAAGTTGCAAATGGGAATATGACACTTGGGGACGTTCAAGCGTTCTTACAATATACGACACAATTCTCACAGCCGATTACTCAACTTGCAAGTTTAATGAACACGATCCAGTCAACTGTTGCATCTGCGGAACGGGTTTTTGAAGTGCTGGATGAAGAGGAAATGTCTGATAAAAAATCTGGGTTACCTGTTGAAGAGAACACACCATATAAAGTTCGTTTTGAAAATGTTCAATTCGGTTATACCAAAGATCAACTATTGATGACAGATTTTAATCTGGATGTGAAACCTGGAGAAATGGTGGCCATTGTTGGTCCAACTGGTGCTGGTAAAACGACCTTGATCAACTTGTTAGAACGTTTCTATGATGTTTCTGGCGGAAGTATCCGTTATGACGGGGTAGATACGAGAGATTTATCTCGAGATAACTTACGTGCTCAATTTTCAATGGTTCTGCAAGATACATGGCTATTTACAGGTAGCATCTACGACAATATCAAATACGGAAACGATGATGCAACTGACGAACAAGTGATTGAAGCAGCCAAAGCTGCCCATGTTGATGACTTTGTTCGCAAACTGCCTGAAGGTTATCAAACGGTATTAAATGAAGATGCCAGCAACATCTCCCAAGGGCAACGACAGTTAATCACGATTGCTCGGGCATTTTTAGCTAATCCGGATGTATTGATACTTGATGAAGCAACTTCTAGTGTGGATACTCGGACAGAGATTTTGATCCAAAAAGCGATGAATCGTTTATTAGAAAATCGAACAAGTTTTGTAGTAGCTCACCGTCTGTCAACCATTCGAGATGCCGATAACATTATTGTCATGAACCATGGTTCAATTGTTGAAACAGGAAATCATGATCAATTGATGGAAAAAGATGGATTTTATGCTGATTTATATAACAGCCAGTTTTCCGAAGAAGCTGTTTCTTAACAATTCATTAATAGTAAAACGCATGGAAAGAGCATCTGAAGCGTTCCATGCGTTTTATTTATTATAATGAATGTTATTTAAAAATAATTGCAGTATTGCGTAGAAAATGCGAAAATTCTCACATTTTTTTTAATAAAAACCCATTTATTGCTTGAAAGAAATGTGAAGCATCGTTAAAATAAAGCTGGACGTAGAGGGGAGCAAGAAAAATGAAAGAATTTAAATTGGGGTCTACTACTTACCTAAAAAGTGTAGCAATCCGGGTTAAAGATAGAGATAAAATGATTGATTTTTACAAAAATACGATCGGTTTTGATTTGAAACGGGAAGAAAATGAATTAGCTATTTTAGGGACACAAGAGCAAAATAGTGAGATGCTATTGCTAGAAGAAAGTCCTAGAGCGCATGATTACATTGGGGAAATCAAAAAACTGAAACGTTTTTCATTGATTATTCCAACGGTAGCAGAAATGGCTGATATCCTTTCCCGTATCCGTAAAACAAACTATCCAATTGAAGATGCGTTAGAAGATCAAGGGCGCATGGGGATCTTACTTAAGGATCCAGAAGGTAACGAATTAGAAATTTATCACGAAGAGGACAATGTTCAAGAACGAAATCAACCAGAAGCAATGGATCAAGAGTCATTATTACGTAAGTCAGAAGAGCGTTACAAAAAATTATCCGCTAATTCTTACTTTGAAAAAATCCATTTAAACGTTTTTGATAGCGAAGAAGAACGCCGTTTTTTAAGTGATTTACTGGGACTAAAAGTTCGGGAAGAAAAGAACGGATTACATGTTTTAAATGAAGGGAACTTCCATGTAGGAATCTCAGAAGCAAATAGTGAGTCACTAGCATTGCCGACTCATGAAGTATTAGGTTTAGATTTCTTGAAATTCGTGATTGATCAAGAAAGCATGGAACAGTTGATTCAGCATTTAAATGAAGCTGCAGTTGACTTCTTTATCGATCAAAGACATACTGTGTTAACAATTTATGATGCGATTGGTATCGAATGGTGGTTTGTGATCGATACAAAAAAAGCCAAAAAATAAAGCGAAGACAAATAATTGAATAGGTAGAAATAGCTCCTAACGATTTGATGTTTAGGGGCTTTTGCTTCTGTTCATTGTTGGCAAAGCGCATCACAAGCAACAACGGAAATCGAAAGCTGATTTTTTGTTCAATATATAAAGAGATACCAGAAACAACTCTTCAACTAAAGAAGTTTCTCTAAGATACAAGAGGATAGAAGAAAAGTTGATTTAAAAAATTTTCTTATTGTCATTGGAGCTGACCGCTTCTATCACGACCTAATCCACGGTGTTCAAAGAGCTGCCCTTCGGTAATAAGTCAAAAAATCTCAAAACATGAGGAGCTGTTTCGAGATTTTCCTCCTTATTACTCAGGGCAAAACGCTCTTTTCACAACCTTTATCCACGGCGTTCAAACATCAGCTCCTTGAAATAAGCCTGAATTTTTCAAAACATGAGGAGCTGTTTCAAAAAATTCTTTTTTATTGTCATCGGAGCTACCCGATGTTTTCACGACCTTACCCACGGCGTTCAAGAAGCAACTCCTCAGCAATAAGCGATGATTTTCTAAAATATGAGAAGCTATTTTAAAAAATCCTCTCTTATTCGTTCGGAGCTAATCGCTTCTTTCACGACCTTTATCTACTTGCATCCTCTTAGAGAAAGCTATATGATTTGACTTAGCATGATGAACAAAAATTGATTTCTTCGACAGAGAAGGAGAATAAAATGTACCCAGAAACGAAACAGTTGATTTTAAATAAACTTGAAGAAGGTTATTATCCTGGTGTTGTTGGTGCGTTTATTAAGCATAAGCATGTTGAAACTTTTTCAGCAGGTCATGCACAGATCGTACCTGAAACCCAACCAATGACAGCAGATCTATTATTTGATGTGGCTTCTTTAACAAAAGTGATCGCTACCACCAGTCTAGTGTTACGCTTGTGGGAAGATGGTAAAATCGACTTAGACAAACCGTTACACCATTATTTACCGGCTTTTGAAAATGAAACAATCACGATACGACATTTACTGACTCATACATCAAATATTGAAACTTGGATTCCTAATCGAGATCAACTCTCTCAAGAACAGCTGATCGAAGCCTATTTAAAGCTTCAACCTGGTGATCAGTTAGGGAAATTAGTGAAATATACAGATGCAGGCACGATTTTATTAGGATTGATGCTTGAAGAGATTTTCCAAGAGCCAGCCACAGAATTATTTGAAGAACAAGTATTAGCGCCTTTAGGGATGATGCACAGTACGTTTTTACCTTATCCTTCTAAAAGAATTGTTCCCACACAACAACTCGCTTCAGGTGAGGTTTTGCGGGGAGTTACACATGATCCTAAAGCGAGAGTACTCGCTGAGCATGCAGGAAATGCTGGGTTGTTTCTTGATTTAGAGGACAGTATTACCTTTGTAAAAATGTATTTGAATTTAGGGAAAGCTGAAAATGGGCGTTTTTTAGAAGAACAAACGATTCGCTCACTTTTACAAGATCATACGCCAACGAAAAAAGGCAATCGTTCCTTAGGATGGGATTTAAAAAAAGGATTAGAACAACAGCAACCAATTCTTTTTCATACTGGTTATACGGGCACGTTCTTACTAATTGACATTATTGAACAAGAAGCATTTATTTTCTTATCAAACCGTATCCATCCAACGGATCATCGTGAAGCTTACATTCGTTGTCGTGATGAAATTGTTGAAAAATTTTTGAAAGAGAAAGCGTTATTAAAAAAATGATGCTATAATAACTATGAACATTGAGAGGAGTTTGAACTATGCAAGAACCTATGTTTTTAAAACCAGTTTTTCAAGAAAAGATTTGGGGAGGCAGCCGTTTAAGATCAGTATTTGGATTTGATATACCTAATGATAAAATCGGTGAAGATTGGGCGATCAGCGCACATCCACATGGTGTAAGTGTCGTTGAAAACGGTGAATACCAAGGACAAAAATTAGACGAGTTATGGCAAAACCACAAGGAATTGTTTGGCAACCCAACTGAGCCTGTCTTTCCATTATTAATTAAAATCTTAGATGCAGAAGATGAATTATCAGTACAAGTCCATCCAGATGATGCTTATGGAATGAAGCACGAAGGTGAGTTAGGAAAAACAGAATGTTGGTATATCATTGATGCTGAACCTGGAGCAGAAATCATTTATGGCCATCATGCAAAAACAAGAGAAGAACTTGCTGAGATGATCCAAGAGGGTCGTTGGGATGACTTATTGAAAAAAGTCCCAGTTAAAAAAGGCGACTTTTTCTATGTCCCTAGTGGAACGATCCATGCAATTGGTAAAGGGATCATGATTTTAGAAACGCAACAAAGCTCGGACACGACTTATCGTGTATATGATTATGACCGTAAAGATGCCAATGGCAATACGCGTGAATTGCATATCCAACAATCAATTGATGTGACAACTGTTCCAGCTATTACGCCACAGATTCAAATGAAAGAAGTACGTAAAGGGAATTCTTCGATCGTTACGTATTTAGAGACCGAGTTTTTTAATGTTTATGAATGGGATATCAAAGGAATTACATCATTTAAAAAACAAGCACCTTATACATTAGCGACAGTAATCGATGGAGCAGGAGAGTTAGTTGTTAATGAAAAAATTTACCCATTAACTAAAGGGGCAAGTTTTATTTTACCAAATGACGTGACAGAATGGACGGTTCAAGGAGAGTTATCAATCATTGCCTCTGAACCAGGTAAAGCATCGAAATAAAGAATCAGTGATTTATTAGTTAACTTTGCAGATGGTTATTTTTTCTGATTGGTGTTGTGAAATAAAAAAACTGAGCCTTGTGTTGTGAATGTCTTAAGTTAGACCAAGATCTAACTGAAGCAAGTCAGCACAAGTGTTCAGCTTTTTTGTTTTAGAATGCTGGTAAAAATGAAGCTGCTGATTGCTAATAAAAAATTAGGAAAAATAGGTTCTTGAAATAGCTTTCAATCTGTGGTATATTTTCGGTGTAGAGTTAAAACGTTTTAATTATTGATGAATGGCGTTTGATTCAATTAATACGTAATATGGAGTGATGAAGGAATGAACACTGTAACAGTTATCGGTAGCATTAATTTAGATCGGACCATCCGAGTTAAACACATGCCTAAACCAGGAGAAACGATCCATACGAAAGAAACATTTTCAGCTGGCGGAGGAAAAGGAGCAAACCAAGCAGTTGCTGCAAGACGTTCAGAAGCTACTACTCATTTTATTGGAGCGATTGGTACCGATGAAGCTGGCAAAACAATGGCTGAGCTTTTAGAACAAGAAGAAATCAATTTACAAGGTGTAGCAACTCTTGAAAACCAAGCGACTGGTCAAGCTTACATCATCGTTGATGATGCTGGGGAAAATAGTATTATGATCCATGCCGGAGCGAACAATGCGTTTACACCAGAACAAGTTAGACAAAACAAAGCGATCATCGAAAAAAGTGATTTTATCATTGCACAGTTTGAAAGCGCTATAGAAAGTACGATTGAAGCTTTTAACCTAGCAAAAGAGGTTGGAGTAAAAACAATTTTGAATCCTGCCCCAGCATTAGAAAATGTGCCTGAAGAGTTATTGAAAGTAACAGATATGATTATTCCTAATGAAACAGAAACAGAAATTTTAACAGGGATTTCGATTACGGACGAAGAAAGCTTAAAACAGGCTGCAGCTCACTTACATCAATTAGGAATCGAAGTTGTAATTATCACGATCGGAAGTAAAGGCGCATTTTACTCGATTAAAAACAGCAAAAATGGGATCGTGCCAGCGTTTAAAGTGAATGCAGTCGATACGACAGCTGCAGGTGATACATTCATTGGTGCGATGAGTAGCATGTTAGCAACTGATTTTAGTAATTTAGAGGAAGCAATTACCTATGGAAATAAAGCTTCTTCTTTGACTGTTCAACGTTTTGGCGCACAACCTTCTATTCCATATAAACAAGAATTGAATTAAGAAAGGACGTTTTTATTATGAAAAAATCAAAAGTAATCAATTCAGATATCTCTCGTGTAATCGCACAAATGGGACATTTTGACACATTAAGTATCGGTGATGCAGGTATGCCCGTGCCGATGACAACTGAAAAAATCGATTTGGCTGTAGATAATGGTATTCCAAGCTTTATGGAAGTCTTGAACAATGTGCTTGAAGAGTTAGAAGTTCAACGTATTTATTTAGCTGAAGAAATCAAGTCAGAAAACCCTAAAGTATTATCGGAAATTCAACAACGGCTACCTGAAACACCTATTACTTTTATCCCTCATAGTAAAATGAAAGCTGATTTGAATCAGTGTCATGCGTTTATTCGCACAGGGGAAATGACACCTTATGCTAATATTATTTTAGAAAGCGGCGTCGTTTTTTAAAAAAGAAGGAGGAATAGTCTGCCATGAATACTACCGCGCTTTTAATTGGCTTAGGCCCACTACTTGGTTGGGGGTTATATCCTACGATCGCATCTAAGATCGGGGGACGTCCGGTCAATCAAATTTTAGGTTCAACATTAGGAACATTGATTTTTGCAATTGTTTTTGCTTTATATAAAGGAATGGAGTTACCAACAGGATCTGACCTGACTTTTTCAATCTTATCTGGTGTTGGTTGGGCAATCGCCCAAATCATTACATTCCAATCCTTTACCTTGATTGGTTCTTCTCGTGCAATGCCTATTACTACTGCTTTTCAATTATTAGGGGCTTCATTGTGGGGCGTGTTTGCTTTAGGAAATTGGCCAGGCGCTACTGCGAAAGTCTTGGGTGCCTTTGCTTTAGTTTTGATTATTTTAGGTGCTTGGATGACTGTTTGGACTGAAAAGAAAAATACAGAAGGCAGTAACTTATTGAAAAAAGCGGTCCTTTTGTTAGCAGTAGGTGAAATCGGCTACTGGGCTTATTCCGCAGCTCCTCAAGCAACTTCAATTGATGGAATGCATGCCTTTTTACCTCAAGCAATTGGTATGGTAATCGTTGCTGTTGTTTATTCAGCTGTTTTAAGTTTTAAAGAAAAATCAGCGTTTGTCGAAGTTGTCTCTTATAAACATATTTTTTCAGGATTTTTCTTTGCCTTCGCTGCTTTAACTTATTTAATTTCAGCTCAACCAGATATGAATGGGTTAGCAACAGGGTTTATTCTTTCTCAAACATCCGTAGTATTAGCGACACTGACTGGTATTTGGTTCCTAGGACAAAAGAAAACCAAGAAAGAAATGACTGTTACAGTTATTGGACTAGTCTTGATTTTAGCTGCTGCTACGATCACTGTAATGATCTAACTCTTCCCCAAAACAAAATAAGCTGAACTGAAAGACATTGATTGACTTAAGTTGATCAATGTCTTTTATTTTTTTTGGAAGAATCGCAAATAAATCGTAATTATAGAGTGAGGAGGGATTTACGTGTTACGAATCTGTTCAAAAAAAGCAATTCGAAGTAAAGCACTAACGATTCGATTATTTGATGGTTCTACGTGGGCTAATTTAGGGAATGGACAGTTTATCAATCAAGAGACAAAAAAAGAATTACCTGACTACAAGATTTATCCACAAATAAAAACAGCCGTTTCTTCTGGCGGTCTTATTTTTGCTAAACGAAGGAACACAAAACAAAACTTACAGTACGTGGAACGACCAATGAAAGTAAAAGCTTGGCAAGTTTAGTCGTTGCAAAAAAACATATTTGTTCGTTGAAAACATTATATGTGAGCATCATTACTGGTTAGCAATCTAACTGATAAAGATGATTTGCTGTCAATCTTTATCGATGCTCAACTAAATGACAGTCCTGTTAGTGTTGGCATGCTAACAGCAAAAGTATGACTAGAATCTCTTACGGAGGACGGAACCGATAACTGTGATTAATGGTTTGAAGAAAAATTTCTTACGTAATGTTTTTTCCGAGGACCGTGAGGATATGGGTTGGCTTTTTCCTAAAAAAGTCAGGTTTCCATTTATCCTAAAAATGGTGTGGCCTTAAAATTTTTAAGGAGTGACAACTTGATGACAGAACTCCAGCGATTATTAACTTTTATGCGTAGTAGTAAAAGAAAACAGATTACTTTGCGTGAATATGAACAGCTTGTTCATCAAGATGGATGGACAAATGGAGACAAAGCAAAATTGATCAATCAGATACAAAAAAGTGGCGTTTTAAGGTATGACCGCACTAAAAATGAATATGTGATTCGCTTGATTCAGTAGCGAATATTTTGATTTTTAGTGTCAGTAGTAATTCTATGTTTATGAGAGAACTTTTGTAGATAAGCAGGTTTATTATCAAAAAACAGGAGAATTTCGATGAAAAAATACCAGTTAGTTGTACGCATATTTTTGATCATTCATTTATTATCCGTTTCGTTTTGCCGACCACTTGTTGTTTTAGCAGGAAATTTAGAAAATACAGATCAAGACGATCGTAAAATAAGTTTTCTTCAAGAGAATCAGTTGATTCAAACTGAAGACGGCAAATTATATACGACAACTCCTTCGAATTACATCACTCACTCGATTCATGCTGCTTTAGGAGAAACTCAAACCCACCAACGAAACAATCAAACGATTTATGTTGACCCCAATGCTCATATCTCCAATATTGATATTCGCTTATCGAACGGTGTACGTGAATATGGCTGGTACGGTAAACGGATCAACAATGAAATTGCCTTGTGCATAGAACCAGGTGCTGCACTTAATCTTGGAAATAACTCTGGCTATACAGTCGCTGAGCGAAACACTGAACAGATGAAAAAAATTTCTTTGATTAAGTATTACGGGCTGATGGTTTCGGGCCACACGTTGAAAAAAGAATTGATGACTCAAATTTTGGCATGGGAACAACAAGGGATTACACCGTTGAGTATTTCAGGGGTATTTTCGATGACGGACTATCAAACCTTTAAATCTGCTGTCATGAAAAATGTCAATTATTTCTATACATCACCTTCTTTTGACAAACAAACGATAAACTTAAAAGTTGGAGAAAGTATCACCTTAACTGACACGACCCATGCCTTTAGTAATTATCAGTCATTACCATCTTTCGTCTCACAAGGACTAAGTATTTCTAAAAAAGGAAATCAATTAACGATTCTTGCCAACAAAAATGCAGAAGCGACTAGTCGAGTTGAATTTGACTATGATATTGCCTCTACTTTTCAAGGTGTTCCGCTAATTTATCAACACCCATATACCCAAAATATGATGGTTGGCAGATTAAATGAACATAGAAAAATTTCTTTAACCATAACTGTTTTAAAAAACGGCAATGCCCGTGTACGCAAAGTAGATGAAACGACCAAGCAACCACTGGTAGGTGCCGTTTTTCGTTTTACTACGTCTGATGGAAAAACCAAAGAAATCACTACAGGTTCTGATGGCTATGCTACCTGGAATGATTTGTTAGTTGACACCAAAGTAACGATCCAGGAAATCAAAGCACCGAATGGCTATGTCCTCAATGCCACACCTCAGACAGTAACCATCAAAGCCAATGAGACCACCACGATCAGTTTAGATAATAAAGAGCAACTAGCGAATCTCAAAGTGATCAAAGAAGATGAAGAAACAGGCAGTAAACCACAAGGGGCTTCTCAATTGGTAGGAGCTGTTTATGAGTTAACTGATAAGAATGGGACTTCTGTTAGCAAACTAACGATGCAAGATGTCAATGGCATAGCACAAGCAGAGGTGAAAGGATTAAAGTTAGGAACCTATTATCTCCAAGAAATCGAACCACCAGAAGGTTACACTTTAGATACTACAAAACATACCGTTAACCTCACGTATGCTGGACAAAAAGAAACTGTAGCGCTTCACAGTAAAACGGTGACCGATCGAGTCATCAAAGGAAATGTAGAAGGCTATAAGTTTGGTTCACGCCCCTTGATTCCTCAAACCATTTTTGAAGTAATTGCCAGACTGAAAAAAGAGCAACAGGGGATAAAGCCACCTTTAGAAGGGGTTGAACTGACAGCTACTTCCCACACCACTGGACAAGAATATGTCCAAGTTACTGGTAAGCACGGATATTTCAAATTTGAGAATCTACCTTATGACACTTATACCATTGAAGAAACCCAAGGTGTGGATGGCTATTTATTGATCGAACCATTTGAAGTGACAATCACGGAAGACGGCTATACCCATTTCTTTTTATTGGAAGATGAAGTGATTGAATCTCTATTGCATATTGTCAAAGTGGATGAAGAAACAGGCGAGAACATACCTTACGCAGGCGCTCAGTTCAAAATTTTTGATACTTGGGCAAATGAAGGAGAAGGCGAATTTGTTTCGATGATACGACCCAATGACACGGAACAGACCGAGATTTTTGAAACCAATGACAAAGGCGAAATCATTACCACAGAAAGTTTGCCTTGGGGTGTGGATCGCTATGAACTCCATGAGATCAAAGCACCAGAAGGATATGTACCACTAGAAGAACCACTCATTTTTAGTGTCACAGAAGAGAATGCGGATGCCTTGATTCGTTTAGAAATTCCGAACCGATTAGCTCGTCAAAATATCCAATTGATCAAACGAGATCGGTTGAATGAACAACCATTAGAAAATGTCCCATTTCATTTATACAACATAGCAGCGGATGAAAATGGAGAGTTGACTGAAACCTTAATTGAAAAATATTTGACTGATAAAGAAGGGAAAATCAATGTAGAGGCGCTACCTTATGGTAACTATAAATTTGTTGAGGTGGCACCTTTGGCAGGCTATTTGCCATTAGAAGAACCAATGGATTTTTCTGTCACGGTTGAAAAGGACGGCGAGCTACTTGTTCTTGAAGCCTACAATGAACGGGAAGCATTAGAGTTGACCTCTTTATTTACCGATATTGCTGGCGAAAAAACACTTGATCCAACAGTAGACAATCAGTTGAAAGATGTGGTGTGGATCAAAGGCGAGGCAATCGAAATCGGACACACTTATACTGTTTTTACGCGATATAAGAATACGAAAACAGGAGAAGTGGTCAGTGAAGCAACATCAACTTACACTCCAAAGAACAAAGAAGATACATTTGAAGTATTTCTTGAGTTGAAGGCAAATATCCTCAAAGATGGCGATCAATTAACAGCGACCCACGTCCTATATTATGAAGAAGAGCAAAAAAATGAAGTAGGACGTGAGGATGATTTAAGGAACAAAGATCAGACAATTACATTAAAAAAAGAAAAATTATTATTAAAGCAAAGCATATTGCCAAAAACGAATGAACGACGTTCGCTGGAGAAGGTTCTTCTTGGATTGAGCTTGATTATTATCGTTAGCAGTTATCTCTATCTTCAAAAAAAGCAGAAACATGTATAGTTGTGAAAAAATTGATTTCGCTTATTTTTACTAAAAGTATGATCAAAGTGTTTAGAAGATAAAAGAAAGGATGGTCTAAAGAATGGTGAAACGTTCAATCGTTGTAGATCAGTTATCGAAAAAGAATCTAGGCAGGATAAAATATGGACTTTTGTTCCTTTTTATCAGTGGAAGTATCACAGGAATTACTAGCATCTACCTAAGTCACAATCAGGAAAAAACAGTAGCAAGTAAACAAAAACAAGTAGCAAATATCATTGATACAAAAAACATAGAAAAAGAAGAAATACCCACTCATTATTTTCTTGAAGAGGATCATGATCCGGCAATCGCAGTCATGGAACAATTTGACTATTTTAGTTCTAAAACTGAGGGAACGGAATTGCCACTTCAACAACTAGAGCATGAGGTAGCGCAATTAGTCGTTGCCTTTGCTAAAGAAAAAAAGAAAACAGAAGTCACAACTTTAGAAACTTCAAAAGAAAGAGCGGATAGTAAACAAGCCCCAGTCTATGAGGCCCCTCCAGTTTCTATTGAAAAAGAAAAGAATCGTGAGAGTGACCAAACGACTTGGCAGAAACCACAAATTTCACTAGCATCCACTTACATGGTCATTGAGCAATATAGTAAATTTGAACCAGCAGACTATTTTGAGATTCTCACGGGTAACGACGCTTTTCCCACAGTCAAACATAATTTTATTGACACGTCGAAGCTAGGCGAGCAAAAATTTACGATCCGTGTCACCGACTCGGCAGGAATGTTTACAGATGCCACCATCTACTTTTTTGTTAATAGCTTACCGAAAATCAACTTGAAGCAGACGACAATGTACCAGCAGATCGGTGTACCAGTTGATTTGTTAGCAGGAGTATCCGCAATGGACCAAGAAGATGGGGATCTAACCGCAAAGATTGAAGTCGAAACAAATCTAGATATCAACAAAGAAGGAAGCTATGAGGTGCTTTATTCTGTCAATGATCGACATGGGGCTCAAGCGAAAACGAAAGCGTTTATCAAAATTGAAAATGATGCACCGGTAATCCATATACCCGAATGGATTGACCATCAGATAAATCAAGAGTTGAATATTTTCGACTATGTGAAAGCTTGGGATAGGGAAGACGGAGATATCTCATTAACTAAAACCAATATCTTAGAAACTAATTTTGATTCCAATAAAGAAGGAAAATATTTCTTTAGGATTGGCAATGTGCAAGATCGATATGGAAAATATGCAGAGGAGAGACGACTTCTCGTACAAGTAACGAATGAAGCCCCTAAAATCATCCAGGCGGATCTTCAAGTCAACGTTTTCTCTGCTTTGAAGAAAGAAGATTATCTTGCACAACTGGTTGTTTCAGATCGAGAAGATCCGTTAGAACGATTAAATATTGAAATAGATGAAGCAGCATGGAATCGGATCGATACATCTAAATTAAGAAAATATTTGCTTCCTCTTAAAGTCACTGATACAAATGGCAAAACAACCAGTGGTTATGGGAAAATCACGGTCATCAATGAACCACCACGATTTATAGGCATAGCCGATAAGGTGCTAGCTATTGGAGAGGCATTTGATCCGCTAGCAGGAATTGAGGTTTACGACAAAGAAGAAACATTATCTTTAACAGATGTCGAAGTGACTGAAAACGTCGATGTCAACAAACCAGGAACTTACACTGTCAGTTTGAGTATCAGTGATTCTTTTGAGCGGGTACATGCTAGTTACCAAGTAACCATTATGAATCAACAAGCGATAGAAAAGGAGAAAGAATAATATGGACTATTTTGAGCAAGCGATGTCGTTGTTTTCAAAAGGAGTACTTGCTTCTGGCAGTCTGCTCACTGTATGGGGGATTATTCAACTCGGTGCGGCTATCAAAGAACATAATGGTCCCGGAATGCAAAATGCTCTTTTTCAGATCGTTGGTGGGGCTGTTATCGTTGCAGCTGGCGCTTGGGTAGCAACAATTTCAATCTAAGGAAGTGGCTAAGCTGGACGGTGCAATCAAATTTTTACTACAAACAATTGCTGATCAATTAAATTTTTCAAACGACCCTAAAAATATGCTACTACAAAATCTAGAAACCTATCTACCTGATATCTATCAATACAGTGAGTTAATTATGAATGGAGTAATCAAACCAATTGCTTATTCTGTACTAGGCTTTTTACTATTGCTGGAGTTTCAACAAATGGCACAAAAGATTTATGGAAATTATTCCGGTTTTGGTGGCATGGAGTTGTTCCTCCCGCTCTTTCTTAAATTAGGAGTAAGCCTGTTGATCATGCGCCATTTAACAATATTTATCCATATGATCGTTGAAATTAGTACAACAATCAGTAATGGTATCAGTCAAATTGGGATTCGAGAAGGTGGAAGTAAGGCTGTTGATGTTCTTTCATTGATTGAGGGAATCTACCATTGGGGCTTTTTTGAAAAACTTACGTTGTTAATTATTTTGTTGATCCCGTTGATTTTATCCGTACTAACAAGTGTGCTAACAAAACTGGTTATTTTCATGCGTTTTTTTGAAATTTATTTGTATTTTAGCATTTCTCCATTACCTCTTGTGACGTTTCTTAATGAAGAAGTTAGTTCGATTGGTAAAAATTTTTTGAAATTAGTTTGTGCTTCCTCCCTGCAAGGGATCCTCTTATTTATTATATTAAGTTTTTATCCACTGCTCGTACATTCTGTGTTTTCAATTGATGAAAAACAGGGAATGATTGCAGTGATCAGTGGGATATCAGGGAATTGTCTAACATTATGTGCTAGTTTATTTTATACCAATAAATGGGCAAAAATCATTCTTGCAACTGCCTAGAGAATCATTTTTAACTGGAGGGAAATAAAATCGATGATTGAAGTACCAATTCGAAAAGAAATTTTAACCTACCAAGAAAAATTGTTTTTTGGCGTTTCGTTAAGACAATTTATCTCTGCTGTTGTAACGTTGCTTTTGATCGTTCCTCTGGGCATTTTAAATTATGTCAGTTGGAAGTATCCGATTGATGATATCGGGATCGTTTTTATGGTACTCAGTGCCCCTATCTTGTCAGTGGGCTGGCTGACACCTAATCACTTACCTTTAGAAAAGTATGTGCAGATTCGATGGAATTATTTTCAATTGGCGAATTATTATACTTATCCTATTGTAGAGGAGTTGTATTCAAATGCCATGGTGGGTCAAAGGAGTAAGCGTGCCGAAAGAAAACAAGTTGAGTACGGAAACTAATAATAAAAAATTTATTCGTTTGATGCAAAAACAAAAGAAAAAAAGAGGGCAATATCAAAAAAAGTTAGCGCCAAAGCGTAATGTCCAAGATTTGTTGCGTTATGAAAAAATGTTTGAAAGTGGCATTTGTGAAATTGTGCCTAATTATTATTCCAAAAGTGTTCGATTTTCAGATGTGAATTATCAAATTGCTCAACAAGACGAACAATTGTTGATTTTCCAAAAATATGGCGAACTATTGAACAGTCTTGATGATACGATCCATCTAACAATCACGATCTTAAAAAAAAGAGTTGAGCTTGATGAGATGACGGATAAGCTTTTTTATGAGAGTAAAGGCGATCAACATGATAGCTATCGTGAAGAAGTCAATCAGATGCTTCTTCAAAAAATCAATGAAGGGGAGAATCGTTTTACAAAAGAAAACTATTTGACTTTCAGTACTCCAGCCAATCACTTAGAGCAGGCAAAACAATTATTGGGACGAATCGAAAAGAATTTAATCGGAAATTTGGAAGAAATTGGCTCAACGGTTGACCCATTAGACGGTTTAAAGCGTCTAAAATTGGTCAATCAGTTGTTGAAATCATCGGAACACTTTCAATTTAACTATTCCGATTTAGTCTTTAATCATCTTTCAACAAAAGCTGTGATTGCTCCTTCCAGTTTTAATTTTAAAAAGAAAAACTATTTTGAAATCAATGAGGAATATGCCCAGATTCTTTACCTAAAAGACTATCCAGCTAGATTGTCAGATAAACTCATGGCAGAATTGATGGAAATACCCGAAGAAATCACGTTATCGATCCACATTGATCCAGTCGGGGCTGAGCAAGCCAATCATCTGGTTCAAATAAAAAAAGCCTATATGGAAGGAGACAAAGTTGCTGCTCAAAGAAAAGCAACTCAAAAAGGCTACGATCCTTATACAAGTATTCCATATGAATTAACCAATAGTATCAATGAAGCTAATTTATTATTAGATGATTTGTTAAAAGAAGGACAGAACTTATTTTTCGTTTCGGTTTTTGTCTATTTCAGAACAAACACAAAAGAAAAATTGACTGATATAGCCGAACGAATTTTGAGTATTGCCAGAAAAAATGGTTGTGGCTTTCATTATTTGGATTATCTACAACTAGAAGGGATGAATTCCGTCCTTCCATTTGGAAAAAATTGGATAACAACCCGCCGAACATTGACTACAGCAAGTGCAGCTATCTTTATTCCATTTACTGCGCAAGAACTTGACCACGAGGAGGGTAAATACTATGGAATGAATGAGCTAACGAAAAATGTAGTTCGGATCAATCGGAAACGGTTGAATACCCCAAGTGGAATGATTTTAGGTAGTTCAGGCTCAGGAAAAGGGGTAGCCAAAAAATATGAAGAAATTACTACACTACTAAAAAATCCAACAGACGAAATCATCTCGATTGATCCTGAAGATGAAGATACATTAATTGGGCAAACTTTTGATGCGCAAATTGTTAAAATTGCACCAAACACCGATACATTTATCAATCTATTGGATATCACAGATGATTTAAGTGGGGAAGTTGATCCAGTAAAATTAAAATCCGACTTTTTGTTAACAGCATTTGAAGCTTTGATCGGTGGACAATCGGGTTTGAATTCCGCACAACGTTCCATCATTGATCGTGTGACTCGCTTGACTTATTTTAACTATTTTCATTCTCAGGACAAGCAAATGCCAACATTAGCGAAGGAATGGTTTACGTTGCTCAAAGAACAGCCGGAAAAAGAAGCGCAGGCACTAGTATTAGACTTAGAATTATATATTGAAGGTTCTTTAGCGATTTTTTCCCATACGACAAATATTGAGTTAAATAAGCGTTTTATCATCTACAACACCAAAGAGTTAGGAAGTCAGTTAAAAACATTTGGGATGATGGTGGTTTTAGAGCAAGTATGGAATCGGGTGGTACGTAATCGGGATCGAGGGATCACTACGTGGATTTACATTGATGAAATGCAGTTGATGCTAAATGATCCTTACTGTGAAAATTATTTTTTTGAATTATGGAGTCGTATCCGAAAGTGGGGAGCAATTCCTACAGGGATCACGCAAAATGTGGAGACGTTACTGCTTTCAGATAAAGCACGGAGGATGCTAAGCAACACTGAATTTATCATTATGCTAAAACAGGCTAAAAGTGATCTGGACGAACTTTCTACTCTTTTTCGTCTTTCTACTCAACAACAAAAACACTTGATCCATCCGCCAAAAGGTGCAGGGTTGATACGTGCAGGTCATGCAATCGTGCCTTTTTCTAATACCGTTGATTCAACCACAAGATTATATGAATTAATCACGACTGATCCCGAGGAACGGATAAAAAGAAAACAGGAACAACCCGATGAATAAATCTAATTGGAACAAACGAGACAACGAGTATCGGAAAATTTTTCTATCAAGTAGCTTGAATCAATCGATAAAACGGAGCGTTACAAATAAAATGTTAGTTCCCTTCAGAAAAAAGCGTCATAAGTTCTTAGCTGTTCAGCCCAATAAATGGCATTTTTTTAGATCACTCATGGTTCTTAGTTGTGTATTACTATTCTTACTGACGATAGGGATAACCAGTGTCATTTATTCGAGTGTACCCAATATCAATGAATTTGAATTAACAAATATTTGGACGTACATGACTCATTTGGATGTTGAAAAAAATCGAGTGCTTCGTCAGCAGCATAACATTATTAAAATCAACGGACAGATAGGGATGACACAAGAAATGAATTTGGTTTCTAATATTGATGAAGTATTGTCTTATTTGGGTATTTGTTATGAGAATGTGGAACTCGAAAATCCAGTAATCAAAGCGAAAATCCATGAGATCCATGATAACTTATGGTCCCTTCATGCAAAAGGGAACGAAGCAACATTAACAACAAAATATTTTACTCAGATCATTGAATGGACAGAAGAATTGAAAGAACGATTGAATGCTGGTTCAACGATTGGTCGTTATCGTCAATTGATGGAACTACAATCGCCATTTAAGGAAGATCATCGATTAATGGTCAATCAAAGATATGGTTACTTTCTCGATGGCCAAGAAAAAAAGCTATTTCAGGGAATCCAATTACAAGCTGAGAAAAATATAGAATTATATGCTCCGATGGTTGGGAAAACGACTGTGACTGATCAGTCAATCGTGATCCAATTCAATAATCGACAGCTTGTCTTAAAGAATGTTTCACCATTAGTCAATCATGACCAAGAAGTCGTTTCGGGAGAATTGATTGGAACTGTAGCGAAAGAAAATGAATTAACCATTGAATATTCCAAAAATGGACAATCAGTAAATCCAAGTTTTTATTTTGAAGAAGTAGCATATTCGGAAACATTCCAATTAGACTCTGGTAATCAAAACACGTCATTTGATGAATGGACATTTCGGCAATTAATTCTGCTTAAGTGTCATGCGTTTAGCGATCGAGCAGATAAAATTTTACAAGAAGCAAAAAGAAACGGCATCTCACCGGTGATCTTAGCGGCGATCATGATTCATGAAAGTGCTTGGGGGACTAGTAAAGGAATCCTAGAAAAAAATAACCCAGCTGGTCTAATGAATGATCAAGGTTTAATTTCATATCGTACGTTAGACGAAGGAATCGAAGCAACTGGTCGAACACTTAAAAAGCTGATTATTGACCAGCAACGAGTAACTGTCGAACAATTAGGAGCGGTCTATTGCCCGATTGATGCGACAAATGATCCCATGGGGCTCAATCGTTATTGGGTGCCTGCGATCAAACAATTAATGGTGCAATTGGGTGGAAAGCAAGAGATGGGATTGCTGTGGGAGCGATTCTCTGACTTTCATGAGGCTCTTTTAGCTAAAGCACAAAGTCTTCATCAAAAAGGTGTGTATTATTCTCAGGGAAACCAAAGAGGCGTATTTCCCTATCACGATTGCTCGTCTTACGTAATTTGGGTGTTGAATGAAATGGGACTAAATGTACCGTTGGGAAATACAGAAACACTTTATGGTTTGGAAGGACAACTTCTCTATCCGATCAACTATTCCGAAGTACAAGCAGGTGACTTATTTATTTGGGGAGAAAAAGGTAATTCGTCGGGCGATTTTGGGCATACAGGATTCTTTTTAGATGCTGGTGGAAAAACGATTATTCACTGTACACCTGCTACGAAAAAAGGATTTAGTCAAAATGGTGATGTCGTCATTACTCCATTTGCAGGGTATTATGGTGATCCACAACTGGCACCAGTTTACTTTTATCGAATCGTAGGGAGCGGGTAAAAATCAGAAATAAACATCAATTATTTACAACGATTGCTTGTTTGGTTATCAGTAGCAGTATAGCGGTAAGTATTGGATATACTTTTGGTAAAAAGAACACACAACAAGAAGCAAATAACCGTATACCTGTTGCTCATTTCTCGGAACAACAGGTCAATGATTTTTTATGCTCGTATTTTACTTTCACAGAGTACGGGGATAATTATTTGAATTATGAGAAATTTTTAGCAAAACAAGCGAAAATTGCTGAAGAAGAAAGCAGAAAGCAAAGCGAATTTTTTCCACAATTTTTTGGTCATTCTCGTTTTATAAAAAGTAAGAATTTTATACGTCACGTGAATGACCAACAAATTGAAGTGATTGCCAACGTCACAAGGACGATTGATAGTTTGAATCAAGAAGGTAAGTCTACTAAAACGCTTGAGAATGAAGGGCTGTTTCAAATTTGGTATGTGTTTGATTCAGCTACAAAACACTTTTTGGTGGAAAGGTATCAACCAATAGAGATAGCTGAAAAGGAATCGAAAGAATACGCAGAATGAAAATACCGGTTTTGTCCATCACTTTTGGTAAATGAAAAGGATGTCTATCCATGGCAAGAGAAACTGTACTGATTGATCATGTCAAAAGGCTAGAAATCGAAGAAGAGCGTCTACCGATTTTCGAGGCCCTCATTTTATTAGAAGAGGTCAATAAACAAACGATCCTTAATAAAAGCATAGGTAGTTGTCGTATTCGGATTTACAATCATAAAAATCACCTTCTTCATTCAATGGAATTACAATTTCCGTTAAAGGATGCCATAGAAGAAATAATCAGTGGGCAATATCAGATAGTCCGAAGTAAAAAGAAGACGACAAAAAGTAAAGCAGCGATACGCACGAAAAAAGCAATTAAGTATGGTGAACCTAGCAGATCAACCAAAGGAAAATTACTATCTTTGATTCCCACGATCAAAAGGATCTGGTTTATTGTGGTGATTGTTTTCAGTCTTTTCATAGGCATTAGCGTAATGTGGCCACACTTTATTACGAAAGTAGATCAAAAAGAAATTACCACGACAGAGGAGCAGGAATGGGCAAAATTAATCGAAGCGCAAGCCTATCTTCAAGCAGCAACGGAATATCCAGAAAAGCGTCATGAATTGATCGACTATTTGACAGAGCAACAAGAATTTACATGGTTGAAAGAGATCAATGAATATTACCCCACCGCAGATGCACAATTTGATTTAGCTTTTTTTGAAAAAAATTGGGAAGTAGTTATTGAAACGTCCCCAGAAAATTTATCTGACAAAAGAAAAGCGATGCTTGCATTTGCTTACATTGAATTAGAACAATTGGCCGAAGCAGAGATATTAAATAAATATTTAGAAAGTGAAGAATTATCAAAAAAGTTAGACCAAAATTATTTACAGAAAGGGCTGTTTTTTTTAAAACAGAAGAAGATTGCAGAAACAACGAAACATTTAGAATTGATCCAAGAGGAAAAAGTGAAAAAAATATTACAAACTTATATCGAACAAGCTTCCATCATTATTGATTTTATTGAGTTATACCAGCAAAATGAAGATCCGGAAAATCAATTATTGTGGGAACAACGATTAGAAATGATTGGTCAATCAGATATCAATGATAGGGAATGAGTGGTCTTGGATTCAGTTGTTATTTGTCGAATGATAACTAATTAAGGGGAGTAAGATAATAAAAATAATAAAGAAGAAAAAGAGATTGGCAAATTAGCTAAAATCATTAGTTAAAAGATAGTGTTGAAGTATTAATGAAAAGAGGTAACGGCAGAAAAGTTAGTTCGCTTTTTCAAACGATTCTTACTTATCGTCAGTGAAGTCATTTGCTTTTCCAATCGTATCCCAAGGTAATAATCATTACTTGATCAAAAATGGGCCAAAGAATACCAGAAATCAGAGCAGTGATTTTCGTATTCTTTGGCTCAATTATTAAAGTTTGCTATTTCTGTTGTGGTGTTGCGCTTGTTACTATTGATTTATTTACAATCACAATCCAACAAATATTTATGGTAACAAAAGTTATGTTTTATGCTAAAGATTCGACTGGTAAGTCAAGTTCTGTTCCATAACGTTGTTTAAGTGCTAAACGAATCAATCGTTCCGCAAGATTCTCATTTCGGGAAAGAATCGGTCCGTGGAAATAAGAGCCAAAAACATTTTTATAAATGACGCCTTCGGATTGGTCTTCACCATTATTTCCGTGACCTTGAACGACTTTTCCTAAAGGTCGTTCGCCTTCCCCTAAGAATGTCCGCCCATTGTGGTTTTCAAAACCATAATAGGTTTCATTAAACTCTTCATTATAGATAACGATATCGCCGATAAAACGATTATTTTCTTGACTTAAGGTGTAATGGTCTAAGGCACTGATTCCTTGGATTTTTTCTCCATTGGCACCCACATAATAGTGTCCAAGGAATTGGTACCCGCCACAGATAGCTAACATCACACCATCATTTTCAATGTAGTTTGTTAGTGCTGCTTTTTTTTCTTGGATATCTTTTGAAATGATCAGTTGCTCATAATCTTGTCCGCCACCAAAAAAGACTAAATCATATTTATCTGCTTCAAATGGTTCATGCAGACTGACAATTTCGGTATGACAGGTCACACCTAATTTTTTAGCGACATATTTAAGCATCAATAGATTGCCGTTGTCTCCATAAGTATTCATCAAATTACCGTAGAGATGGGCGATATTCAATTCATAATTAGGCATGATTCATCCCTCCTTTGATAAATCCTTGATTCGCTAATTCTTTTCGTAATTGAAGAACTGCTGTATAGGTAGCTAGGATGTAGACGTGTTCGGTCGGTAATTGTTTGATATTTTTAATGACTTCATTCAGTTCCTTTGTTTCGATGATCTTATCTTCAGGGATTCCTGCAACTTTTAGACGTAACGACATATCGGTATGACGATCCCCACCAGCGATCACTGCAGGAATATCCATATCAGCAAAATGTTCAAAATTCCCGTCCCAGATCCAACTAACGTCAATTCCATCTGCATAGTTTGCATTTAATAAAGCAACTAGTGAGAATGGATAAGGGGCTAAGCCGATCATATCGATGACCTGATTGATCCCAACAGGATTTTTAACAAGTACGAGTGTACATTTTTTACCATTGATATCAATGATTTCTTGACGACCAAATATTTTTTCGTCGTATCCTAGGCCTTGCTTGATTTTTTCAGGGGTTACCCCAAAATATTCAGCTACCGCTGTGGCAGCTAACGCGTTGTAGACATTGTACATCCCGCCAACTTCAATTCCATAGTTATGACCATCAATCGTAAAATCAGCTGAGACATTGTCCATGCGCAACATATCCGTTAGACGATAATCAAGTTCAGGACGTTTAAAGTCACAGTTTGGACAATAGTATTTCCCTAAATTTGCATACGTGATCATCTTGTAATGTAAAATATGATGACATTTAGGACAGAGCACACCATCCGTATTATAATGAGCCATTTGTTCATGGTCTTCTTCATGATCAAACCCATAATATTGGCGAGGATTGATTGTTTCCACAGAGTTGAAGATTGGCGAATCTCCATTACTGATAATTGTGGCATCAGGTGATTTCGCTGCTCCGTCTACAATCATTTTGTAGGTGGTATAGATTTCTCCATAACGATCCATTTGATCACGGAAAATGTTTGTAAATAAAAATAGTTCAGGCTTCATGTATTCAGTTACTTTACTCAAACTTGCTTCATCGATTTCTAAAACAGCGAATTTTTTTTGCCCTTTTTTAGGTTTGGCTTGCAAAAAAGTAGAAACGATTCCTTGAACCATATTTGCCCCAGTTGGGTTGGTTAATACTTCATCAAATTGTTGCCGTAATATATTAACTGTCAAAGCAGTTGTCAATGTCTTTCCGTTTGTTCCAGTAACGACAACCACTTGATAATCTTTTGCAAGACTGTCTAAAATGTGTGGGTCGATTTTAAGTGCAAGTTTACCCGGTAAACTTGATCCTCCTTTAAAGAAGGTTTTTAATGCCCATTGTGATGTTTTACCAACAGCAATCGCAAATTGACTGCGTACTCCCATTATGTAACCTCCATAAAACGTCTTAACGACGAGTAAATTCAATTAATCATACCATATGTTCAAAAAAAGGTTAAATTGCTTTTCTTTTTTTTAAGAAATGGTTGCGATTCTCTTGTCTAACAACGATTGGTACTAGGCTTGATTGTTTATTTGAAGTTTCGTTTAGTCTAAGAATAGCCCCAACGGATAACAGTTGATTTTTTAGGAATAACTATAGTGAATTAATAGTTGTTTTTGATCGTCTGAAAAAAGAGTGTACATTGTTCGCTTAAAAAAGAATACTCCAGTTTGTCTAAGGTTTCGATAATAAAGTGGATCATTGTTTCACTTGTGCTTTTTTCTTCTGTACAGTAAATCAGAATGTTCTCAAAATAAATACGATATAATTTAAAGATTGCATCTTCAGTTCCGGTGGTTAATTCCTTTAAATGACTGAGCGCATCTTTTGCTAAAAAGAAATTCTCATAGGAAATAAAATGACCGCAACTATTAAGAAGCAACGTCAAATAAATTTTTTTACCAGCGGGATATTCTTGATAGATCTGAATTTTTTTTAATGAATTTTTATAGAAAATTTGTTGCTGTTCTTCTGAAAAGTAATTCAAGGTGTTGGTATAAATTTTGATTTCTTGTAGTGTCCATGTTTCGATGGATTTCAAATAATCAACAAGGAACTCCAAGGTCTCATTGTCTATTTGATGGTCGCTCAATTGATCATGGCCAATTTTAGTTAAAGCGTTTAGGAGCTGACTTTTTTTATCTTTTGAAGCGGTTGTCGTTTGATAGATCTCAAAGAGCTTTTCTAAGTCCTTTGTATTAGAAGCCAATTCATATTGTTTCCATAAATTTTGTGAAGAAGAGTGATAATAGTCATATAAAAAGATAAATTCTTCCACATCTACCAGCAATCGCTCCAACACTTGAGCTAGAAGTCGGAAAGACAAGTCATGGTTTCCTTTTTCAAATTCAATGCAATAAGATTTTGTTACGATTCCTGAATAGATTTCCTTTTGAGAAAAACCTTTATCTAATCGGATTTTTCGTACTAACTGACCATACTCCATAGTATCTCTCCATCAAAATTATTTTATGTGTTTATGTAATGAAGTAATAGTAGCAAAAAATTTGTCAAAATTCTAAGAAAGTTACTTTTGGAAAAGTGACCAGAAAAGCGACTGAAAGAAAGAGAAATTAGTAAAGTTAGACGAGGGGTGTTATCCACACGTTTCTTATAACAAATAAGTACGAATGAAGGTTAAGTGGGGTTCAAAAAAACTAATTATTCGCATATTTATTGTGTTTATGGTCAGGTTATTTTTAGATACAAAGTACCAAAAGTCTTAAATATAGGACTATAAAAGAATTTTCATTCGTAGATGATTATACTATGGAAAATTAAAGGAAAACATTCATGATAAATCATTGGAAATCTGTCAATGATGAAGGCTTGTTTGAGGAGATGGGGCAGTATAAAAGACACGTAAACAATACTCATGTGAAGGGTCGTCAGCGACTAATCAATGAACAAATGATAATTATTTAAGGGAAGAGGAACAAGAAATATGACAAAAAGAATTACAGAACCAAATAATCAAGTCCTTAGAATAATGATTGCTTTTGGAGTATTAGGGGCAGGGTTCTATGGGTTGACTCAGGTTGACTTTTATTATATTCAGTTTAGTTTTCTTGTTATTAGTGGTTTAGTAAGCTATTTACTGGTATTTGGTTTTGTTGGTGTGAGGCAATTATTTAGTACACCTAAACGATTTATAAAAACATTCTTGCTGATTTTAGTTGGTTCACAAATTTATGGTATGTTGGCTTCGATGATCATGGGAATACTAGCACAGTTGTTAGATATTCAGACGAAAGCAAATAGTGCGCAAGATAATCCTTGGTGTTTTTTTGTATTTATTTTACCAATTGCTTTACTGGGAGAAGAACTATTTTCGATCACTATTTTTGATACTTTACGTAAAAAAATGGGGATCAATACTAAGGTGGCATCATTGCTCACAGCAATTATTTTTGGACTGATTCATTTTGAAACTTATCTAGGAAGTTCAGCGTTGTTCACGATTGTGCAAGTCATCTTAGTTCAAGGAGGAATTAGACTTTGGTTTAACCAAGCCTATTTAAAAACAAAGTCATTGAATACTAGTTGGGCAGTGCATTATGCTTTTGATTTAATTGCTTTTGTTTTAGGAAGTTTATTATCCTCTTAGACAAATAAGAACAAAGCTTTCAGTACAAATAAATAACCCGAAGTGGCCGAAAATAGCTTCTCTATTTTTTGACTACTTTGGGTTATTTTTATTAGAGCGACACAGGATGCATTTTTGTATAGTAAATATAGATTCAGGCTTTCAAGGTTTGTCGATTGTCTGAAATTTTACCCAATGATGATTTTTTCAGTAGGGTATTCGTAGCCTAAATCTCGTGTTTCTTTTGGAACAAATAACATCAAAGTATACAACATACCGATACGACCGATAAACATTAAAGCTGCGATCGTGATTTTCCCAATTACTGACAAGTTCCCAGTAATTCCCAGGGATAAGCCAGTGGTTCCGAAGGCTGAAGTCACTTCAACGATAATTGCAATTAAAGGCTGATTTTCTGTAGCTGATAAAAAGACGATACAGAAAAAACACATACCAAGAGATAACATAAATACAACGACTGACTTACGCACATCATCATTATCGATTCGACGACCAAAAATATTGATGTTGTCTTCGCTTTTAAGGAAAGAGTAGAGATAAAGACCAATAATTGCTACGGTCGTTGTACGAATCCCTCCACCTACCGAACTGGGACTACATCCAATGAACATCAATAAAGAAAAAACGATCAATGTAGTGATTTGGAAATTACCCAAATCATGGATTTGTAAGCCAGCATTTCTAGTGGTCATAGAGTAAAACATAGAATTGATCCACTTGACACTTAAACTAGAATCTTGAAAAAGATGGTCTTTTTCAAGTAAAAAGATTAACAGCGTCCCACCAACAAATAAGATGATAAAGGCTAAAACCGCTAATTTTGTAAATAAGGAAAAGCGAAACGGTAATTTTGCTTTTGAGCGTTTATACAAAATCCATTCACGAAATTCCATCAAAACAGGAAATCCTATCCCACCAATAAAAATCAAAAACATGATAACAAATAGGAACAGATAGTCATGTGCAAACGGCTCGATTGAGTTTCCTGTGACATCGAAACCCGAATTGGTCACAGCAGAAATCGATTGGTAAAATCCATAGAAAATAGCATCCCGCCAATGATCAAAGTAGCCTCGATAATAGAAATAAATGGAAAAGAAAGCGCCAAAAAGGACTTGGAACCACAACAAAATTACAAAGGTGATACGAATCAAACGAACAATACCAGATAATCGTGGCTGATTCATATCCGTCATGATCAGTTGTCGCTGTCGTAACGTGATTCTTCGTTTAGAAAAGATAATAAAAGCAGTAGAGATCATCATAATCCCTAATCCACCTACTTGGAATAGTATTTCAAGTAAGATTACCCCGTTATCATTAAAAGCCGAATTAATATCAAATGTGGACAATCCGGTTACACTGATTGTACTGATCGCCATGAAAAGCATATCGATAAAAGGTACATGACTATCTGGTTCACGAAAAAAAGGAATGTAAAACAATCCTAAAGAGACAATGGTCATAATAAGATAGTAAAAAACAATGACTTGGATTGAAGAAAAATGACTAGAAGCGTAACGTTCGCTTCGACGTCTTAATTTCCGCATGAAAAGGGTTAATTTCAAGAAACTATCCTCCTTTTTAAAAGTTGTTTCTTTCAGTATACCGAGGTTATAAATAATACTCAAAGAAATCTTAAACAAAATGTACGTTTTCTTTTGATTTGCTATCAAATAGCATATAATTATGGAAGAATTGAAGAATAGCGAGGTCTCCCAATGATTGATGCAAAGGTAATTGTTGAAAAAATGAAAAACCAGAAAATAAATTATGATCGAGTACTACAAAAAATGATCCAACAATGGCAACAAGAAGAAACTCGACCAAAAATATTAATCCATACTTGTTGTGCTCCTTGCAGCACACATACGTTAGAATTTATGTGCCAATTTGCAGAGGTTACTTTATTTTTTTCAAATTCTAATATCCATCCTAAAAATGAATATTTAAGAAGACTCCATGAACAAAAGCGATTTGTTGATCAGTTTAACGAGCAAACCAATCATCATGTTCAGCTGATCGTTGATGAGTACCGTCCCAGCGAGTTTAATAAAATGGTCATTACGCAAGGCCTTACGGAAGAAAAAGAAGGTGGCGCAAGATGTAGTGCCTGTTTTAATATGCGTTTAGACCTGGTAGCACAAAAAGCCCAAGAACTTGGTTATGATTATTTTGGGAGTGCATTAACGATCTCACCCAAGAAAAATGCTGCTCTGATCAACCAAATCGGGATGGATATCCAAAAAATTTATGGAACTCATTACTTACCAAGTGATTTTAAGAAAAATAAAGGATATGAGCGATCGATCCAGATGTGTAAAGAGTATGACATTTTTCGTCAGTGTTACTGTGGCTGTGTCTTTGCAGCTAAACAGCAAGGTTGCGATTTAAAGAAAATAAACCAAGAAGCAAAGGATTATTTAGCAAGTTCAAAAATTTCAATTAATTAGCTCTATTATAAAATTTTCAAGAAAACGTAAGAAAAAAATAAGAAATTTATGTTAAGTATAATTAAGTGTCAAAATAAAAGCGATTGATTCGATTGAAAACGAATATTCAGTTTGGTGGAAAAATGAATTTTAGACCAAGCATAAAAAATATTAGTGATGAAAAATAAAACATAAAGGAAGAGATATGATGCGAAAAGTAGCACCTATTTTGAAACCAATAGCAGTCTTAACTATTTCAACAATCGTTGCTACTGCGACCGGTGTTGTCAACAGTTCAAGTTATCGTACCCCTAGTTCAAGTTCGGTGGAAGAAACAACACCAACATCAACACCAGAGACCACATCTAATGAAACGTCGACAACACTGGATCAGACGAATGATTCATCGAGCACATGGGAAGAAAATACGAGTTCAACCAATGAAAATACGTATTCTACAGAGCAACCAAGTAGTTCGAAAGAAAAGTCTGACAAGCAAGGAAGCAGTTCATCCGAAACCAGTGATACGAATGCGATCAATGGAGGAAATCATACAGAACCAAGCTCAAGTTCGTCAACAGTACCAAGTAATACGACACCAAGTACTGAAGGACAAGATAGTGGAGAGGCTACCGTGAAAAATGTAACGCCAACCCAAAATACAGATGGGAAGCAAGTGTATAATCAGCAAGCAGGTGATTCACAATGACAATTTTATTAGATATTATCAATAGCGTGCATAAGTTTTTAGGTTATTTAGATATTAGTCCTAAATATTTAAATCGAGGCTATACGATTTTAAGTGTGATCCCAACGATGTATCTTTTACGGATTATTTATGGACTTTGGCAAAACCAAAATTACTTACAATTTTTCTTGTATGGAATCGGCTTTTTAGTGTTAGTGTATTTTATCATTTTGAATGTATTTTATTACTTTCTGGATAAGAATACCAAAGCGGATGTGACACAATTGTTTGTCAAATATTTACCGGAAGAAGCATTCAATATTCAAACAGAAGAAGCGATGCTGAATAGCGATGCAATCGACAAAGTGAACACGAAAGAAGTCAGTGTTTCTTATGATGAAGATTATCAATTGCGATTAGCTGAAAACATGCGTTATTTAATCGGGAATGGTGAGATTAAAACAAATGATCTAGGAAGAATGGATGGCTATCTTGTGGATCGTAACACACTTTATCCTTATTATTACGTTAAAAAAGTAGCAGAAAAAGAATATCAGTTGAGTATTGGGCGCAGCTACTCGGATTTAGCCCCTGTTGGAACGATTGTTATGGATTCGGCGGATGAAAAGCTCGAACCAGTTGGGTTGTTTATTGTAGGTGGTGACTTCGTCAAAGAAGGCTTAAGGTATCATGAGCCTTATCGTTTAAAACTTATCGTGAAAAAAGAACAACCAGAAAATGAAGCAATGGTTTACAGTAGAAGTCAACGAAGAAAGCATTCACGAAGTTAATGGATCACGTTGATCAAGACAGGTTGGAAAATTGTGGATGAAAAATGACAGAATCTCCCTTTGAATAATAAAAGAAAAAAATAGAGTTATACGTGATGTATTCTTATTCTTTCCTTTACTTTCTAAAAAAGGTAAAATAAAAAAGAACAATAAAAAAATCAATTGAATAATACGAAGAGAAAACAAAAGTAAAGCGGGAGGTATGTTGTGAAAGAATTTTTTAAAAATTGGGGTATTTTGATCGTAGTACTAGCAGCTATTTTATTAGCTCGGGTCTATGTATTTACGCCAGTTACCGTTAATGGACATTCAATGGATCCGACGTTGAGTGATGGTCAACGATTGATCTCGTCGAAAATCTCAAAGTATGAACGCTTTGATATTATCACGACGAAAGAACCTGGAGATGAAGAACGAATGATCGTTAAACGAATCATTGGCATGCCGGGCGATACCGTGAAAATGGAAAATGATCAATTGACGATTAATGGTAAAAAATATAATGAGTCTTATTTAAATGAGTTTAAAAAAGATTTTGCGAAAGATAAATTGCAGAATGAATATTCTTACAGTGAAGCTTTCCAAGCACAGGCTGAAAATTCGCAGCATTTCACAAGTGATTTTGAATATGTCGTGCCCAAAGGAAAATATTTAGTTTTAGGAGATAATCGTTTGATCTCTAAAGATAGCCGAATATTTGGTTTGGTGGATGCAGACATGATTCAAGGAAAAGTAGTTTTCCGTTACTGGCCTTTAAACGAAATCAAAATCTTTTAAGTCTCTTTCTGAGCAGGTATCAGAAAGAGCATGAGCAAAAATGTAGGCAACAGTGGTCATGACCAAGTTGTCTAGCCCAGAAAATAAGCCACAGAATCCGAAATAGTTTTTCCTATTTTAAGGATTCTGTGGCTTATTTTTTATTTTTTTCCGCTAGCAAAAAACAAAGAAGCATCTTGGTTCATGAATAAATTTTTACCAGAGTGAAAAGTGTAGATATTCGTGGAATGAAACCCAATTTGTTCAAGTAGAGCCGTAAGTGCTTCATGGTCAAACCCATTATGGACTTTTGGATGGTTGATCGCATCATTGTGATCAAAATCAATGATCAAAAGTTGACCGTTTGGCGTAAGCATGTGGTAGAGTTTTTCTAAGATCAAACGTGTGTCAGGAATATGCAGTAGGACTAATGACATCAAAATAAGGTCTACTTTTTGATCGATTTTTTGATCGATGGATTCGGTTGTGGCATCGAACGTTACCGAAGAGACGTTTGTTAATCCGCTAGTCTTAATTTTGTCTTCAGCAATTGTTAGCATCGCATCAGAGGAATCAACTAGAAGAAGTTGCTTGAATCGGTCAGCTAAAGCTAACGAAACCAAACCGGTACCTCCGCCATAATCCATAAAAGTCAGTTCTTTGGTGGAAGAAGGTAGTTGAGAAATTAGTTCGTCTTGAATAATTTTTGCTAGTGCTTTTCTTTCGGGAGTATCATAATGGTTTGCGATTTGATTGAAGATTTCTGACATAAGGTCACTCCTGACTTCATAAGTTAGATGAATTTTATTAAGTATAGCAAAAAAAACTGTTTTCCCAAACCACTAGTTGATTTTGAAGGATTGAAAGACACGCAGCTATTGTTTTAAATGTATGAGTGTTTTAATCTAAAGTAACGTTTTTACCAGATGAAAAATTCTCACTGTAAAAAATAATGAAAATCAAGTATAATACCATAGGAACAAACTGGAAGGTGAGCAAGTAAATGGCACAACTATTTTTTAAGTATGGCGCAATGAATAGCGGCAAGACAATTGAGATCTTAAAAGTCGCACATAATTATGAAGAACAGAATAAACCAGTTGTCTTGATGACAAGTGGGATCGATACCAGAGATGGTGTTGGTGTTGTCTCTAGTCGTATTGGGTTAAAAAGAGAAGCCACGCCGATTTTTGAAGAAACAGATGTCTTTGATGTCATTTTTCAAATGGAGGATAAGCCATATTGTATATTGATCGACGAGGCGCAATTTTTAAAGAAAAAACACGTAATTGCGTTTACGAAAATTGTTGATGAATTAAACATTCCGGTGATGGCATTTGGTTTGAAGAATGATTTTAGAAATGAGTTATTTGAAGGATCAAAATATCTATTGCTTTATGCAGACAAAATCGAAGAGATGAAAACGATCTGCTGGTTCTGCCATAAGAAAGCAATCATGAATTTACATTATATCGATGGTCAACCAGTTTACGAGGGGGATCAGGTACAAATTGGTGGAAATGAAGCCTATTACCCCGTTTGTCGGAAACACTATTTTGAACCATCAATTATGACAGAAGGAGAATAAAGATGTACGATCAATTACAAGCAATTGAAGACCGTTATGAAGAACTGGGCGAGCTACTAAGCGATCCAGAAGTAATTTCAGATACGAAACGTTTTATGCAATTGTCAAAAGAAGAAGCAAACACTCGTGAAACTGTTGATGTCTATCGCCGTTACAAAGATGTCGTACAAGGGATCAAAGATACAGAAGAGCTATTAGGTGAAAAGTTGGATGATGAAATGGCTGAAATGGCCAAAGAAGAATTATCTGATTTGAAAAAAGAAAAAGAAGAATTAGAAGAAAAAATCAAAATCTTATTACTACCAAAGGACCCGAACGATGATAAAAACATCATCATGGAAATCCGTGGGGCAGCAGGTGGAGATGAAGCAGCGTTATTTGCTGGTGACTTATTCAACATGTATCAGAAATATGCAGAATCACAAGGTTGGAAAACGGAAGTGATGGAGGCAAGTATTACTGGTATCGGTGGCTATAAAGAAGTCATCATGATGATCTCTGGAGAAAATGTCTATTCAAAATTAAAATATGAAAGTGGTGCGCATCGTGTACAACGAGTGCCATCTACAGAATCACAAGGACGAATCCATACATCAACAGCAACCGTTGTGGTCATGCCAGAAGCAGAAGAAGTAGAAATCGATATTGAAGATAAAGATATCAGAACAGATATCTATCATGCATCAGGGGCTGGCGGTCAGCACGTCAATAAAACAGCATCGGCAGTTCGTCTAACTCATTTACCTACTGGAATTGTGGTAGCAATGCAAGATGAACGTTCACAGCTGAAAAACCGTGAAAAAGCCATGAAGATTTTACGTGCCCGTGTCTATGATAAAATCCAACAAGAAGCACAAAGTGAATACGATGCAAACCGTAAATCAGCCGTTGGAACGGGTGATCGCTCTGAGCGGATCCGTACGTATAATTTCCCGCAAAACCGTGTGACTGACCATCGTATTGGTTTAACTATCCAAAAATTAGATCAAATCCTTGCTGGAAAAATGGATGAGATCGTGGATGCGTTGATCATGTATGACCAAACATCAAAATTGGAAGAAATGCAAAATGGGTAAGACCACGTATTTAGAAGTCCTATCACGGGCTTCTTCTTTTTTAGAAGATCATGGAAAAGAAGGTCATAGTATTCAATTTCTTTTTCTTGAACGTAAAGGCTGGCAAAAACTTGATTGGTTGTTGCAGATGAATGAGCCCATTTCTAGCGAAGATCAACAGATGATCGAACAAGATCTGGAGCATTTGATGAACAATTATCCGCCTCAATATTTGTTGGGATATGCTGACTTTTATGGTCACCGCCTAAAAGTGACAGAGGACACTTTGATCCCTAGACCGGAAACAGAAGAATTAGTTGAACGATGTTTGCAAGAAACGTCAGAACAAAACTTGAAGGTCATAGATATTGGAACAGGAACAGGGGCAATTGCGATCAGTTTAAAAGCTGCAAGAAAGAACTGGGACGTTTCGGCTGTGGACCTATCTCCAGCAGCTCTTTCAGTAGCGAAAGAGAATGCGCAACAAGCTGGACTGGCGATCCATTTTTATCATGGAGATACACTGGCACCGGTCAGTGATCAAACCTTTGACGTCATTATTTCCAACCCGCCGTATATTCGTTTCGATGAATGGGAATTGATGGATGAAAGTGTTCGGACATTTGAACCTAAAATGGCATTATTTGCCGAAGATGAAGGATTAGCCATCTATAAAAAAATAGCAAAAGAAGCAAAACAATGTTTGAAACCAGAGGGAAAACTATTTTTGGAAATAGGATTTAGCCAAGGGGAGATCGTGAAACAAATCTTTCAAACGGCATTCCCCAATAAACAAGTAAGTATTCATAAAGATTTATTTGGAAATGAACGAATAGTTTCTGTGATGAGCTGATTGTGGATGAAAAATATTTTTTATGTTTTTTTATCATAAAAAAACATTGATTTTACAAGGATGAAAACGAGTTATTGACTTATCAACATACTTATCCACTATTGACAAAATAGTTATCAACACTCTGTTGATAACATGAGGATAAAGTAGAATAAATCAAGCATATTGAAAAATGAGGGTGTGGATAGACTGTGGAAACAAACTATTATCATGAAGAACAATTATCAGAAGCAGCACAAGCATTAAAAAGTGGCGAACTCGTTGCTTTTCCAACTGAAACTGTCTATGGACTAGGCGCTAATGCACTTTTGACCGAAGCGGTAACCGAAGTGTTTTCGGTCAAAGGTCGTCCACAAGATAATCCTTTGATTGTCCATGTTTCATCGTTTGAGCAAGTAAAACAATTTGTGGATAACTTTCATCCTTTAACGGAAAAAATCGTCAATCATTTCTGGCCAGGTCCCTTAACACTTATTTTTGAGATCAAAAAAGGGTCTTTACCACCTATTGTAACAGGTGGGTTATCCACAGCTGCTTTTCGTATGCCAGATAACAAAAAAACACTTGAATTCATCCAATTAGCTGGTATACCAATTGTTGGTCCTAGTGCGAATACTTCGGGAAAACCTAGTCCAACGACTGCGGAACATGTCTACCATGATTTAAAAGGAAAAATCAATGGGATCATTGATGATGGTGCAACCCGAATTGGTGTGGAATCAACCGTGATCGATCTCAGTGATCCGGATCGTGAACCCATGATTTTACGTCCAGGAGCGGTGACCAAAGAACAGCTTGAAAAAGTGATCAGTGGAAAGGTAGCCGTTGATCGTCATTTAGTCCAAAGCACTGAAACACCTAAATCACCAGGAATGAAATATAAGCACTATTCGCCTGATACGCAAGTCATGATGGTCCAAGAAAATGATTGGGAAGCCGCTGTAAAATGGGCAAAAGAAGAACATTTGCGTGTTGGAGTAATTGCAGGTCCTAAAATTGCTGAAGCTGTTCGTTTTGATGTAGCAGCAGTCTACATGTATTTTGATGATTCAGTAGAAGCCGCTACGAAAGGATTATTTGCAGGATTACGTGGGTTAGATGAGAAGAATCTTGGACTTGATATGATCTTTGTGGCAGTATTTCCAGAAGAAGGTCTGGGAAATGCTTATATGAATCGCTTAAAAAAATCAGCGGGACAAAAATATTTTGAAAAAAGAACTTAGGTAGCTTGTACCCATACTTTATTATGATACAATGCAATAAAGTAAACTCTACTTGAATAAATTTGAATAAAACTGAGAGATCATGTTCAAAAGAGAAAGAATCAGCAATCATTCGTGAGATATAGCTTTTTACAGCGATCTGAATGACCAGTTAAGGATTTTAGCTGATCGTGCCTAGATTGCTAGTTGATTCATGATTTCTTAGTAAACAATAAGAAGGAGCTGTTGTGTGTGGTAGACTACAAAACGTTTGACCCAGATTTATGGGCAGCAATCGCAAAAGAAGAAGAAAGACAAGAAAATAATTTGGAACTTATCGCTTCCGAAAATTTTGTCTCTGAAGCAGTGATGGCGGCTCAAGGAAGTATCTTGACAAATAAATATGCAGAAGGTTACCCTGGGCATCGTTATTATGGTGGCTGTGAATTTGTCGATATCGTTGAAAGTTTAGCGATCGATCGTGCAAAAGAATTATTCGGTGCAAAATTTGTCAATGTTCAACCTCATTCTGGTTCACAAGCGAACACGGCAGCATATCTTGCTTTAGTAGAACCTGGTGACACGATTTTAGGGATGGATCTTTCAGCAGGTGGACATTTGACTCATGGTTCTCCTGTGAACTTTAGTGGAAAAACGTACCATTTTGTAGCCTATGGCGTTGATCCAACAACAGAAGTCATTGATTACAATGTTGTGCGGATTTTAGCTAGAAAACATCAACCAAAATTGATCGTTGCCGGAGCAAGTGCCTATGGTAGAATCATTGATTTTGAAAAATTTAGAGAAATCGCTGATGAAGTAGGTGCGAAATTAATGGTTGATATGGCACATATCGCTGGCTTAGTTGCAGCTGGTGTCCATCCAAGTCCAATCCCTTATGCGGACATTACTACGACAACCACTCATAAAACATTACGTGGACCACGTGGTGGTATGATTTTGACCAATAATGAAGAATTAGCGAAAAAAATCAATAGTGCAGTTTTCCCTGGCATCCAAGGTGGACCACTAGAGCATGTCATTGCAGGGAAAGCAGCAGCATTCAAAGAAGCATTGACACCTGAATTTAAAGAATACAGTGAACAGATTATTGCTAATGCCAAAGCGATGGCAAAAGTCTTCAATCAAGCAATCGGTACAAGAGTGGTCTCTGGCGCAACGGATAATCATTTAGTTTTAATCGATGTCCGTGGATTAGAGTTAAACGGGAAAGAAGCCGAAAGTATTTTAGATAGTGTGAATATCACGGTTAACAAAAATTCAATTCCATTTGAAACACTTAGCCCGTTCAAGACTAGCGGTATCCGTATCGGTACTCCAGCAATTACTACAAGAGGCTTCAGAGAAGAAGATGCTGCGAAGGTGGCGGAATTGATCGTCAAAGCTTTACAAGCCAAAGAGAATGAAGCCGAATTAGCTGAAGTCAAAGCTGGTGTGCGTGAATTGACTGAAAAATATCCTTTATATAATAAATAAAAGGAATAATCACTACAAAACGAGTCGCTTAACGCAAGAAGTACCATCAGCAGACATAAAAAAGCAACTGTTTCAAAATTCTTAGTTTGCCAAAATTTACTGTATATTAAAAATAATCCGAAGAATCCAAAATCGCTTCTCCTGTTTTTGGAATTCTTTGGATTATTTTTTGAAATGGCTTATTGTGTGTGGATACTTTTTCAAGGGAAAGTTGTTGGAATCGCTTCTTTTGGGTATTTTAGTTTTATTTAGGCAAAAGTTTTCTTCTATCGATGCAGCACGAATACATTGGTGAGATCTATTTAAAATAGCCTGAGATATAGGACTGAGATGGATTAGGTATGGAAGTGGTGAGGTTTTGTTTTAATGAAGGGATAAACTAAGCCGCAGGTACTGGGGGAAGTATGAGGAAGGCTTATGTTTACTGAGTTTGATAGAAAACAAACAAACTGATTTTTTGACTTTTTCATTGGGGCTCACTAGTATATGAGGTGTAATTTGGTTTTTTATTATAATCTAGGGAGGAACCATGATGACCGAACGAATCTCATTAGAAAAAGCAGCAATCGAATTTAGTGATGCAAATGCTCCCCACCCAAGAATCTACGAATTACCACCTGAAGAAGGACGAGCGCTATTAGAAAAAGTCCAAGAATCGCCCGTTGATAAACTACCAGTCGACATTGAAGATTTAACGGTTGATACTGGTCAATGGGGGTCCATCAACGTTCGTTTTGTCCGTCCAGAAGGAAATACTGATAAATTACCAGTGATTTTCTATATTCATGGAGCTGGTTGGGTTTTTGGTAGCGCACAAACTCATGACAAGTTGATTCGTGAATTAGCCGTTCGCACGAACTCGGTCGTCGTTTTTCCAGAGTACAGCCGCTCGCCGGAAGCAAAATATCCAACAGCGATCGAACAAAGCTATGCAGTCTTACAAAAGCTAAGTGAACTAGCGGAATCAAAAGGGTTAGATTTATCTGAATTAACGGTAGCGGGCGATTCAGTTGGAGGTAATATGGCAACTGTAATGACTATTTTAACCAAAGAACGCCAAGGGTTGCCCATCCAAAAACAACTTTTGTTTTATCCGGTGACGGATGCCAATTTCACTACTGATTCTTATCAAGAATTTGCCGAAAACTATTTTTTAACAAAAGAAGGAATGAAATGGTTTTGGGACCAATATACAACTGATGATTCAGAGCGGTCAGAAATCACAGCATCACCATTACGAGCGACTTCTGAAGAGTTGGCAGACTTACCACCAGCTTTGATTTTAACTGGTGAAGCGGATGTTTTAAGAGACGAAGGAGAAGCTTATGCTCGGAAGTTACGTGATGCAGGTGTGGCAGTCACCCAGGTTCGTTTTCAAGGGATGATCCACGATTTTGTGATGGTCAATTCATTGGACCAAACCAATGCTACCAGAGCAGCGATGCTTTTAGCGACTCAGTGGTTACAGCAGGATCGATGATCCTATTTATATAACCAGATATATGTAATATTAATCTGACTAAAAGACAGTAAAAATAACAAAAAAATTCATTGTTCAAAGCTTTTTTGTTATTTTTTACTGCTTTTTTTTATTTTTGATTACTGTTGTTTTATTTATTTTATTTTCTTTTGAAAAGTTGTTGGTTTGACTAGTCAATTGGGTCTTTTTGTTTTACAATTAAAAAGAAACGACAGAACAAAGGAGACCAGAAAAATGGGCAAATTCCAAGTAATCGACCATCCATTGATCCAACATAAACTAACTATTATTCGTGACAAAGACTGTGGAACAAAAGTTTTCCGTGAGGTTGTCGACGAAATTGCTATGTTGATGGCATATGAAGTATCACGTGACATGCCATTAGAAGATATCGTAATCGAAACACCGATTACAGAAACAACTCAAAAAACGTTATCTGGTAAAAAAGTAGCGATCATTCCGATTCTACGAGCAGGTATTGGGATGGTTGACGGTATTTTAGAATTGATCCCAGCTGCGAAAGTCGGACATATCGGGTTATACCGTGACGAAGAAACATTTGAACCTCATGAATATTTCGTAAAATTACCTGAAGATATCGATGCACGACAATTATTTGTTGTTGACCCAATGTTAGCGACAGGTGGCTCAGCGATCATGGCGATCGATGCATTAAAAGAACGTGGCGCTTCAAATATCAAATTTGTTTGTCTAGTAGCTGCTCCAGAGGGTGTAAAAGCTTTACAAGAAGCACATCCAGATATTGATATCTACACAGCTGCATTAGATGAAAAATTGAATGAACACGGCTACATCGTTCCAGGTCTAGGCGATGCAGGGGACCGTTTATTTGGTACAAAATAAAAATAATAAACGCTAAGGCACCAAACCATAGTAGGATTTCTTATTCTATTATGGTTTTTTGTTTGTTATTAATTCTAGTAATTTATCATGGTTTTGATAGAAAGTAGTTTATTCAAAGAATAGCTGCAAGAAGATGGATCAAAGAATATACGGAATTTGAAAAAACGGATGGAGTCTTGCGGAATCTTAAGTGAACAAGAGGAACAGCAAAAGAATAGAGGATGATTTTTGCCATCTCATAAGACTTTATTGATGTGAGAAAAAAACTGTTTTTTAGTTAGAGAGAGCAGTAGGCACGTTTATGATGACATGAATGGAATAAGTGATCCTAGATAGTTGATGAAATTTTTCAAATAAAAAAACCATCCCAAAAAACGCAGAGATGGTCAGTGTTAAATTTTCTTCAATTCTTTGTAATTGATGATGATTACCCCTTTGCTTTGCGTCATTAAATTGGCATTTTCATCTGTTTTGTCAATTTCAACCACAGCCGAGTTTTTCAGTTGTTTTGAAATTGTTCCAGTTTGCGGTGTTCCATGAATCATAAATGTCACGTGAGTGTCGATCGTAAATTTTTCCCCAAATTCTGACGGTACGATAGTTGTATCAAATTTTCCAAACGTTGCCATTTTCATAAAACCTGCCTTTCATATCAATTATACCACGTTTTATGAAAAAAATCATGAAATAGAACGAAATTTACACTTGTCCCTTTACAAATTTTTAAAATACGTATATAATTTCATATGGAAACGCCAGCTTAGCTCAGTTGGTAGAGCAACGCACTCGTAACGCGTAGGTCACAGGTTCGATCCCTGCAGCTGGCATCATTTATAAAAGCAACGATCTCAAAGATTTTTTATTTTGAGATCGTTGCTTTTTTTCGTAAGGAATTTGAAAAGAAGAGGAAGGAACAACATTAAAAATAGCGGATACGATGATGTCGATTCTAGATCTGTTTTACTATTCAATAACTGAGAAGAAGCATCAAGTTCTGATTCTTCAACCAATTTTTTAAACATCAAAATTAGTAGATTCTACTAGTTTTGATGTTTTTTTGTTGAACAAATGACAGCCATCAAGTGCTAAAACAGATGGAATCATAAAACTGTTGAAAAATAAAGGAGTTTGGCACAACTAGAGGTTTCGTTCTTTTTTATAAAAAAACTAAGTGGGATTTCTAATAAATGTAAAATTATGGATAGGAAAAAAGCGGATAGGAAATGATTTTTTTCTTAAATCAAGTCAATTATTTGGCACATTATTCCTTTTTTTGCTATCTAAGTCGCCTTTTTTTTCACTGTAAATATAGATTGCTAATTTTTAAAATGTTATACCGATTTTTTTATTGGTTATTTATTTGTCGTTATTAATGATAGCGAACTAGTTCTGTAGTTGTATTTTTCTATTGAAATAAACGATGGTCTGTATGATCTTGCTTCATGACCTTCTGATTTAAAAGTTAAAGAAATTTGACGATCAAAAAAAATTCACTTGAAATTAGTTATTTATTTTTCATATTTATATGCAAACATCAGCAAACCTTCATAATACTATTATTTTTTATTTTAAAAGTGAAAAAAATAGAAAAAAACGGAAAAAATTGGTGTTTATTCAATAAAAAACACTCTATTCTAATTATATATTTGAATTTATTTTAAATTAGGAGGGAAAAATGAAAAAGAAAAAAATTTATCAGATATTGGTGATGGGGTTAGTTGTTGGTCAGGTTCTTACTAACGGGACAACATTTGCTTACGCAGCGACCATTGAAAGAAATCTTTTGGATGAGAGCAAGTTTTCAGATGAGCGTATGGATGCATTGAATGATCAGTATCAACCAGTTACTTATGTTTACCATAAAATAACGATAAATGAAGCGCCTAAAATTCCTAGTCAACTTCAAAATAAAGAGCTTGTTGAAACTCAAAATATAAATAAAAATGAAGTAAAACAGATCGTTTATCAAGTTCATCAGCAAATAAAACAACAAATAAAACCAACTACACAGCAACAAATAAAACAACGAAATTTGTCAAAAACGAACGAAAAGAACCTTTCTAGCCTCTGATTCGAAATGTTTGGAATAGGATTCAATGCTCTTGAAGACTATCAGGTCTTTTGGAAAAAGAGCAAAACTGAATAATTAACATACTTCTAGTGTATTGAATTCATCTACTGGAAGTAATTAGGGAAAGGAATGGCGAAATGGATATCGTTCAGTTGCTAGATGAAAACTCAAAAATGAAAATTAAACTTCTGGAACTTATTCAGACCAAACTTGGTGAAAGAGTGGAAATCTCTTTTTTAGCGCAGAAAACAGGTATATCTAAATTTAAATTAAGTAAATTAATTCATGAGTTGAAAATGGAGCTAGAACAGAAATTATGTTTAAATGATTTTTTTGTCGTAAAGCGGGGCGTTATTCAAGTATATTCTTTTATTTGTGATGAGAACATTCTTAAATTACGTCAGCACTATTTAAATAGTTCGCTAACTTATCAGCTGCTTATTTTCCTGCTGTTTTCAAACCGACCAATTAATAAATTTACGACCGATCATTACATTTCAAATTCTTCTTTATATCTTTATAAAAAACGAATCAATAAATTGTTAGAAAAAGATCATCTCATTATTAAGAAAAATAAGATAGTAGGGAATGAATGGAAGATTCGCTCGGTGGGCTATGGCATTCTCCATAATTTGAATGGGATTGATTCCCCTTTTACTGAGCAACAAAAAAATCAAAGTGACCGGCTTGTATTTTGGATCGAACAATTTTTTAGGATTAGAATCCGTAATAGTTTACGTTATAAATTATCTTTATTTCTATCAATCAGTGCGCTTCGGATTCAGAGAAAAGCGTACTTGGATGAAGCACATCTGACGATCAAAGTTGATCAGACCTCAATATTGGTTCAAAAACTTGCAGGAAAATTGAAGACAGAGTACCAAATATCAGATACAGTAGCAGTAAAAGAAGCTTCAGTCTTGTATGCCTATTTATATGTTAATCGGATCATTGATAAGAAGTCTTGTCTAGATTTTTCTGAACTAGATCCGACACTGTCAATTTTTAACAATAATTATTCAAGTATGCTAAAAGGTATTGCTGATTCAACTTTTGTTGATCAACGTCTGTTTAAAGTGTTATTGAAAAATGTGCAACCGATACATGAACGGTTGTTATTTATGCCCGATATCCATCATCGTTTTGGAAATATCCATAATTTTCAATTTTTAAGAGAAGAATATCCTTTATTTGATCAGAAAGTCAATGAAACCATTATGGAAACAGCTCGTTCTATTTTACTTAATGAAGAAGAAAAAGCAGATTTATACATGTACTATATGATGGAATTGATTGAAAATTTTCCCTTAGAAGCAGTTGAAGAAGCTGTTTATATTACGTTGGATTTTTCTTATGGAAAAGCGTATGAAGAGTTTATTGCAGAACATCTCCAATATTCCTTAGCTGGAAAAATAGTCATTGAAAAAGTTATTTCTTCGAAAACGGATATCTATATTTCTGACTTTCATTTAGGAAACCTTCAATGTACCCATATCTTATGGCAACGATTGCCCAACAATCATAATTGGCAAGAACTAATTAAACAAATTAAACAATGCATTAGCGAAAAAAATGTCGTAAATCAAAAGGAAACGTCCAATGTTTCCTCTACCAGCTAGTCTTTTTTCTTTTACCTGCCTATAATGTGACAGAGATTCATTCAATAGCTTTATCGGAATGTTATTGTTATGTTTAGAAGTGATGTATTTGCTAACTAGAAAAATAAAAAAACACCTGAAATCAAACGTTCATTTCAGGTGTTTTTTTATAGAGAAAACCTTGGGCACGAAGGGAGAACATCTCGAAATAGAAATAGCTATTCTCACAACGGTCAGTATTCACGATTTATTCTTTTTCACGAGAAACGATGGTTTGTTCTGTTTCACGTATGATATAAACGGGGCGTTGTTTGGTTTCAAGGAAAATTTTACCAATGTATTTGCCAATGATCCCTAGGCATAGTAATTGGATGCCGCCGATAAATAAAAAGATCGATACCATTGAAGGCCAGCCTGCTGTCGGGTCACCAAATAATAATGCTCGTGCAATGATAAATAAAATAGCAATTCCCGAACCAATACAAGAAAGAGCGCCAGTGAAAGAGGCGATCGTTAGTGGTGCATCTGAAAAATTGACGATTCCATCAATCGAATAATTGAATAATTTCCAAAAGGACCAAGAGGTTTCACCAGCCACTCGTTCACGGTTTTCAAAAGAAAGATACTCTGTTTTGAAACCGACCCAACTAAATAATCCTTTTGAAAAACGATTGTACTCGGTTAACTCTAAAACAGCATCAACCATCTGTCGAGTCATCAAGCGGAAATCTCTTGCACCATCTACCATTTCTGTGTCACTGATTTTATTGATCAACTGATAGAACCGTTTAGCGAAGAAACTCCGAATCACTGGTTCTCCTTCTCTTGTTGAGCGTCTCGTTCCTACGCAATCAATGTCAGTTGTCGTGATTTTTTCAATCATGAGTGGTAGTAATTCTGGAGGATCTTGTAAATCAACGTCCATTACTGTGATTAGCTCCCCAGTCGAAGCTTGTAAACCCGCATAGAGGGCAGCTTCTTTTCCGAAATTTCGAGAAAAAGAAACGAATCTCACATATTCATATTTTCTCGCTAATGCTTTAATGGCTTGTAGCGTACCATCTGAGGAGCCATCATCAATAAACAAGTATTCAAACTCGTGTCCGTCTTTGAATTTTTCTACTTCATCGAAAAAAAGCGGTACAGTCTTTTCTTCGTTATAGCAAGGGACAACAATTGATATTTTCATATGATAAATCCTTTCAAGCAAATATTATTTGTTCGAACAGAATAGTAAATAAACTGTATTTTCTGTTACTTAAGTAATCATCATTTTTAGTTTATCATTAAGCTGACACTTAATAAAACTTTAAATTGCATTTTTAGCTAAAATAATACAAGATAAATAAAATAGTAGAACGGTAGAGGAGGGCAAGTCTAGTTCATTCAGGATTAGACGATGAAAATGAAAATAAATACGCCAATTGGAGAACTATGGTTAGATGCAGATCAGAATGGGTTGACGAAGGTTTCGTTTCATCCGATTGAAGAAATGGCGGTAAATGGTGCACAGGATCAAGGAAAGAAACAAGAAATCCTACTTGAAACAGAACGTCAATTGGCTGAGTACTTTGAGGGCAACCGGCAGGACTTTCAACTTCCGTTATCAATAAACACAGGCACGATTTTTCAACAAAAGGTTTGGCAAGCATTGCAAGAGATTCCTTATGGAGAACTACGCACATATAAAAAAATAGCAGAAACCATTGATCATCCCAAAGCGGTCCGAGCAATCGGACAAGCGAATCGCATGAATCCATTACCAATCGTGATTCCATGTCATCGAGTGATTGGACAAAACGGTCAATTAACCGGTTATATGGGAAATGCGGAAGCTGGCTTATTGATCAAACGTCAACTACTTGTATTAGAAAAAGCACTATCTGAATAAAAAAGAACTGGAATCATTGACCTAAAAACCACCCCTTCGCCCTGAAATAGAAGTGACTATTTTGGGACGAAGAGGTGGTTTTAAGTCTGGGGATTTTATGAAGCCAACAAAGGCAGACCGCTTATACCAGTGGAATCCGGTAGTTATAGTGTTGTTAACCAAATGAATAGCAGCGCAGCAACAGTTTGCAGTAAACCAACTGCTAGACCATAAGATAAGAATCGAGGTCCTTCTTTCATGAATTTAGCGAAATCTAAACGTAAACCAATTGCGGCTAAAGCAGTGATTTCAAACCAATTACTAATAAAGTGAGCCCCTTTGTCGATAAAAGTTGGGAGCGTAAATAGGCTGTTGAGCAAGCAGAAAACTAAAAAGCCTAAAACATACCATGGTAATGGGAATCTTCTTTTCTTGGGACTGTCAGACGAAATCGTTTCAGCAGAAGCTGTCTTTTTTTGGATAAATTTTTCAAATAAATAGACAACAGCAACTAACATCATAATCCTTAAAATTTTAAAGAGCATAGCAAATTGAACAACTGAAGCATCAAGTAAACTGGCGCCAGCGACTACTTGTCCAACAGATTGAAGTGTTCCACCTAAAAGGGCACTTTTTTCAATTAAGTGATCTCCGTATAAGTGTAAGCCAAGAAAAGGTAAAGAAAGCATCATGATCGTTCCTAATAAATTCACTAATGTAATGATCTGTCCTTTTTCTTCCTCTTCGGCATGGATCACTGGAGCGATCGCTGCAATAGCCGAAGAACCGCAAACAGCATTTCCTCCTGCCATCATCAAGGAAGCTGTATCACTAAATAACAATTTCTTGCCGATCCAATAGGCACCGACGATCGTCACACTCATTTGCAACAAGACGAAGGCAATCCCTTTGATGCCGATTTGAGCAATCGTTTGAGCCGTAACCGTTGCTCCCAATAAGAAAACGGAGCATTCCAATAATTTGCTTTCAGCGAATTTTGTTCCAATGGCTAAAGAAGGTTGTTTGAAAAAAGTATTACCTAACAAGATCCCTAATAAAATGGCGATCGTGGCAGCACCAAGCTGTGGGAGCAACAATGCGAGAAGTTTGCTCATGACTGCTACTGAAAAAGCAAGAAGTAATCCAGGCAAGATTCTTCGTGAGCCTTGATTTTTAAATTGATTAATGGTTACTTGTAGATTCATGTTCTAAAAATTCCTTTCATTATCTGTGCGCATGTTTCAGAGTTGAAAAACGGGTACTCGTATTTAGAGGACGACGACTCTGAACTCAAGAATATCCTTGATAATAGTAGCACTATTCGTTTTGATTGACAAAGTTTAAAAACGCAAAAAATCTTCTGCCTTTTTCTAAATTTGAAAAAGACAGAAGAATAACATCTTAATTAAATTTCTTTAGGGACATATTTATTTGTGTTTCCATGTTCTTTGAACAAGAAGCGGATATAATGACCTAATACATAAAGCACCATTCCAGTAGCGATTACTAATTCAACCAGTTTCAAGATCGTTAAAAAGCCAGTAGCGATCCCTAATGAATGAAAGTAATTTACAGCACAAAACATAGCAGTTGCAGAAATAACTAGTGGAAAGGTAAAAGCAGCGTAGCTTGGATAAAAATGTAGTTTAAGTAATCGTGGTAAAAGAGATAGCACGATAAAATATAAAGTTTGCGAAAGGATAAATAAGGCAACGACTAAATAAAAGGAAGGTTGCGCAAAATTTTTCAAATAGCCAGTTAAACAAAGCGATCCCGGAGCTGCAACAATCGTGATCAATGGTAGTGTAGGATGTGCCATGTTTTTCACGAAAAATACCCGATGGATGATGATTGGCAATAAGAAAACGTAACAAGCTAGAGATAGCCAAAAGAATAGTTGGCCAATGAATGGGAAAAAGTTTCCAGCAGTTACTGTAATTACCCCGAAACCAACATAAATAATGAACCAACTTGGATAAATGACTTCCAGTGATAAGTCCGCTTTGATTACATGATGGTAAGTAAAGTAAACAACTAAAATCACTTGTAGCAGGACAGCACCAAGCCAGATGATCCGAACGATTGGTAAAAGGTGCGTAAATGGTACAAAGTAAGTACAAATAACCATTAATGACATCGTAAAAGTCGGTGAAACCGAGGCAATGATTGGATCATGTAATGTTTGTCTCGTATGTTCAAATAATAGGAACAATTTGCTAAACATTAGGATCATGAGAATCATACTAATCCCACCAATGATATTCCCTAGATGAATCCAATGATATTCTTTAAACAGATTACCTAGCGAAGCTAAACCTAGAATGAGCCCACAAATCGGGACAGGAATAAGTTTTAAAAAATTCTTCATTAATTGAATTCTCCTTTTCATAAGATGAGTGTGTTGTCTAAAGCTCAGAACAAAATGATCAGTCAGGTGGAAAGGTTGATAGTAGGTTGCATAAATAATTATGAATGACTATTTATTGGGAAATAAACAAATCGGTAGCCCTGACTGATCATTAAGAATACAAGTAACGATCTTTTTATGTCTGAGCGAGATCGAAACATTCGTTGCTTTTCAATCTCATATATTGTGCGTTACATTTACTATTATAGTCATTTCATGATATATTTAAATCAAATAGTTGATATAGTTACTATAATAAATAATTATGGAAGTGATCGCATGCTGAAATTGTTAACAACTTTTCGTGTCGTATACGAAACAAGAAATTTTTCTCGAACAGCCGAATTACTTTTCTTATCTCAACCTGCTGTCTCCAATCAAATCAAACAGCTGGAAAGAGAATTAGGAGTGATTCTCTTTGAGCGAAATGGTCGGAAAGAAATGAAGCCGACAAAACAAGCAGATTTACTCTACGAACGAGCGTTAGTTTTATTAGAGGAGTGGCAAGAAACGCAACAACAATTACTAGATGAACAAAATGAAGAAGAAGTTTGCCGAATCGTTGCTTCTCACACTTTTGCCGTCTATCTGTTACCAAAATTGTTGAAAGATTTGCTTTTGAAATATCCTAAAATTAATTTTGTGATTGCCTATGCCAATTCTCATGATGCGTTGGAACAAATAGCAAAACACGAGGCTGACTTTGGTTTTATCGAAAAACCTTTAGAAACTTCTGGTGTTCAAAGGTTTTCATTGATGGAGGATGAACTAGTGATTGCGGGGGATCCTGACAGTCAGTTATGGTTAGTTCGAGAAACAACTTCTGGAGTTTTTCATTATACGCAACGGTATTTTGAAGAAAAAAATATCCATGGGAAAAAGTTGTTAGTAAAAAGCAACGAAGTCATTGCCGCTCTTTTAAAGGAAGGAGTAGGACGTTCGATTTTATCAAAACGTGCAGTGCCACCAGAAGTACCAACCGAGAAATTAGCGTATCATCGAAATTTTTATTTGATCCAGCGAACAAATTTAGTTTCAGAGAATTTACAAGCGATTGGTAAAGAGATCTTGAAATATAATGAACGCTATCAAAAATGATTCGTCAGAACGTTATCTGTTATCTCGATGATGGGTCTGACTGAAGAGCATCAAGGCAGATGATTAGATAAGAATAATTTTAAGTTTTCCCAAATGTATTTGCTTTGGCTTTCAATTATGCCGTTAGACCGCTATAATATAGAACAGTATGGTTTTTAAGAAAAGGGATGAAACATGGAAAAAAAAATAAAAGCTTCTAATAATAATCGTGATAATCGCATTGATTATGGCGTCATATTACCAGTCTTCTTATTATGTTTGATTGGATTGCTTTCTTTATATGTCGCGCTGAGTCATGATCCTAACCACCCTTCGGTAGTAAGAGGTGTTGGGATGCAAGCGATTTGGTATATCGTGGGCTCAATTGCTATTGTCGTGATTATGCATTTGAATTCCAAATGGATCTGGAAATTAACACCTTATCTCTATGGTTTTGGTCTAATTGTAATGGGACTCTTGTTAAAGTTTTATGACCGCAACCTCGCCCAGTCGACCGGTTCCAAAAACTGGTTTAGTTTTGGTTCCTTGACGTTTCAGCCAGCAGAGTTAATGAAAATTGCTTATATTTTAATGATGGCGTTGATCGTGACAAAACATAATACTCAGATGAAGGAACGAACGCTCAAATCAGATTTTTGGTTGATCGCCAAGATGTTGATTGTGACGATCCCGGTTTTAGCCTTGATTATGGCACAAGATGATTTTGGGACCATGCTGGTATTCTTAGCAATTTTTGGTGGAGTTTTCTTAATGTCTGGTATCTCTTGGCGCATTATCGTGCCCGTAATTGCTTTGGCAGTGATTGTCGGTGCTGGGACGATCTTTTTAGTTACCACAGAAGGCGGAAGAGATTTATTATATAAAATCGGGTTTAAATCTTACCAGTTTGCTCGTATCGATTCTTGGCTTGATCCATTCCATGACACGACTGGGATGAGCTATCAGCCAGCACAAGGGTTGCTCGCAATAGGAACTGGTGGATTATTAGGTAAAGGATTCAATGTAAGTAATATCTATGTACCTGTTCGTGAATCAGATATGATTTTCACCGTGATTGGTGAGAATTTTGGGTTTATCGGTGGCGCATTCGTCATCTTCTTGTATTTTATTTTGATTTATCGTATGATTCGTGTCTGCTTTGATACGAACAATGAATTTTATGCTTATATCGCCAGCGGCTTGATCATGATGCTCTTGTTCCATGTATTTGAAAATATTGGTGCTAATATTGGACTCTTACCATTAACAGGGATTCCCTTGCCATTCATTAGTCAAGGTGGGTCATCGATCCTTGGAAATATGATCGGTATCGGTTTGATATTATCCATGAGGTATCAAAATGAGGCGCCTGCGAAAACTTCTAGGAGGTAACACTGTTGTATCGTTTTTATTGGTATCCGAAATGTTCCACTTGCAAAAAAGCGAAAGCTTGGTTGGATGCGCATCATGTTGATTATCAAGTAATTGATATGATTGCTAGTCCACCATCGGAAGAAATGATCACAGACTGGTTGGAACATAATGAGATTCCATTACGTCGTCTGTTCAATACTAGTGGCATGAAGTATCGGGAAATGGGGCTAAAAGACCAAGTGGCTGATTTTTCGATCAATGAAGCTAGTCGCATTCTTTCAAGTGATGGGATGTTGATCAAACGTCCCCTGATCGTCAAAGGCAAACAACTCGTCGCAATCGGTTTTAATGAAAAAATATACGAAGGAGTATTGATATAAAATGGCTGGGAAACACTTGAAGAAAAAAGATAACCTTTGGATCTTATTTAATGGGAAAGAATATTGTGTCGGTTTAACTAATGAAGCACAAAAAGAATTAGGTGATATCACATTTGCCAATTTGCCAAAAGCTGGTCAGTCTTATCAAATCGGGGAGCCTTTGATCGAAGTGGAAGCTGAAAAAGCGGTCAGTGAATTTGCTAGCCCGTTAAGCGGTACGGTTTCTTCCGTGAATGAAAAAATCAATGAAGATATCAATGTCTTAAATGATCAAGATGAAATGAATGCTTGGCTTTTAAGCTTTAAAGAAGTCGATCCAACAGAATTTGAGAAATTATAAGAGTTAGCAATTTTCAGAAAATTTTAAAGAAGTAACCGGTAAAATGTTGACACGTTATTTTCCAACTGCTATAATCAGAACAATCATAAATAAAGCTTTGAAAAGAAGAGTACATGTCACAGACGTTCAAAGAGAGCCCTGATTGCTGAAAAAGGGTAACGGAAATGAGATGGAAGATGGTCTTAGAGCAGAGTAGGTGAGCCTTGCAAACTTACTACGGGGGTGCCCGTTACAGCACAACGGTATACGGGCATGATTATGATGAAAGAACGATGACCCAAGTACTGGTAAAGGTTGTTATTGTGAGATAGCAGCAAATCAAGGTGGTAACACGGAAGTTTCAGCTTTCGTCCTTTTGCTAAAGCAAGGGGGCGGAAGCTTTTTTGTTTCCCACTTGATCTCCATGTAAAAAATAAAAGAAAGATGTGAGCGATATGTCATTGATCCAATTAACCAATGTTGAGAAAACATTTGGTGGTAAAAATGGAACGATCCAAGCGGTAAATGATGTTTCATTAACTGTTGAAAAGGGTGATATTTACGGCATCGTTGGCTATTCTGGAGCAGGTAAAAGTACACTTGTCCGTTTATTGAATGGATTAGAGCTACCTACTAGCGGAACGGTTGTTGTGAATGACCAAGAGATTACCAAACTAAAAAATAAAGAACTGAGAACATTTCGTAAAAAAATCGGTATGATTTTCCAACATTTCAATTTGTTATGGTCACGGACAGTTTTAGAAAATATCCAACTACCATTAGAATTAGCAGGCGTACCTAAAGCCCAACGTAAAGAACGGGCAGAAGAATTGCTTGGATTAGTCGGATTAGAGGGTAGAGGAAATGCCTATCCTTCACAACTTTCAGGAGGACAAAAACAAAGAGTTGGGATAGCTCGAGCGTTGGCCAATGAACCTGAGATCTTACTTTGTGACGAAGCAACCAGTGCGCTAGATCCACAAACCACTGAAGAAGTATTGGATCTTTTATTAGCTATCAATAAGAAATTACATTTAACGATCGTATTGATCACGCACGAAATGAACGTGATTCGTAAAATCTGTAACAAGGTAGCTGTGATGGAACGAGGAAAAGTTGTGGAAGAAGGCGATGTTTTGACAGTCTTCAAAAATCCAAAACAAGAAGTAACAAAACGTTTCGTGCAACAAGATATCGAACCAGAAGCAGACTCAAAAGAATTATTGGCTGAATTGATCAAAGAAAATCCAAAAGGTCGATTAGTGACATTAGTGTTCAACGAAAAAAATGCTAACGAGCCAGTCATCTCTCAAGCCATTCGTCAGTATAACGTCGATATCAATGTCGTTTACGGTAAAATCAAACAAACAGCAGAAGGTTCTTTTGGTTCCTTAACGACACTGATGACTGGGTCAGAGAACGAATTGGATCAAGCAGAGCGGTTTATTAAAGAACAAGGTGTTGGAGTGGAGGTGATCCACCGTGGATAAAAGCTTTGCAGAAACGTATTTAGATTTTAGTCAAATCAACATGGAAACGATGAAACAAGCATTCATCGATACGCTTTATATGACGTTGGTGTCCATGGTATTAGTGACCATCATTGGTTTGGTACTAGGTTTGATCCTGTATTCGATTGGACGAAAAAATAAACCTTATGCACGAATCATTTATGGCATTGTTTCGATTATTAGTAATATCTTTCGATCTACACCATTTATGATCTTGATGGTCTTGATCATTCCATTCACGAAAGCAATCGTCGGAACCATGTTAGGGGCGCAAGCTGCTATTCCTGCCTTGGTACTTTCAGCTGCCCCATTTTATGCTCGTCTAGTTGAAATTGCTTTTCGTGAAGTTAGTCCTGGAGTTTTAGAAGCGGCGGATGCGATGGGTGCCAGCTACTGGGAAATCATTTGGAAAGTCTTGATACCAGAAAGCGTGCCTGCACTGATCTCCGGATTGACAGTTACTACCATATCAATGATCGGCTTTACTGCGATGGCGGGTGCGATCGGAGCTGGTGGTTTGGGAGGTCTTGCTTGGCAAGAAGGTTACCAACGTGGTAATCTGACCGTGACATTTGTGGCAACGTTAGTGATACTAGTCATTGTATTTATTGTTCAAGGAATCGGGGACTTTTTAACAAAGAAAACAGATAAAAGATAAGAAGAAATAGGAGGATAAAGGATATGAAAAAGAAAATTTTTGGATTTGCAGCAGCGGTCTTGCTGACTGTAGGGTTAGCAGCTTGTGGCAATAATAGCGATAGTAAAGGTGCTTCATCAAAAAGTGACGATACAACTTTAAAAGTAGGCGCATCACCAACACCTCATGCAGAAATCTTGGAACACGTCCAACCGCTATTGAAAGACGAAGGCATTAATTTAGAGATCGTGAAATTCGATGACTACATTTTACCAAATCAATCTTTAGCAGAAGGCGATATCGATGCCAATTATTTTCAACATATTCCTTATCTAAATAAAGAAATCAAAGAAAAAGGCTATGATTTTGTCAATGCGGGTGCTGTCCATATTGAACCAATGGGCTTGTACTCAAAGAAAATCAAAGACATTGCTGATTTAAAAGACGGCGCAACAGTGATTACTTCAAATTCAGAATCTGACTGGGGACGAATCATCACTATTTTACAAAATGCTGGCTTAGTTAAGGTAAAAGATGGCGTAGATCTAGAAACAGCTACGTTTGATGACATCGCTGAAAACCCTAAAAACTTAAAATTCAATCATTCGATTGATCCTTCTTTATTAGCTTCTACTTATCAAAATGATGAAGGTGACTTAGTAGCGATCAATGCAAACTTTGCTTATGGTGCTGGTTTGAATCCATTGAAAGATTCTGTCTTATTAGAAGAAGACAACTCACCATATGTGAATATCATTGCCACACGTAAAGGTGATGAAAATAGCGAAAAAATCAAAAAATTACTTGAAGTCTTACACCGTGAAGACGTCCAAAAATGGATCGAAGACAAATGGGGCGGTTCAGTCAAACCTGTCGCAGCTGATGCTAAATAAGCACTTCAAAAAATAGAGTTGAACAAAATCAAATGTTCATCTAAAAAATAATCAAGTCATCAAAAACATCAAAGTTAGTTGATTTTACTAGCTTTGATGTTTTTTTGTAGAGTGAATAGTGAATAAATTAGCTATGTAACCAATAGAGAACTCTCTTTATTATGGCATTTTTCAAGAAGCATTTATTAAGAACAGGTAAGCGGTAATCAAGAGATGCGTACTGACATCATTCTGCAAGCCAACGTTCACCTATCGTTTTACATAAAACAAATCAACATAACCAGTGATCTATGAATGCTAAAAATAGAAGTTTCTTTATAAATATTATTATCTAGTAATATTGATTTAATGATAACTCGTGAAAAAAGTTTTGATTTTAGTGGGTTATAACATTGCGCTCTATTCTCAATTAGTCTAAAATAAGTGAGAACGAAACAGAATCTGGAGGGAATTTGCATGTCTGTCTTAGAAATAAAAAATTTACACGTCTCAATTGAAGAGAAAGAAATTCTTAAAGGCGTAAACTTAACGATGAAAACAGGCGAGATCCATGCCATTATGGGACCAAATGGAACAGGGAAATCGACGCTGTCAGCCGCTATTATGGGGAATCCAAACTATGAAGTCACTGAAGGCGAGATCTTATTTGACGGAAAAAATATCTTAGATTTAGAGGTCGATGAACGGGCACGTCTAGGATTATTTTTAGCGATGCAATACCCAAGCGAAATTCCTGGGATCACGAATGCAGAATTTATGCGTGCAGCGATCAATGCTAAACGTGATGAAGACGATAAAATGTCTGTTTTGACTTTCTTGAAAAAATTAGATGAAAAAATGGCGCTGTTAAATATGCCAGAAGAAATGGCCGAACGTTACTTGAATGAAGGCTTTTCTGGTGGCGAAAAGAAACGAAATGAAATCTTACAATTATTGATGTTAGAACCAACTTTTGCCATTTTAGATGAAATTGATTCTGGGTTAGATATCGATGCATTGAAAGTCGTAGCAAAAGGGGTCAATGAAATGCGTAGCGAAAACTTTGGCGCATTGATCATCACCCACTACCAACGATTATTGAATTATATCACTCCTGATGTCGTCCACATCATGATGGAAGGACGTGTCGTGATGACTGGGAATGCAGATCTAGCGAAACGACTTGAAGCAGAAGGGTATGCTGGCATCAGCAAAGAACTAGGAATCGACTATAAAGAAGAAGAAGCGTAAGGAGGAGCGGAAAATGAAAGAAACGAACTGGCTCGACCAACTTGACGCAGTTACCAATTTTTCTTTAAGCAAAGGGGAACCTGAATGGATGACCCAATTACGTCAAGCAGCGTTAGAAAAAGCCAATCAATTACCACTTCCTCAGATCGATCGTGTAAAATTTCATCGCTGGCCATTATTCGATATCCATGAGTTCACAGACCACTTTAGTGAGACAGGAAATGTAGCTGGGTTTGACGTAATGAAAGATAACCCTGTGTTGGTGCAGGAAGGAACAAATACGATCTTTGAACAATTACCAGTGGAACTCATGGAAAAAGGCGTAATCTTTACAGATATCTTCACAGCGCTCCAAGAGCATCCAGATTTAATCAAACCATACTATATGGAAAAAGCAGTGAAAATGGATGAAGATCAATTGACCGCTTTACATGCTGCTTTCATGAACAGCGGGTTGTTTTTATATGTTCCTAAAAATGTTGTCATCAATGAGCCAATTGAAAGCTTATTCATCCAAGATGGCAAGTTAGCACAGCATTTCTTTAAACATGTCTTGATCGTCGCAGAGGAACATAGTGAGTTCTCTTACTTGGAACGATTCCAAACGACTAAAGAGAAAATCCAAAAAGCTTCTGGTAATATCATTGTCGAAGTAATCGCTAAAGCTGGAGCAAAAATCAAATATTCAGCTGTCGATCAATTAGGAGAAAATATTACTTCTTATATCAACCGCCGAGGTCATATTTTACGTGATGCTTCTGTAGATTGGGCAATCGGCGTGATGAATGATGGACACGTGATTGCTGATTTTGATTCTGATTTAGTTGGCGAAGGCGCCCATGCAGAAGTGAAAATCGTTGCCATTAGCTCAGGAAAACAAATCCAAGGAATTGATACGCGTGTCACGAACAAAGCGCCTCATACGATCGGACATATCTTACAACATGGTGTGATCCGAGAAAAAGGGACGTTGACTTTCAACGGGATCGGACATATCTTAAAAGGCGCAAAAGGAGCCGATGCCCAACAAGAAAGTCGAGTATTGATGCTTTCAGATAAAGCAAGAGGAGATGCCAATCCGATCTTACTTATTGATGAGAATGAAGTCACTGCAGGACATGCTGCCAGTGTTGGTCGGGTCGATCCTGAAGAAATGTATTATTTGATGAGCCGTGGTCTTCATAAAGAAGAAGCAGAACGATTGGTTATTCGAGGATTCCTTGGCTCTGTGTTAACAGCAATTCCAGTAGAAGCAGTCCGAAAAGAGTTAGTGGAGGTTATTGAAGGGAAGTTGAATGTATGATTCTGAAAGAAACCATTCGCGAAGATTTTCCAATATTATTTCAAGAAGTCAATGATGAACCGCTCGTTTATTTAGACAATGCAGCCACTACGCAAAAGCCAACAGCAGTAATTGAAGCAATAAAAAAATACTACGAACAAGATAATGCCAATGTGCATCGAGGAGTCCATACCTTAGCCGAACGAGCAACATTTGCCTACGAAGGCGCTCGGGAAAAGGTCAGAAAGTTTATCCATGCAGCTGAAACTGCTGAAGTCCTATTTACTCGTGGCACCACCACGAGTTTGAACTGGGTCGCTCGCAGCTTTGGTGAACAGTTTCTGCAAGCAGGGGATGAAATCTTACTTTCTTACATGGAACACCATTCCAATGTCATTCCTTGGCAACAATTAGCCAAAAAGACAGGAGCAACATTAAAATATATTGACTTGACTACCGACGGATTTTTAGACATGGTACAAGCAAAACAATTGATCACTAACAAAACAAAAATCGTATCGATTGCTCATGTTTCAAATGTCTTAGGTGTGATCAATCCCGTCAAAGAACTAGGAAAACTTGTCCATGAGCAAGGTGGGGTACTAGTTGTAGATGGCGCACAATCCGCTCCTCATATGCCAATCAACGTCCAAGAATTAGACTGTGATTTCTTTGCGTTTAGCGGACACAAAATGTGTGGACCGACTGGGATCGGAGTCTTATATGGCAAACGAAAATGGTTAGAACAAATGGAACCAGTCGAATTTGGTGGCGAAATGATCGACTTTGTCGACTTGTACGATAGTACTTGGAAAGAACTTCCATGGAAATTCGAAGCCGGCACACCTAATATCGCTGGAGCCATCGCACTAGGTCAAGCAATTGATTATCTCGAAAATGTTGGGTTGGACAATATCCATGATCATGAAAAAGAATTAATTGCCTATGTCTTACCTAAACTACAACAAATCGATGGGTTGACCATTTATGGTCCACAAGATCCCGCTACTCGTACAGGGGTCATCGCCTTTAATCTAGATGGCTTGCATCCTCATGATGTAGCCACTGCTTTAGATATGGAAGGTGTCGCTGTTCGTGCAGGTCATCATTGTGCCCAACCTTTATTGAACTATTTAGAAGTCTCAGCGACCGCACGAGCAAGCTTTTATTTTTATAATACGAAACAAGATGCAGATCGTTTAGTCGAAGCAATTCTTGCAACGAAGGAGTTTTTCCAACATGGCACTCTCTAAACTAGATAATCTCTATCGCCAGGTCATACTTGATCATTCTTCGCATCCTCATCATCGAGGTACATTGACTGAATCAACCAGTCGAATCGAATTGAATAATCCGACCTGTGGCGATGTCATCGAATTACAAGTCGAAGTCAAAGAAGGAATCATCAAGAATATCGCATTCAACGGTAACGGTTGTTCCATTAGTACAGCCAGCGCATCCATGATGACCGATGCTGTCATGGGAAAATCTGTTGAAGAAGCACAACAATTGATCACTGATTTCTCGCAATTAGTCCAAGGAAAAGAAGTCAAAGCCATCGACCAATTAGGCGATGCAGCAATGCTCAGTGGCGTAGCCAAATTTCCCGCAAGAATCAAATGTGCCACATTAGGCTGGAAAGCCTTAGAAAAAGCAATGGAAGAAAACGGCACTGCAACCTTCCATCATGTGCATCAGGAAGAGGAGTGAGAACATGGGTGTACCAGAATTAGAAGAATATAAATTTGGTTTTCACGATGATGTGGAACCAGTTTTCAGTACAGGAGAAGGCTTAACAGAAGAAGTCGTTCGAGAAATGTCTCGAATCAAAGGTGAACCTGAATGGATGTTAGAATTTCGTTTGAAATCCTTGGAAACATTCAATAAAATGCCCATGCAAAAGTGGGGACCAGACCTGTCAGACATCGACTTCAATGCCATAAAATATTACCAAAAACCAAGTGATAAACCCGCCCGAGATTGGGAAGATGTACCTGATAAAATCAAAGAAACCTTTGAAAAAATCGGGATTCCTGAAGCAGAACGAGCATACCTCGCAGGTGCTTCTGCTCAATATGAATCAGAAGTCGTTTACCACAACATGAAAGATGAATTTGAAAAATTAGGGATCGTCTTCACCGATACTGATTCTGCATTGAAAGAATATCCTGAGTTATTCAAAGAATACTTTTCCAAATTAGTCCCACCCACTGACAACAAACTTGCTGCTTTAAATTCAGCTGTTTGGTCAGGAGGTACATTTATTTATGTACCTAAAGGAGTAAAAGTCGACGTTCCATTACAAACGTACTTTAGGATCAATGCCGAAAATACCGGACAATTTGAACGAACATTGATCATCGTTGACGAAGGAGCCAGCATCCATTATGTCGAAGGCTGTACAGCACCAACGTATTCAAGTAACAGTCTTCATGCAGCGATCGTTGAAATCTTCACCCGAAAAGACGCCTATTGTCGCTATACCACGATCCAAAACTGGTCAGACAATGTCTATAATTTAGTCACCAAAAGAGCCAAAGCTTACGAAGGAGCCACAGTCGAATGGATCGACGGCAACCTAGGAGCTAAAACAACGATGAAATATCCAAGTGTTTACCTAGACGGCAAAGGTGCGCGTGGCACAATGCTTTCCATCGCATTTGCTGGCGCAAACCAAATCCAAGATACTGGGGCGAAAATGATCCATAACGCACCAAACACTTCAAGCTCCATCGTCTCCAAATCGATCTCAAAAGACGGTGGCGAAGTCAATTATCGAGGACAAGTAACCTTCGCTAAAAACAGCGCTGGTTCCATCTCTCACATTGAATGCGACACGATCATCATGGACGAATACTCAAAATCCGATACGATCCCATTCAACGAGATCCACAACAGCCAAGTCTCTTTGGAACACGAAGCCAAAGTCTCAAAAATCTCAGAAGAACAACTCTATTATCTTATGAGCCGAGGCCTAACCGAATCCGAAGCCACCGAAATGATCGTCATGGGCTTCGTCGAACCATTCACCAAAGAACTCCCAATGGAATACGCAGTCGAACTCAACCGTTTGATCAGTTATGAGATGGAAGGGTCTGTTGGATAATAACTATTTCATTGCTCGAAACGTTGATATTAAAGCGTTTCGAGCATTTTTTATTTGTATTTTTAAGGGCTCTTTGTCAATAAGGACTGATAAGTTGTGTAAAATCCAATTTGGGTCAGAGTGAAGCTCATTCTGTCTCTTTTTTTGTTATTTTACTTTCTCTATATTTTATCTACTAATCTCGCTATCTTTTTGATAGAATCATTCATATAGAATATGTTTTGTTCAGTTCCATCTGGAAGCGAAAAAAATGTATCGAATAATTCTTTTCTAATTTTGTTATATTAGTGTCAGTACTTATAGAGCTTGTACCAGAACTGGTACAACCACTTATAGTTTCCATGAGTAAGGCATATGTTAGAAAATTTCTTCAAAAAATTTCTCCTTAGAATTGAATATGGTCTAATAATAGTCGCGTTGTAGCATACCAAATCTTTAAGATTAATAAGGAAAAGGACTAATTGTAGTCCAAAAGGTGGGTTATTCTTGAAAGAGAAAAAGTAATTGGTAGCAATATTAGACGAATCCGAGTAGAAAAAGGAATTGGTCAAACCGAGCTGGTTAGAGACCTACAGCTCAGGAAAATCGCTATAACTAAGGAAACACTTGTTAAGATTAAAGGCGGTCGGCAACACATTAAGTTAGATCAATTGAGAGCTATTAGGGATATTCTACAGGTGTCTTATGAAGACTTGCTTCAATGACTACTTGTAGTTAACTGAATTAAATTATTTATGTTACACCCGTATGTGTCACAGAGAAATACTGATATAATAAGAAATAAGGTATGTAACAATAGAGTATACTCTATTGTGATATGATATTTTTTATAAATTTATGAGGTGAAGAATGGCTGATTTGTTTGGAAATAATTATTTCTTTCTGTATATATTTGCATGTATAACTATCTTCAATTATTCTTCTTTTAAAGAAAACCAAAAAATCATTATCCTATATCTTACAACTTTTGGAATGGGATTTTTGAAAATATTCGATATAGGCACTACAGTATTATTTTTGATAGTTAGTAGTTTTCTGTTTTTAGAAATCTTAACTCAAGATGATTTTAAAATGAAAATAATAACTAAAGTAAGGTATAAGTTGCTAGATTACCTATTTTTAATCATTTTTCAATATGGGGTTATCTATGTTATTCTGTCTATTTTACTAACTAGTTTTAAACTAAGTTATTATGTGTCCTCGATAAGTTACTATCCTTTTGAGAATGTAAAAATTTTCTTTCAATGTATCTCTATTTTATTATTTATAACTGGAATCGTAAAAATCACTTCTGAAAAGTTCAAAATAAAAAATATAAATGAACTTATTAGTGTATTTATGCTTTCTATTAATATGGTTCCATTTGATAAAATTGATCATGAGATATTTAATATGTTGATCGATATGGAGGATAAAACTTTCAGAATTCGAGCGAATACCTACAATTTTTTTTCACTTGAGTTTTTAGGATACAAATTAGGTCAGTTTAAGCAAATTAAGACGATAGCTCAAAAGTATCAAAAGACAATAGTTTATGTAAAAGCTACACGACATATTAGAGGATACTCTACTATAGAAATGCAGCTGATACGCTCTATTGGAATTATGTATGGTTATAACATAACTATTACTCGGAAAATATATGAGATGATTTATACTACTATTTTTCTGAAGAGTCTCAGAAATTATTATGTTAAAAATACTTATGCAAACCACACTAGATACAAAGATTTTTTAATATATACTTATCTAAGAAATGTCAATACAAAAATTGGGAATAAATATTATCCGAGAATTATAGATTTTATTGGTGATAATGAAGAAACTTGGTCAAAGGAAAAATGTTATATAGCTTTTTCAGGATTGCCACACAGGGCTATTAACTCAGAAAATATTCTCAGTATTCATCCAGATATTATAGAAAAGTATCAATTGAATAAAGAGAAGATATTGAAGTTGATGGGTGAAACGGAAATATGATTTTTTATAGAGTATGGGATTGGATAAGCTACTCCAAAATAGTCATACAATACCTTCTTGTATTTTTGTCAAAAAAAGGGTTACCGTTCCGGAGTTTTAAAATCTTATAAATTCCAAAAAGGTTTGAACAGATGCTTGATGCAGCTAACAGTAATTTTTTAAAGATCATTGCGGAGAAAAATTATGATAAATATTTAGAAAGAATAAACGTAAAAAATTTAATAACAGGATTTAGTATCTAAGTATTCTCCATAAATATCTATCAAAAGCACGCCACGCAACTTGAATACGTTTTTGAATACGATTAGAAGACCAATCAAGATGAATTATCATCAATAAAGTGATTATCTCTAGTCAAAAATCGTTGAAATACCAACTATCTTCAATTATCTTTAATGAACTTAACTTCATGGCTGAAACAGAATAACTTGAACCCTCAAATAACTTCTCTACCTGCTATTTTGGATACGCTATTGGATACGTTATCGATGATAGTATCTGCTGATATACACTATCGGTCTATAGTAATTTGTTAGATGAGATATCTCTATAAAACCTATTCTTTTCCTCTGATTTCCAAAAGAGTCAATGGAAGGGTCTGTGGGGTAAATGAACTGATTAAGCTAGGAATGCCTATTTAAAGGTGTTTCTGGCTTTTTTGTTTTGTGTGTTTTGAAAACCAGAACTGATAGCAAATGCTATCAGTCCTAGAAGTTATTAAAGAATGGACTCGCTTGCTTTTCTTTTCAAGATAAATAGATAATCTAATTAAAATTAGTTAATGTAGGGTACGTAGAATCAAGCTTATCTGAAGGAGGAATTACATTTACAAGTGTCAATTCTTCCTCTCTACTCGTATGGGTATTCCAAACTTTAGGAGCGTAATCAACAGAGGATGTGCTTTGTATATCGATTATACCTGAAAAAATGTCTTCTACACTTGGTAAATAATAGACATATACACTGGGTAAAGTACTATATTTTACTGCAATTAAGTGTCCTCTTGTATCAAGTTCTCTATTCCAATTTTCAGAATCACCAGATGAAAGGGTAAAGTAGTCTGCATCCCTATTATCAGCCCATCTACTTATTGATGCCTTAAACGAATTACTTGTCAAATTCTTTATTGTTAACTCGTATTTTTTTCCAGTTGTAAAGTGGTTTTCAGTTTTCAAACTAGGCATCTTATAATTATCATATGATGGATGATCAAAATAAAGATCACCATTCCGATAAATGTAGTTAGCATTGGTAAATGCATAATACATTTCAAGTTTATTTTCATCCCTAATAGCTAACCAATAACCTCTTGAGTCACTCCTTTTCCAGTGCTCTACATTGCCTTTCTTTATTTCATACCAAATACTAGAACCCTCTCCGTCGTATTCATTAATTGAAAATTCCACTTTATGTGTAGAGTTAGTGCTATCATTTTTGATGGTTATATCTGCGTGTGTTTTGGTCGGTATTAAAAGTAAAAGGAAAGTGATAATCCCTACGTAAATACTAACCAAGGATAATTTTTTTCTCATACTCTTTCTCCTTAAAAAAATATAGCAAGCGCTTACTAAAGATAGTTTAACACACTAGTTATTTCTTAAATTTTTTACTTTTAAATGCAATTTCAATAAACTTTGTATTGTTTAATCTAAAAGAGTAAAGAGAGATTTTTTTACCGATATATATTGAAATGTTTACTTATATCGATTATTTTAATGTTTTTTTATAAAGGCGATAGCTAGAGGAGATATCCCTGAAAAGAGAAGCTGATTGTCTTAAGTAATTTAGTCGATTTGATTTTTATGGTTAACAAAATGCTACACATTAAAAAAATTCAGGTACTGAATCTTTTTCAAAATTTGTATCCTTTTCGGTGAAGAGACTTCATTGGAAATTGGCGAATATTTACAGAATTACAACTAAATAGGTATAATATAATATGTGAATGATGGAATATAAAAAAATAGCAAGGAGGGAAATATGGTCTTTCATATGCATACACCCATTGCTTTCTAGGGGACGACGCCAATGGCAGTGACTTTGATATACACTTACTGCTGGGTTGTGGAGTAAGTCTGCAACACAGTGCATAGGACAAAAATGAAAACCTATGAGAGGTTCGGATTAGATTAGTATCTATGAAGTTGGAAGCAGAAGTAATCGCGATAGCGGTGAATTTGTCACTATTCAAAGAAGCCTGCAGATAAGAACGAACGGAACCCTTTTCTCCAAAAATAATTTTATTATTATTGGAGGAAAGTAAATGTGTGTAGAAGAAAATAGTGGGTTTATTTGTGTGAATTGCAACAAAAAAATACAAAAGTTAACAAATGGGTCATACCGTAATCATTGCCCGTATTGTTTATATTCGTTACATGTTGATTATGTTCCGGGGGACAGAAAGAGTTTATGTAAAGGACTCATGAGGCCAGTCTCGTATAGATATAACTCTAAAAAGGGTTATCAAATCATGCACAAATGTGAACAATGCGGAAAAGAGCAGTGGAATATTGTGGCAGAAAATACCGTCCAAGAAGATGAGTTTATTCACTGGTTAACGTTTCATGGATCGATCCATAGATAAATTGATCTTTGTTTTTATTGATGAGCTTTGTTTACTAATAAGGTTTATTTTTCTGAGTGATCTGTGTAGTATGATTGAGGAAATTTAAATTGAGTGGGTCAATTAATTGGCTGTCTAACTATTTTGAACCATCGAAAAGGATCGTTTCAGTGAATATTCACAAATGATTTAGAAATAAAAAAGAGAGTACTTAAATCAGTACTCTCTTTTGGTTTATTTGCTTATAAATTAATATTTAATAACATTTACAAGTTTTAATGGAGTTCTTTCATCCCAATCAAGGATTGCTTGGTTTTTAATAGTTAAATAATTTCCACCGATATATTCAATGCTAGGTAAATAATATATGTATTCATTCATTTCACTTTTGGCTTTCATTGAAACTAAAAAGCCTCTTGGATCATTGTTTCTGCTCCAGCTCTCTACAGCTGGACGAGCAAGTTCAAAGTAATCTGCATATCCACCAGTTTTCCATTTGCTTAATGCAACCTGAACAGTTCCATCAGAGAGATTGACCATATTTACAATTTTAGTTCCTTTTGTATCAGAGTAGACTACTTTTTTCAGTGGTGTGATTTCAGTTGAGCTGTTTCGTTGATAAAGGCTACCATCTTTATAAGAGTAAGAAGCACTTGTTGGCGTATAATAGGTTCTAAGCATTCCGTTATGGACAATCGCCAAGATAAATCCACTACGAGAAAGTCTACTCCAAGAGTCTGATTGACCAGGTGTGATATTGAAGTAGTCGGTGTTACCCTTTCCTGTAGAATTTGCACTAACTGAAACCTGAATACTTGAAAAGTCCGTACAATCGTTTGTTACAGTGATGTCAGCATGTGCTGCTTTGGTCGGGATTAAAAAGATGGCTAAAGCGACCATTCCTATTAATAAACTGACCAGTGATGATTTTTTTTTCATGATATTCCTCCTGTTAATATAATATAGTCGTAAACGTTTTCGCTTACAATTTAAGTCTAAAGGATGCAGACTATTTTTCAATGATTCTAATTTACTATTTTATTCATTTTTTTTATTTTAGAGTCAAGTATAGTGGAATTTTCTTTGGGATATCGATCAGTTCTTGAATATCGGAGGAGCTGGCTGAAATTTAGCAAGAGGTTGGAAAAAGTACTGTAAGATGAGTGAATAAGCGGATAGCCTTTATAAACGTTTTTTATACTTTATACGACGGTATTTCTATTGTGTGAAGATTAACTTCAAAAACGCTGGTTATTTATTTTTGTACTTAATGAAAAAGCCTAGGGCATCTTTTCTCCCTAGGCTCATCATTAGTTATTATTTGATCGCTTTAATGGTTCTTCATGCTTAGTAGTCAATCACATTAACTACTTTTAATTTCTGTGTTTCATCCCAATCATAGATAGCATCTTTTCTGATTGTCAGAAAATTTTTGTAGCCTAGGTATTGTATGCTAGGTAAATAATATATGTATTCTTTTGAGAATCCGCTATTATATAGGACTGAAACTAAAAAGCCTCTTGGATCATCATTTCTGCTCCAAGTTTCACTATCAAGGTGGTTTAGCGTAAAGTAGTCTGTCGATCCGCCACTTTTCCATTTACTTAACGATACTGTTGTAAGACTTGTGGAAAGATTAATCATGTTAACGTTCATGCTTCGCGTAACAAGCGAATTTGTTTCAACTTTTAACGGAGTGATTTCTGTTGTACTACCTTGGGAATAAAGTTTTCCATCTTTAAAAGAGTAGGCGGCGTTAGTTGGAGTATAGTAGGTCCTAAGTTGTTCTAAATAAACAATGGCTAAAATATGGCCTCTAGGATCATTTCTGCGCCAAGATTCTGTTTGTCCAACTGTTACTTTGTAGTAGTCTGACGAGACATCTTTTCCATTATCTGCGTTAATGGAAGCTGTAAATGAATGTGACGGATCTGTACAATCGTTTGTTACAGTGACATCAGCATGTGTTTTGGTTAGTGGTAAGAAAAACACTAAAGCAATGAAACCAAACAATAGGCTGACTAATGGTAATTTTTTTTTCATGGTATTCCTCCCTTTAATATAATTTATGTAAACGATCTTCGCTTACAATTTAAGTTTAAAGGAACAAGTTTAGGTTTCAATGTGTTCAATCAATCAATTTATTTCATTTTTTTAGTATAAAACCAAATGTAGTGAAATTATGGGTGGGGTGCTAATAGCTACGGTTATTCTAGCTTCTTTCAATAGAATAAGGTTCGTCAAACTGCCGTTTAAAATAAAGCGTTCATTTAGCATTCGTTAGTAAAAAATCCTTTTAGGAAGCGATTCATGACATCGAATATGATGAATTTTCTTCCATTTTAGGCGATCCATGGATAATGGCATTTATTAATTGTCAGGTAAAAAGAAGATCAGAACTGATGGCCAAAACATACCAAACTGATAATTGATGACGTAACTTTTCAATCATTTCACTCTTTTTTGATGCTTTCCTACAAAAATTCCTGTATGCTTGCTTTTAGTTAGAGAATAAAATAATGACCGAGCTATATTGAATGCTCATATCCAGGAGGAGAAATAAGAATGAAAAAAATTTATTTTTTATGTACGGGAAATTCTTGTCGTAGCCAAATGGCGGAAGGATATGCACGTCGATTATTATCTGCCTTGGATGTGGAAATTAAAAGCGCAGGCATTGAAACTCATGGACTGAATCCACGAGCGGTTCAGGTTATGGCTGAGGATGGAATTGATATTTCAAACCAAACGTCTGATTTGATCGATCAGGATTATTTTACACAAGCAGACTTGATTATTACGCTTTGTGGAGATGCAAAAGATAAATGTCCGACGATTCCTGTAGGTGTTCAGCACATTCATTGGGATTTAACAGATCCCGCACAAGCAGTTGGAACCGAAGCAGAAATAGCATCAGCTTTTAGAAAAACAAGAGATAGAATTAAAGCAATGGTAATTGAACTCAAGAACCAGTGAGAGTCAGTATTTTTTGGGAATTGAGTGATCATTTGAGCTTCATTTGTTTGTATAGTGCTAAATTTTAACAATCAAGAATTGAAGTCAGCAAGCCTTAAAATGGTCTTGCTGGCTTTTTTTGCTTGCGATATTTTTTGGTCGCCTTCTCAATTATTTGGAGAGTTATGAATCAAGCAATTATTTCTGGTTATGAGAATGATTGGCGTTTAAAAATCAAAATTTATTTACAATAACAATGTTATGGGGAGTAAGATAAGAAAGAAGAGAGCGTATTTCGCGCAATTAACTAATGGACTGAAAGCTCTTCTTGTCAGTTAAATTCTAGCGCCAATAACAAATGAATAGAAGTTTATTGTGTGTGATTTTGATTAGTAAAGAATAACAAGATCAGCGAAAAGAAAGCAGAAGAAGGAGGAGATTGCAAGGACAGGACTGCAATGAAAGAGAAATGATTACAGTGAAAGCTTTACCTGCTTATGATGGCGATTGTTTGATCGTTCAGTATGGAGAAGAAGATCAACGGACGAATCTGTTTGTCGATGGAGGTCAAGGACAACAAGTTGTTAGGCAGTTGAAAGAGGAAATTGCAACAATTAGCCAGAAAGGCGAGTGCATTGACTTACTGATTTTGACACATATTGATGCCGATCATATTCGGGGATTTTTGAGTTTGTTTTCTCAGTCGAGTTTTGACAAGTCATGTATTAAACGAGTGTTTTTTAATTCTAGAAAGCTGTTATCGCAAAAGTTTGATACAAAGGTTGTTTATGATGATCAACTGGAGATCGTTCAAGAAAAGGCAGAGATTAGTTTTAAACAAGGGGAGTCTTTCGATCGGTATTTGGAGGATTTGAAGATTGAAAAGATGACAGTTATTGACAATTCTTGTCAGCCCAAATTACTCAATGGAGCAAAAATGACGATTTTGACACCTGATGAAGCAAGTCTAAGGAAATTATATACAGATTGGGAAAAGGCAATTCAAAAAGAAACCAGGGATCAACTGATCAGCGGTCGAAATGTCAATCATCAGGGAAGCGTAGAAGAACTGATCAAAAGAGCTTTCCAAGAAGATCGCGCTGTCGCAAATGGGAGCAGTATTAGCTTTATATTGGAGTATGAAGGCAAACGACTGTTGATGTTAGCAGATGCTCATCCAAGTACTGTCACTGCGAAGTTAAAAGAACTATATGGGGAAAAAGAGCTGCATTTTGACTTGGTAAAAGTGGCTCATCATGGGAGTAAAGCGAATACTAGTGACGATTTATTAAAACAGATTGAGTGTGAAAATTATTTGATTAGTTCAAATAAGGGGAATCGTCATGGTTTTCCGCACAAAGAAGCCTTATCAAGGATTGTTTACCACAACTACACAAAAAAACGACCAACGAATTTTTATTTTAATTATTCCGATGCGAGTGAGGGGTTATTTACAAATGAAGAAATAAAAAAATACGGGATTCAATTGATCAAGAAAAAAATGAATGAGAGGGTACTAACGATTGACATATGAATGATTTTGAAGAGTTATCAGTGAATATTAGAGGAACCAGTACTTATGGTTCAGGTTTGTTGTATCAGCAGGATTGTGAAACGGGTTATGTGATCACCGCCAAACATTGTGTGGTTGGGGAAACAATTAATGACTTCAAACTATTTGATTATACCCAATCTGAACTAGAAATCTTAGAACCACCAAGATGCTCAGATAGTCTAGATTTATCGATTATCAAAGTGAAGGTAAAAAAAGGTTATCCTGAACTGCTTATAATGGAACCAGAAAATAAGCAAGAAATCGTATTTTATGGTTATCCAGAGTGTATGAAAGAAGACGGTGGAACTCCTTATCGAGGAAAGGCAACTCAAATCAGTAAGCCAGATATTTTTAAATTGGTACTGGACAATGAAATAGGATCGTCTAACAACACGGAGTATGAGAACATACGAGGTTGCTCAGGATCAGGAGTGTACGTCGAAAGAGAAGGGAAGTGTTATTTGACTGGGATTATTACGAAACTTCAGTCAGCGGGGCAACAAGGAATTGTTGAAGGGATTCATATCGCACATATTGTTGCTTTCTTTTTAGAAGAGTTTGATATCATGCTGGTACCTCGTTGCTTGAATGATTTTAGTGAATATTTGGCATCTATCATAAATGAATTACGAGAAGTAGGTGGACAAGAAAATAAGCTGATTTTTCTGATTGAAAAATGTTATCGTGAATGTTTTTCCGACATAACGCCTAAATTGATCCATAATCGGTTAAGTGATTACCTGTTTCTTCCTTCTCAGAAAAATGAGGATTATACCAATAAATTCTTGTGGATCGCTTGGCTGGAGATCTTGCTTTACAAGTTATTACAAACAAATATTGCTTTTGAGATCGATGATTGTTTCAAATTACTCACTCAGGAAAAGGAAAGAGCTGGTATCCATGTATTATTTACAAATCATCTAACACTTGACCGTTTCATTGGGAGTTTATTTAGAAGTACACTTTATGACAAGCTAGATAAACAAGATGTTTTGTTTGTAACTAATCAAAGGAGAAAATTTCGGGGTGGGAGTATTGCCAAGCGAGAACAAATTGAGGGAATCGTCGTGAACATCGATCATCCAGAAGTTTCTGATCGGTTAACGATTGATAATCCCAATGAAAAAAAATTATTTCCTATTGTTCATATCGATTATATCGAAAATGAAATTGATCAGATTTTACACGACACAAAAGGGTTAACAGCCGTTGAGTTTTCTCAGAGGTTTCCAGAGGAGTTAACTCGTTTGTTTGAAGAAATTGCAAACTAATGGAGGTAGATAACAATGGTAGAGATATTAAAAGAAATCACTACGTATGAAATAATAGAAAAAACGACGGGATTGACCTGTTACACGTACCAACAAGCAAACAAAAAGTATCGACTCCATTTTTTTTGTTATGTATTTGATAATCAAGATGAGTTATTAGCCAACTATGAAGAAATCAACGATCAGATTGCCTACAGTTTTCAAAGTCAATTAAAAAGGAAGATTGAACGATGGAATATTTATTTTTTTCTTTTTGTCAAAGCCAAAGTAGCGAAGCCAATCAAAGCCAGTATTGAACAAGACAAGTATGCAACCAGAAAGGTGATCGTGGATAATTTTCGAGAATTTGCTACTAATGATGCGCAAAAAGAAGCACAAAAAGAAGCACAAAAAGAAGCACAAAAAGAAGCACAAAAAAATAAAATTCAAGAAAGATTATTATTGAATCTGGAACAGACAAAACCAGTAAAGAAACTGGCTAAGGATGAGCGGCAAAATGATGAGAAAATCATCCATTTGTTAGCAGAATTAAAAACGATGGCTAAAAAAGAGAAAAAAGCACGAATACAAGAGTATATAAAACATGAGCTGTCAAATCTTAACGTAAAGGAAGGAACCGATGAGTCTTAAATTGAAAGGGATAAAAATTGATTCGTTTCGAGCATTTGAAAGGCAAAAATATTTTGATTGTGTGAATCCTGTTTTTAATGAAATATCAAATTTGATTGTTTTGTATGCGCCAAATGGAACCGGAAAAACCTCTTTTTTTGATGCCATCGAATGGAGCTTGACTGGCGAAATCAGTCGACTGAATGAAAATAAAAATGTCCGTGATATCGCTTCCCAAGAGCGAAAGTATATTTTAAAGAACAAATATTCCTCAGCCGAAGTGGGCAGTGTGGAACTAGCATTTGATGATGGCAGTTTTTATGCATTAACAACGAAAAAGTTAAATGGAAAGCAAACGACGGATTACGTTGAAGGGAATGAGATCAAAAAAACGGTTGATTTAACAGCGAAAGAATTAAAGATTTTACGACAAAAAAATTTATTGACACACAATCAAATCGATGCTTTTTTGCGATCACAGAGTGCCGAAGGAAGATATGATGCTTTAAGTAATTTTTGGGACAAAGAAAATGTATCTGAGGATTATAAAAATCTAGTCTTATTCGTCAATGAAATGAATAAAGCATTAGGACAACAAGAAACTAAAATGAATCAGCTAACAAAAGAGATTGAGAAACTCGAAAGTAATGCAAAAATATGGCAAACAATCAACCAGCTAAAAGAAAATTATGCCAAGTTAAACGGAAAGAATAGTAAAAAAGATCCATTGTTAAAGAATCAATTAGGTTTACAAGAATTGTATATCGAATCGAACAAATTAAAAAGCAATAATCAAATAAAATTGAACCAGTTTGAAGAGGAGCGACAACAGCTAGAAAATTTAATCACAATGACCCAAGAGTATCGACAAATACCGCAGCAGATCGAATGGTCTGAAAAGCAGATTGCTGATGTCAACGAAAAGTTAGCCCATTTGACAGAAATTGAGACAATCGAAGAAAAAAAGAAAGCACTGTTTGACGAAAAAATAGACTTGAGCAACCATCTCAAGCGTTGTAACTTTCTTATCAATCATGAAGCAGATTTTCAGGCACAAGAAATGGCTGAACAAAACAGTAATAGAGAAATCAATGAATGGATCAATCAACGAAAAAAATGTGAACAAGCATTGATTACTTTACAAAAGGAGCATCAAGAGCAAGAAGTAACATTAAGTGAGTGTCAAAATAAACGAGCGTTGCGGACGAATCAATTAACAGAAATCAAAGAATTAAACAGTTATTCCGATGTTAAAGCGAAAAGACAATTACTTGATCATGAAATCAAACAACAGAAAAAGAAAAAAATAGAGTTGGAAGCCAAGTTAGGTAAGATAAAGCTAACGTTGACAAAATTGTTTTCATTACTAAACTTAGACGATCATCAGTTAAGCCAAAAAGACTATTCAAAAGAACCTGATTATTCATTTTTGTTGGAACAGATAAGCCAACTTGATGACATTTGGCAAGAAAGAAAAAAATTGGAAGTTGATTTAGCACAAAAGAAGAAGGAACGCTCCTCTTTAGAAGTTCTGGGCAGTCAGTTAGAACAGTTGAAAAAATTAGGTTATTCTATCGTAACGGATACGTCTTCGTCTGTCTGTCCATTATGTCTCCATGATCATCAAGAATTTCAACATATCATCCAAAAAATTGAAGCTAGTACGGCAGATCTTTTACCGATTGAGCAACTGACGAAGGAAATCAGCCACTTAGAAGGAATGATCGATGAATCAACTAGGCGGTTAACTGATGTAGTTTCTGGAGTAAAACAACAGATTCAGATACAAATAACGATTAAGGAAACTGAAATCAACCAACTTGACCAAAATCTGTTACAAGTAACCTTAAAATTAAAACAACAAGAAGAAGCGTATTTAACCAATGAGAAACACTGGTACAAGTTAAATGAATACAGCCAAAAATATGGGATTGACTGTGAAAAAATTGCTGAAGAAACCCAGAAAAGAGTAAAGTCACTACAGGAGGAATTGGTAAAATTAACGAATGAGTACCAAAATATCAAAGAAAAAATCAATCAAAATGAACAGCTGAATGTCAAGAATACTCATACGCTCAAAACGATCGAATTACATTATCAACAAGCGAAAAAAAGCTTAAATGATTTAAAAGGAAACGAACAGTATCAATATTATCAGCAAGAACAGGCGTTTTATGAAGCGCTTGGTATTTCTGCTATCTCTGATTTTAAAAGGCAATGTAAACGCGAGTTAGAAAAAATCAATGAACAAGAAACCAAGCTTATTGCTGAAAAAGAACAACGACTAGAACAAGTAAATGGGAAAAGTAAAACAGAATTAGTAGAAGAACAACGAATCCAAGCAGAGCAGATTCGGCAGCTCGTTGTACGGAGGAAATATATCGAAAAGATATCTTATCAACTGTTTGACCAAGTAATCATTGCACCAGAAGAATTGGAAAAAAATAAGCAAAAGTTGACTACAGCTATTTACAAATTAAATGAAAAAAATCAACTGTTGGGTCAACTATCTGGGCTTACCAGTGATTTTATCTCTGAAACAGGTATCGAAGAGAAAAGAAGCGAACAAGCAAAAGTAAAAAAAATCTATGACCACTTAAGTAGCAAAGTACAAGAACTAAAAGAATTAAAAGACAGTAAATTAACCGAGATCAAAAAGCAAATCAAAAGTACATTTAACTTAGATACCGTCAATCAGATTTTTCAAATGATCGAACCTCACCCTGATTTTCGTAAGATTAGTTTTAAAATCAATGAAGCAAATCCCGATAAATTAGGATTGGATATTATGTGCAAACGAACAGAGGATGAAGAGGATGCCCCGATTTTATATCTAAGTTCTGCCCAAGTAAATATATTGTCTTTAAGTATTTTTCTAGGAACCGCTCTAGAGAATACAGACAAAGTGAATACGATTTTCATGGATGATCCAATCCAACATTTAGATAGTCTTAATGAATTATCCTTTATTGATCTATTAAGAATCCTTGCATTTAAGCTAGGAACACAGATCATCTTTTCCACCCATAACCGCCAGTTTTTTGACTTATGTCAGAGAAAATTAGATGCCAATTACCATAATGCCAGTTTTATCGAAATGAATTATACAGAGAATCAGTTGTAACAAATTTAGTTAGTCAGAAAAAGTGAATAAGGGAGCTCTTTGATGAGAGCTGAGGTTAGCTGAAAGATTCAGAGTATAAAACAAAAATTGCCTACAGAAGTTAAAAAAGAGACGGATAGAGAATCAATCCCAACGAATAAGGGATTGATTCTTTTTTTCTAGATTAAATACAGATAGGAAGAATATATAGATTGGATGGAGAGTTGTACTACCTATACGAAAGCAGAAGCTTTTTTAGGCTCTACATTTTTTGATATTGGCGAAATTCGCCAATATTTTTTTATGATTTAAACGGTATAGAAAAGACATCATTCACTATTTGGGGGCTATTTAACCAGAGAAATCGAAACCTATACGACAACTTTGCGAACATTTAGAAAGTTTCTGACACAGATCCGAAATGCCTTCTGCTACAATTACTCAAATGGACCACTAGGATGTTTAAACAAGCCTATCAAAGTATTTAAACGAAATTTTTATCATTTCAAACGGCGAATCTTGATTCGTCACGGTAAAACTTTTTTAAGCAAATAAACATACTAAGATTAGTAGGTTTTTATTTCCTATTTTTTTCAACTGGTATCAGATTTCAGCACTTATGACTGTTATTTTCGCTAGGAACAATTTCTTAAAAATGGATAGTTTTATTATTTCAATAAAATAATCATTGCTAAATCAACGATTTAAGACGGTTGTAGAATTTTTTCCAGATTGTTTGTTGACAAAAATAAAAAAACCATCTTACCATTAGTTTGTGGTTATAACCAGTTTAAAAGAAGGAGAAACCTATGGGAAATTCTTTTAAAAACAAAGCTTTGTATCATCAGTTGGTAGATTTACTTAAAAATCAGATGGAAAGTAACATGATACCCCATGATAAATTACCCTCTGAACGAGAATTAACTGCTCAATACGGAGTTAGTCGGACAACGGTTCGATTAGCTTTGAAAGAGTTGGAAAATACAGGTTATATTTATCGGAGACATGGAAAAGGAACATTTGTATCCGATATCAAAAAGAACGTAGCAGATTTAGCAGGAACCTATAGCTTTACTGAACAAATGAAAAGTTTAGGTAGAACTGCTGAGACGCGGATCTTAGCTTTTGAAAAAATTGAAGCGGACAAATTTATTGCAAAACAATTGAATCTTTCATTAGGAGAAGTAGTCTTCAAATTAAGTCGATTGCGGATAGCTGATCGGGAACCGCTTATGATCGAAGATACCTATTTGCCAGTCAAATTTTTCTTATCATTAAATGATCAGCTTTTAAGAAGCAAACCTCTATATGATCTTTTTTCCGAGGATTTTAATCAGACCGTTCGATTGGCAGATGAAGAGCTATATGCAAGTGTTGCCTCAAAGGAAGATGCGAAACAGCTGATAATCTCAGAAGGAGCACCTGTCCTTCATTTAGCACGTCAAACCTATAATATGAAAAATGAAATTATCGAATTTACTTTAAGTGTCGCCCGTGCGGATCAATTTCATTATCAGATCCGCCATATTCGAAATAGTTAGGAGAATCGAAACATGTTTACAGTAGGAAAAGAAAAACTGGATCAGCTGGGTGCTGAGATCACGACTCGCGAAATACGCCAACAGCCGGAACTTTGGGAAGAAACCCTTGATCACTATCAAACAGTTCAAAAGGAATTAGATAATTTTCTTGCAATAGTTAAAGAAAAGGCAAATGGTCAGCGAACACGTGTAATCTTCACTGGTGCAGGAACATCTCAATATGTAGGAGACACATTAGTTCCTTATTTGCGCAAGAACGGTGATCGCCAAGCATTTAGCTTTGAAAGTATTGGAACGACTGATATTGTCGCAGAACCTGAAGAGTATTTAATTAAAGAAGAACCAACTTTACTTGTATCATTTGCGAGGAGTGGAAACAGTCCTGAAAGCTTGGCAGCAGTTGAAATTGCAAATCAGGTGGTTGATACGATCTATCATTTATCAATTACGTGTGCTGTAGAAGGAAAACTAGCTCAAATTAGTCAATCCGATTCCAATAGTTTTTTATTCTTGATGCCAGCACGTTCGAATGATAGTGGCTTTGCTATGACTGGTAGCTTTTCCTGCATGACTTTAGGAGCTTTGTTGACATTCGATCAAACAGTATTAGTGAAAAAACAACAATACCTGAAGGTTTTAAGTAATTTAGGAAATGAAGTAATTACCCGAGTAAATGAAATTGAAAAAATCGTTCAGCTTGATTTTGAACGCATTGTTTATGTTGGTTCAGGAAGTCTAGCTGGATTAACAAGGGAAGCGCAATTGAAGATTCTGGAATTGACAGCCGGTAAAATTGCTACCATCTTTGATTCATCAATGGGCTTTCGCCATGGTCCAAAGTCGTTTATTAATCAAAAAACAATCATGTTCGGTTTTGTTAATAATAATCCTTATACGCGTGATTACGACTTGGATGTCTTAGAAGAAGTGCGTGGAGATGAAATCGCTTCCGGAGTGTTCGCCATTACTCAACCAGGGCAACGGAATTTCACTGGCGATAAATTCGAGTTTACAACTGAGGCCGAATTACTGCCAGATGGCTATTTAGCACTAAGCTATATCATGGTTGCCCAAATAGTCGCTTTGTTATCATCGATTAAAGTGAATAATAAACCAGATACACCGTCACCAACAGGAACAGTTAACCGAGTTGTAAAAGGTGTAACGATTCACAAATATAAGTAAAAATAAACTGGGAGGAAGAACCATGATTACATTAACCAGAGGAAAAAAAGCAGCAATGGATCGTTTATCGACAAAAGATGGTATTATCAGTGCCTTAGCGATTGATCAACGCGGAGCATTAAAAAAAATGATCAAAGCCTTAAATGTAGAATTAAATGATGAACAGATTGAGCGTTTCAAGGAGTTAGTTTCTAGTGAATTAACCCCTTATGCATCTTCTATTTTATTGGACCCAGAATATGGTCTTCCTGCTGCAAGTGCACGACATGAAGATGCTGGTTTGTTGTTGGCCTATGAAAAAACCGGCTATGATGTAACAACACCGGGACGCTTGCCTGATTTATTAGCAGATTGGTCAGTTTTACGATTAAAAGAGCAAGGAGCCGATTCGATTAAGTTTCTACTTTATTATGACGTAGATGAAGATCCGGAAATCAATCATCAGAAGCATGTCTTCGTAGAACGTTTAGGTAGCGAGTGTGCCGAAGAAGATTTGCCATTCTATTTAGAATTGCTATCATATGATACCCAAATTTCAGATGTTCATTCACTTGAATATGCCAAAGTAAAACCGCATAAAGTCAATAGCATGATGAAGGAATTTTCGAAACCACAGTACAAAGTAGATGTTTTAAAGGTAGAAGTTCCTGTCAATATGAATTTTGTAGAGGGTTTCAGTACAGATGAAGTAGCGTATACCAAAGAGGAGGCGGCAAAGTACTTCTTGGAACAAAGTCAAGCGACAGATTTGCCTTTTATTTTCTTGAGTGCCGGTGTTTCTACGAAGCTATTCCAACAAACATTGTTTTTTGCTAAAGATTCAGGTTCGACCTTTAATGGTGTGCTTTGTGGTAGAGCTACTTGGAAAAATGGTGTGAAGCCGTTTATCAAATCTGGTGAGGAATCTGCTCGTGCCTGGCTGAAAAGTGAAGGTCGTGAAAATATCGAAAGCTTGAACAACGTTTTGGCACAAACAGCCAGTTCTTGGTATGACAAAGTCCAAGTTGAAAAAGAAGCAGCTGTGAACTAGGAGGAGAGCTCGTGATAGTAACTGTAACGATGAACCCGTCAATTGATATTTCCTATCCGCTTGCTTCCTTGAATGTGGATACTGTCAATCGAACAGATCAAGTTAGTAAAACAGCAGGTGGAAAAGGACTTAATGTAACCCGAGTAATCCATGATCTAAAGGGGGATGTACTCGCTACAGGAGTTCTCGGTGGGTTTCATGGGGCGTTTATTGCAGATGAATTAAAGCATGCCGGTATTAAGCAGAAATTTACAGAGATCAAAGAAGAAAGCCGAGATTCAATCGCTATTTTGCATGAAGGAAATCAAACTGAGATTTTGGAAGCGGGACCAACAGTTTCCTATGAAGAACAGCAGAATTTCCTAGAAAACTTCAAGGAGCTAATAAAAAAAGCAAAGATTGTCACAATCTCAGGTAGTCTTGCAAAAGGATTGCCATCAAATTTTTACCAAACGTTGGTCCAATTGACAGAAGAGCAGTCTGCAAAGGTTCTTGTCGACACCTCTGGGGAAAGCTTGCATCAGGTTTTAGCTGGCAAACAGAAGCCATTTTTAATCAAACCAAACCTTGAGGAATTATCGACACTACTGAGACATTCATTTTCGATTGATCGATTAGAAGAAGTCCAGGAAGAATTGATTCAACCTATCTTCGCAGGTATTGAATGGATCATTGTTTCTCTAGGAAAAGCTGGAGCTCTCGCAAAACATAAAGATTGTTTTTATCGAGTTACGCTCCCTACGATAAAAGCAGTCAACCCAGTTGGTTCAGGAGATGCTACAGTCGCTGGATTTGCCTACGGCCTATCACAAGAAATGGATGAAATAGAACTTTTGAAGTTTTGTATGGCTACTGGTATGGCTAATGCACAAGAAGGACAAACAGGTCATGTTTCACTGATGAATATTCAATCGCATATTGAAAAAATAACTGTAAAAAAGATTGAGTGAGAAAATCGATCTAGATAAAATCAATGGTTTTTTGAGACCAACTCAATTTGGTAGAAGTTCCATTTTTGTAGGATTCAGCGTACTCCAGTAGTTGTTGTGAATCTCTAAGTTTCGTCACTCGGACTTGCAGAACGGTCGTTTCATCGGTAAGAATCTTTAATAATTTCGCAACATTTAAAGGAGTTGGAAATATAATTTTATTTGTTTCCGTAAAATCTTCCTCATTCATGTGGATATTGTAGTCTTGTTTAAAGCGCTGACAGCTGGAATTGTAATAACACAATTCTTGAGAATTAGGATCCACATATTGTTCGGGCAAATAAGTTTGCTGATAGATATATGCAGTTTTTTAGTTTTTCGTAAATGTCTGATGCAATCATAAAATGCTAAGGCTGGCAGTTCAAGCTTGTTTAAATAGTGTGGATCATTCCCTCGAGCGATTGATAAAACTTGGACTTGATCATTACTGATAGTGAATAATTCAATGTCAGAAAACTAGACCAGTTTTTCTTTACGTGAAACAAATGAGTCACGACCTTGATGACGAATTATGAATCCATCCTTTATTCATTCAGGGAGCGAATGACTGTAATAGAGCTTACGTTAAAAATTTATATTAATTCTGCTTCTGTATAAAGTTTATTGCCATTTTGGGATGTCTAAATTAACCCTTCAAACAACATCAAAGAATTAAACTTTTCGTTAGAGTCTTTGGTTTTGTATGTATAATTTGATTTTAACACGTTCTGTTATGTTGGATAGGGTTGACTTTCTATTTCAAATTATTTGATATATCAATATATTGAAAACGCTTTTATTTAAGGAGGGAGCTTTTGAACACATTTGAGATTAAAGAAGATTTTCTTCTAAACGGTAAGCCCTTTAAGATACTCTCAGGAGCTATCCACTATTTTAGAGTGGATTCAGCCGATTGGTATCACTCGTTATATAATCTGAAAGCATTGGGATTTAATACAGTTGAAACTTATGTACCATGGAATCTACATGAACCTAAAAAAGGAGATTTCCATTTTGAGGGAATTTTGGACTTAGAACATTTTTTGTCCATTGCTGAGGAATTAGGACTATACGCGATTGTTAGACCATCTCCATATATTTGTGCAGAATGGGAGTTTGGTGGTTTTCCTGCTTGGTTACTTAATGAGGGAACTCGGATCCGAACAAATGAAACCGTTTATTTGAACCATGTGGCGGATTATTATGATGTTTTAATAAAAAAAATCGTGCCGCATCAGCTGACAAATGGTGGAAATATTTTAATGATTCAAATTGAGAATGAATACGGTTCTTATGGAGAAGAAAAAGACTATTTACGTTCGATACGTGATTTAATGTTGGACAGAGGAATAACAGTGCCATTTTTCACTTCGGATGGACCATGGCGAGCGACACTCAGAGCAGGCAGCATGATTGATGAAGATATTTTAGTTACTGGAAATTTTGGTTCAAAGGCTGAAGAAAATTTTTCTTCAATGGAAGCTTTCTTCAATGAGCATGGGAAAAAATGGCCTTTAATGTGTATGGAATTTTGGGATGGTTGGTTTAATCGTTGGAAGGAACCGATTGTACAACGTGATGCAAAAGAATTAGCTGAGGCAATCAAAGAGGTCGTGCTGAGAGGAAGTATTAACCTGTATATGTTCCATGGAGGAACAAATTTTGGATTTATGAATGGTTGCTCAGCTAGAGGAGTGATTGATTTGCCACAGATTACTTCTTATGATTACGGAGCACCCTTAGACGAGCAAGGAAATCCAACCGAAAAATATTATGCAATCCAGACAATGATTCATGAAACGTTCCCTGATATCCAACAAATGGAACCTTTGACAAAAGACACAATGGAAATGAAAGATATTCCATTAATTGATAAAGTCAGTTTATTTTCAACATTAGATACAATTAGTCAATCAGTAAAAATGAAATATCCAGAAACGATGGAAATGTTAGGACAAAATACAGGTTATATTCTGTATCGCACCTCAATAAAAAAAGATGCAGAACATGAAAGACTGAGAGTAATCGATGGAAGAGACCGTAGCCAACTATTTTTAAATCAAAAACTGCAAGCTACACAATATCAGACAGAAATTGGTGAAGATATCATTGTTCCAATGCCTCAGGAAGACAATCAATTAGATATTCTAATTGAAAATATGGGGCGTGTTAATTATGGTCATAAATTATTAGCCGATACACAAAAAAAGGGAATTCGTACAGGGGTCATGGCTGATCTACATTTTATCACTGATTGGAATCAGTATTGTTTACCACTAGAGTCATGTGAGAAGGTTGATTTTTCAAAGGAATGGCATCCTAACCAGCCAAGTTTTTATCGCTATGAAGTAACACTTGATGAAGTGGAGGATAGCTTCATTGATCTATCAAAATTTGGGAAAGGTGTCGTATTTGTTAATCAGACCAATATTGGACGTTTTTGGGAAGTTGGGCCAACACTTTCGCTATATATTCCGAAAAGCTTATTTAAAAAAGGAAACAATGAAATAGTGATTTTTGAAACAGAAGGAACTTTCCAACCAGAGATCCAATTAGTAAAAGCACCACTATATAAAGAAATGAAAGAAGGATAAACAATGAGTATTATCGGAGTAAGAATTGATGGACGTTTAATTCATGGACAAGTAGCCAACTTATGGACAACCAAGTTGAACATCACACGGATTATGGTTGTAGATGATGAAGTTGCAAAAAATGATATTGAAAAAAGTGGATTAAAGCTGGCAACTCCACCAGGAGTTAAATTAAGTGTATTGCCGATTGAAAAAGCTGCTAATAATATTTTAGCAGGAAAATATGATTCTCAACGATTATTGATTATTGCTCGGGAGCCGGATCGTTTATTGAAGTTGGTAGAATTAGGAGTCCCAATTGAAGAAATTAATGTTGGGAATATGTCACAGACAAATGAAACACGGTCCATTACTAAATCAATCAATGTGGTTGATCAAGATGTAGAAGTATTTAACAAATTACAGGCTAAAGGTGTTCGCTTAGTAGCGCAGATGGTTCCAAGTGATAAAGCAGAAAATTTTATGGCTTTATTAGCGAAATAGGAGGATAAATAAATGGATATCTTATGGTGGCAGATCTTATTATTAACATTATACGCAGGGTATCAAATTTTAGATGAGTTACAAATTTATTCATCGTTGAGTGCACCCGTTTTTGCCGGATTATTTGCTGGTCTAGTGATGGGAGATCTAAAAGCAGGACTTATTATTGGTGGTAGTATGCAATTGACTGTACTTGGTGTTGGTACCTTTGGGGGTGCATCAAAAATTGATGCCAACTCTGGAACGATTTTAGCGACAGCTTTCTCAGTAGCGCTAGGAATGAACCCAGAGCAAGCAATTGCCGTAATTGCGGTACCAGTAGCTAGCTTGATGATTCAATTAGATATATTAGCCCGTTTTGCGAATACGTATTTTGCGCATCGCATTGATAAATTAGTTGAAGATATGAACTACAAAGGGATCGAACGTAATTTCTTAATGGGAGCCCTCTCTTGGTCACTTTCTCGTATGATTCCCGTTTTTCTAGCATTAGCATTTGGAGGAGGACTAGTAGAACAAGTGGTAGCCGTGCTAAATGGTGATTTGAAGTGGTTAGGCGATGGATTATCAGTAGCTGGAGCAGTTTTACCAGCTGTCGGTTTTGCTATTCTACTACGTTACTTGCCAGTTAAAAAGCATTTCCCATACCTAATTTTAGGATTTACGTTAACGGCATTACTAGGAACCGTCTTTACTAACATGCAGGTTTTAGGAACGGGTGTTGCAGGAGTTGTGAAGAATTTCGAAGGAATATTTAATTCACTTCCAATGTTAGCAATTGCACTAGTTGGATTTTCTTTAGCAGCCATCAGTTACAAAAATGGACAGCTGATACCACATTCGCCAGCCCCTAAAGATGTTACATCGAATGATTCAGATGAAGGAGAGATTGAAGATGACGAAATCTAATTATAAGTTAACGAAGGAAGACTTTAAGCAGATCAATCGCAGAAGCTTGTTTACTTTCCAATTAGGCTGGAACTATGAACGGATGCAAGGATCAGGCTATCTTTATACAATTCTGCCGCAATTACGCAAGCTTTATGGTGATAATTCTCCTGAATTAAAAGAAATGATGAAAACTCATACACAATTCTTTAATACATCAAACTTCTTCAATACTATCGTTACCGGGATTGACTTGGCTATTGAGGAAAAGGAAGGTATTGATGGTAAAGACACTGTCTCAGGTTTAAAAGCTGGGTTGATGGGGCCTTTTGCAGCAATTGGTGATTCGATTTTCGCAGCGTTAATTCCAACAATTTTTGGAGCCTTAGCAGCCAATATGGCAATTAATGGCAACCCAACTGGAATTTTTATTTGGATTATCGCACAAATCGCTGTTATGATTTTCCGTTGGAAACAATTAGAATTTGCTTATCGTGAAGGAATCTCTTTAGTTACCACGATGCAACATCGCTTAACTGCCTTGACAGATGCTGCAACTTTGTTAGGGGTCTTCATGGTTGGAGCATTGGTCGCTACCATGATTAATGTAAAATTGTCTTGGGCACCAAGTATTGGTGATGTGACGTTAAACATGCAAAACAACCTGGATATGATTTTACCACGATTATTACCAGCCGGTATCGTTGCAGCAATTTATTGGATGCTTGGCAAAAAAAATATGACTTCTACTAAGGCAATTTTCATAGTATTAGTGGTTTGTGTAGCATTATCAGCTTTAGGCGTGATTTCAAAATAAGTCAGGCTGATTCCAATTAGTGATGAGGAGTGGTTCAATGGGAAAACAATTAGTTTTAATTAGTCATGGACTTTTCTGTGAAGAATTGAAAAAAAGTACAGAAATGATAATGGGGCCTCAGGAAAGTATTCACACAGTAAGCCTTCTTCCTTCTGAATCAGCGGAAGATTTTCGTGAAAAGTTTGAAACAGTAATTGCCAATTTAGATGATTTCGTAGTATTAGCAGATTTAATGGGTGGCACTCCGTGTAATGTAGTTTCAAAAATAATTCTCGAGGGTCAAGTAATTGACTTATACGCAGGCATGAACATGCCAATGGTGATTGACTTCATTAACAGTCAATTAATTGGAACAGAACTTTCATTAATCGAATCTGCTACAAGTAACATTTGTTATGTGAATGGACGGATTTTCAGTGATGAATATGATGAAGATGAGTAAGATAAAATATATGAGTGATGAAGCCAAAGAAATATTTCTCTGATCAGACTATAGATAAAAGACATTTCAAACTTGTAATTTGAGTTTGGAATGTCTTTTTATCTAGTTTTGTTCAAAATTTTGGACAAAAAAGAGACCCTTTGTCAAATGATGTTGGTAAAGAGAAATTCTAGAATGATTGGTGAAAGATTGAGAAAAAAGTGTTCAGCATCAAGGAATAAGAAGGAATTTTCGAAATTTGACAAGAAACATAAATACTTTTTTTTGGTGTTGATTATTATCTACTTGGTGTGTCTCAAATTTTTTATAAATTTCAGCGAATTTTTGAGGATGCCGCTTTTGTCTCATTCTCCATTTTTTTATTTTATGATTAACCTCATAAAAAAGTGGGACATTAATTAGATTTTTTCTGATTAATGTCCCAGACTCGTCTACAGACTGAGAACTTGGAAGGGATACTTCCAGGACTTTTTTAAACGGTTGACTCGATGGCTTCTTTATACTTTTCAAAAAGGGGGATAATTTGCGTGCGCTTTTTTATGTCAAGTTTAATAAAAATATTGTGGACATGAGTTTTAACCGTTCCTAATGAAAGAAAGAGCAGGTCAGCAATTTCCTGATTGGTTCGATGTGACAGTAGCAATACAAAAATTTCCGTTTCTCGTTGAGTAAACTGGTGAACCTGACAAAAGTCTTGAATCAAGAGAGAGGTGTCTTGATTTTGTGTTTTTTCTTTCTGAGGTTGATATTTTTTGATAAAGAAGTGCAGTAATAAAACACATATAACAATCGAAAAAAAATCCTCTGAGACACTACGATTATAAATTTTTGTCACTAAGGAGCTATATTGATCGACATTGAAAATCACGAAACTATCTTCAATAATGATCAAAATACTAAAGAAGAGATTGATGAACATCAATTGCTTTAAATAGTGTTTGTTCAGCAAAGGTACATCCTTTTTTGTTCCTCGCCAACAATAAATTCCTAGGTAAAACAGGAAGAGTTGATTGCCCAGATAATAGAGCCAGACTTTAAAGGCTGAATTATCCATCAATGGGATGGTAATCATCCAAGCAGCCAAAGCAAGCAGTAAAGCATAATGGAGAGGGGAAAGTTTTTCTTTTTGTAGTTCGGCAAGAATAGAAATGGAAAAAAAGGCGTTTCCCATAAAAATAATCGTTTTAACTGCTGGCGCACTCATAAATGCTTGATCATAACTTTGTGCAAAGGAATTGAGGAACTCCGTCATATAAATAATCGTGTTATCAAAAATGAAGAATGCCAAATACAAACTGATCCAGAGAAATAAGTTGTTTTTTTCTTTTAAGTAAGCATAAATAGCAAAAGTCATCGTGATTGAATATAGAATGATCAATAGAATGTTGTAAACAAAAATAGCTATCATATTGAATCCCCTTTCATTTTTTCCTTACCTTAAATTTCTTATCTTAATTATAACACCGATTTTTTTATCTTTACTTTTAATTCCTATAAACTTCCTTCTAAACTTTTGTAAACCCTTGGAAAATAACTGGTTTATATCCAAAAATAAACCAGCCTGTACCACGTATAGATCGACAATGATAACGTTTACAACCAATAGCTTATCGTAAACTCTCACTTTTTTTCCTAAAGTGAAGATGCAAAGCAAACAAATTACTTAGGAGGTTTCATTATGGGAAAAAAAGATTTTATTACAACTGAAAATTACACGAAGGAAGAGATCCAACAAATTGTTGACCTGTCATTGAAAATCAAAGCGGCCATCAAGAATGGTTTTTATCCTCCTTTGCTAAAGAACAAAGTGTTAGGGATGATCTTCCAACAGTCTTCTACCAGAACGCGGGTTTCGTTTGAAACAGCAATGACACAATTAGGGGGGCACGCAGAATATCTAGCACCAGGGCAAATTCAATTGGGTGGTCATGAAACGATAGAAGACACGAGCCGAGTTCTTTCTCGTTTAGTTGATATTTTGATGGCTCGTGTGGAACGTCATCATAGTGTGTATGACTTAGCAACGAATGCCACGATCCCAGTTATTAACGGGATGTCTGACTTCAACCACCCAACGCAAGAAATTGGCGATCTTTGCACCATGATCGAACATCTTCCAGCAGGCAAAAAAATTGAAGACTGCAAGGTTTCCTTTATTGGAGATGCCACACAAGTCTGTTTCTCTTTAGGATTGATCGCAACAAAAATGGGAATGGAATTCGTTCAATTTGGACCAGAAGGGTTCCAGTTAAACGAAGACCATCGCGCCCGACTAGACGCAATTTGCAAAGATTCTGGCGGCTCCTATACGATATCCGATCAAATCGATGTTATCGAAGGTTCGGATTTTGTTTATACAGATGTTTGGTATGGACTGTATGAAGCTGAACTATCAGAAGAGGAACGCATGCGTATTTTTTATCCTAAATACCAAGTGAATACGGACTTGATGAAACGTGCTGGGGAACAAGCGAAATTTATGCACTGCTTGCCTGCCACTCGTGGGGAAGAAGTCACAGATGAAGTCATGGATGGACCGAACTCGATCTGTTTTGATGAAGCAGAAAATCGGTTGACTTCGATTCGCGGTCTCTTAGTGTACTTGATGCGAGATTATGCGGAAAAACATCCAATCGATGAGACCAAAAAAGCAGCGGCTAAAAAAGACTTGGAAGCTTTGCTAGGTGAAACATTTTAGACGCAAGAGATGAGGAAAGGAAATAATCTGCGTATCATGACGATGCGTGAGGATTGTCTCTGTTCTAGAGGAGGGGCTAACGATCTGAAAATCGATTCTTTCTAGCAGAAACTTGATCTCACATTAATGCAGCTTTTATGCCGCACCAGGATTCATGTGAGATGAGTCCGCTGGTTGCAAGAATCGTTCAATCGTTGGTCCAACCTTATTCCCTTGTACCGGAAAGGAAGAAAACAATGGGAGAAAAGAAAAAATTTAGTTTGATGAGTGCTATATTATCTGTTATTTGTGTTGTATTTGTGGCAGAAGCGGCTGCACCGGTAGCAGCAATCGGAAATTCACAATTTTTTTGGTGGATCTTTTTATTGATTGCATTCCTTTTACCGTATGGATTGATCTCGTCAGAGTTAGGAACAACTTATATCGGTGATGGCGGTATCTATGATTGGGTGACACAAGCCTTCGGACATCGCTGGGGATCTCGCGTTTCTTGGTATTACTGGATCAATTATCCACTGTGGTTAGCTTCTCTAGCAGTAGTCTGCCCTGATTTATTGATGACGATCACAGGCAGCGAATTTTCAACAGCTGCTGCTATCGTGATCGAACTGATCTTTATATGGATCATCGTTTGGATTAGTTTTTATCCGGTCAGTGACAGTGTGTGGATTTTGAATGGAGCAGCTGTCATCAAAATGCTGCTGGCAATCTTGATTGGTGGTTTAGGTCTCTATACTGCGCTTACTAAAGGTGTGGCGAATGAGTTTACTCTTTCTTCCATGCTGCCAAGTTTCAATTTAAATAGTTTGTCCTTTATTTCAGTAATCATTTTTAACTTATTAGGATTCGAAGTGATTTGTACATTCGCGAATGATATGGAAAATCCTAAAAAGCAAATCCCTCAATCGATCATTGCCGGTGGACTGGTGATTGCAGCCATTTACATTTTTTCTGCATTCGGGATAGGTGTAGCAATTCCTACGGATCAGATTAGTACAGGCAGCGGATTGATGGATAGTTTTAAGTTATTGACAGGATCAACAGGCGGCTGGTTCATTATTTCGATGGCCTTTTTATTCTTACTGACATTGTTTGGCAATATGATTTCTTGGTCGTTAGGGGTTAACAATACTGCTTGTTATGCAGCCGAAAATGACGATATGCCGAAAGTATTTGCCAAACGCAGCAAAAAAAACGGCATGCCTACTGGTGCGGCGATTATGAATGGTATTGTTGCTTCTATCGTTGTCATCATCGCACCAATTTTACCAAATCAAGATTTATTTTGGGCATTTTTCTCGTTGAACCTAGTAATGTTCCTACTATCATATGTACCTGTTTTTCCTGCGTTTTATAAATTGCGCAAAATCGATCCAGAAACACCTCGACCTTTCAAGGTGAGCGGCAGCGACTGGTTCTTGAAGGTATTAGTCGCACTACCGATGATCATGATCGTGATCTCATTGATTTTCACAGCGATTCCTTTGCAGTTTGATGCTGAATCGCTGAGTCAGCAACTACCAATCACGATTGGAGCAATTATATTTGCCCTCGTTGGTGAAATCATTATCTGGATCAAAAAAATCAAAAAAGAAGGAGTGCTGTATCATGGCAAAGCGAATCGAAAAGACCACACCGAAACAAGACGGGTTTAGAATGCCTGGAGAGTTTGAAGCACAAGAGAAAGTATGGATGATTTGGCCAGAGCGCCCAGATAACTGGCGTGATGGAGGCAAACCGGCTCAAGAAGCATTTGCCGAAGTCGCAAAAGCGATCAGCAAATTCACGCCAATGAATGTGGTCGTGTCGCAACAGCAATATCAAAACTGCCGTCGTCAATTGCCTGCCGACATCACTGTCTATGAAATGTCGAACAACGATGCTTGGATTCGTGACTGTGGTCCTAGCTTTGTCATTAACGACAAAGGCGAATTACGAGGCAATGACTGGGGATTTAATGCTTGGGGCGGATTAGTTGATGGCTTATATTTCCCTTGGGATCAAGACGATTTGATTGCACAAAAGATCTGTGAGATCGAGCACGTGGATTCGTATCGAACGGAGGATTTTATTTTAGAAGGGGGATCCTTTCACGTTGATGGAGAAGGTACTGTTTTAACGACTGAGATGTGTTTGTTGAGTGAAGGTCGGAACCCTCATATGACAAAAGAAGAGATCGAACAAAAATTATGTGACTACTTAAACTGTGAGAAAGTACTTTGGTTAGGTGACGGGATCGATCCGGAAGAAACCAATGGGCATGTGGATGATGTGGCATGTTTTGTTCGTCCAGGAGAAGTGGCGTGTATCTATACTGAAGATCAAAACAGCCCATTTTATGAAGCGGCTCAAGCTGCTTACAAGCGTTTGAATGAAATGACCGATGCCAAAGGTCGCAAATTAAAAGTTCATAAGCTTTGTTGCCCAGTAGAGAATGTCACGATCAATGGGGATTTCAAGATCGATTACGTAGAAGGAACGATGCCACGTGAAGATGGCGACATTTGTATTGCTTCTTATATGAATTTTCTGATCACGAACAACGGTGTGATCGTTCCTCAGTATGGAGATAAAAATGATGAGCTGGCACTTGAGGAAATAGCAGAATTCTTTCCAGATAAAGAAGTCGTAGGCGTAAATACAGTGGAGATCGTATACGGTGGTGGAAATATTCACTGTATCACACAACAACAACCGCAAAGATAGGTGGAGGCTTATCTCAAAAATTGTCATCGCATTGGATGGAATTTTAGGCGACGCTGCTCATGAACAATTGACCAAATCCCAAAGCAGCAAATTCGATTACTGACCTGATCAATGACGGCCGTTTATTCGTTTTTAGAGATACTAGAAGAGACTGAGACAACTTTTGTCCCAATCTCTTTTTTTGTTTCATTGTCTATCATTAGCTGACGATCAGCTTGGTGATTCAACCATTAGAGGAAGACAGATGTGGGTGAGATCTTTTCATAGTTTTCCCAAACCCATAAAAATCTCCTAGGTACCTTTTAAGTATATTTTAAAACAATAATGCATATATATACAAATCGAATCATTTTTAAGAGGTTGTTTTAAGAAGGGGAAATAAGGAACTTTCTTAGTTTCAGTAAACGATTAATTCTTTTTTACAGGTATCAAGATTTCAAATACACGTTTTTCAGGAATCGTGGTAGTAATTTCATCTTGCCATAATATTTTCCAAAAAAATCTTTCTGGAATAAATTTATTTTTTTGAAAATAGTTCAGTAGTTTCTGATTGATTTCTTGCTTATTATAATTTGAATCCTCTATGAAGAAAGAGACATATGTTCCATTCGATCTGGTTATAATTTTCTCTGCGTCGTAAAGATGACTTTGTTCCTTGTTTATTTTAATTAGTGACCTAAAAGGAGTTTTTTGAATGTCAGAAAAAATAGAATCTTCTACTAAAAAATTTATAGGATAGCCATTAAATAAATCTTTTTGATCTAAGGATAAATAAAAATCACTATAACTAGATAAAGAATCGATGGAGTCGTAGTAATGAGAATGCATTAAATCAGAACAAATAAAAGATTCTTCTTCTCTATAAGAATGAGTAATTATATCAAAATTTATATTTTTCAATGTTGTATACCGATCGATATAATTTTCTAAAAACGTCTGCATATGTTTTAAGTCATTGATTTTTTCATCTAAAATTTCTTTTCGCTTTTTAAATTCTATCAGCGTGTCATCCATGTTTCGATTATCGAGAAAATATTTAATCTGTTCTAAAGGTACATCAAGAAATTTCAAGGTTAGTATAACGTCTAATTCAAAGCATTGGTCACAAGTATAATATCTATAACCATGAGTAGATATTTTTTTTGGTTTGAATAAATCAATTTGATCATAATAAATTAAGGTTCTTCTACTTAAATTGACGTATTTTGCAAATTCACTGATTGTTAAATAATTATTCATAATTACCTCCTTGAATGTAACGTAACGTTACAGTTTATTCTAGCAGAGCAATAACCCAAATTCGTTATAAAAGGAGATTCTTATGTTAAGTTTAATCGAAATAAAAAAAGTATTTGGAAATGAAATAGTATTGAATCATTTATCAGGAGATTTCCAAAAAGGCCTCAATTTTATTTACGGTCCATCGGGTAGTGGGAAGACAACGCTATTAAATATCATTAGTGGTATGGATCAAAATTTTGAAGGAGATGTTTATTTTAACAATCAGTCGATGAAACGTTTTACGAAAAAAGAACTATCCGACTATTATTACAATTCAATCGGTTTTATCTGGCAAGATTACCAATTGATAGAATACTTAAGTGTAGAATGTAACATTGATTTAGTTCTAAGCCTATCGAACTTAAATAAAGCAGAACGAAAAATGAAAGTAGCAAAGGTATTAGAGGAACTAGGAATATCTGGATTAGCTAAAATGAAAGTGGCAAAATTATCTGGCGGACAAAAACAACGAGTAGCGATAGCTAGAGCATTAGTAAAAGATCCAGAAATAATCATAGCAGATGAACCAACTAAAGCATTAGATCTTTTAGCTGCTAATAAAATAATGACGGAGCTAAAAAAAATCGCTAAAGAAAGAATAGTGATAATAGTCACTCATGATAAAGGTTTAATTGAAAAAGACGCAAATGTCTATAGCATGGAGCAAGGACAACTAAAATTAGTAGGGCAAAGTAAACAACACTCAAAAGATGACGGGAAAAACAATCGATTGAATAAACCTCCTTATTTATCTTTAAAAAATTGTATCTCTCAATCTTTTAACATTCTAAAAGGCGCATCCATATATTCTATATTAACGATTATTTTACTCATACTTTCTTCCTTTTTTATGTTGATTAATTTGAGTGGGGAAATAAAAGAAAAACAAGATGATAATTTTAGCCGTCTTGTTAAAGAAAGAGGAGAGACGATCAAAGATATTTCTTTGTCAAAAGAATCGACAGGTGGTGGTCCTTCTGGTTCTCTAAAACAAGATACTTCAGGAGCAGTAGATTTATTAAAAGATGATCCCAGAGTAGATTTTGTGGCACCCTTGGAAATAGTGGGTGATTTGAAACTAAACGTAGGAGATTTGATTAAAAATTATGAAGTGAAGGATAGCTTTAACTTTCCTGCAATTACGAAATTGATAGCTGGAAGATATCCCTCAATTGGAGAAATAGAAGTGGCTGTTCCTAAACGGTTACTGGATTTACTAGGTCTAAAACCCACCGACGTAATCGGGAAAAACTTAAATATGACAGGACTAATAGACGTAAATCCAAAGATTGGAAGCAATGAAATTACAGGATCAAAGGTCTCATTAAATGATGTAAAAGTAGTGGGAGTCATTGAAAATAATCCTAAAGGTGGAGCAATTACCAGCACTTTAGGAAGACGTGACGGGAAACTAACGGATGGCCCGTTGTTGTTTAGTGTAGAAGCTATCAAAAAAATGCGTCAACAAGCAGGCATTGAGAAATCGATAAGTTATAACGTAAGAGCAAAAACATTAGATGATATTTTACCTATCGTGAATAAACTACAACAATCAGGTTTACAACCTTCTGGAGATTTTAGCATGATTGAAGACATGCTCCGATTGAGAAAGAAAAATGAGGAGCAAGGGGTTACCATCAGTTTGATATTCTTTCTATTGTCACTAACAATTAGTATTGTTCTGGCTTTGTTCAATTTTTATATAAAGAAAAGTGAATTTCGTTTTTTCAAATTCAATGGTTTCAGTAATAAAAATATTTTAAGTTTAATCATTTCAGAATACTTTATACTTGGAATAATGTCTTCTCTTCTATTTCTGATAACTTTCCCATTGCTTAGTCTTTTAAGTCAAAAAATATTTAGTATATATATAGTATCTACTAATAACTTAGTTTTGGTATTGTTGCTACCATTTGTCCAATCAATAATAATCAGTTTCCTATCCTACTTATTATTTCTTAAAACTAATCCTACTCATAAAATGAAACAAGGTGATTCGAATGATTTACTTAAATAATGTCAGTAAAAAGTACAAAGATTTGGATATACTATTACATGCCAATTATCGATTTAAAGATGGTACGTTAACTTGTGTATTAGGGAATAGTGGAGCTGGTAAATCAACATTATTAAATTTAATAGCAGGCTTAGACATAGATTATGATGGGGAAATTGAAAATTTATGCTTTAAGGAAAAAAATTTATCAAATAAAAACTTGTCTAATTATAGATTTAACAATGTGGGATTTATTTTTCAAGATTATCATCTCTTAAATGGATATACAGTACTTGAAAACGTCATAATGGGGGCACATTTAGACTCTGAACTAACGAAAGAAGAGAAAATCGAAAAAGCATTGAATTTATTAACGGAACTCGGTTTAAAAAACAAGGCAAATCAAATGGTCCATGAGTTAAGCGGTGGTCAAAAACAAAGAGCATCTATAGCGAGAGCCTTAATGAACGATCCTAAAATAATTCTTGCAGATGAACCAACGGCTGCTTTAGATGAATTAAATAGTGATGGTGTCATGAAGATACTAAAAAGGTTGGCAAGGAATCGAACCGTGATTGTTATTACACATAGTGAAAAAGTTTCAAAGTACGCCGATGAAATAGTCTGTTTAAAAAATCATACAATAGAAATAGTTAAAGAAAAAGAGCGATATGAATTAGACTATAGTAAAGAAAGTCAGGCCTTCACAGCGAAAAAAGCTAAAGAGATTGTCCCAAAACTCAACTCAAAATTACTTTTTTGGATAGCAATCAGGAATTTTAGAATACATTTTTTAAAAAATTTACTTGCTATCGTATTGATTTCATTAGGAACGGTCTCTTTTATTTCAACGTTAGGAATAAAAAATACAATAAAAAATGAAATACAGTCATTTAAAGAAAAAAATGATTACTATAGTAAAGGATCAATTGCTTTTTCAAAAAAGCCTTTATCTGAAGGGCTTACTTATTTACAAACATTACCAAACGTTAAGGATGTGTATTACCAATATAATCTTCAAAATATTCATCTTAAATATGATCATAAGAATAAACACTTAGATACTAAATCGCCAACGTTGATTTCTTCCAATCTTTCGATGATTTATGGGGACATGCCTAAAGATAATAGGAATGAAATCAGTCTATCTTTAAGTGTTGCCTCGTCTTTGAGTAAGAATATTAATCAATTAGTTGGAAAGTACGTTGACTTTGAATACTTTGATAAGGAGGGACAAAAACATAAAATAAAAATGAAAGTGAGTGGTATCTCAAACGATACTTTTGATAACTTTACAATGAGTACGAAGCTGGAAAAGAAAATTTATAAAGAAGTAGCTAAAGGTGAGGCTTCTGCTATAGCGTTTAGTGTGAAAAATTTTGAGGACATTCCCAAAATTCATCGCCTGCTGAAAAGTAAGGGGTACGATATATACACTAAGGAAAAAGACATTCGTGCTTTTAAAAATAGTTTTGCTGATACTATAAAGTTGTTCACCATATTATCCAATTTACTTTTACTCCTATTTATCTCTGTTAGTTTTATTATAATCTATCGAATTTCTATCACTAGATATTCTGAAGTTGGTATACTAAGTTGCTTAGGATATAGTACCAGAAATATCTCTAAGATATTGAGAAGAGAAACCGTTCTATTTTGTCTACTATCCATCTTATTTAGTAGTATATGGCTTCTTATTTTTAATACCGTATATAGCCATAACTTTGGTTATAATCTAGAGTTTAATTTCCAACTAGGGATGCTTTTGTTGTTAGTAAATATTGGTTTAGTTTTTGGCATAACTGGTTTTGTTAATTATCGATTGGTCAACCTATCACCTAGTCTGGCTTTAAAAAAATAAGATCTTTAACTTTATAGAAATATAGTACTGACTAAGAGTCTGGGACATTCATCAGAAATAAATCTGAAGAATGTCCCAGTTTTTTTGCTTTTATTTCCCACAAATCTTAGGCTATTTTTATGAATTGAAAAAGTATAAATATGATCGAAGAAGTGTTATTCGCAGTTCAAATAATGAACATTCCATTTCTTCTGCTCTTATTCTTCTGCTCTTACTACACCAGCTCTTCAAGTACTTGTTTGATTGCCAGCAGATCGGCTAATGTGACTTGGGCATTGATCAGTAAAACGGGGACGGTTTCAAAACTTTCTGTTAAAGGAGCGGTACTAAGGCAGAGATCATAGTCTTCGTTTTCAAAATGGCTGCGAATATCCAGATGGTAGTAGCTTTGAAAAGAAGACTCGATACGTTCTTTGATTGTTAAAGAAAGTGCCAAAGGTAAATCTGTTTCGAGTTTAAGGTTGATTTTTTTCATAAAGGTGGATGGTGGTGAAACCAAGGTCCAAGCAACTGCTACATGTAACGCAAGTCCTTTTCGTTTGCTATCTGAGGATGAGTAAAGATCAATTTGATCTAACAATTGTTCAGAACGCATCAAAAGGTTGGGAAAATTCTGCGAGACATAGTGCTGTAGATTATAGCCGGTCAAGGTATGGATCGTCTCTCCAAATAGTTCGACGGACAAAATTCCAGAAAGAATCGTTCGCAAAATCAAGTTCTTTTTTCTGGTGGACAATTGTTGAGGGGTTGTATCTTTCAGTAACAAATGGATGATTGCTTGCAAATAAGAACGATTTTGAACGCTTTCCTCTTGGATGGCAAAATAATCAGCTAACTGCTCTTTAGAAAAAGTGAGATCCAGATTTGATCGTAGCCACAAGAAAATAAAATGGCTCTCCATTGCTTCGAGTAAGAAGTGTTCACTCAACTCATCTGTCAGTTTTTTTAAGAGTGATGAATGCTGGTCCGTCAATTGTTGGAACAGTTCGTGGTCTTTAGGCGGTAGATCAGGAGCTAAAGTGATCATTTCAGCTGTTATTTTTTTGCCTTTTCTAAACCGAATAATCGTCACTGCTAGTACATAAGTAGTAATTTTTAGTTCAATCTCATTGAAAGGAATTTCATTGATTTCATAAAAGTGTCGGGCGAGCATTTCACATTTTTGTTGAGAAATACCTGGAAATGGCCAGTGAAGACCAGAAAAATTTTTCCAAAAAAAAGCAACCATAAAATAGCGAATACGAGGTTCATCACCGACTAAATAGAGCGTTCCTTTATTTTTTTTTACGGTAAACCCCAATGGCTGTAGTAGCGTTTCTAGTTCATAGCTTCGCTTTCGTACAGTAGATTCGGATAAATAATTCTCGTAGGCGAATTTGACTAGATTCACTTCATTTTCCAACAATAAAGTTTCAAATAAATTGAAAAAAGGATTTTCTTGTAATATTTTACGAATCACCGTTTTATAGTCTGTTTTGGTTCCTGTGAATTTATAGCCGAGACCATGTTTTGTATGAAAAATTGGTTCACGACTTTCATCTGTCATTAGGGAATGATTGCTTAGGACATCGTAATATTTGTAGATCGAACGCCGATCCATATTGAGGGCTTGGCTCATTTCTTCAATCGTTACAAAGCGCTTTTGATGATATAAAAAATGCAAAAGTTCGATTTCTTTTTTGACATCATTTCCAAAAAAATCATTGAATATTTCCATAAAAAAACTCCTAACCAAAGATTTCCCTCGATTCTTAGCTGTTACTTGATGCCATCTTATCATAAAAAGAGGATTTTAATGTATTCCAAATGTACATTTTTTTAGCTCAGAAAAGATTCCAAAAAATTTATACTAGCAATTGTTGAAAAAATTCTAGGGTTTTAATAAGGATGGGGAAATCTGTTGGTAGAAAAGGAGAGAAATGATGAGAACGAGAAAAGACAGCTATTTCAAGATAGTGATTTTATTCGTAGGATTAATGAGTATTTTACTGGGAATAGGGATGCAAAAATCATTTGCGGAGACGGTTGATTTTGCTTATACCGATTCTACGGGACAACGTTTAACCAATGGAACAGCAGTAGGGAATACCTATAATTATGATTATGGCCATGCACCAGAAGCTGTATTTGACGAGGAAAATTATGTTAATTACGCTGACCGAGCGTATTTAAAAAAGAGTGTCACAGAAGATAGCGAGACACAAGGTTTATTTGACGTCACGTTAGATGTGAAAGGTAACCAGATCGGAACACCGATTGATTTAGTTTTGGTGATCGATTATTCTTCCTCCATGACTGGCGAAAAATTAACCAATGCTTTAATCGGATTACAACAATTTGGCAATGAATTAGCGGATTCGTTAGCTAATGGGAATATCCGCGTGGGGATCGTAGCATACAATCGGGAGGTTTATTCAACAAATGGTTTTTCAAGTAATATGAATGACTTAGAGAACTTCTTGAAATATACCGCTGAGTCACATTCGGGAACATTTATGCAAAAAGGATTATTAGCAGGACAACGGTTATTATTGGAGAAAAGTCGGCCAGAAGCGGAAAAACTATTTATTCATATTGGTGATGACAGTGCCAATCGTAGTTATCTTCCAGTACAAGGAGCGAAAGAGTATCCAAATGAGGGAGAGATCATTGATTATAATGGCTACCATACCGATCATTATATTCAAGATTTTCAAACTGATTCTGACAAATACTATACGACGAACAGTAACCCTTCTGATCCCAATGCAATTTCTGTTAGTAGTTCAGTTGTGACAGATGCGACCTTAGGAACGATTGTTTCTCTCAAGCATTCGGGTTTTACCTGTTATTCGATAGCGACAGCACCTTCTGCTCGAGGGGAATATATTGGGCGAAACTTAGCTTCTAAACCGCAACAATACCTTACAACCGATGAAAATCTAAGCGGTTTGGGTTCTGCCTTAACAGAGATCGCCAACCAAATTGATAAAACGATTCCTAATGGTACGATCACTGATCCTATGGGGCAAGACATTTTACTCCAGGGAGCGGGTGAGTTTAATGAACGTTCCTATCAATTAGTCGGTTGGCGAAAAAATGAACAAGGAAATTGGGAACAAGCCAATGATGTAGTGGCTGATGTAGTTGTATCGGAAGCGAACCAAACGATTACGATTGCAAATATTGCATTAGGGGAAAATGAACGGCTTACGTGTACCTATCAAGTCCGTTTAAACACTGAAAATACTCATTTTAAAGGCGAAACTTGGTATTTGTGTAATGGACGGACAACGTTAGCACCAACAAATGAAAGTGAATTACTTGATTTTCCAATCCCTTCAATCAAGGCACCGACAACCACAATCCAAGTAGCAAAAAAATGGAAAAATGTAGCGGCATCCGAGATCCCAGAGACTATTGACTATGTGATTCGCAGGAGTTCGGTCGTTGATCCTACGAGTTGGCAAAGTTCAGCGGTGCTTTCTTTAAGAAAACAAGATAATTATCAAGCGACGATCAAGGAACTGCCAGTGGGAAACGAAAAAGCGGTCTTACCAAAATACAATAATCAAGGAGAAGACTTTACTTATCAAGTAGCGGAAGTGAATGTACCTGATGAGTTTGAGAGTACTGTAACCAATAATGGCAATTCTTTTGTGATCACGAATACGAAAAAAACGACCGAACCAAGCACAACAGAACCAAGCACCACGGAGCCAAGCACAACGGAGCCAAGCACAACGGAGCCAAGCACAACGGAGCCAAGCACCACGGAGCCAAGCACCACGGAACCAAGCACAACAGAACCAAGCACGACGGAGCCAAGCGCGACGGAGCCAAGCACAACGGAGCCAAGCACAACGGAGCCAAGCACAACGGAACCAAGCACAACGGAACCAAGCACAACAGAATCAAGTATGACCGAATCAAGTGCCATCGACTTAAGAAACTCTGGACCAAGTACAACTAAAAAAGAGGCGATGCTCCAGATTGCTTCTGAATCTTCGACTGATTCTGAAGCGGAACATTTACCAAAAACAAATGAACATTCCTCATCCATTCTGGTCTTTCTGGGAACGATGATCGTCGGATCGGTGGGTTATTATTTGATTCGTAAAATAAGATAGCCAATCAGCTGGTGTAGCTCAGAATGTCTGAAACTAGATGTTCTGAGTTTTTTTGTGCTATAGTTTAGTCAAAGTCATGTTGTGAAACGAAGGGGGAAACAGGATGAAAAAAGCGTTGTTGGTCGTTAATCCAAGTTCTGGAGGAGAACAAGCACAAGAATATGAAAAACTGGCCCATCAAAAGTTAACCACGATGTTTGATGAAGTCGTTGTTCTTCATACGAAAAAAGCTGGAGATGCCAAGAATTTTACTCGAGAAGCAGCAGTGGATAGGTATCACAGCGTGTTTGTCATGGGTGGAGATGGTACTGTTAATGAAGGAATCAATGGGATCGCTGAACAAGCACATCGTCCAAATTTTGGTTTTATTCCGTTAGGGACAGTCAACGACTTAGCCCGTGCTTTAGGCATACCGTTAGAACCCGAAGAAGCTATCGCTCATCTTTCAATGGATGCGTTGCAACCATTAGATATTGGGAAAATCAATGACCAATATTTTATGAATGTCGTGGCGATCGGGACCATTCCTGAGTCAATCAATGATGTAGATCCAGAAAAGAAAACAAAATATGGTAAGTTTGCTTACTTTATCTCAGGAATCAAGCAATTGGCTGGAACCCAATCTTATAAATTCCAGTTAGTCATTGATGGGCAGGAAAAACAAATTGAAAGTAGTACATTGCTGGTAGGATTAACTAATTCAATTGGTGGTTTTGAAACATTGATACCTAATGCTAAAGTAAACGATGGCAAATTGCACTTGGTTTATTTAAAAGATACTTCATTGTTAGATACGTTAAAAACATTGCCTGATTTGTTAAAAGGTGTGGATTCTTCTACCGATCATCTGGCTTATCAAACCTGTGAAACGATCCAGATTGCTTTGAATGAAGACCAAGAATTAGCAACAAATGTGGATGGCGATGAAGGTGTCAATCTGCCTGTCACACTAAAAGTTCTTCCTTCTCATCTGATGATTTATTGTTGAGAAAACAGGGAGGATCATCTTTCTAAGCTGTTGATCTGAGTCATAGCCTTTGTTTTGAACAGTAGGTCCCCTTGTTATCTGATGTCGATTTTAAGCGGATCTGAGAATCTGGTGAGGAAGAGATTGTGAGTAAAGTTGGAATAATGAACTGAAAAACAGCCAGGATGAGGTTGAGGCAAATTTTGGCTCAGTCTCGTTCTGGCTGTTTTTGGTTAGTTCTATTTAGCTGATTTAGTTCGAAGGACGAAAAAGCATTTCTCCTGAAAAAATGAAGGAGTCTCTTAATCTAATGCTTCGATAAAGCGTTGAGCAATTTCTTGAGGGCGTGTGATCGCACCACCTACAACGATGCCAGCTACGCCTAGATCTTTGACTTGTTTGGCTTGTTGTGGCGTGTGGATCCGACCTTCTGCAATAACGCATATATCAGCTTGGATCAGTTCTTGGATGAGTGGGAGATCAGGACCAGCTTGTTTCACACTTTCTTCTGTATAGCCGCTTAAAGTTGTCCCCACAAAATCAACTCCTGCTTCGTAAGCATTCTTTCCTTCTTCAAAAGTGGCGATATCAGCCATCAATAATTGTTGTGGATATTTTTCTTTGACTTTAGCAATGAATTCATTGATGGTCAGACCATCGTGGCGTTTGCGTAAAGTACAATCTAAAGCGATAACTTCAACCCCTGTGGCTACTAGTTCATCAACTTCACGCATGGTTGCTGTGATAAATGGCGCTTCAGGAGGATAATCACGTTTAATGATACCGATGATCGGCAGGGCCACTTTTTCTTTGATCGCCATAATATCCCGTACTGAGTTCGCACGGATACCAACAGCTCCTGCTTTTTCAGCAGCTAAAGCAAAATAAGGCATCAAACTACCTTCTTCTGTATAAAAAGGTTCTCCAGGTAAGGCTTGGCAGGAAACGATCAGCCCACCAGCAATTTTTTCTAAGAATAATTGTTTGTCCATTCTGATTTTCTCCTTTATAGTTTTTTCTCAGTTTCACAAAAACGTTTCGCAAAGAGCTAAGGCTATGTGAATGATAGCAAAAAAGGGATTACTTAGATAACGGTCATCTAAGAAAAATTGCTTAATCAGACAAATAAGCGATTTAGAAAAACGCTTTATTTTTTGATTACAAAATAAGTGTAGCGATTTCGTAATTATTGAGCAAGTGATAGTTCTCAAAAACAGCGTAGATCAGTTGAGTGAATGAATTGACATAAAAAAACAAAAGTTCTTGCTTTTTTCTTAATTTTTATATATGATTTTAACAATTTAGGGTAAAAATGAAAGAAAAGGGGTAACAAAAATGACGAAGTATCAACGGAAGGTTTTATTAGCAACATCATCAGGGATTGCATTAGAGAATATGGATATCATGTTCCTAGCTTTTTCTTTATCTTCAATGATTGCAACTTTTCATATTAGTGGGACGCAAGCGGGAATGATTGCGACGATCACTAATCTGGGGATGCTCGTTGGAGGTATTTTTTTTGGTCTGATGGCGGATAAATATGGTCGAGTAAAGGTGTTCTCTCAAACGGTTATCTTATTTTCAATTGCTTCATTATTGATGTATTTTTCTTCAACGATTTATTTAGTCTACTTGTTTCGGTTTATTGCCGGAATCGGGGCTGGGGGCGAGTATGGCGCTTGTATGTCTTTGATCTCTGAAACTTTTTCAAAAAAACAAATTGGACGAGCTTCGTCCATTGCTGGTATTGGAGCCCAAGTAGGCGCGGCTCTCGCTGCTATTTTGGCGGCAATCGTCATTCCATGGCTCGGGTGGCGCATGTTATATGTGATTGGTGTATTACCCGTATTATTAGTTTTAGTCATCCGACATGGTTTAAAAGAACCGGAGGCATTTCAAGCTGCGAAAGCAACTAAAAAGGCGACAAAGTTACGTAATCTATTTGAAACGAAACAACTTACTTGGCAGACGATTGGCTTGAGTATCATGGTGACTGTCCAAATTGCTGGTTATTTTGGTTTGATGAATTGGTTACCTTCGATCATGCAAGCACAACTAGGATTATCCGTTTCAGGTTCGTCTTTATGGATGGTGAGTACGATTGTGGGGATGTCATTAGGTATGTTGACTTTTGGGATCATCATGGATAAATTAGGTCCCAGAACAGCCTTTACTTTATTCTTGATTTGTTCAGCGCTCTCGGTCTTCTTACTCGTTTTAGCTCGTAGTCAATGGAGTTTAGTAGCAGCAGCGGTGGTTGTTGGTTACTTTATCAATGGCATGTATGGCGGCTATGGTGCAATCATTAGTAGCCTGTATCCTACTGAGATCCGTGCAACAGCCAATAACTTTATTATGAATTTAGGTAGAGCTGTAGGTGGATTTTCTTCGATCATTATTGGCTTTTTGATGGATCATTATCAATTATCTGCTGTGATTATTTTTCTAAGTAGTATTTATCTTGTCAGTCTAGTGGTCTTGTGGACACTTACTGGTGTAAAAGAATTAAAATTCAGCTTACAAGAATAACATCCATTGGTGTAAGTTATCAGTGGATAAGTAACATTCGTTATCATTTTGCTTTATAAAAAGATCGTTAAATAAATACGTATATTTTATTTTATCTAGGTAAATATACTTATTTTCTATTAAAAACATGGTATGATTATTAGTAATCGAATAAAGAAATAGGTGAATGTTCATGGATAGTATGGCGAAAGTCAATCAATTTAGAGACGAAAGAAATTGGCGACAATTTCATAACGAAAAAGATCTTGCAATTTCTATTTCCTTAGAAGCTTCTGAATTACTGGAGCTTTTTCAATGGAAGCAACCAGAAGAAGTGAAGGAAACTTCATTAGAGCGGATCAAAGAAGAACTGGCAGATGTCTTGATCTATTCTTACATGATGGCTGACAATTTACAGTTGGATCTTGATGAAATTATCGAAGAAAAATTAGCAAAAAATAAATTGAAATATCCAGTAGAAGCAAGTCGAGGACAACGAAAGAAATATACAGAACTTTAAGTGTGAAACTACAGGTTGCGTTTATTTTAGCTAAATAAGGGAGGCAAGTGAATGAAGGAAAAACCAAGCAAAGGTCGAGTAAAAAGATGGATCGCCAATTTTTTCTTATTTTTACTATTATTGGTTGGCTTAGCGTTAATTTTTAATGAACAGATCAAAGATTATTTTGTTAAAAATACCGGAGATAAATACGCAATTGCCAATGTGACAAAAGATGAAATCAAGAAAAACAACGAAAAAGAGGCAAGTTTTGATTTTGATGCAGTGGAGTCAATGAGTACGGAAAGTGTGTTGCGTGCCCAATTGAATCGAACGGACTTACCAGTTATTGGTAGTATTGCTGTTCCTTCTGTGGCAATCAATATCCCGATTTTTAGAGGTTTAGATAATGCGAACTTGCTGTATGGTGCGGGGACACTAGATCCTAATCAGCAAATGGGAAAAGGAAATTATGCTTTAGCGAGTCATCGTTCGAGCAATCCACAACTATTATTCACGCCACTAGAAAATTTATCATTAGGAGATAAAATCTATTTGGTAGATTTGGAAAATGTCTATACGTATAAAGCAACCTTTAAAGAAAAAGTGGCACCGACGGAGACCCAGCTGTTAAATATCCAAGAAGGAAAATCGCTCGTTACGTTGATTACGTGCGGAGATATGAATGCGGTGACTCGATTAGTCGTTCAAGGCGAATTAGAGAAGGTTACACCAATGAAAAAAGCGACGAAAGAAATGAAGGCAGCATTCAATATGGAAACACGAACATTTTAGACGAAAATAGTTAATGAAAAACCGACGATTGCTAGTTCGCTCGAGTAGCTAATAGTTTTCGTCGGTTTTTTAATTTCTCATTTTTACAATTACTAAAAAAAAAGTTGAAAAGGCTTGCAAAAATTAAAGAAGGGTGCTATGCTTGGTTCAGATAATCGATGGATTGTTACTGTTCGGCAGGCAAAACCAGAATTCAACCTAAAGTACAGGGGGATTCTAGGTTTTTTTATTTTTTTATGAGAGGGCGAGGGAAAATGGTTATTGAAAAAGTCTTAAATAATAACGTCGTCATTTCAAAAAACGAACGAGGTGAAGAGATTATCTGTATGGGCAAAGGCCTCGCGTTTCAAAAAAGACCTGGTGATAGGATTGATAAAACAGCAGTTCAAAAAGAATTTGTTTTAAAAGATTCCTTAGCAACCAATCAATTTCAACAGCTGATGGCGGATGTCCCATTAGAAGAAGTAGAATTAGTCAAACAGATCGTTGATGTGGCGGAAGAACGATTAGGCGTTTCGTTGTCGTCAAATATTTATTTGACATTGACCGATCATATCCATTATGCGATTTGTCGAGCAAACGAAAATATCCAGTTACCAAATCCGCTTCTTTTTGAAACGAAGAAATTTTATCCGAAAGAATACTTGGTGGCTAAAGAAGTATTGCAATTGATCCAAAGAAAAGTTGGAGTCAGTCTACCGATTGACGAAGCAGGATTTATCGCTTTTCATTTAGTGAATAGCCAACAAGGAAATGGGGATATGCAAGTCACGATGACTGCAACGACGATCGTTAGAGATATTCTCAGCATTATTAGTAAGTTCTTTGGTGTGACATTTGACGAGGAATCGTTGAATTACCAACGAATCATCACCCATTTACAATTTTTTACACAACGCTATTTAAAAGGCGAAAGTTCGGATGAGCAGGATGAATTTCTCTATGCGCTCGTTCAAGGGAAATATCCAAAAGCCTTTCGCTGTTCGGAACGGATCAATGACTATCTCTTAAAAACGCAACAGGAACCAATGGGAGTCGCAGAACAAATCTATTTAACGATTCACATCCAACGTGTAGTGAGTGAAAAACAAAGTACCCAATCTTAAGGATTGTTACTGGTAAAGCAGGCAAAACCTAGATTGAAAAATAGGGCACGAATTTTCGTGACCGTTTTTTCAATCTAGGTTTTTTATTTGATTAAATCAACTAGAAAGAAGGAAAAGAAGATGGATAATCAAGCAGTTGGTAAAAGAGTATGGGAGGCAGTCGGAGGTGAAAAGAATGTCAATAGTTTAGTACATTGTGCGACACGTTTACGTTTCAAATTAAAAGATGAATCGGTCGCAGATACACAAAAGTTAAAACAGGATCCAGATGTGATTCAAGTAGTACAAAGTGGTGGTCAGTACCAAGTAGTTATCGGTAGTAATGTGGCTGACGTTTACCAAGCAATCGTTGATGAGCAAGGTCTGACAGATCAATCAGGAACAGAGGATCAGTCAAAAAATCCTTTGAATCGCTTGATTGATATTATTTCTAGTATTTTCACGCCATTTTTAGGCGCAATGGCAGCTGCAGGGATCTTAAAAGGATTTTTATCTTTGGCAACGGTGTTAGGGTGGCTTTCAGCGGATACTGGGGCTTACCAAATTCTATTTGCAGCCGCAGATGGTGTCTTTACCTTTTTACCAGTGATGTTAGCTTTTACTGCAGCCAAAAAATTCAAAACGAACCAATTTTTATCTGTGGCAATTGCTATGGCGTTAGTTTATCCAGCAATCACGCAACTAGCTGGAGCTGGAGGGGCAGTGGATTTCTTTGGATTACCAATCGTGTTAGCTCAATCAGGTTACACATCTTCAGTGATTCCGATCATTTTGGCTGTTTGGGTCCAAAGCAAATTTGAACCGCTGGTGAAAAAAGTGATTCCACAATTTTTACAAATGATTTTTGTACCAATGATCGTTTTATTGGTGATGGTGCCATTAACTTTCTTACTGTTAGGTCCAATCGGGACAGTTATCGGTAATGGGTTAGGTAGTCTATTTAATTCGATTTACAGCTTTAGTCCATTAGTTGCGGGCTTGATTATGGGAAGTTTATGGCAAGTGTTCGTAATGTTTGGGATGCACTGGGGCTTTGTACCGATCATGTTCTTGAATATTGAACAATATGGGTTTGACGTCATGGTTCCAATGCTTTTACCAGCCGTTTTAGCTCAAGGTGGTGCAGCCTTAGCAGTGGCGATTCGGACCAAAGATACTAAGCTTCGTTCATTAGGTATTTCATCTACAATTACCTCACTTTTTGGCATTACGGAACCAACTGTTTATGGGGTAACTTTACCGTTAAAGAAACCGTTTGTCATTGCTTGTCTGTCAGCCGGTATCGGAGGCGCAATGATTGGTTTTGCTGGTGTGAAAGCTTTCTCTAGCGGGTTAGTAAGCTTGTTAACGATCCCAACGTTTATTAGTACGAACCAAGCAGTTGAATCCAATGTGACCATGGCAATCCTTGCGACAGCTCTTTCATTTGTCTTAGCATTCGTAGGTACGCTGGTCGTTGGATTTGATGAAACCGTCCAAGATGAAAAACTAGAAACAAATCAACAAACAACAGCAGGTGACACGATTAGTTCTGCTCGACATAATCTAAAAAGTCCTTTAAGCGGGAAAGTCCTGCCATTATCTGATGTTCCGGATAAAGTTTTCTCTTCTGGAGCGATGGGAAAAGGGCTTGCGATTGATCCGGAAAAAGGTGAATTGATTGCGCCAGCAGATGGGGAGATCACGACCATTTTTCCAACAGGTCATGCGGTTGGTTTAACAACGAAAGATGGAATTGAAATCTTGATGCATATCGGTATGGATACCGTTGAGCTTGAAGGACAAGGGTTTGAGACTTTTGTAAAACAAGGGGATCAAGTAAAAGCTGGTGATTTATTGGTTCGATTTGATATTGAAGCGATTAAAGCCGCTGGATACAGTGTGATTACGCCAATCGTTATTACAAATACGGAACATTTTGCTGATGTGTTGGAATTAAATCAAGAAGAACTGATTGCTAGTGAAGATTTTCTAGCAATTGTCAAATAAGGAGGAAATAGCAGATGACTACAAAGTTTTCAAAAGATTTTTTATGGGGTGGCGCTACAGCTGCCAATCAATTAGAAGGTGCTTACGATCAAGATGGGAAAGGGCTCTCAGTTGCTGATGCGATGCCTGGAGGGAAACAACGATTTGCAGTTATTGGCAGTGAAGACTTTGATTGGACGATCCAACCAGATAAATATACCTATCCTAACCATCAAGGGATCGATCATTATTATCGGTTTAAAGAAGACATTGCGCTTTTTGCTGAAATGGGCTTTAAATGTTATCGTTTCTCCATTGCTTGGACTCGGATTTTCCCTCAAGGAGACGAAGTAACACCGAATGAGAAAGGTTTAACCTTTTATGAAGAAGTGATTGATGAATGTTTGAAACATAGGATTGAACCTGTGATCACGATTTCCCATTACGAGATGCCATTAAATCTAGCAAAAAAATATGGCGGGTGGAAAAACCGAGAACTGATTGGTTTTTACGAACGCTTTGCTAAAGTGGTGCTTGAACGATTCAGCGATAAAGTCAAATATTGGATGACGTTCAATGAGATCAATTCAGCTTTTCATTTTCCAGCTTTGAGTCAAGGATTAGTAAAAAGTAATGGTGCGGCTGATTATCAAAATATCTTCCAAGCATGGCATAACCAATTTGTAGCAAGTAGTAAAGCAGTAAAAATCGCTCATGAATTACGGGAGGATAGCCAAGTGGGTTGTATGATTATCTATGCAACGACGTATAGCATAGATGCTAATCCAATCAATCAAGTAGCTACATTGATCCAGAACCAAGAATTCAATTTCTTCTGTGCAGATGTTCAAGTACGGGGACAATACCCGGCATACACAAACCGCACGTATGAAAAATATGGCGTAGATAGTGCCAAATTAGAACAAACGACTGAAGATTTTGAGTTGTTGCAAGCATATCCAGTCGACTATATCGGTTTCAGCTATTATATGTCTACTGCAGTCAACGAAACGGACCCAGATGCAGCGGCCTCAGCCGGTAATCTTTTAGGTGGAGTTAAAAATCCGTTCTTAGAAGCCAGTGAATGGGGATGGCAGATTGATCCAGAAGGTTTACGGATTGCATTAAACGAGTTGTACAACCGTTACGAAAAACCATTGTTTATTGTTGAAAATGGGTTAGGCGCAATTGATAAGGTAGAAGAAGACGGGCGCATCAATGACGATTACCGTATTGATTACTTACGTCGACATATTGAAGCAATGGGAGAAGCGGTAGCTGATGGAGTAGAACTCATGGGATATACACCATGGGGATGTATTGATCTGGTAAGTGCTTCGACTGGTGAGATGAGTAAACGTTATGGATTTATCTATGTTGACTTGGATGATGAAGGGAACGGAACCAAAAATCGTTCAAAGAAAAAATCTTTTGAGTGGTATCAAAAAGTCATCGCCACCAATGGAGAAGAACTGTAAGTTTGTATTCATGATAGAACCGTTGTTTACTAAGAAATTAAGAATAGTTCATTTCTGATAAAGAAAATAAGGTCATTTTTGACAAATCACTGTCGAAAATGGTCTTTTTTCTATTTGATCGAGCGATTCATTTTACTCTTGTTGTTCTAAAGAAAAAAATCACGAGATGTGGGAAAGTCTCACTTGTGTGCCCTGTCATAGAATGATAAAAAAATATTGGTTATTTTAAAATAATCATAGGGATTAGGAATGGAAGATGATATAATCTAAAATGAAAATGTGAAATAAATCACTATTGTTTTTGAAAAAATATGGGAAGTGTGGGTTTGAACATCTATGTATACACCAGAAGAAATTATGGATATCAGTATCCATCTTGGAACGAAAAAGATCCAAAAGCCAATTCTTGCGAAATTGATTCTAGGTTTTATCGGAGGAGCAATGATCTCGTTAGGTTATTTAGCCTACATCAGAGTTTCAGCTTCGATTCCAGAATCACTGGCGAGTTTAACTAGTTTAGTAGGGGCGGCTGTGTTTCCTATCGGACTATTGGTGATCCTGCTTGGTGGCGGGGAATTGATTACTGGAAATATGATGGCGGTTGCAATTGCTTTTATGGATAAAAAAGTAACTTTTTCACAATTAGTTAAAAATTGGACAATTATCACGTTAGCTAATATCGTGGGTGCCATTTTTGTTGCATATTTCTTTGGACACTTTGTCGGATTGACTCATTCAGGCGTTTATTTGGACCAAGTCATCCATATTGCTGATCATAAGATCGAAGCTTCTTGGTGGCAAGCACTTGGTTCGGGAATCGGTTGTAACTGGTTTGTCGGCTTAGCATTATGGCTATCTTATGGAGCAAAAGATGCAGCTGGAAAAGTATTGACTATTTGGTTCCCCGTAATGATTTTTGTTGCCATCGGCTTTCAGCATAGTGTGGCTAACTGCTTTGTGATCCCAGCCGCAATTTTTGAAGGACAAGCAACTTGGACAGAATTTCTCTTGAATTTTATTCCAGTTTATATCGGTAATATTGTCGGCGGTGCAATATTCGTATCAGGATTTTACTATGCAAGCTATAAGCATCATTGAAAATAAGCATGTTGATCGATAAGTTAGAAGACTAATAAGAACATCGAAGTTTGCGTTTTGCTTACTTTGGTGTTTTTTGTAACTGATAAAATAATTTCTTCCTATTATAATTTTATAGATAAAAAAGAAGAACTATTGTCTCAATTCTCAATCCACCAACATAGCTAATCCATGGCGTTTATATTCTTTTTTTATTTTTTATGTGCTATGATTCTAGTAATAAAATCGAAAGGTGAAGTTATGAAAAGGACACGTGTACTATACCTAGAAGTTGCAGACAAGATCAAAGAAGATATCTTTTCAGGAAAGTATCCTGTAGGCACCATGTTGCCTACAGAAAATGAATTAGAAGAAATGTTTCAAGTAAGTAAGATCACGGTTCGTAAGGCCATTGAATTATTAGCAACAGATGAATATGTCGAAAAGAAAAGCGGACGAGGGACGACGGTAGTAAGTAATCGTCCATACAATCGTTTGTCAAAAGCGGCAAGTTTTACACAGATTCTAGAAAACTCACAACATACAGTTCACAAAGAAACGTTGGAATTAAAGAAAATCACTTTAAAAAAAGATCATCCATTATTTGCCTCTTTTGGTTCAACGGCTGTCTGTTTTAAGCGATTATACTACTTAAACGACCGTCCTTATATTTACTTTACGCATTATCTGCCAAGTGATTTGTTAGAAATCAAGCGCAAAGTATTTGATGAAGAGTCTTTATATCGATTATTGACCCAAAAAGGTTATGCCATCGACTCCTTTGCCGATGATTTTTCCGCTGTGTTTCTAACAAAGGATGAACGGGAAATTTTAAAAACTACCTCAGAGATCGCGATTAAAAGAACGCGACAATCAAAGACTCACTTGGGGAAAACAATCGAATATTCAGAAGCAATTTACGAGACCAATCTGCATCGTTATCATATCGACTATGAAACATAAGGTTGTTTAAAAGGTGGTCTGCTTCAAGTAATAACGAGCGTACTTATAAAATAGCTTTTCATATTTTGTAAGTACGCTCGTTATTACCGCAGAAGCCATCAGATACATGGGTCAAGATATTCGCAGGTGGTTTCTTGTGATGGGGGAAGGATTGTGTATTTTTAGGATAAGCTTCCTTAGAGAGTAGAAAAATTTTTACTATTTATAGAAATCGTTTACAAAGTTAGCATAATATGGTACGATCATTTTGATAAACATTATAATGTTATAAAAGGAGAGAGCGGCAATGGATAAGTTTGTAGGATTGATTGAACAAAAGATTATGCCAGTAGCTAACCGAATTGGAACACAGAGGCACATGACGGCAATTAGAAAAGGAATTATTGCAACGATGCCACTAACGATCGTCGGTTCATTTTTTACGATTTTACTGAACATTCCGATTGAATCTGTGGCAGCAGTGATCGAACCCTATCGGCAAATTTTGGATATTCCTTTTCGTTATACGATAGGGATTTTGGCATTATACGCAACATTTGGGATTGCTTCATCATTAGCAAAAAGTTATAAAGTTGATTCCTTGACGGCTGGTATATTAGCATTGATGTCTTTTCTGATCGTGGCAGCACCACCGACACAGGTATTAGAAGACTTGGAAGGAATCACAGCAGGACGTTATATCAATATTGCGAATCTAGGATCAGGTTCATTATTTGGTGCCATTGTTACAGCAATTATTTCTGTCGAGATTTATCGTTTCTTCATTGAAAAGAAAATTACAATCAAGATGCCTGATGGGGTGCCACCAGAAGTGACAAACTCTTTTGTTGCGTTGATTCCTGGAGCGGTGATTTTGATTTTCTTCTGGGTGATCCGACATATGCTTGGTTTTGATCTGAATGGGTTCTTAAGTGAGTTATTGATGCCGCTAAAAGGCATACTTGCAGGAAATAGTTTGTTTGGTGGTTTATTAACAGTCTTCTTGATTTGTTTTTTCTGGGTTCTTGGGATTCATGGCCCAGCCATTATGGGCCCAGTGATTCGCCCATTTTGGGATATTTCGATTGCTGAAAACATTGATGCTTTCAACGCTGGTGCGAATGCTCATAATATGCCGAATATTTTTACAGAACAGTTTTTACAGTGGTACGTGTGGATTGGTGGCGCAGGAACAACCTTGGCTTTAGTGGTTTTATTCATGTTCTCCAAATCAAAATATTTAAAGAGTTTAGGTCGATTATCGATTTTACCAGGACTATTCAACATCAATGAACCAATGATCTTCGGGGCACCGATTGTAATGAATCCAGTATTAGGGATTCCGTTCATTCTTGCACCGTTAGTAACGACTACTTTGTCATATGTCTTAACGGTTAGTGGTCTCATCCCAATGATGACGGCTCGGTTACCATTTGCTATTCCTTCGCCAATCGCCGCTTGGATGAGTACAAACTGGAGCGTAGCAGCTGGCGTGTTAGTTATTGCTAACTTCCTGATCACATTGGCTATTTATTATCCGTTCTTCAAAGTATTCGAAAAACAACAACTGGCTCGTGAAGCAGAAGAACAAGCGGAAGAAGAAGCACCAATGGTGACAGGCGTTACCGAGGAACAAGCATAATAAAAAATGGAGGTTAGGGTTATGAAACGTGCACTAGGGATTTCACTTTACCCAGATCATAGTGATCCAATCAAAGACCAAGAATATTTGCAATTAGCACAACGTTATGGATTTACCCGTATTTTTATGAGTATGTTAGAAGTAACGGAAGATCCTCTGATTGTAAAACAAAAGTTTCAAAAATTGATTCATTTTGCGAAAGAATTGGGATTTGAAACGATTTTAGATGTTGCTCCCAACATTTTTGAACAGTTGGACATTTCGTATGACGACTTAAGTTTTTTCCACGAAACTGGTGCAGATGGAATCCGTCTTGATTTAGGATTTGACGGCGGAAAAGAAGCTTTGCTGTCATATAACCCTTATCATTTAGCGATTGAGTTGAATATGAGTAATGATGTTGCTTATTTGGATAATATTTTGTCTCATCAAGCAAATAAACCCTTTCTCTATGGGTGTCATAATTTTTATCCTCAAGAAGGAACAGGCTTACCTTACCGATTTTTTGAGTCTTGCAGCCAACGATTTAAAAAACAAGGGTTACGAACGGCTGCTTTTGTCTCTTCTCAGGTAGGAACAATCGGACCTTGGGATATCAATGATGGGTTGACTACGTTAGAGATGCACCGTCATTTACCGGTCCATGTAGCAGCAAAACATTTGTTTGCTACTGGGTTGATCGATGATGTCATTATTGGAAATGCCTACGCATCTGAAGAAGAGCTGCGTATGTTAGGGGAAATGGATCGCTATCAAACAGTATTTACGATCGAGTGGCAGACAGCTGCTCATGAAGTAGAACGACAAATTGTATTAGGAGAACAACATGTTCGTCGAGGAGATATCACTGAACAGGTTATTCGTTCCACTGAAGTTCGAAAAAAATATAAAGATGCAAAAAATGAAGCCCATGACAATGAAAATGAATTTCAAATTGGCGATGTAGTCATTGGAAATGATACATTTGGCAAATACAAAAATGAACTTCAAATTGTTTTAGAACCACATCGGGATGCAAGGAAAAATAAAGTTGGTGCAATTGTACCAGAAGAACATCTCTTACTAGATTTTATCCACCCATGGTCGAAGTTCAAATTTATAGAAAAGTAGGCGTTGTGATGTTCGATTTAGTAATCAGAAATGCTCGTACACTAACTGGCGAAACAATGGATATTGGGATCAATGATGGAAAAATACAGAAAATCGCAACAAGTATCCCAGAAAAAGGAAAAACAGAACAAACGTTGCAGCCAGGGCACTATCTTTCTGCTGGCTGGATCGATGACCATGTCCATTGTTTTGAGGAAATGACTTTATATTATGATTACCCAGACCAGATTGGTGTGAGTAAAGGGGTAACAACGGTTATCGATGCAGGAACAACAGGTGCCGAAAATATCCATCAATTTTATGAACGAGCAAAAAAAGCCAAAACCAATGTGTATGCCTTGTTGAATATTTCAAAGTGGGGCATCGTAGAACAAGATGAATTAGCTGATTTATCCAAGATACAAGCGAATTTGGTCAAAGAAAAATTGACTGAATTTCCAGAATTTATCGTGGGAATCAAAGCCAGAATGAGCAAAACCGTGGTTGGGAATAATGGATTGACACCGCTGGAATGGGCGAAAAAAATTCAAAAAGAGAATCATCAAATTCCTTTGATGGTGCATATTGGCTCTGCCCCACCACATTTAGAAGAAATTTTACAGCTTCTGGAAAAAGGCGATATCCTGACCCATTGTTTTAATGGGAAAGATAACGGGATTATGGAGAAAGAAACTCATCAGATTAAACCGTTTGTCAAAGATGCCTTAGCCAAAGGGGTGATTTTCGATATTGGTCATGGCACTGACAGTTTTAATTTTGAGGTGGCAAAAGCAGCCTATGACCAAGGAATCAAAGCGGACTCTATTAGCACGGATATCTATATTCGTAATCGAAAGAACGGCCCCGTTTACGATTTAGCGACAACGATGGAAAAATTGCATTTTATCGGCTATTCCTGGTCAGAAATTTTAGAAAAGGTAACTTGTGTGCCGGCTGAAAATTTTCATTTAGGAACGAAAGGTCAGATAGAAGTAGGTTTTGATGCGGATTTTACAATATTTGAATTTGTTGACCAAGAAAAGACGATTACTGACTCGAATGGACAACAGCAAGTGATCAATCAACAAATCAAACCAGTTAGCGTAATTATTGGGGGAAAGAGTTATGAGTGTAAGTTATGATAAATTCAATTTAAAAGAAGTGATCAACGCTTCAGGCCGGATGACGATTTTAGGCGTTTCCAAAGTATCGGAATCTGTTTTGGCAGCGCAACGCTTTGGCGGCGAACATTTTTTTGAAATGTCAGACCTGAGTGAAAAAACGGGTGCTTATCTGGCGAATCTCTTAGCAGTTGAGGATGTTCAGATCGTTTCTTGTGCTTCTGCTGGTATTGTTCAAGCAGTGGCAGCGGTTATTGGCAAAGGAAGTTTAACTCATGTTTATCATCCTTATTCAACAACTATCAAGAAAAAGGAAATTATTTTACCCAAAGGACACAATGTTGATTACGGCACATCCGTTGAATTAATGATTCAACAAGGTGGGGGGCAAGTAATCGAGGCAGGTTATGCCAATATGTGTAGCTCTGAACATCTTGAAAGCTGTATCACTGAAAATACCGCAGCGATTCTTTATGTCAAAAGTCACCATACGGTTCAAAAAAGTATGTTGTCAGTAGAAGAAGCAGTAGCAGTTGCCCAAAAACATGAAATCCCGTTGATTGTTGATGCAGCAGCAGAAGAGGATTTATTCAAATACACTAAACTAGGAGCGGATCTAGTGATCTATTCGGGTGCAAAGGCGATCGAAGGTCCAAGTGCAGGAATGGTGATTGGAAAGAATCCTTATATACCATGGGTGCGATTACAGTCAAAAGGGATCGGTCGTTCGATGAAAATCGGTAAAGAGAATATTTTAGGATTTACCCAAGCGGTCACCGATTATCTTGAACATGGCAGTGAATCTGGTGAGTCAATGAAGCGCCGTTTACAACCATTTGTTGAAGAGTTGAATCACATTGATCATTTGTCAGCAACTATTGTTCAAGATCCAGCTGGTCGAGAGATTTATCGAGCGAGTGTTAAAATCAGTGATCGTTCTGCACATTCAGTTATTCAGGCACTAAAAGAAAAAAATCCAGCAGTCTATACACGAGATTATCAAGCGAATCATGGTATCATTGAATTTGACATACGTTCGGTCAATCAAGAAGAAATGCAAAAAATCATTGTTCGCCTGCAAGAAATCATGAATGAAACAAAATTATCTTGAGTGAAAAAGGAGAGAAAAAAATGTCACGAATTCCTAACTATTTACATGATCAAGTTTGTTTGAATGTTTTAGCTAATTCTGTTGAAAATGCGGTGGAGTGTTATGAAGCAGCTGAAGGACATATTTTGCTGGGGGTGCTTTCAAAAAACTATGAAACAGACGAAGCAGCGATTGCTGACATGAAAAAGTATCAAGCAGCAACGAATAATGCGCTATCAGTTGGCTTGGGAGCAGGTGATCCAAATCAGAGTCAAATGGTGACTCGTTTGGCAAAAGTCTTGCAACCACAACATGTGAACCAAGTATTTACTGGAGTGGGTGCTTCACGAGCTGTGTTAGGTCAAAATGAAACAGTGGTCAATGGATTAGTTTCACCAACAGGTAAAGAAGGGTATGTCAATATTGCAACCGGTCCTTTAAGTTCTCAAGGTACAGCAGGCGTAGTCACGATTGAAACAGCGATTCGCTTACTGCAAGATATGGGAGGAACATCAATCAAGTATTTTCCAATGAAAGGGTTAGCACATCAAAAAGAGTATGAGGCGGTAGCGCAAGCTTGTGCCACTTATGATTTTGCATTAGAACCAACAGGAGGAATTGATTTAACCAACTTTGAAGAGATCCTTCAAATCGCTGTCGATGCCAAGGTGAAAAAGATTATTCCTCATGTCTACAGCTCGATTATTGACCCTGAAACGGGCAATACGAAGCCAGAAGATGTCCGGACATTACTACAAATCATGAAAAAAGTTGTCAGCTAAGATGAAAAAAGGTGAGAAAATGAAATTTGGGGCATTCGGAGAAGTGATGTTGCGATTGACACCTCCAGAACACTTGATGCTAGAACAAACCCATACATTAAGACTGGCATATACCGGAACAGGTGTGAATCTAGTTGGTAATCTAGCTCATTTTGATATGGAGAGTTATCTATTGACGGCTCTGCCCGATAATCGCTTAGGCAGTGCTGCGTTAGCTAACTTAAAAAGTATCGGTGTTGAAACGAAGTATGTAATCCAACAAGAACAACATATCGGTACCTATTTCGCAGAAATGGGGTATGGTGTTCGTCCTACTGAAGTTACTTACCAAAATCGAAAACATAGTTCTTTTGGATTGTCTCAAGAAAATGACTATGAATTACAGGCGTTTATTGAAACAGTAGATCTTGTGCATATTTGCGGGATCAGTTTGAGTTTGTCTGATCAGTGTGCCGAAACAGCGATTTCTCTTGCCAAGAAAGCTCATGCTCAAGGAAAAAAAGTATGTTTTGATTTCAACTTTCGGCCAACATTGAACCAGGAACAAGATCAAAGAAACATCTTGAAACAACGCTATGAGGAAATTTTACCTTATTGTACGATTTTATTTGGCTCGATCCGTGATTTGACGGAATTATTAGAATGGCGAACAAGCGATTCAACGAAAAATCCTATCGCCTATATCCAATCCTTTTTAGCTTATTATGACATCGAATGGTTTGCTGGTACGAAACGAACCAGCCATGAAGGAAGAAAACAATTAAAAGGATATTTGATCACCGTCACAGAAGACGTTGAAACACCTTTTTACGAGTTATTTGTTTTAGACCGAATTGGTGCAGGGGATGCTTTTGCGGCTGGGATATTATTAGGATATGCGGAAAACTGGTCATTGACTAGAACCGTCGAGTTTGCAACAGGAAATGCTCGTTTGGCTCACGCAATCCAAGGAGATGTTCCGCTCACAACTAGAAAACAGGTTCAACAATTACTAGATGCGCCAGATGTCGATTTGATTCGCTAAGAAATAGTCTTGCGATGAATGGACGAAATAAAATGCATCGGAGCGTTAAAAAAGTCTTGAAACGGGAATCAGTGTTTCAAGACTTTTTGACATCGTCTGAAATATTAAAAGTTAGCTTTTAGTAGATAGCAGATCAGCCAAGAGTTGAATAAGCTGATGGTAAAAATCCAGAAACGATTGGATAGACTTGCAACTGTAGCGGTCGTTTTAGATCGCTAACTTTCTCTGTTGTTTTTAGTGTCTAAAAGAAGGAGAAATATTTTTGACAAAAATCTGGGAGAAAAACAGTACAGTTTTTTGTAGGTTTTCGTTTTCTCTTGACTACCACGTAAGCGATCAGTATTATAAGGAACAGATAGAAACAGCCGAATAAAAAAAGGCACCTCCATTTCTAGTGGCAGCCAGAAACAGAGGTCTTGAAAAAGTCAACCACATTGACCAATCAAGTTTGCCATAGTCAATGGAAACCATCAACTTCGTTTATTGTATCGAATCTTAAAGGAGAAATCTACCTTTTTTGACGAGAAAAATAGATGAACTACATGTGTTTTATTTACTGTGCCATAAATGGATTGGATACGATGTGTCCAGTCCATTTTTTTATCCAAAAACATACACCTGAGGATAACGAGTAAAATGAAGATAGCAAGTGCAACAAATAGGGGAGAGTTTACTTGGGCGAGTAAAGTGTGTCAATGTTGGTTTTGGCTTTTTCAAGGAACATAAAAAAACACATGTTTTAGAATAAAAGCATTTGGCTGTTTCTATCATTTTTCAAGATCAGAACAATAATTGAGTGAGCCGTCGTACCATGAGATAAAACCGATATATTGAAGGAATGTAGATTTTCTTTCAAGTATTGGCTTATTTTTTTGCTATTAGATAAAAAGTTGGTCTTTCTTATTGGTTGTCAAAATGTGATGAATATCAGAAAATAGAACAATTCAAGAAAACATTTGATTGGGGAGTTCATGTACATAAAATTTTTAGCGAAACATTTACAGATAATGAAACATAACAATTATTTTATCAAATTTTTTTCGAGAAAAGAATGATGCTAGATTCTCGTTAAATGAGTGAATGTTATTGTCAGAACACGATGAAAGCAAGCTTTCTTAATTAAGAAAGTCGTTTCAAATTTAAACATTTATGTTATTTAATGTTTTTTTAAAATAAAAAAGATTAAAAAAATATTCACCAACAAACACTAGATATAGTGTTTTTTTCTTATATACCACTAAAAAATCACAAAATCTAGTCTTTTATTTTAAAAAAACAAGTGTAAAATGAAGTTAGACTTTTGAGTTGGGATGTGTTTTTTTGAAACTAACAGTTTTTTGTGGCTCCCGTTTTGGTAATAAAGAAAGCTATAAATTTATTGCCCAAACGTTAGGAAAATATATGGCTCAAGAAGAGATTGAGCTGGTTTATGGTGGATCAGAATCGGGTATCATGGGAGTTTTCAGTCAGACTTTACTAGAAAACAATGGGAAAGTCACTGGTATCTATCCAACAGGGCTTTTTGATTCTGAGTTACCGAATACAAATGTAACAACTTTTATTCCTACCGAGACAATCGACGAACGAAAAGTATTGTTATTTGAACAAGGAGATGCTGTTTTGATCTTTCCTGGAGGATTGGGAACCTTAGAAGAGTTTTCTCAACTTTTATCTTGGATGGCCATTGATTTAACAGCGAAGAAACCAATTGGTATTTTAGATATCGGAGGATATTATGAAGGTTTAAAGACGTTATTAGAAACGTTTGCCAAAGAAGAATTTATGGATGCCAAATGGCTGGATTACGTCTTTTTTTCAAATAACCCATTAGAACTAGTCGATTTATTACGCGCAGAAGTAAGTGAAACACAACAATTATTAGAGGAGGCAAATTAATGAGTCAAATTTATTTAGCAGGTCCATTCTTTTCAGAGGAGCAAGTCGAGCGTGTTGCTCGTATCGAAAAAGCATTGGAAGAAAATCCAACGGTGACTGGTTTTTATTCGCCAAGACATCATCAAGAAAGTAATTATGAAATGTTTAGTGCAGGTTGGGCACAAGAAGTTTATGAAAAAGATATGGCAGAATTAACAGCAGCTGATTACGTAGTAGCTATTTTAGATTATGAACATCAAATCATTGATCCAGGGACAGCTTATGAATTAGGGGCAGCAACAATGATGAAAAAACCAATGATTGTTTTCCAAGAAGAGACTGTTCCAACTAATTTGATGATTACTCAAAGTTTGCATACTTATTTAAAAACAGTTGACGAAGTACGTGACTACGATTTTAAAACATTACCAGTAACGAAATACGTAGGCGAGTACTTATAGAAATAGAAAGAGGAAGGATTGCATGTCAGTGATATTAATTTCAGGAACGATTGGTGCAGGAAAAAGCAGTTTGACAGATATGCTTGCGAAAGAAATCGACTCAAAACCATTTTATGAAAGTGTTGAGGACAATGAAGTGTTACCACTTTTTTATTCAAATCCAGAACAGTATGCTTTTTTATTGCAAATTTTCTTTTTGAATAAACGATTTTTAGCGATGAAAAATGCTTTAGTGGATGATGATAACGTGTTAGACCGTTCGATCTATGAAGATAGCCTGCTATTTCATTTAAATGCAGATCTAGGTCGAGTGACCGATATTGAAGTGCAACAATATGATAATTTATTGGATACGATGCTTAACGAGTTAGACGATGTTGCTCCTAAGAAACGTCCAGACTTGATGGTTCATATCAAAGTGTCCTTGGATACAATGTTGGATCGCATCAAAAAACGGGGTCGTGATTATGAACAGCTGGAAAGTGATGAGACACTTTATGACTATTATCGCTCTTTAAATCAACGTTATGATCAATGGTATGAAGATTTTGATGTTTGTCCGAAGATTCAAATCGATGGTGACCGCTTCGATTTTGTTGAAAAGCCAGAACATGCAAAAGAGGTCATTGAACAAATCCAACAAAAATTAGCAGAATTAAGCGATGTAGAGGCAGGGAAATACTTTACTGAGAATCAACATGCAAAAGGACAAGGACTGGGTCAGTAAACAGTCATAATGTTCCATTTTAAAAAGATGATGACATCGTTCATTTTAAGAAACAAGCTGGAAAACCTCCAAGATAGTCGAAACGATTTGGCGGTTTTCCAGCTTGTTTTTGATAGAGCGGTTCCTGAAAAGACATGATTCGAAAGAACACAGTTCGATAGTAATCAATTTATCAAGGAAAAAGCTGTTTTTGGCTAAGTGAAAAAGATAGTAAAAATAGATCAAAAGATTTGAACGTGTCTTTTGACATCTTCAAATCTTTTGACCTATTGGTATCCTGCCATACTTATACAAAATAAGGCCGAGACTTTATTTAACAGTTAAAACATCCGCATGTCTTTCTTTCGTATAGGATTCAAATGACTTAAATGAATCTTTTACAGTTTTATGACAGTGATCGCAAATACTTAAGCTTCCTTGATCACTAAATTCGGTATGAATATTTTTACTGGTTGTACAAGTACAATAATCATGACTATCAAATATACTCATTTTTTTCTCCTTTATCACATTGTGCTTACCCAATATACCAGAAAGAAATGGCAGAAACAAAAAAATTAAGAGAAATTAACAATTTCTCTTAATTCCGGTTAATTCCTAGCGAGTGAGCCATGTCAGCTCTCGTTTTTTTGTACGAAGTGACAAGAAAACAGCCAGAACAGTTGCAAGTTTTTTCAAAAATAAAAGCTGTTCTAAAAGTTTTTCCTTTACTGATCAGGTCAAGTCGGTCTTTTTAGGTCTTTTACAAACTATAAATATTTCCGTCCTGATCTTTGATTCGGTAGTTTCCGATCTTTTTGAAGGTAACGGATACTTCTTTACCATCTTCTTTACCAGAGATGGTATAAGTGTCTGCTTCGGTCTTGATCTTGATATCATTGAGTACTGTTTTTTCTTGAGAAGTACTTGCGGTATCTTTTTCAGTTCCTGTATAGGTACGTGTCCATTCCATTTTATGATCGCTAAAAATGATTTGCCCACTGACTAAATTCATGTCTTTGCGGACTTTTAATGAATAGTTACTGTTACTGATATCCTCTTTTTCAGCTTGTAGAGTCGATGAATCTGTCGTTTGGTCTGCTGAATTACCAGAGCCACCGAATAGGCTGCATCCTGATAAAGTAAAACAGCTGACAAGCGAAAGAACCATGATGACTAATTTCTTCAAAATATTTCCTCCATTGTATGATACAGCTTTAACTACAAACGGTGTGAATCCTCTAGTCAACCAAGTTGGCTGGATTTCTGTCGTTGCGTTTACTGTGACTAATAAATTAGTATAGCTTCTATTATAAGATTTAGGAATACTAGCTTTTGTCTATTCCATTGAAAAAAGGTGTTTATGTCTCTTCTATTCAATCTCATTTCTTTACAGATGTCAACTCCCCTTCAAAAGGACTGGTTTGCTCAGTACAGCAAATGAAGTAGGGGTGTACGAGTCGTTTCAACTAAATAAAACGTTTGCTAAATTAACTTGTAACTGGTGTAAACGTTTGCTATATTGAGTAGGGAACAAGTATTATTTAGCAAATAAACTGAACTCTTTAATAGAAGGTGTGAGTGGATGACAAATTATCAATTTCCAAGTAATTTTTGGTGGGGATCAGCCGCAAGTGGCCCGCAAACAGAAGGTCGTGTTGCTGGCGATGGTAAAGGAGAGAATATTTTTGATTATTGGTTTAGCCAAGAACCAGAAAAGTTCTTTAATCAAGTAGGTCCTGAAAAGACATCACAAGTGTACACGAAGTATAAAGAAGACGTTCAATTAATGAAACAAACTGGACACAATAGTTTTCGTACTTCGATCCAATGGAGTCGCCTGATTCCTGAAGGGACTGGCGAAGTGAATCAACAAGCTGTTGATTTTTACCATGCGTATTTCGATGAATTGATCGCTAATGGCATTGAACCATTTGTGAATTTATATCATTTTGATATGCCGATGCCTTTGCAAGAAAAAGGCGGATGGCTCAATCGGGAAACGGTTGAAGCGTATGAAAGGTATGCTAAGATTTGTTTTGAATTATTTGGGACGAAAATCAAAAAATGGTTTACCCATAATGAACCAATCGTGCCAGTTGAAGCTGGGTATCTTTACCGTTGGCATTACCCGGAAGAGTCCGATATGAAAAAGGCGATCCAAGTAGGCTATCATGAAGCGCTGGCTTCTGCATTAGCCGTCAAAGCGTATCATTCCATGGCGTTAGATGGTTCAATCGGAATCATTTTGAATCTAACACCAAGCTATCCTCGGGATGAAAACAACCCAGAAGATGTCAAAGCAGCTAAATTAGCTGATGCCTTTTTTAATCGTTCGTTTCTTGATCCAGCAGTTAAAGGTGAGTTCCCACCAGAATTGATCGCCATTGTGAAAGAATTAGACATGGTACCAGCGATGCAAGAAGATGACTTAGCGATCATTAAAGAAAATACCATTGACTTATTAGGGATCAATTATTACCAACCAAGAAGGGTCAAAGCAAAAGAAACACCGATTGATCATGAAAATGGACCAATGCCAGAAGATTATTTTGATAATTATGAAATGCCAAATCGTAAAATGAATCCTTATCGTGGTTGGGAAATTTATGAAAAGGGAATTTATGATATCTTAATCAATGTTCGAGACCATTATGGTAATATTGACTGTTTCATTTCTGAAAACGGTATGGGTGTTGAAAATGAAGCACGTTTTATCGAAGAAGATGGGATGATCCACGATGATTATCGCATTGAATTTGTCCAAGAACATCTAAAATATGTTCATCAAGCAATCGAAGAAGGTGCTAATTGCTTGGGGTATCATATGTGGACGTGTATGGATAACTGGTCGTGGACCAATGCTTACAAAAATCGTTATGGATTTATTTCCGTTGATTTAGCGAATGATGGTAAACGGACGATCAAAAAATCTGGTCACTGGTTTAAAAAACTATCTGATACCAACCAATTTACAATATAAAAAAGTCAACGTTCCTCTTGCTCCGTTTAATAAACGGTCAAGAGGAATATTTTTGTTTGTTTGAAAAATTAGAATACAATGAAAACGCTTTTGAATGTATATAAATAAAGAATGTTATTTGATATCTTTATAAAGTAAGTATGCTTTTTAAGTGATTTTTTCAGTTTTTATCAATTGTAACCGTTTCTATATGATTAAAATACGAACGTTATCTTTTTTTGGAGGAAGTGTGAGCAGATGGTTTTCTTTTCAAGATATTTACACAGAATTAAATCAATCTACACATAGAAGCGTTAGCATTGATTATAAGGTAGAAATTATTAACACCTGTAAAAAGAAATTTTATTACGTGAGGGGCTATGAAAAATGATTGAGGTTATCAATCTGAAGAAAGTATTCGATAATGGGTTTGAAGCACTGAAGTCTGTTGATTTTCAAATCGAAAAAGGGGATTTGGTTTGTTTGCTTGGCCCTAGTGGTTGTGGAAAATCAACGATTTTGAATTTGATTGCGGGGTTATTAAGCCCTAGTCATGGGGACATTCGTTTTAGTGGAGAGTCGGTGGTACGAACGGAACCGAAAGATCGGAATATTGGTTTTGTATTTCAAAATTATGCTTTATACCCGCATATGACTGTGGTTGAGAATATTATGTTTCCATTGACGGTTGGCGAAAATAAAATCAAAAAAGCAGAAGCTAAAAAAATATCACAGGAATATATGAAACTAACGAATATCGAAGAACTCCAAGATAAAAAACCAGGGACTTTATCAGGTGGACAACAACAACGTGTGGCTATTACACGAGCCTTAGTCCAGAAACCAGAAGTTTTATTATTAGACGAGCCCTTAAGTAATTTGGATGCACGCTTGCGATTAAAGATACGAGAAGAAATCCGTCGTTTGGTAAAAGAAGTTGGAATCACTACGATTTTTGTGACGCATGATCAAGAAGAAGCACTTTCGATTAGTGACAAAATTATTTTACTGAATGAAGGTGTGATTCAACAAAATGATATTCCGCAGAATTTATACTTAGACCCGGCTAACCTTTTTGTTGCCAATTTTATCGGTAACCCGATCATCAATACGTTACCGGTCGAGGTCAATGTTCGTGAAGGGAAAATCAGCCATACGGATTTTCAAATTCCTCTGACGAAACTGGAATCCGCTCAATTAAGAAAACCATTAGTGGATGGAAAATATATCTTAGGGATTCGACCAGAAGACGTTTTTCCAACGACTAACGGATTGTTCGAAGTACAAGTTTCTGGAGTTGAATTGATCGGACGTGAACAGATTTTGAATTTTTCGCTCGCTGCGAAACGTCTGAAATCGATCGTTAGTATTGAAAAGCTCATCGAAGAAGATACGGTACTCTCTTTTGATTTCCAGTACCATAAAATGTTTCTTTTCGATGACCAAGGGGAGCGGGTGTACTAATGTTCAAAAAAGCATATGATCCAGAAAATCAACCGAAAGCTTGGTTCTTCTTACTGCCATCATTGGTCATTATTGTTTTGTTCAGTATCTATCCGTTGTTCCGTTCACTAGCGATGAGCTTTCAAAAAGGCTCCTTAATCAATCAACAATTTGCAGGAATTGAGAATTATCAGCGTGTGTTGTCAGACCCAGTCTTTATCAAAGCATTAAGAAACACCGCATTATTTGCTTTTACAGTTGTTCCTATTTCATTGCTCCTTTCACTGGGAATCGCTTGGGTGATCTTTGAAAAAGTGAAACATAAGACTTTTTTTGAAACGATTTTTTTCATGCCTTATGTGACAAGTACGATTGCTATCGGGATCGTCTTTCGCTATTTTTTCAACGGGTCCTATGGGCTCATTAATTATTTGCTGAATTTTTTAGGATTTGAATCAATCAATTGGTTAGATAATGTTTCGATGAGTATGACAACGTTGATCATCTTTGGGGTTTGGACCAGTCTCGCATTCAATATCATTATCTTATTGGCTGGTTTAAGAAATATTGACGAAGAGCATTATAAAATTGCTCGAATGTTTGGAGCAGATGCTTGGGAGATTTTTAGTCGGATCACGTTTCCTCAATTGATCCCAACGATCACCTTCTTGTTGACTGTCAATATCATCGGAGCGTTTAAAGTCTATACTCAAGTCTATGCTTTGTTTGGTGGGCAGCCAGGGATCGCCAAAAGTGCTACGACAGCGGTCTTTTATATTTACGATAAATTCCACATCGCTGGTCGACCAGGGATCGCTATGGCGGCGACGGTCATTTTGTTCCTCGTCATTTTACTGATCACATTTATTCAAAATAAATTGTTGAAGAAAGTAGGGAGAAGAGGATGAAAAAAGTTGTTACAGGACTCTCATTGCTATTTATCGGAATTTTAGGGATCGTAACGATTTTTCCATTTATTTATATGATTTTAGCTGGGTTGATGACATATAGTGAGGCAACGAGTATTCCGCCAACCATACTGCCAACATCATTTCAATGGGGAAATTATACGGAGGTATTTGAAAAAGCACCATTTTTACGTTATTTCTTCAATACCGTCTTTGTTTCGTTAGTAACTACGATCGCTACAGTCATCACATCTGTTTTAGCGGCTTTTGCGTTAACAAGTCTGGAATTTCGTTTTAAAAAATTGATTATCGGGATCATGATCTCATTACTAATGGTTCCTTATGAGTCCATTATTTTTACGAATTACAATACGATTTCACGAATGGGATTACTAAACAGCTATAGTGCATTGATCATTCCTTTCTTGACCAGTATTTTTTATATTTATTATTTGAACGGGTATTTAAAGAGTATTTCCAGTACCTTTTATAAAGCAGCTAAAATCGATGGTGCCAGTGATCTAGAGTATATTTGGAAAATTTTAGTGCCGATGTCTAAACCAGCATTAGTCACGGTGGGTATCTTGACGTTTATTTCAAGTTGGAATTCATTTTTATGGCCACTGCTTGTGACGAACGAGAAAAAATTCCGCCTGTTAAATAATGGTTTAGCTGCTTTTACCTCTGAAAGTGGGAGTGACGTTCATTTACAAATGGCGGCGGCGACGTTAACAGTTATCCCGATTTTGATTATTTATTTGATTTTTAGAAAAGAAATTATACGAGGAGTGGCGAAAAATGGAATCAAAGGATAAAACAGTGATTACTTTCCATAGCGGAATCTTAACGATCGGTGGAACGATCATTGAAGTTGCCTACCGCGATTCACACATCTTTTTTGATTTTGGCACAGAGTACCGTCCAGAATTAGACTTAGCTGATGAATCTTTAAATACATTGCTTGAACATCGATTGATTCCTGACTTGAATGGATTATATGATCCAAGGCTGTTTGATCAAGTACAGCACATACAAACAGGAGAAAGAGAGCCGTATCAGCATACAGCCGTTTTCTTATCTCACGCTCATTTGGATCATTCAAAAATGATCAATTATCTTGATCCAGCAATTCCTTTATACACTTTAAATGAAACGAAGCAAATCTTACATTCCCTTCATCGAAACAACGATTTCTTGATTCCTTCTCCTTTTGAAAAAGAAGGGTTTGTACGTGAAATGAATGGATTATCTCCTTATGAAACTGTTCAGATCGGAGAAATCAGTGTGGAGATTCTACCAGTCGATCATGATGCGTATGGTGCAGCTGCTTTACTAATCAAAACGCCTGACCGATTCTTGACTTACACTGGTGACTTGCGTCTTCATGGATATGACCGGCAAATGACAGAAACGTTTTGTCAAAAATCATTTCAGACTGACTTATTGATGATGGAAGGCGTCAGCATCAGTTTTCCTGACCGAGAAATAAGCGAACAAACGCCAATTGCTACGGAAGAAGAGCTAGTTCAGCGCTTTTGTGAACTGGTCGATCAATATCCTAATCGTCAAATTACTTTCAATGGGTACCCAGCAAACCTTAAACGCTTTGAAATGCTGGTGAAACAATCCCCGCGAACGATGGTTTTAGAAGCGAATATGGCTGCATTAATGAAAGAAGTTCTAGGAATGGATGTGCCCTATTACTATTTAACGGATAGTCCAGTCATTCCGATTCTTCAGTCAGAATTAGAATATCCCTACGAAGTTTTACGCAACGATGAAACAACTTTTGTTTGGCAAGTCGTTGATAATATAGAAAACTTGCAAGGAGGAGGTTTATACATTCATAGTGATGCCCAACCATTGGGAGATTTTGATCCACAATATGCTGTCTTTTTAAAGATTTTAGCTGAAAAGCAAGTTGAATTTGTTCGATTATCGCTGTCTGGACACGCATTTCCAGCTGATTTAGCTGAAATCATCGACAAGATACAACCAAAAGTGTTAGTGCCGATCCATACGTTAAAACCCGAGAAATTAGTCAATCCTTATGGAGAAAGAATTTTGCCAAAACGTGGCGAACAAATTATTTTATAAGAGAAAAGGGAGAGTAAAAAGAAGATGAAAATGAAAAAATGGGCTTCTGTGTTTGTGGCTGCAGCAGCAGTATTTGCGTTAAGTGCTTGTGGAAAGAATGAAAAGGTAGATAGTTCAAGTGAGGATATCGTAACAGAAATCAATGAAAAGACAACGATCAACTTCTGGCATGCGATGAATGGTGCGCAAGAAGAAGCATTAACTAAACTTACAGATGACTTCATGAAAGAAAATCCTAATATCAAGGTAGAGTTGCAAAATCAATCGCAATATTCGGATCTTCAAGCAAAAATCAATTCGACATTACCTTCACCTAAGGATCTGCCGACAATCACTCAAGCTTATCCAGGATGGCTATGGAATGCCGCTCAAGATGAGATGTTGGTTGATTTAAACCCTTATATCGAAAATGATACGATTGGCTGGAAGGATCAGGAAGAAATCCGTGATTCATTATTAGAAGGTGCTAAAATTGATGACAAGCAATATGGTATCCCTTTTAACAAATCAACGGAAATGCTTTTCTACAATGCAGATCTATTAAAACAATATAACGTTGAAGTACCGACGACACTAGCAGAATTAAAAGAAGCTTCAAAAACGATCTATGAAAAATCAGATGGGCAAGTGGTGGGTGCTGGGTTTGATTCATTGAATAACTACTATGCGATTGGTATGAAAAATCAAGGTGTTGATTTTGACAAAGACTTAGCTTTAGATGGGAAAGAATCACAAAAAGTGATCGATTACTATGCTGAGGGCGTCAAAGATGGTTATTTCCGAATTGCTGGATCGGATAAGTACTTGTCAGGTCCTTTTGCAAATGAACAAGTGGCAATGTTTGTTGGCTCGATTGCTGGAGAAGGTTATGTGAAAAAAGATACTGAAGGAAAATTTGAGTATGGCGTTGCGCCGCGTCCTGAAAAAATCAATTTGCAACAAGGAACGGATATCTATATGTTCAGTAGTGCCAGTGCTGAAAAACGCACAGCTGCTTTTGAATATATGAAATTTTTAGCGCAACCGGAAAACCAACTGTATTGGGCAAATATGACTGGTTATATGCCAATCGTTGAATCGGTTCTTGAAAGTGATGAATACAAGAATTCTACAGAAACAAAAGTACCACAATATTTAGAAGCAGCTACTTCTGATCTATTCTCGATCCCTGTGATTGAAAACGCAGATCCTGCTTATAATGAGGTACGTTCGATCATGGAAAACATTTTATCGAATACGAATCAAGATACGAAGAAACTGATAAAAGATTCCGTTCCTCAATTGGAAGATGCTTGGAATCAATAAACAATCGAACGAAAGAACGTTAAGAACGTTAGCTTGTTTGCTTTAAGCGGTTGTGACAAAAGTGTTTAACATCAAGAAATAAGAAGGAGTTTCCGAAATTTTCTTCTCAAATTTTGGGTCAATTTCGGCTTATTTTTCGAAGATGCTGCTTTTGTCTCGCTGTGAACAAGAGGCTGTGAGAGAAGCGTTTAGCAAGAGGTCGTGAAAACATCGGGTAGCTCTGATGACAATAAGAAAGAATTTTTTGAAACAGCTTCTCATGTTTTGAAAAATTCAGGCTTATTTCAAGGAGCTGATGTTTGAACACCGTTTAGCAAGAGGCTGTGAAAGAAGCGTTCAACTCCGAGCGAATAAGAGAGGATTTTTTAAAATAGCTCCTCATATTTTAGAAAATCATCGCTTATTGTTGAGGAGTTGCTTCTTGAACGCCGTTTATTCGTTTTTAGAGAGACTAAAAGAGACTGAGGCAAGTTTTGGTTCAGTCTCATGAAATGGGAGACAAGTATGAAAATAACATTGTTAGCAACTAGTGACGTCCATGGGTATATCTATCCAACGAACTATGCGACGGATCAAGAACAACCTTATGGCTATGCAAAAATTGCCAGTAGGATCAAACAAATCAGAGAAGCTAGCCCAGACCCTCTTTATGTCATTGATAACGGTGACTTCATTCAGGGGTCACCTTTTAGTTACTACTTAGCAAAACACCAAGATCACCACGTCTCAGAATTAACGAATGTCTTAAATGAAATGGATGTGGATGCTAGTATATTAGGAAATCATGAATTTAATTATGGCTTATCTTACTTAGAACAAGCTATCGCTAGTTATCATCATCCTGTATTATCCGCTAATATTTTAACGAGCAAAGGCGATCCTTATTTTGGACAGCCCTATGTGATGATTGAAAAACAAGGGATCAAAGTGGCGATTTTAGGGTTGACCACGCAATATATCCCCCATTGGGAACAACCTGAAACAATTAAAGACCTACAATTTGTATCTGCAGTTGAAGCAGCGAAACAGTATGTACCTAAACTTAGAGAATTAGCAGATGTAGTGGTTGTAGCTTATCATGGTGGATTCGAGAAAGATTTAGAGACTGGCGAACCCACCGAAGCATTGACTGGCGAAAATGAAGGCTTCCAACTACTCCAAGAAGTAGCTGGGATGGATGCGTTGATTACTGGGCACCAACATCGAGTGATTGCTGCGAAGGTAAATGGTGTGCCGATTATCCAACCGGGCTATCGTGGCGAATTTTTAGGTAAAATCGAATTATCCTTGGAACGAACGGTTAATGGTTATCGTGTTTCGGACGGAAAAGCAGAACTGATTTCCTTAGTAACTGACGAGGCAGATGAAGACATTCTTTCGCTTGTTCAAAAAACAGAAAATGAATTGCAAACATGGCTTGATCAACCAGTGGGAGAGGTACAAGGAGACATGAAAATCACTGATCCGATGCAAGCACGAATCGTGGAACATCCTTATATTGAGTTTATTAATCGGGTGCAAATGGCTGCCAGCGGAGTATCGATTTCTGGAACGGCTCTGTTCAACAATGAAGGTCAAGGATTCAATGAAACTATTACAATGAGAGAAATTATTACCAATTATATTTATCCTAATACTTTAGCAGTTCTTAAAATTACAGGGCAGGATCTAAGAGATGCCTTAGAACAAACAGCAAACTTCTTGGCAATAGAATCAGGCGAGATCGTATTTAATCCTGCGTTCATTGAACCTAAACCACAGTATTATAATTATGACATGTATGAGGGCATTGATTATGAGATCGATTTACGTCAACCAGTAGGGCAAAGGATCACTAAATTAGCCAGAGTAGGCAAACCGATCCATCCTGAGGAAGAGCTGGAAGTAGTCATGAATCAGTACAGAGCGGTCGGTGGTGGGAATTATCACATGTTTTCTGCCGATAAAATCATTCGTGAAATCCAAATCGATATGACTGAACTGATTGCTGATTATTTAAGAAAACATCAACAAATTCATGCTGAAGTAAATCATAACTTTCGGGTAATCAAGTAAACAAGGGGGACAGAAATTAGTGAAGTCTGTCTATTCAAGTCTATTCAAGAAAAGAGCAAGCCAAAACGAAGGTAAATAAATCGAAGCATGCAATTAACAAAATTGTTTATCAAAACTAATCCAAAAGGTAATTGTTGTAAATGATTAACAGTCTCAAGTGTTGTAAGTTTCAGGTTATTTTCAATGTACTTATAACGTTTTTTTGGTGAAAGTATGATCTTAGAAACGTTCTAAATTTGCTTTACTATAAATTTAGTTACAACCTTTTTTATAAAACGATCCATCAGTATGGGTTATTTATAAAAAAATTTTCGTTATTTAATATCTTTTTTTACTTTTTTGTCTTTACTCTTCATTTTTTGTATATAATGGAATAGGCAAATTTGAATGGGAGTGGAGAAAGGTATGAGAAAAAAACGTCCTTTTCTTCTCTTTTGGTTAGTTGGTTTTTTCTTACTGCTTTTTTTATCAGCCGCAGTTTCAGGAAAAATGACAGCAGATATCGCTCAACTAGAAACAGAAAAAATCATTGCAAGTAAAGAATCAGTAGATAAATTTAAAAAAGAATTTTCTACTTATTGGTGGAAGGATTACAAGATAGTAGCCAACTATGATAAGGGAGAATTAGAGCTTTATTTGCCAAAAGACAAGGAAAGTAATCAGTTTATCAATATTGATGATGTCTTAAGTGCTATTTCGTTAAGACAATATCAATTCAACGATAAACATTTGACCGTCTTACTTTTAACCAATGACGGAGAAAAACTAGCTCGATTAAAGAACGGAAAAGTAATAACCAGCTATTCAGATAAGGTGAATCGTGAGGTTGTTAGTACCCGTCTGAAAGATTGGATAAAAATGAATAAAGAAGTCAAAGAAAATTCTGATACGACTCAGGTTGAGCCGACTCAGGAAAGTTCTTCTGAACGTTCGGAAACAATTCAAAGTACGACCCAAAGTAAGTCCAAGACGCAATCGAGTCGTACAACTAAAAATAGCACAAAAAACAGCAAAGCAAGTCAGCAACAGAAGGCAAAGTAACACGAGTATTTTAGTAAGAGTACGCAAACTGGGAAATAGATGAGACAGCCCGTCTTTTCCAGCTCAAGTACTGAGAGGTGCATGATAGTCATTCATTTGAAATGATGAAAGTTCATTTGTTTTTACTAAGTTACTGTTTTCTGCTGAATCTTTGACTGATTGTTCTTGCTTCATTCGATAACTAGAACTATTGTAGTTCAGGTTGACCAAAACAAAAACAGCTAACAAAAACTCCTCAGGATGGACATATTTAGTCTGAGGGGTTCTTTTTTTTGGCATAGATATCCATAATTGCTCCCTTCATTTCTAAAAAAAATCTTAAAATAACCCTTTTTTTAGGAAATTTTCATTTTTTAGGAGCAGAATAAAAAAAAATAAAAGAGAGAAGTGATACTTGTGACACATTTGAAAAAATTGTGCCAAAATCGTTTGCTGATTGTTTTGACAGCTAGTTTTTTCTTTTGGCTGAAAACGATCTTTGCCTATTACGTTGATTTTTCATTGGGCGTTGAAGGCAGCATCCAATACTTTATTCTGTGGATTAACCCAATTGCAACGACATTGTTGTTTTTTGGTTTAGCATTATATATAAAAAAATTGAAACCCGCATTGATTGTTCTTTTAATCATTGATATTTTAAATACGCTTTTGCTTTATTTGAATATTATTTTTTATCGAGAATTTACAGATTTCGTGACCGTAAAGTCTATTCTAGGCTTTTCTAAAGTTTCACAAGGTTTATCAGGAAGTTCCTTTGCATTAATGAGACCTCATGACATTTTGTATTGGTTGGATATATTAGTATTTGTAGGACTCATCATCTGGATGTTTGTTAAAAAAATACCAGTAAAAAGTCCTACAGTCTCTAAACCAGTGGCGATCGCAGTTACTTGTCTGTCAGCGTTGATTTTTTCAGGAAATTTAGCGCTTAGTGAAGCAAATCGTCCCCAATTGTTGCAACGGACGTTTGACCGTTCTTACATCGTCAAATATTTGGGAATCGATGCCTATACTATTTACGATGCTATCAAAACAGGGATGACAAGTAGTGTTCGTGCGCATGCAAGTAGTAATGGTGTGGAAGAAGTGAGAAAATACACCGAAAATCATTATGCTGCTCCTAATCCAGCAACATTTGGCGTGGCTAAAGGGAAAAACATCATTGTCCTGCATTTAGAAAGCTTCCAACAATTTCTAATCAATATGAAGGTAGATGGTCAAGAAGTAACGCCATTCTTAAATAGTATCTATAAGAATCAATCAACGATCAGCTTTGACAATTTCTTCCATGAAGTTGGGCAAGGAAAAACAAGTGATGCAGAAAATATGTTAGAGACGGGAACTTTTGGTTTACCACAAGGTTCTTTGTTTACCGAGCTAGGTTCAGATAACACGTTCCAAGCTGCTCCAGCAATCTTGGCGCAACAGCAAGGTTATACGAGCGCGGTTTTCCATGGGAATGTCGGGAGCTTCTGGAACCGAGATCATGTGTATAAAAATTTAGGCTATGACAACTTCTTTGATCGTTCTTATTTCAATAGTTCAGATGAAACGTTGGGATATGGTATTTTAGATAAGGACTTATTCAGAGAATCAGCTAAATATTTGGAACATTTACAACAACCGTTCTATACTAAGTTTCTTTCGGTAACCAATCATACGCCATACTATACAGACGATAAACATTTTAATTTCCCATCATTGAAGACTGGCAATAGCAGAGTAGATGATTACGTCCGGACAGCTCATTATTTAGATCAATCGTTGGAACAATTCTTTACGTATTTGAAAAAATCCGGTATCTATCAAAATTCGATGTTTGTCATCTACGGAGATCATTTTGGAATATCCAATACGGATAATAAAGACTTGGCGAAAGCTTTAGGAAAAGACCCTGCTACTTGGGATGATTTTGATAATGCTCAAATGCAGCGAGTGCCATTGATGTTCCACATTCCAGGTTATAAAAAAGGTGAGATCAATCATGAATATGGTGGCGAAATTGATGTGTTACCTACCCTGTTACACTTAGTAGGAATCAATGATAAAGACTATATCCATTTTGGTACAGATTTGCTTTCACCACAGCATGATCAGTTGGTTGCCTTTAGAAATGGTAATTTTGTGACACCTAAATATACCGTTTTAGATGGAAAAACTTATGATAACCAAACAGGGGAAATCATTGATCCTAAAAAAGCTGGTATCCAAAAAGAAGTGGAAAAAGATCAGAATCAAGTCAAAACGGCTTTAAGTTTATCTGATAAGTTGAATCAAGAGAATCTATTACGTTTCTATGTACCAGATAACTTTAAAACGATTGATCCTAAAAAGTATGATTATAAAAATGATGCAGAGAAAAATGAAACCATTGAAAAACAAAAAGGAAGCAAGTCCACGAGTGTTTATTCTAAAAATGGAAATAAAACAACGACTAACCTTTACCCTGCAGAAACAGATGAGAATAATTAAATGAATAGTTGATAAAACTTCCAAAAAAGTCGATTTGTTTTCACTTTTTTGGAAGTTTTTTTTATATAATTCGTAAACTTTTTTATTTTAGCGTATGTAATTAGTGAAGGAAACAAATTTTTTACAGCGATTCTTTTGGAAGTGAAAAATCCGAGGAAATTTGGATAGGTGTAAAAAATGATGGCTGAATTCAGTTGAATCAAATAAAAATAGAAAAGGAAAATAGGATAAACTTGTCAGCTATAGGTTGACCGAAGAATAAAAATCAGAAACAACAAGGAGGGGAAACGTTTAATCAAAACAACAACTGGTAATGAACGAACATGTACATATAGAAGCACAGATCCAAGCAGCTAATTTATTTTTCAACACTTTGGCTAAACATTTCTTATCATACAAACGGTCATGTGATACGTGTTGTAGAAGTGTTACAAGAAGGATGAAAGATCAACTGTTTCGTACATGGCACTCACTCAGTTATTGGTTTTGGTAACGATCAATTATGTATGATGGAGAATTAATCAAGCAACTTCGAGTGAATCGAAAGTTGACACAAACACAGTTAGCAAAGGGAATCTGTTCTAAAACATCTCTAGTAGGAATCGAAAATCATACCGTAAAGAAGATCTCTTTTTGTACACTAAAAGCCTTCTTGGAACGCTTAAATATTTCTTTGGCCGAATATGAATGGTTACGTAATCAGCTTGAAGAACCCAAAAAAACGAAGAAAAGTCGGCATCTTTTAAATAAAATCCAAGAAGAGAACTTTGATCCTTATAAGGAAATTGCCAACAACCGAAAGCAATATAAAAAAACAGCTGATTTATACTATTTAATGTTAAATCTACAGATGTTTTGGCAGACGAATGGAAAAATGGAGTTGCAATTAGAATTTCTAGGATATGAGTGTCGTACGATTGAAGAATACTTTATGAAAATCAGGGAATATGGTCATTTTGAGTTAGATATTCTTTCCAAGTATCCCTATATTTTCAGTGATTCATTTCTAGACAATCATTACTTGAAAATCAAAAAAAGAATGCGACAAATGACCGATTCTTTGAATGAAGACTATTTATTTACATTTTTAATGAATCTCACGCTTTATTATATCGATAAAAAACGTTTCAAAAAAGCGCGTAGTATCAACCTCGATATGTCTCGCAGTTTGGCACACAAAGAAAAATCAACAATCATTTATGAAAGTTTGATGACAGAATACTACAGAAAGCTAATTGCACAAGCCTTAGGTGAACCACTTTCAAAAGAGTTGAATACTTTTTTTACGGTCATCGAATATACCCTAGGCAAGAAAGAGCGCAAACGTCTTGAAGAGAAACTCTTGGAAGTGATAAAAGAAGAAGAGAAAAAAATGATGCTGTTTGAACAGATTGCCAAGATAGAACAAGAATAAGTAAGACAAGTGAATAAGAGTAGAAAAGACCTTGCAACAATCATTGACTAAACGAACTGTCAGGTACTTTTCTGCTCTTTCACTCAACTATCAGTAAGAGCAAATCTGTTTGGTCATTCAGGATGAACGATCTCAGATTTTTGCTTTTTTGTATCGAATAATGGGAAAAAACGATTGATTTCATTGGTTGCAGCATCTCTTGAATCAGATGCATGAATGATATTTTCAGTTCCAGGTAAGGCATAATCTCCACGAATCGTTCCAGGAACAGCATCTACAGCTTTAGTTGCACCGACCATCTTACGGACGATATCGATGACATCCTCTCCAGCTAAAACAAGATAGACTACTGGTCCCGAGGTCATATAATCAATCAATTCATCGAAAAAGCTCCGACCACTTAAGTGATGATAATGCTCTTGTGCGAGTTCTTTTGTCATTGTTGCAAACTTCATTTCAGTAATTGCTAATCCTTTTTCTTCAAATCGTTGGATGATCCGCCCAATTAAATGACGTCTGACACCATCCGGTTTGATAATGACCAATGTACGTTCCATCTGATACACCCCTTTTTTTGTTATACCTTTATTATACTGGTGTCTGAGTAAACCCACAATCAAAGTGAAAAAGCTGATCAACATGCGGGCTATTAAATTCAATAAGAATTTTCTAACCCCATCAATCAAAAACAATTTATTTACCATAAATGTTTGGAAAAAGCAAAAAATAAGTTTGACAATCGGTGCATAAGTTGTTATATTTACGAAGGAAAACTAAATAGGATTTGTTAGGTGAGGCTCCTATACAAACACAGGCTACTGCCCAAAAACGTCGAGAGACGCCAATGGGTAGAACAGGAATTGTCGAGACAAGGCTTTTCATAAGGTAGCTAAAAGCAAGGAATTGCTTTTTACGTTGTACAGTGTCAAAACTCAACGATGAGATCAAAGAAGCTTTTTTTTATGTGCTTTTTCGACCTTTCGCTGAATTTTTGATGAAAGGTCTTTTTGTGTTGAAACAATCCTAACAAACAAAAAATGGAGGTGGTTTCGTTGGGAAGTTGATGCTTTTAAAACGAAAGAGAAACAAGAACAATTTTATCAAGTTAAAGGAGATGAGAACAAATGGATGACAGTCCTGCGAAGAAAATAATGCGAGAGAAATTGCTGGCTGAGGCTATTATCTATCTGTTTTCAGCCCCTTTAAATACAGCATTTTCTCCATTACTCAACTAACTAAAAATAACCCAGCTTAAATAAGTATTGCTTATATTTACTGGGTCTAAGGAGAAAAATGAGATGGAAAAAAAGAGAGATACACAAAAAATGTATGCTGCATTTGCAGGAAAGACAAAACAAGAATTATTGAACTTCTTTCATTCGACTGATCAAGGAATGAAAGACGAACAAATTGAAGAATCAAGAGAAAAATATGGTGAAAATTCAATCTCTTATGGGAAGAAAACACCCTTTATTGTAGAAGCTTTAAAAGCTTATATTACACCATTCACCTTGGTATTGATTGCACTCGGAGTGATTTCATTTATCACAGAATACGTGTTAGCCGCTCCTGGGGATAAAGATTTATTTGGAGTAATTATCATCTTTACGATGGTCATTGTCAGTGGAACCATGACGTTGGTTCAATCTGTTCGCTCTAACCAAGCCGCAGAAAAATTAAAATCATTGGTAAAAGTAACCGCAGCAGTTAAACGTAACGGTGATTATACTGAGATTCCAATGGAAGAAATCGTTTGTGGAGACCTTGTTCGATTATCAGCAGGTGATATGATTCCTGCAGATATGCGTCTGTTGTCAGCCAAAGATTTATTTATTTCACAAGCTGCCTTAACTGGTGAAAGTTACCCTGTCGAAAAGCAAGCGATTGTTTACGATGATGAGACTTTGAGTGAAACTAGTTATGAAAATTTGGCTTTTATGGGAAGTAACGTTATCAGTGGGAGTGCTGAAGGTATTATTGTATCTGTTGGTAATGAAACATTATTTGGACATGTGGCTCAAACGCTCTCTGAAAAGCCGATCAAATCAAGCTTTGAAATTGGTATTCATAAAACATCCATGTTATTGATCAAATTCATGGCTTTAATGGCACCAACAGTTATCGTTATCAATGGGTTGACTAAAGGGGATTGGTTGGAAGCTTTTCTATTCGGTTTATCTGTAGCAGTCGGTCTTACACCTGAAATGTTACCAATGATTGTTACTACGAACTTAGTTAAAGGCGCTAGTGTGATGGCGAAAAAAGGAACAGTCATCAAAAATTTGAATGCGATCCAAAACTTTGGTGCGATCGACGTGTTATGTACGGATAAAACTGGCACATTGACTCAAGATAAAATCATTTTAGAATACCACATGGATTGTTCTGGTAAAGAAGATGATCGTGTTTTACGCCATGCGTATTTAAATAGTTACTATCAAACAGGATTAAAAAATCTGTTGGATGTAGCAATTATTGATGAAGCCAAACAAACATTAGCAACCGATAAAATCAATTACCGCAAAGTGGATGAAATTCCATTTGACTTTGAACGTCGTCGGATGAGTGTCGTTGTAGAGGACACCGCAGGTAAAACACAAATGATTACCAAAGGTGCGATCGAAGAGATGTTGAGTATCTCTAATTACATCGACATTGATGGGATCGTTAGTCCATTAACCAATGAAAAAAGAGAATCAGTTCTTGCAAAAGTGAGAGATTTAAATGAAGATGGTCTACGTGTAATCGGAGTGGCTCAAAAAACAAACCCAAGCGTAGTTGGCGAATTTTCAGTGAAAGATGAATCAGATATGGTATTGATTGGATACCTTGCTTTCCTTGATCCTCCAAAAGAAACGACGAAACAAGCACTAAAAGCATTGAAAGATCATGGTGTCGCAGTCAAAGTCTTAACTGGTGATAATGAATTAGTCACTCGTTCGGTTTGTCGTCAAGTGGGTCTGGAAATTAATGAATTGATCACTGGCGAAAAGATTTCAGAAATGGATGATCGCGAATTAGCACAAGTTGCTGAAAATCATGAAGTATTTGTTAAATTGAATCCTCAACAAAAGGCTCGTTTAACGACAGCTTTACGTCAAAATGGCCATACCGTGGGCTTTTTAGGCGATGGTATCAATGATGCACCGGCAATGAAAGTAGCGGATATCGGTATTTCGGTTGATACAGCAGTAGATATCGCAAAAGAATCAGCCGATGTGATCTTACTAGAAAAAGATTTAACGATTTTAGAAAGAGGTCTTTTATCTGGTCGAGAAACATTTGGGAACATCATGAAATACATCAAGGCAACTGCAAGTTCAAACTTTGGGAATATGTTCTCTGTCTTAGTTGCCAGCACATTCTTACCATTCTTACCAATGTTGCCACTGCAAATTCTCTTTTTGAATTTGATTTACGATGTGTCTTGTATCTCACTTCCATGGGATAAAATGGATAAAGAATACTTACATGAGCCTAAAAAATGGGAAGCATCAAGCATTGGGAAATTTATGGTGTATTTTGGACCTACGAGTTCGATTTTTGATATCACTACCTACTTATTGATGTACTTTATCATTTGTCCAGCAGTTGTAGGTGGAGATTTCCATACATTAGATGCACAACAAAAGATCGTATTTATTGCGTTGTTCCATGCAGGTTGGTTCGTTGAATCATTATGGTCACAAACATTAGTCCTACACGCACTACGGACACCAAAGATTCCATTTATTCAAAGCAATGCGACATTTGCGATGTTTACGATTACGACATTAGGAATCGTTGTAGGTTCGATTCTGCCATTTACAGGCTTTGGTGCAGAACTAGGTTTGATGCCGTTACCAGGAACTTACTGGACTTGGTTAGTCGTAACGATTTTAGCTTACTTGACATTAGTGACAATGGTCAAAAAATTCTATATTAAAAAATTCGGCGAACTATTGTAATGGTTGATGAATACCATTTAAAAAGAGGTTGTGAAGTCATCGGTTAGCTCCGAAGACAATAAGAAAGAATTTTTTGAAACAGCTTCTCATGTTTTGAAAAATTCAGGCTTATTGCAAGGAGTTGATGAATGAACACCGTGAAAAAGAGGTTGTGAAGTCATCGGTTAGCTCCGAAGACAATAAGAAAGAATTTTTTGAAACAGCTTCTCATGTTTTGAAAAATTCGGGCTTATTGCAAGGAGTTGATGAATGAACACCGTTTACCCGTCCATTCTCACCTCTAATCATGAGTTCGGGGCACTTCAAAAGTGCCTCGGGCTCATTTTTTTCTATACCTTTCATTTTATTATGAAAGGAAAATATGATTCGTTCTGTGCAAATAACAATGAAACATGCTAAACTATGGATATTGTTTTCTGAAAGGAATAGTGAAAAATGAAAGGCGCAATATTTGATTTAGATGGACTATTAGTTGACACGGAGAAAACCTATCGTGATGGTTGGTTATGGGGATTCCAACAGTATGATTTAGCGATTCCCAAAGAAGTAGTAGATGCTTGGGGAGGTAAAAACTGGAAGCAAAGTTTTGACATTTTAGTGAAAGCAGCTGGAAGCCCTGAAAAAGTTCAAGAAGTTCGTGCCAAGCGTGAAAAATATTTTTATCAACAGCTTCATAACGGTGGGATACAATTAAAACCCTATGCGAAAGAAGTTTTAGCTGAATTAAAAAAACGTGACTTACGACTTGGATTAGCGACAACGACAGTTACTAAAAGAGCGACTGATATCTTAGCCCAATTTGATTTGGCTAATTATTTTGATACGATGACATTCGGTGATGAAGTAAGTGAAAACAAGCCTTCACCTGTTCCTTACTTAACCGCTTTAGAAAGAACAAAATTAGTTGCTTCAGAAGCATTTGCAGTGGAAGATTCTTTAGTTGGAGCTACTTCTGCTTCCCGAGCTGGGATGGGCGTTGTTTTAATTCCAGATACTAGTTTTGAACGAAATTATACAGCAGAAGAAAAAGAAAAATTAAATTTACTTGCTGAAGGAAAAGACTTACGAACTGTTATTGAAATGTTAGATAAAAAAACAACAAAATAATTCAATCATTTTTTTTGTAAACTTCTTCCTTGACTTTTAATTATGAGTACGGTAAATTATTCGCAACAACTAAATAAGTATATTCGTTGATAAGGAAAGTAAACTTGAACGATTTCTTAGAGAGGCTCTGTTTGGTGAAAAGAGTCAAATCCGCAAAGTTGAAAATGGCCTTGGAGAATAATTTGTCGATAAGTAGATAAATTCGGTCGTCGTTCAACCGTTAAACTGAACCCCAATCTCTCAGGAATGAGACGTTGGCTAGAGGGAAGGAAACTTCCGAATAAAGGTGGTACCACGATTCGTCGTCCTTTTACTAACATTTTTTGTTGGTAAGAGGATTTTTTTTATATATTTTTTTGCAATGATGTAGTAAGTACAGTTGGAAATCTTTTAACAGAGAGCTTCGGGAGCTGAGAAGAAGCAAAGAGGAACGATTGGAAAATGGCTACTGAGCATTTTACCCCAAGCATTTTGTGAGGCGGTAACGGCTGCGACCGGTATCTCGCTAGAGTATGTTTGTACTTGAAGAGGAGCGACATGTGAATGTGGCTTGAATATGAGGTGGTAACACGCAAAAAGGCGTCCTCAAGGAAATGATTGAGTTCATTTTCTTGAGGATGCCTTTTTTATTATACAACAAGGAGGAGAACGAATGATTGAGTTAAAAAACATCAGTGTCCATTTTGAGCAAAAAGGAAAAAACATTCCAGCTGTCAATGAAGTGAATTTATCGGTGTCCCAAGGAGATATCTATGGCATTGTGGGCTATTCTGGGGCAGGAAAAAGCACATTAGTTCGTGTGATGAATTTCTTACAGAAACCAACGAAGGGGGAAGTAATCATCCAACAGACGAATTTAGGTGATCTCACACCAAGAGAATTAAGAAAAGAACGGAAAACGATTGGTATGATTTTTCAACATTTCAACTTAATGGAAAGTCGCACAATTTTTGACAACGTTGATTTCTCCTTAAAGTATACTGGGAAATCAAAACAGGAACGTCGTCAGAAAGTAAGTGACTTACTGGATTTAGTAGGGTTAAAGGAAAAAGCTTCTGCCTATCCCAGCCAATTATCTGGTGGACAGAAACAACGAGTAGCGATTGCGAGAGCTTTAGCAAATGATCCCAAAATATTGCTTTGTGATGAAGCGACGAGTGCCCTTGACCCAAAAACGACTCATCAAATTCTAGCGCTGCTCAAAAAATTAAATCGCCAATTAGGATTAACGATCGTCTTGATCACCCACGAAATGCAAGTAGTGAAAGAAATTTGTAATAAAGTGGCGGTGATGGAAGCTGGACGAATTATCGAAAGTGGAAGTAGTGTTCAAATTTTTAGTCATCCAAAAGAAGAACTAACGAAAGATTTTATACGTACAGCGACTCACTTAGATCAAGCATTGGAAAAGATTACTGGACAGCAAGGCTTTGCAGAAGAGCTTACGGATAAGTGGCTAGTTGAACTGAGTTATGTGGGGAGCCAAACGAATGAACCATTGATTGCCCAGTTGTATAGCAAATACCAAGTAACAGCAAACATTCTTTATGGCAATATCGAATGGCTGCAAGAAACACCGATAGGTAGCTTGGTGGTAACTTTAGCGGGAGATAGCATTCAAAAACAAAAAGCTCTAGATTATTTGATCCAATTAGGTATCAAAGTCAATCTCTTACAAAAACATGAAACACAAGAAAGAATCAAACTCGTTGAAGGAGGCGTTTAAGATGAACGAATGGCTCAAAAGCTATCTGCCAAATGTTTATTTGATCCCAGATGAATTCATTGAAGCGACAAAGCAAACACTATATATGACTTTCTGGTCTGCTTTGATTGGGGGAATCTTGGGCATTATATTAGGGGTGGTTTTAGTCGTTACCCGCCCTAAAGGATTAATTGAAAACCGCTTATGTTTTGAACTTTTTGATAAGGTGATCAATATTGTACGATCCATTCCATTTATCATTTTACTCTCTTTACTTGCATTGACGACTCGTTTTATTGTCGGAACAACAATTGGAGCAACGGCAGCACTAGTTCCTTTGATTGTCGGCATCGTTCCTTTTTTTGCTCGACAAATCGAAAATGCCTTGCTTGAAGTTGATCCCGGTGTTATCGAAGCTGCACAAGCAATGGGAACGAGTCCATTGGGTATCATTTTTCGTGTTTATTTACTGGAAGGACTACCTAGTATCATTCGTGTCTCAGCTTTAACGATCATCAATGTTATTGGCTTAACCGCAATGGCAGGTGCTGTAGGAGCTGGTGGTTTAGGAAATTTAGCTATTTCTCGGGGCTATAATCGATTTCAAACAGACGTAACGGTTGTTGCGACATTATTGATTTTGGCATTGGTGTTTTTAAGTCAATTTATCAGTAATTTTTTAATTAAAAAAATATCACATTAATGGAGGAGAAAAAATGAAAAAAGTGATTCGATTTGCTGTAGTGACATTCGTCGCATTATTTTGGTTGGCAGGCTGTAGTCAAGGAAAGGCAGATACAAAAACAAAAGAAACAACTGTCAAATTAGGGGTGATTGGTGAAGATACAGATGTTTGGGACGATGTAAAAGCACGTCTAAAAAAGGAGAATATTGAATTAGAATATGTAAAGTTTACCGATTATAATCAACCAAATGCGGCCTTAGCTGATGGCTCAATTGATTTGAATGCCTTTCAACACCAGTTCTTTTTAGATAACTATAATGAAGAACATGGCACAAATCTAGTTTCAATCGGAAACACCGTAAATGCCCCATTAGGAATCTATTCCAATACGATCAAAAAGATTGAGGAAGTAAAAGAAGGTGCAAAAGTAGCCATCCCTAATGATGTAACCAATGGGGGACGCGCTTTACTTCTTCTTCAATCAGCGGGGCTGATCAAAGTTGATCCATCGAAGGGACAGACTCCGACGATTTCTGATGTGACAGAAAATGATAAAAAACTTAAGCTCACAGAATTGGATGCTTCGCAAACAGCACGTGCGCTAAACGATGTGAGTCTTTCGGTCATCAATAGTGGGGTAGCAGTCGATGCAGGGTTCACACCAACGAAAGATGCAATTTTCTTAGAACCAGTGGATGATCGTGCCCGCCCTTATGTCAACATCATTGTTGCCCGAAAAGAAGATGAAACAAACCGTACGTATCAAAAAATCGTTGATACTTATCAAACTGAAGCAACTGCTAAAGTCATTGAAGAAACGTCAAAAGGTTCGAGTGTTCCAGCATGGAAAACCTTTGGTCGTAAATGAGCATCATCAGAAAGTACAGCTCAAATGAACTAGAAATTTTTATCTGAAGCCAGCATACAAGGAGGAATTTTTTTATGACTACATCAACTATTTCAACGAATCGATCCAGTTTATTGAAAGAAGCGATCCAAGAACGATTACCAGAATATCAAGCACTTGCCTTGGATATCCATCAACATCCAGAAGTGAGCAATTACGAATTTTATTCATCTGCTGCATTGATTCGCCAGTTAGAAAAAGAAGGCTTTACAGTTGAAAAGGAGGTCGCTGGACACCGTACAGGATTTGCTGCTAGCTATCGCTCAGATAAGCCAGGTCCGACGATTGCATTTTTAGCTGAATTTGATGCACTTCCTGGAATTGGACATGCGTGTGGACATAATCTTTTTGGAACGTATTCCGTATTAGCCGCGAGTATCATTAAGAAACAAATTGACGAAATTGGTGGTGAGATCCGAGTGTATGGAACACCAGGGGAAGAAGGAGGAGAGAATGGTTCAGCGAAAGGGAGCTTTGTTCGTGAGGGATTATTTGACGATGTGGCGGCTGCTTTATGTGCTCATCCAGCTTACCGTTACGGAAAAACAACCGAATCGCTAGCTAATGATCCAGTTGATATCAAATTTTATGGAGTTGCTTCTCACGCTGCTGCTGCACCCGAAAAGGGAGTTAACGCATTAGAAGCACTGATCCAAGTTTTTAATGGTATCAACGCACTACGCTTACAATTACCTAAAGATGTCAATATCCATGGGATCATCACTAACGGCGGAGTTGCTGCTAACGTCATCCCTGAATATGCTGCAGGACGTTTTTATTTACGTGCTGGCAATCGCCAAACATTAGATATAGTCTTTAAAAAAGTGGAACAAATCGTGAAAGGGGCTGCGTTGAGTACGGGCACAAGCTATGAATTTGGTTTGTTTCAAAATGCGGTAGATCATATGATTCCGACACCTTCTTTCGATGAGTTGTTTTTTACACATGCAAAAGCAGCTGGAGTTCCAGAAACGGAAATCGATGTAACAGAAAAGACCAGCTTAGGGTCCTCTGATGTAGGGAATGTCAGTCAAGTGATTCCGACGATTCAACCAACTATTTCGATTTCAGATGAGTATATCGCTGGACATTCAGAAGAGTTTAAAGCAGCCGCAAAAAGTGAAAAAGGGTTGGCATCGATCGCCATTGCAGCAGAACTATTAGCGGCTACCGCTTTAGATTTATTCGAACAACCAGCTTTATTGACAAAGATTCAGGAAGAACACCAACAACTTTTAGAAAAAAGTCAGTTAACTGGTTCGACTTTTTAAATAAATAATGATTTATGATTTGAAAAAAATAGTCATTTTGTATTGACAAAAAATCTCGCAGAAGGTAAACTTCATGAAAGTCAACTTTTCACATAGTAGCGTTTCAGGTGTTTTGTTCAGAAAGTCGGTGGTAGCTGCGAACCGATCAAGCCGAAATGTCGAATTACATGAAAAGGAATAAAAACTAAATAGTTAAATCAAAGTGAAAAACAGAACTGTTTTTAATTAAGGTGGTACCGCGGAGTCATTCGTCCTTAGTTGAAAATAGTTCTTTTTGTTTGATTAGAGGGGGAAATGCCCATGAATTGTGGCGGAGTCATTCGATATCTATTCTTTTTTAGTACTTCGATTAACTAAAAAAGGAGAATGATTATGAAGAAAAAAGGAAAACCGAGTTTTAAAGAAGCTGTATTTGTCTTATTGGTGATTGTGGCAAGTATAGCAATTGGGGTTGTCGGATTAAAATTATCACCAAACATTACGATCTTAGCAGCAATTGGAATGATCATGCTTTACGCTGTAGTGAAAAGATACCCAACAGAGTGGTTACATGAAGGAATTATCAATGGAATCAAACCGGGAATCATTCCGATTTTTATCTTTATATTAGTCGGCGCACTGATTGCGGTGTGGATCCAAGCAGGAATTATCCCGACACTTATGGTTATTGGTTTTAAATTGATAAGTGTCAAGTGGTTTGTTCCTTCTGTATTTGTTGTTTGTGCTATCGTCGGTAGTGCAGTAGGGAGTGCTTTTACTGTCATGTCAACGATTGGGATCGCATTTTTCGGTATTGGTACGACATTAGGAATTAATCCAGCGTTAGTCGTGGGATCAATTGTTTCAGGTGCTGTTTTTGGAGATAAAATGTCTCCTTTGTCAGAGTCAATCAATCTAGCCGCAGCAATCGTTGATGCCGATCTATTCAAGCACATCAAACATATGATGTGGTCTACGGTTCCAGCTTTTGTCGTTTCCTTCTTTTTGTTCATGGTTCTTGGACACACAAATAGAGAAACTAGTCTAACGGCTATCCGAGAAGTCACTGATATCTTGGAAGCAAACTTTACAATTTCTTTTTGGTCGTTGATTCCATTGTTCTTAATGTTATTATGTGCTTGGAAAAAAGTACCAGCTATCTTGACTATTCTGTTAAATATAGCTGTGGCGGTGGGGATGATCTTTATTCAGAATCCGCAAACTTCTCTTAGTGGTTTAGCGACAGTGATTGAATCTGGATTCGTTGCAACTACTGGCAATCAACAAATTGATTCATTACTTAGTCGTGGTGGGATCGAAAGTATGATGCCAACTGTTTCTTTGATCATTTTAACATTATCACTTGGTGGATTACTCATTGAATTCGGTTTGATTTCCACTGTTATGGATGTCGTTTCTAAGAAAATGACCAATACACCAAAATTGATTTTCACCACATTGATGACAAGTATTGGTGTCAATCTCTTTATTGGAGAACAATTTTTATCAGTTATCTTACCTGGGAATGCGTTCAAAGAAACTTACCAGAAAGCTGGGTTTGACCCAACTGTTTTAGGTAGAACGTTAGAAGATGGTGGCACAGTGATCAATTACCTTGTACCTTGGGGAATTGCGGGCAGCTTTGTAGCTAGTACCTTTGGGATTCCAACCCTCACATACTTACCATTTGTCTTTTTCAGTTTACTCTCACCAGTTTTTTCAATGGTTAGCGCCTTTACTGGATTAGGGATCGCAAAAATAGACGAAAAGCCGAATGGAACGCTTGGTATCGATACAAACGAATAAACTCTCGGAATATTTGAATCAAAAAAACGCTCAAAACAGCAATGTTTCGGGCGTTTTTTTACGATATACTTATTTTTGTTCTTCAATCAACTTCTTCATTTGTTCGATTTCTTTTTCTTGCGCTTCGATGATGTCGTTTGCTAATTTCTTGACTTCAGGATCTTTCAAATTGGCACGTTTACTGGTTAAAATAGCAATCGAATGATGAGGGATCATGGCTTTCATCCAAGCGACATCACTGACTGTTGTTTGACTACGGACCATAAACAAAGAACCGGCAAATACTAAGACACTGACCCCTAAAATGATTTTGTTCAATGTTTTATTCTCATACATTTTCCACATAAATAAGAGCATGATGATCGCCATTACAGCGCCCATCATCAATGCCATGAACACCCGTGTACGACTAAAGAAAAGATGATCGATCGAGTAGACATTCAAATACATCATACCAAACATGATGACGGTCGATACCCCAATCATTAATAAAAATTTCCAATACTTTTTCATTTAAAAACACTCCTTTTATTTTTTTCCCCAACTTTTATCTTCTCAGCTTACAAAAAAACAAGCAACTAAATTGTTTGGTACAACTTAGTTGCTTGTTTTTGGCTTAAGGAACTCAAGCTATTTATAGGGCTTTTAAGCAAAGATATCATTTTTCTTGCGGTAGCTAAAGAAAATCACCAAGTAAAGAAGGGCAGTCAATAATGTCACACCAATTGAATTAGTGAAGAAGATTCCCACAAAGATCAATCCTAAAACTACGATTGCTAATAAGTTTACCCCTTTTTCAAAAAGAGAACCTTTCTTTAATGCAAGGATAAAGGCTGCAATACTGATCATAAGCCAGATGACTAAGACAGTGTAGGAAAGAGAACCAGCCAAATAGCCAAATAGTTTGTCACCAACAAAGTAAGAAAGAACAACGCCTAAATATAAAACACTTGCGCAAAATAATACGGAACGTTGTGGAACATGGTGTTTATTTAAAACAGATAGTTTTTTTGCTGCACCTTTTTTGTCTTTTAAACGGAAATACAGCAAACGTGAAGAAGCATATACACCTGAGTTGATGGAAGAAAAGAGCGCTAAGATGATCACAAAGTTTACAAGATCAGCGGCAAATGGAATATGCATTTTTTCAAATACCATCACAAATGGGCTAGCAGATGAGTTTGCCAAGGTATCCCAAGGGAAAATGATTAACAACAAGAACAATGGAATGATATAAAATGAAATGATTCGTCCCATTACTCCACGAATTGCCTTAGGAATCGCTTTTTTGGGATTGTCGGCTTCACTTACTGTGATCGCAATCAATTCTGAACCACCATATGAATAAATAACTACGAGTAACGAGTTGACGATTCCTTTCATACCATGAGGGGCAAAGCCACCATGATCCGTAATACTGTTTAGTGTAGGAAAGACCCCAATGTCAAACATTTGATGACCTACCAGGTATATCCCGAAGATAATCAACAATATGATTACGCTGATTTTAGCAAATGCCAACCAATACTCAGTTTCAGCAAATAACCGCACAGAATATAAATTAATCAACGTTGTCAACACGGCTAGAATTAAGACAAAGGTCCAAGGTGGAATCGTTGGAAACCATAATTGTAAGAAGGATGCTGCCGCTACAGCTTCGGCAATAATATTGATCGTCCATAATGAATAGTAAACCCAGTCGATAAAGTCAGCAGAATGGGCACCTAAAAAAGGTCGAACAAGCCCCGATAATCCATGCTGGGTATCCCCGTCATCTAAAACTAATTTACCAAGACCATTCATTACGATGAATAAAACAGCCCCACCAATCAAAAAAGCAATCAAGACACCAGGACCGGCAATCCCAATAGCTTCGCCACTTCCTTTAAATAGTCCCGCACCAATAGCACCCCCCAGTGCTAGCATCGTGATGTGTCTGGAACTTAGTTGTTTTTTTAGTTTGTTTGTTTCAGTTTTCTCCATAAGCAACCCCTTTTCTAAGACTAAACTATTGACGACGAAACAATCGTAGTCAAATGATTGATAACTATATTAAGTAGAAAAATAACTTTTTATATCATAGCAAATTATCTGACAATTTCAACAATTCTGTAAATAAAAATTTCTACTTTAATGAAAACATCATATGTTTGTCATAAATTTCCTATGTAAGCGTAAAACTTGATAGTAGGAGCAAACCCTAATAAGAGAGCGTTTTGTTTGTCTTTTCCTAAGGGAAGAAATTATGATAGCAAAAAATCACTAATTTTCATGTTACTATTGAATTAATCAAATGAACCATAATGGTCATAGGAAAGTGAGGAAACCAGAATGTCAAAATTGCCTATCTTATTGGTTGCAAAAGATAAAGCGTTGTATTTTTTACCCTCGATTGATTCTTTAGATGTCATTTCGGGAAAAGATTTATTAGATCCAGTGTATTTTAATTTTTTCCATCCCAAATTGAAAGAATATGAATTGATCGTTTTTTTAGATTATGGATTCGAAACGGAAATAGCTGCGAAGATCCGCCCTTATACAACAGCTAAAATCGTTTTATACTTTTGGAATCATTTGAAAGAAGAGGAACACTTTCGAATGCTTCAACAAGCACAAAACGAATCGGCCGTCGATGAAATATACCATTTTGACCGGATAGAGGCGCAAAAACTTGGATTACGCCACAATAGTTCATTTTATTCTAAAAAGATGAAGATTCCTCAGGTGGAAGTCACTTCTGATTTGTTTTTTGGTGCCACTGATAATGGTCGTAAGGAGCTAGCAGAGAGCTATCGCAAGGAATTTGAACAACGTGGACTTACAACCAATTATTATATTTTACCTTCACGAGGAAATGAGCAGGCGAATTATCTTTCTTACGCAGATTATTTAGCATTGACCGCACAATCACAAGGAATTTTAGAACTCATGAGAGCAGGACAAAAAGGAGTCACTTTACGAACTTTTGAATCTAGTTTTTTTGAGAAAAAGTTAGTGACTGACAATGAAGCAATTAAAAGCTACTATTTTTATAATCCTCAAAATATCTTTTTACTTCAGGAACGAAATTTGGATGAATTGCCGGAATTCCTGCATTCACCTTTTCAGCCCGTTGATCCGAACATTTTAAACTTTTTTGATGTCAATAATTGGGCTCAAAGGTTCTTATGGCTAGATAAAGTAGACTTTGAAAAATATGAGTATCATAAAGAAGATTAAGAATGTATGGGTGAAAAAGCTGGAAAAAATTTTTAGAAAAACAGTCGTTCTTTTAACGATGTAAACCTTTTCTCATTATACCAGATAAATCGCTTATTTTTACGTTAATTATTTCAGTGGTAGCCGTAATAGTTGATAGTTATTTCTTCCTATTTAATAGTAAAATAGGATCCATAGGTTTAGTTGGCGTATCAGATATGATAAATGTATCGTCATTTGTTTAATATCTGATTGTTCAACAAGCGGATCTTTTGGTTTGATGGAGGAAAAATGAATAGATTAGAACGAAAAAAAATAATACAAGTGATTTTAGGGACAAGTATGATTGCATTAGCGATCACATTATTGATCACTGCACATAAAGGCGCAGATACGATCAGTGTTTTTTTATTAGGTATGTTGACGTTGATTGATATTCCCTTTTGGGTAGCTAGTTTGTTGTTTAATGCAGTAGTGTTAGGAATCGTTGCTATCTTCAATCGAAAAGAATTAGGGATCGGTAGTTTAATCAATGGTTTTGGATTGGGATTACTGATTGGACAGATTGAACCATGGCTAAATAAACTTTCAGTTAACATGACTGGCTATTCGATCATGGCAGTTCTTTTAGCCCCTATTTTATTTGGGGTTGGAGCGGGATTATATGTTTCTTCAAACAAAGGATCTGCCGCACTAGAAGCACTGACTCAATTGCTTTATAAATTTACGGGATTCAGTTTAACTTTTATTCGGATCGGTTTAGATGCACTAATGGTCGTTGTAGGCGTATTATTAGGTGCCCCTATTGGTATCGGAACACTTCTATGTGTACTAGCGATTGGACCAATCTTTGGATTAACACTAAAGCAATTGAATAGAGTTTAAACGTGTGAAGCAATTCTGTGCAAATCGAACATCATATTTATATGTATTACATAGAAAGAGTCGGATTGATATCCAGACTCTTTTTTGTTTTGTTTACTAATGATTCAGTTTAATGAAAAAAATAAAGAGAAAGTTTATTTTTGTTCAAAAAGTTGAACGATAACAAAATAAAAAAACAAAAAACAGCATTATTTTTGTGCGGATTTTCTCTGGAAATCCATCAGACAGCTAGATAAAGTGATTAAAAAAACGGATACATATTAAATAAGGTAAGACTTTTAAGAAGTAATTAGACCAATATTTTAGTTTATTTCGGATTTGACGATACAAAACGCAAAAAGATAAACAAAAAACAGATGTTAAAATTTCTTATACTCAAACCATAGAAAAGAGGTGAAAACGAATGAATCATTTACCTATCAATACAGGTGATACAGCATTTATGATTTTATGTACCGCAATGGTTTGCTTGATGACTCCTGGCTTGGCATTTTTTTATGGCGGGCTGGCACGGAAAAATAACATCACAACTATTATGGCACAGTCGTTTCTTTCAGTAGGAATAACAACTTTGATGTGGATATTTGGTGGTTTTGGATTAGCTTTCGGTAGAGATATCGGTGGACTAATTGGTAATCCAGCTGACTTTTTTTTAATGAAGCATGTCTCTAACGCACCTAATTTATTACATGGAGCAACGATTCCTTTTTTGATGTTCTTTTTATATCAATTGATGTTCATCGTAATCACCGTTCCATTGATGACGGGGGCCTTTGCTGGAAGATTGAATCTTAAAGGTTATGTTTTGCTTTTGATTTTTTGGAATCTTCTGATTTATTTCCCTGTTTGTCACTGGATATGGGGAGGCGGATTTTTAGCACAATTAGGCTTCCGAGATTTTGCTGGTGGTGCTGTCATCCATACAACTGCAGGTTTCGGCTCGCTGGCATGTATTTTGACACTTGGACAAAGAAAGATCCCTACTTCTGAACGATCAGGACATAGTAGTTTGATGGCAGCAGCTATTGGAACAGGTCTTCTTTGGTTTGGTTGGTTTGGATTTAATGCTGGAGGGGCACTCCGAGCAGATTACCAAGCGGTCAATGCTTTTGGTTCAACTTTTGTTGCGTTGGCATTTGCGATGATGACGTGGTTGATCTTAGCGAAAATCAGAGGGAATGGTTTTGATTTTGTCGACATTTTAACTGGTTCTGTCGCTGGACTTGCAACAGTTACACCGTGTGCAGGCTATATCAATCCAAGAAGTGCCATCATCATCGGAATCATTGCCGGAATTGTTTGTCAGTATGCTGTTGCATTTCGTAAGAAGAAAAATTGGGATGATGCACTTGATGTATGGGGTGTACATGGCATGGGTGGTTTTACTGGAACCATCTTAATTGGGCTTTTTGCTACAAATGCTCATTTGCTCTCTGATTCACACAGCTGGTTCCTATTAGGTGTTCAAATCATCGGTGTTTGTCTAGTTGCCTTATACGCTTATGCGCTCACAGCAGGTATCTTAAAGAGCATCATGTGTCTAACGATCATCACGACGACGAAAGAAGAACAAGAAGAAGGATTAGATTTCACGTTTTTTGAAAATAAATAAATTAAATATAGTAGAAAAGAGGAAGTTTCATGCAAGAAAGCAAAGCGAAAATTCCTGCGAAGAAATTAACATTTTTTGGTTTTTTAGCCATGACGATCTCAATGGTTGTCTCACTTTATGAGTACCCAACATTTGCGACATCGGGCTTTAGTTTGGTTTTCTTCCTGTTGCTAGGCGGTTTGTTATGGTTTATTCCGGTAGCATTATGTGCGGCTGAAATGGCAACTGTTAAAGGCTGGGAAAAAGGCGGTGTCTACACTTGGGTAAGTCGCACGCTAGGTAAAAGATTTGGATTTGCTGCCATCTTTTTCCAATGGTTTGAAATCACAGTTGGTTACTTAACGATGTTGTATTTCCTGACAGGAGCATTATCTTATGCAACAGGAATCTCTGCGATTCAAAATAATAAGTTTTTGAAATTAGCGATTCTTTTAATTATTTTTTGGGCTATTTTATTGTCTCAATTAAGAGGGACAAAATATACTTCATTGATCGCTCGGATCGGGTTTATTGCAGGGATTTTGTTACCAGCACTAGTTCTATTCGGATTAGGTATCCACTATGTGGCTTCTGGCGCACCCTTACAAACGACACTATCAATGAAAACATTGATACCTGATTTTTCAAAATTACCAACATTAGTCGTTTTTGTTTCATTTATTTTAGCGTATATGGGGGTAGAAACTTCTGCTAGTCATGCAAATGAAATGGAAAATCCTAAAAAGAATTATCCACTAGCGATGTTCGTATTAGTTATATTAGCGATTATTTTGGATACATTTGGTGGATTGACAGTGGCAACAACTGTTCCTCAACAAGGATTATCACTCAATACAGGGGTTATTCAATCTCTTGAATTTTTATTGCGACACATTGATCCTAGTCTTGCTTGGATTGCAAAAATTCTTGCTATCTTAGTGTGCTTAGGGGGTATTGGAGAAATTGCATCATGGGTCACTTCACCATCTAAAGCCTTACATGTGGCTGCCGAAGAAGGTTTATTACCCGCACATTTTGCGAAAGAAAATGCTTATGGTGTACCGGCAAACTTAATGATTGCTAATGGGATCGTTGCATCCATTTGGGCAACTGTCTTTACATTAAGTGGTGGCGGAAATAATTTATCCTTCCTTGCAGCTATGTCACTAACAGTAGTTATCTATTTGATGCTGTATTTTATGTTTTTTATTGGCTATTTAAAATTAGTTTACAAAGATGATTCATTAGAACGGGCTTATCAAGTGCCAGGTGGAAAAGTTGTCAAAACCATTGTCGCTTGTTTAGGATTATTGACTTCACTATTTGCTTTTTGTATTTCTTTTGTACCACCTTCAAGTATTGCTGCAGGACAACATGGAATCTATGAAACGATTTTAGTCATTTCATATCTCATTGTTGCAGTTATTCCTTTTACGATTTATGCATGTCGTCATAAATTTCAACATGCAAATAATAAATAAAAATTGAAAGCTGGTTATTAAAATGGATGTCAAAGAATTAGAACAATTGATTGGGAAAAATTTCCACTACTATCAAACAGGACATGTAGCAGATTATATCCCAGCGCTTGCGCAAGTAAATCCGGAACAATTAGGAATGGCAATTTATGATTTGAAGAAAAATCAATTAATCGAAGCGGGTGATTCGCAAGTTCGTTTTGCGATTGAAAGCATGTCAAAAGTCCCCGTATTATTATTAGCCATCCAAGATAATGGCATCGATAAAGTCTTTCAAACGATCAATACAGAACCAACAGGTTTTGCTTTTAACTCGATTTTGAATATGGAACTCAATCATCGTCATCATCCAATGAATCCATTTGTGAATGCTGGTGCGATTGCAACCACTTCTTTGATTGCCGGAAAAGATCCAGAGGACAAATTCAATCGTATTTTAGCTTTTATGAAAGAAATTTGTGATGATCCTCAAATTACATTGAACGAAGAAATTTATCATTCTGAATCAAGAACTGGGGATATTAATCGCTCCTTGGCTTATTACATGAAAGGTAATCAAATGATCGACGGAGATGTATCAGAAATCCTCGATGTGTATTTTAAACAATGTTCAGTAAATGTGACTGCTAAAGGGATTGCCAAGTTAGGCGCTGTCTTAGCGAATAAAGGTATTGCTCCTTGGAGTGGACAACAAATCATTACAGAAGAAAGCGCAACGATTGTCAAATCAATTATGACAACTGCAGGATTGTACGATGAATCAGGGGAATTTTCTGTTCATGTCGGTGTTCCAGCTAAAAGTGGTGTCGGTGGGGGCCTAATGGTAGCTGTTCCTAATTATTATGGCATGGGTGTTTTCAGCCCAGCATTAGATGCTTTTGGTAATAGCGCCGCTGGAATCCAACTTTTAAAAGATGTTGTCGAAAAACTCGATGTTGATATTTTTGACTAAAATTAGCGAGAAAGTATTAAGCAGAATGATGAAAGACAGATTCCTCCTTAGTTGAATCTTTTTTACTCGATGCAAAAAATGCTTCACTGTCATTTATTTATAGTTAATGATTGGTTTGTTCGGGCTGGGAAGAAGCTTTTTCCCAGCTCAGACTTTTTTATTTTGTTTTTGTAAACGTTTTCCTTTTAAGGAAATAAAAAAAATGGGTTTTAAGTAATATGTTTAAATAAGTATATATATAAATTAGAGGAGCGAAAAAGGCATGTTGGAAAATTACATTGAGCGGAATATTTCGAGAAAAGTCTATCTTTGTGAGCAATTATTTGAATTTCAAGAAATAGATATCGAATATATTGCCAAAATGTTAGGTGTGACAATGCCTACTGTGTTACACGATCTTGAAAGTATCACCGAATGTTTAGAATATTGTATCGAAGACATTAAGCGAGAAAAGCATATCTATAGAGTCATATTTAAACATGGTATTGAATTATCAGAGTTAACACAGTTTTTATATGGACAATCGTATTTTTTAAAATTTTTAAGTTATTATTTTAGAGGGCAATTCACTAGTACGGAATTATCAGATCTTGAGTTTATCTCTTTAAGTAAAGTTTATACGATCAAAAAGACAGTCTTAGATTTCTTTAAAGCTAATTCCTATTTAAGAAATAAACAAATTATCATTCCTGAATTTGACGTGCGAAATCTTTTACTTTCCTTAGTGAGATACATTAATTGGGAAGGGTATGAAAATAAAAATCATCAAGTAATAGATGCTTGTCACCAATTGATTGATTTTGTCGAAACACATTTTTTCAAACGAAGATATTCTGAGGAAGATAGATTTTTGATTGTTCGAGGAATTGAAATAGCGATTGGACGTAAAGAATATCCTCTTTATTTTGATGAAGAAGATAAAAAGTCAGCTGAAAAAAAGCCTTTATTTCATATTGTTAGCCAAGGGTTAGCTGAACAAAAAGAACATTTAGATATACAAGAAGAAGACGTGTATTATATTTTTTCGTTATTTAACACACGAAATTATACGAACGAAAATATGGAATTATTGAAAAAAGATTTTGAAGTTGTTTATACCAGTTTCATTGAAAACACGCCTTGTCTCCATGAGCTAATCGAAAAAATTGTAACTAGAATTGACAAAAATTGTAAAAATGATTTTATTTTAAAAAAATCATTTTTACAGTTTATTCGTACGATCTGGGCAGATGGTCAAGTATTTCTCCCTGATCAAATCTATTTATTAACTACTGCAGAAAAAAAACTGTATGAGGATATCATAGTTATTCTCAATGATTGGAAGGAAACATACTATCCAAAAGTAAGATGGAATCACAACTTGATCAGAAAATTTGTCAAAAGTATGACATTGATTACAGACGAAAAAGAAGAACAACCTACTGAAATTTTCATTGTGGCTCCTAGTGTTGTAAAGCAAATTTTTTATCGTGAACTACTCATGTCCGAAATGAATGAATATACTGAATTGAATCCAATGATTTATCATTCGTTAGAAGAATTACCAGATGAATGCTTGTATTTTACGCACAGAATCGTGTATTGTGATTATACTGTATATCAATGTGGATTTGACACTGAAAACACGAGGGTGATACCAATTTCTTTGAACAGGAAATATGAGCATCTTAATACCACATGGTCGGTTGTTTCAAATAAAAAGCACTTATAAACAGCAAGAATCAAATAGCAATAATCGAAAGTGGGCGTTCAAGAAGGAAGTGAATTCTTGAACGTCACTTTTCTGTTTTTAGAAAACAACATCAATGGTTTCCAAGTTCCATCCGAGTATTGTTTTTTGCAAATTTTCAACTTGTATTGGTTGTCAAAAAAAGAGAAACATGTCTTACTAGTAATGAGAGCAACGTACAGAGGAGGAACGACAATGACGATCTTAGCAGCCATTGATTCATTTAAAGGAAGTGCCTCATCGTTTGAATTAAATCAAGCAGCTTTGAACGGCTGGTTTTCAAAAAAAGGAGAAAAAATCAATCGCCCGATTGCTGATGGAGGAGAAGGAACAGCAGAGGCGATCTATCATGCTTTAGGTGGTGAATGGCGGGTAATCGAAGGGGTAGATCTGCTTTTTCGAAAAGTGAGCTGCAGATATTTACTCACGGTTTATGCGGGAAAACGCCTGGCAGTGATTGAATCAACTGAAGTAATCGGTCTTGATTTATTAAAGGAGCCAACTGATCAAACGATTCGATCAGCTTCTAGCTTTGGCTTGGGAGAACTTTTGAAAGATGCTTTGACACAAGAGGTTGATCAGGTGATTGTCACATTAGGTGGGAGTGGCTGTTCAGATGGTGGCTTGGGTCTGTTGCAGTCGCTAGGAGCCAAGTTAGTTGGGGCTACAGAGGGAAATCCACTGCTGACGACGAAACGAATCGAGTGGGGCAAAAGCCGTGAAAAATTCAAAAAGGTTCAATTGCTAGTTGCTGCTGATGTGACAAGTTTTTACAGTGGCCCACAAGGAGCAGCTCAAATTTATGGTAAGCAAAAAGGTGGTACAAAAACAACTTTAGCATTTCTTGACAAACAGGCAACGAATTTAACCGAACAGATAAAACAAACGACTAATATTGATTTAAATGCTGTTTCTGGAAGTGGGGCTGCTGGTGGAATCGGTGGAGCGTTATTGCTTGTCGGTGGTAAAATGGTTTCTGGTTTTTCACTTGTTGCTCAACTGATTGGTTTAGAAGAAGCCATCAAACAAGCAGATCTCGTGATCACAGGTGAGGGACGAATCGATCAGCAGACGATCAATGGGAAAGTACCATATGGTGTAGCTAAACTGGCAAAGAAACATGGGAAAAAAGTTATTGCGTTATGTGGCAGTCGCGAAAAAAATCTTGGACGATTAGATGAATTTCTGCCAAGTGTTTTTAGTATCCAGCTAGGACCGATTGAATTGAAAAAAGCCTTAGATCGTCAAGAAACCCTCGAAAAAGTAGCGATTATGACACATAATCTCAGCCGATTAGTGGAAGATGATTTATCTTAGTTGACAGTTTAAAAATAATTATGTTAACCTAGTGACAAATAAAACGAAGTGAGGGATCTTGCCATTGAAAAACTAAGTCAATGATTGAAAGCTGCATTAAGGCTATTTTATTAATGAGAAAAGTGCATAAATTACATTAATCACGATGTTTGAGTGAAGAGAAACGGTCTAATGATTGCCCGTTGAAGCTTGCTCATGCAGAATTTAATGTGAAAAACACTTACTCAATAAAAAATAGCAGGCAGATTTTCAGAATTGGCGAGTTTTCATTGGTGGGGTCTCTTTTTGTATCCCTTCTTTGGCGACCAGTTCTGAAAATAGGACTGGTCTTTTTTATAGGAGGATATAAATGTCGAAGATAGAAATTAAAAATTTAACTTTTGGTTATGACAATCAAGTGCTACCCTTATTTGATCAAGCTACATTGAATTTTGATACCACTTGGAAATTAGGATTGATCGGTCGGAATGGACGTGGAAAAACGACATTATTGAACATTTTACAAGATAAACTACCTTATCAAGGACAGATTATCCATCAGCAAGAATTTAACTATTTCCCTCAAGAAATTGGAGAAGAAGCACAATTTACTTATGATGCGTTGAATGAGATAGCTGATGTCGAACTTTGGGAAATCGAAAGAGAACTACAATTAATGGAAACTGACCCAGAGATTTTGTGGCGACCATTTCACACACTGTCTGGTGGTGAAAAAACAAAAGTACTCTTAGCACTGCTTTTTGTTGATGATCAGCATTTTCCTTTGATCGATGAGCCGACGAATCATTTGGATTTAGTCGGAAGAAAACAAGTAGCTAATTACTTGCAGAAAAAAAATCAAGGATTTATCGTGATCAGCCATGATCGCGGATTTATCGATGAAGTGGTCGATCATGTATTAGCAATTGAAAAAAGCCAATTAGAACTGTATCAGGGGAACTTTTCAGTATATGAAGAGCAAAAGCAGTTAAAAAATGAGTTTGAGATTGCCCAAAATGAAAAAATCAAAAAAGAAGTCACGCGCTTGAAGAAAACTGCAGCAGAAAAAGCAGAGTGGTCCCGATCTCGTGAGGGAGATAAGACGAAAAAAAGCGTTGGGTTTATCGATACTGAAAATCGTAGAGTGAATCGTGGTGCAATTGGTGCGGATGCCGCTCGAACGATGAAACGCTCGAAAGCAATCGTGAATCGGATGGAAACGCAAATCGGGGAAAAAGAAAAATTATTGAAGGATATCGAATATGTAGAGCCTTTGACAATGAATGTCAAAAAAACACATCATAAACGATTGCTGACTGTGGAGAATTTACAGTTGGGGTATCAACAGCTGCTTTTTTCGCCCGTTAATTTTACGATCGACCAAAACGAATGTGTGGCGTTGACAGGGGCAAACGGTATAGGGAAATCTACGATCATCCATTATCTTTTAGACGATTTTGATGGAATAACTGCAGGTACGATCCATAAGCCTAATCAACTAACGATCAGTTACGTGCGTCAGAATTATGAAGATAATCGCGGTACGCTCAGTGAATTTGCAGAAAAGCAAAAAGTTGATTATCAAACATTTTTAAATAATCTCCGCAAGTTAGGGATGGAAAGAGAAGTCTTTCATAACCGAATTGAACAGATGAGTATGGGGCAACGCAAAAAAGTTGAACTAGCCAAGTCACTTTCTCAAGAAGCGGAATTATATATTTGGGATGAACCGTTGAACTATTTAGATGTCTTCAATCAAGTCCAGTTGGAGCAACTGATTTTATCGTTTAAACCTGCAATGTTGGTTGTGGATCATGACCAAGTCTTCTTAAATAAAATAGCTGATCGACTCATTTCACTCAAATAACTCATTGTCATCAATAAGTAGTGAAACTTGTTTTGCTCATTAGTTATGTTACAATCGAGCCAGAACAAACAAAGGAGCGTTGAATAATGTTATATGTAACTAGACATGGCGAGACAACTTGGAATGCAGCAGAACGGGTCTGCGGGAGAGCGGATGCCCCATTAACAGAAAAAGGGCAAAAACAAGCGGAGAAATTGGCTGAAAAAGTTTCAGAATTACAAATCCCAGTCACGAAGATTATCCATTCCCCTTTACAACGTGCAAAAGATACAGCGCAAGCCGTTGCCGATAAACTTCACTTGCCAATGGAAGTAGATGAACGATTAATCGAAATGGATTTTGGGGAATACGACGGGATGCCAAGTCATGAAACAATCTTTCAAGAAGCACGACAAGAATTTGCGGTGCGTTTTCCAAATGGTGAATCAGTGTTAGATGTTTATGCTCGAGTTGTTCCATTGATCGAAGAATGTCTTGCTGATGAAGAGAATGTCTACCTATTAGTTTGTCATAATGCGTTGATTCGTATCATGAACGCTTATTTCCATCCTATGCCAAATGAGACATTCTTTGATTTTTTTGTTGAAAATACGGAATTAGTTACTTTTCCCAGTAAACATGAGCTGAACACTATAAAGTCTTAACTCATTTTTGGCGGGTAGCAGCGGAGTCAAACATTCGTATCATGAATCAAAAAAATAGTTGATTTCTGAAACCGATAAGCGGAAGAATGACAAAAATAGTTTTTGCTATTTTTGTCATTCTTCCGTTTATTTACGTGGCTTTTTGTCAATAAGGACTGATGAGTTGTATAAAATCAAATAGAGGTCAGAATGAACCAATGATTGATGCGTATTTTTGTTCTGTCATTCAGCGCATGAAACACTTTTTAGTCGGTGTGTCGTTCTTTCTTTAGTTATATAATTAGCCATTAATCTTTGAAATCGCCTATCATTATCAATCAACGAAAACGCTTTTAGAAATAAAATTAATTTATTTTTATAAAAATGTTGAAATTTTATTTCACAAGAGGTATACTCTGTTCATAGAAATGAATACGGATACATCGCGTGAGGGGGAGACAGATGTTTGGTTTTTCGATTTTTATGAATGAAGCTTTAACGATAGAAAAAAAAGCTTATATCCAAAAGATGGCAAAGAATGGGTTTGATGGGATATTTACTTCTATGCATATTCCTGAAGATGATGCTAGTTTATATAAAAAACGGTTAACAGAACTAGGCGAATGTGCCAAAGAAAATCAATTGGATCTAATGGTAGATATTTCTGGAGATGCTTTAAAACATGCTGGATTTTCGATGGCAGATTTAGAGCCATTAAAAAAGATTGGCGTTACTGGGTTACGAATGGATTATCATCTTTCAAATGAACAAATTGCGAATTGGAGCCATCAAATTAAAATCAGTTTAAACGCCAGCACGATCACTCCACAAGATGTCACAGAATTACAAGTCGCTAATGCAGATTTTTCTCAACTTGAAGCATGGCATAATTACTATCCGCGTCCCGAAACTGGATTAGATCGGAAATGGTATCAAGAAAAAAATCATTGGCTAAAAGAACAAGGCTTTACAATCCAAGGTTTTGTGGCAGGCGACGAAGCCTTACGTGGTCCGTTATATCAAGGTTTACCTACTTTAGAAAGTCATCGACATGTCCATCCTTTAGCTGCTGCGCTAGATTTGATGTCATGCGATACAGATTTGATTTATATCGGTGATGGCGGACTTTCAGAAGAAGTTCAAGAACAATTTGCCATGTATCAAAGAGAACAAACAATTTTACTACATGCTGAAGTAATTGATGCCCAGTTTTACGAGTATATTTTAGGAAACAATATGAATCGGCAAGATGAGGCAAGAGATGTTATCCGCAGTGCGGATGCACGGTTTAGAAACATCCCTCAAATTCCTCCTCGTGATACGAAAGAACGAGCAAAAGGAACGATTACTTTAGATAATGAACGATATCTTCGTTACATGGGGGAGATTCAAATTACTAAAAAGGATTTACCAGCAGATGAAAAAGTGAATCGAGTCGCTCAAATAAGCGAAGCCGAGTTACCGCTACTTGAGCAAATCCGTGCAGGGGTAAATTTTAAAATAATTAGAAGAGAAGGAAAAACAAATGAAGCAAATTAATTTAGAAAATCTAACAACAGAGCGACGAAATCAACAAACATTTGGACTTGATGAAATGAGTGTTACCCAAGCAGTTCAGCTAATGAACCAAGAAGATCATAAAGTAGCCGAAGCCGTTTCAAAAGAATTGGCTAGCATCGAACCAGTGATCCAACAGACGATTAAATCTTTCCAACAAGGTGGTCGATTGATCTACATGGGTGCCGGTACAAGTGGTCGTTTAGGTGTGCTAGATGCTGCAGAGTGTGTACCAACATTTGGTGTAGAACCTGAGATGGTCATTGGCTTGATTGCTGGTGGTGAAGCAGCCATGACAGTTGCGGTTGAAGGAGCAGAAGACTCTTTAGAGTTAGGGAAAGAAGATTTAGTAAACTTAGGATTAACTGAAAATGATATGGTCATCGGGATTGCCGCAAGTGGTCGTACACCGTATGTGATTGGCGGTTTAGATTATGCTCGTACAATCGGTGCGACTACTGCTACAATTTCTTGTAATAAAAATGCTGAAATCAGTCAACATGCCGATTATCCGATCGAAGTTGATGCAGGACCTGAGTTTCTAACCGGTTCAACTCGCCTAAAATCTGGTACAGCACAAAAATTGATTTTGAATATGATCTCAACAATTAGTATGATCGGGATTGGCAAAGTGTTCAATAACTTGATGGTCGATGTGAAACCGACCAACGAAAAATTGATTGAGCGTTCAAAACGAATCATTATGCAAGCAACAGAGGTTGACTATCAAACCGCTGAGAAGTATTTTAATGAAGCAGATAAAAATGTGAAATTAGCGATCGTGATGATTTTAACCAATAGTGATAAAGCGACAGCAGAAGAAAAATTAGTTGAAGCAAACGGCTTTGTAAAAGGAACCTTATGAGGGGGAAGAACCAATGGCTAAAAATGAATTGACTTTAGAAGAACTAGCAACGCGGATCTATGCTGGTGTAGGTGGAATGGGCAATGTCGAAAGCATTGTCCACTGCATGACCCGTGTTCGAATGAAGATCATTAATGATGAGCTTGTCGATGTTGCAAAATTGAAAGCGATACCTGGTGTATTAGGCGTTGTTGAGGACGAACAACTGCAAGTGATCATCGGTCCTGGTAAAGTGAACAAAGTAGCACAAACGATGGTAGATCAAGCAGGTGTAAAATTAGGAGAACAGATTTCTTCAGGAAATAGAGCTTCTGATAAGTCGTCAGCCTCAGGAAAAGATTTGGTAAATGAGAGAGCGCAAGCGATGAAAGCTGCTCAAAAAAATAAACAAAAACCATCAAAAATCAAATCAATCTTGAAAGATATTTCGAACATTTTCGTCCCTATGATTCCAGCATTTGTCGGTACTGGGATTGTGGCAGGGATTGCTGCGGTACTAGCAAACTTAGTGACAGCGGGTACATTAGATGCAGCAACTTGGCAACAATACATTGATATCATGAACATTCTAAAAAATGGTATGTTCAGTTTCTTAGTGATTTATACAGGGATCAATGCAGCTCAAGTTTTTGGTGCAACACCAACTCTTGGTGGTGTTATCGGTGCGGTAGTCTTATTAACAGGCATGAATCCAGAAGCGCCACTTAAAAACTTATTCACTGGTGAAGCGTTAGCTGCAGGTCAAGGTGGGATTTTAGGAGTTATTTTTGCTGTCTGGTTATTAGCAATCGTTGAAAAGAAATTGCATAAAGTTGTACCAGATTCCATTGATATTATTGTTACCCCTACATTATCATTGATTGCTATTGGCTTAGTCGAAATTTTCTTCATCATGCCACTCGCTGGTTTCATCTCAGATGGAATGGTTGGCGGAATCAACTGGGTATTAGGTGTAGGTGGTGCCTTTTCAGGATTTGTCTTGGGGACACTATTCTTACCGATGGTTATGTTCGGATTGCATCAAATCTTAACACCGATCCATGTCCAAATGATTGATGAAACAGGAAAAACACTATTATTACCTATTTTGGCGATGGCTGGTGCCGGACAAGTCGGAGCAGCATTAGCATTGTGGGTTCGTTGTAAAAAAGATAAAGAATTGACTGAAATGATCAAAGGTGCGTTACCCGTAGGAATCTTAGGAATCGGTGAACCATTGATCTACGGTGTGACACTGCCGTTAGGACGTCCGTTCATTACCGCTTGTATCGGTGGTGGTATTGGTGGTGCTGTTGTTGGGATGATTGGAAATGTAGGTGCTATTGCGATCGGTCCTTCTGGTGCTGCTTTGATCCCATTGATTTCAGATGGAAAATGGTTAGGGTATGTCTTAGGGTTACTCGCTGCTTACGCAGGTGGTTTCCTAGCAACATTCTTCTTTGGTATTCCTAAAGAGCAATTGGAGAAAGAAGAATTAGCTGAAGAAACAACAACTGAAATGACACCAATGACGGAAAATACAGGAGCAGTCAGCACAAGTGAAATTTCATTAGCTGCTGTAGCTGATGGAGTAGTTGAATCACTTGAAAAGGCAAGTGATCCCGTATTTGCTCAAAAAATGATGGGAGAAGGTTACTTTGTTGAGCCAATCAATGGGCAGATTTATTCACCAGTAAGTGGAACGATCAGCTCAGTGTTCCCCACTAAACATGCGATTGGTATCACAACCGCTAATGGATTAGAAGTGTTACTTCACATGGGGATCAATACAGTTGACCTTGGTGGTACACCATTTGAGGTGAAGGTAACAGAAGGTCAGTTGGTGACACCTGATACACTTGTTGCTCAAGTCGATTTAGCAGCAATCAAAGCTGCCGGTAAAGAAACTTCGATGATGGTTTTAATTACCAATATGGAGAAAGTAAAAAATTTCGTTTTAGAAAAAACAGGTGAGACAAAAGCCAAAGCGAAGGTCATGACTGTTGAAGCTACAAAAAATTGAACGAAGTAAAAACAGATAAAGAATAGAGAAAATTCGAGCCTGGGACCAAGTGCGGTCTCAGGCTCTTTTCTATGATTAATAAGAGGGAAAAATAATTGTAAGAGAAACAGTTTGATTCATTTAAGACGATAAATCACTGGTGAACCAAGCTAAAAGTTCAATTGGAGAAATTAGAAGAAATACACGAAGACAAAGTGGCTAGAATAGTAAAATAAGCCCGATTTTGATGGTATGTACTAAAAGTAAAATCAGGCTTATTTCATTTTTGGTAGATGATTGTCCCAACATCGCCTATCTATTTAGCAACAAGTAATAAATGATTTTTCAAACTATCTAGTTCGTTTTCTTTCTCTTTTCCAATCATGAATTCCTCTTTGTCTATAGTTACCTTATTTACTTTTGAAATCTGAATCTCTTGTACAACATTATTGTTTTTATAAAACTTTATTTGATAGTTGAATCTTTTTTGCTTTGATGTCAGTTTCATATTATAACGTTGAGCATGTTGATCCGATTTATTAAACAGAACATTAAGGTTTCCTATTAATGTTTTTAAAAAATTGGGGTCTGTAGCTTTCCAACTTTTTTCTTTTCCTTCGTCATCTTTAACAAAAATCACTGCTTTATCGACTTCTTCTAAAGAAACCACAGGATCATTCTTTTGCTTGCAAGCACCTAAAAATAATAAATAAAACATTGAAAATAACACAACAAGAAATTTCTTTTTTTTAATGTTTTTTCACCACCTTGTTTATAATCTAGTGTCAAAAAAATATAAAATAACATATAAAAAATCTGGATATTTCTATTTTTATTATACCTTTTCCTTTTTGTTCTGTTAAGTTAACGGTTGCAATATGCTTGGTTATATTAAGATTATTTGAACTGAATAGCTTTAAAAAGAGTATGGAAAATTTTATTTCTTCCATTTTGACTAGTGATTCTCTTTCGAACTGTCTATGTTTAAGTTTTTGATAACAAATTTTTCTGACAAAAGTAATCTAAATGAAGGGGAGATCCATTGAAATAGAATTAGAATCTGATACGATAACTTTTTATAACGGAAGTCTATGAATGGGGCATCATGTGGATGACGAGTGTTTTATCTTAGCCAGAGCTTCCTAACAAGTTCACACAATAAATCACAGTGTTGGAGGTGGCACAGTTTACTTCTATTGTGATGTACAATAATCGCAAGTGATGGATGAAGGATATTCGATAAGCGGATTACTAAATGAGTATAAAGCCTAAAAAAGAAAAATAGAGAGGAAACTTAGTTGGTAAGTTTCCTCTCTAATCTATGTTTTGATCGAATTTTTTAGAAATTATTGGTTAGCTGTTTCGACTAACTTTTGATATACTCGCTCAACATCTGCTGGGGTTCCCCGTAATTCATAGTCGGCGAGGAAAGGGAAGCCAAATTGGCTGGCGTATTGTTTAGCTGTTAAGCAATATTGATTATTAAAATTTTTGTTTCCACTCCCTACGACACCCAGACAAAGCGTATGATTGTCTTCGTATTCCAGATATTCACGCATGGTTTCTGTTAAAATTTCTGTATCACCGTTATCTAACCCATTTCCTCCATCTAAGTAAGTGGGTACAAAAGTGAAGAAAGGTTCACTCTCTTGTTGAAAGTCACTATTTTCATGAATTTCTTTTAGCGTGATTTCTGGTAATTGAGGATTTAACTCATGTTGGTTCGCAGCATATTCAGCAAGTTTTTTAGCGAAAGCTCGTGTGTTTCCAGAGATCGATATATATAGAATGTTCATTACATTTCCTCCAATCCTTGTCTCCAGTATAGCATTTTTTTATCAATTTTTGGAAAAGGTTTTCCCTAAATGAATATGCAAGATTCTTGTATAATTAGAAAAAAATAGTTACAATTATATTTCTATTAGAATTTTTATGAATAAAGTAAAACAGGTGAAGATTTGTTATACTTTTGGTAAAAGCGGTTTATTTTGGAGGATGCTTAAAATGGATACAGAGCAACAGAACAAAGGAATAGGGTTGTTTCCACTAGCGGCCTTAGTGATTGGGTCAGCGATAGGAGGTGGCGTATTTGGTATTATGACGGACATCTCCGGATCGGCTGGTGCCCCAGCTATTTTTAGTTGGGTGCTAGTTGGAACAGCTATGTTGATGCTCTCGTTATCAATCAATAATATCAATAAAAAACGTCCAGAGCTGGAAGGTGGTATTTTCAGCTATGCAGAAGCTGGTTTCGGACGTTTTGCTGGATTTATCAGTGGTTGGGGTTATTGGCTTACTTGTTGGTTGGGGAACGTAGCCTTTGCTACGTTGCTAATGAGTGCTTTAGGTTACTTTTTCCCAGTATTCGACGGAGGTCAGAATATCGCTTCGATCGTTATGAGCACTTTGTTTTTATGGGGATATGCTTGGCTAGTCAATCGTGGGGTCGAAAATGCAAGTTATGTGAACGCTATTGTAACGATCTGTAAACTTGTCCCACTATTTTTATTTATTGTTGTAGCAATCAGTACCTTTTCACTGCAACAATTTATCGATAATTTTTCTAGTGATATCATATTGAGTGCGAATGGCCAGCCCGTGCCATTTTCTAGTCAGATATTGAGCTGTATCATGGTGATGTTATGGGTGTTTGTTGGGATCGAAGGAGCTTCTGTGGTTGGTTCTCGTGCAAAGAAAAAATCAGATGTAGGGAAAGCAACGATCCTTGGTATTTTTGGTTTAATCATCATTTATGTTTTAGTTTCGATGTTACCTTATGGGACAATGTCAATGAAAGAATTGCAAGGAATCCAAACACAGCCAGCGATGGGCTACGTGTTTGAAATGATGGTAGGAAAATGGGGAGCAATCTTGATCAACGGCGGTTTGATCATTTCGCTTGTCGGTGTCTGGTTATCTTGGACGATTTTACCGATTGAAACCATGAGGAATATGGCAGATGCTAACTTATTACCGAAACGCTGGGGTCAAGTCAATAAAAAAGGTGCACCAACATATGCTATTGTTTTAACGACGATTTGTACTAATGTTTTCTTACTTTCTTTATTGTTCACGGATAGTGCGTATAATTTTGCTTACACACTTGGGACAGCAGCGATATTCTTTACTTGGTTATTCTTAGGTCTTTATCAGATGAAACTATCTTATCAAAGAAAAGAATGGGGGCAATTCTTTATCGGCTTTTTAGCCAGTGCATTTCAAGTCTGGGCAATGCTCGTGGTTGCTTTCAATGAAGTGATGTTAGTGTTAGTACTCTTCTTACCTGGGATCTTCTTTTATTTAAGAGCCCGGAAAGAACAAAATGAGCCAATCCCTCATCTTCACTTAGATAAATTTTTATTAGTCGGTGTCACAATGATCGGACTAACAGCAATGATTCTATTTGCTACAGGCGTTTTACATGTTTAAATACACAAATATGTTAAATTAAGTCATTAAAAAAGCCAAATAAACGGTAATTCATGGTTCTAATAAAAGAATTGTTAGCAAAACCGGTTATCTGGCTTTTTTTGATGTGTTCATGCACCTACTATTGTTTTGGTCTGATCAACCATTCCTGATAATGTAGGATCAATGTCCACTGGTTATTTTGATTCCGACCAGACTAATCAATAATAAGCCAACGAAAAACCAAGTGGCTAATGTCAGTTTATCATGAAACAAGACGACACCAATGATCACTGAACCAACGGCACCGATTCCGGTCCAAATAGGATAGGATAAACTCATTGGTAACTGTTTGATCGCCTTTGATAAGAGATAAAAGCTGGCGATCATGCCAATGACTGTGTAGAAAGAATAATTCAATTTAGAAAAACCATCACTCCATTTCATCATCGTAGACCAAAAAACTTCCAAGATTCCCGCTAAGATTAATTCAAACCATGCCATATTAATCACTCCATTTACACAAAAAAGAGGAGTAGCATTCCTCCAAAGACCTAATGGAATGCTTATCCTCTTAATACTACCCGGCGATAGTTGTGTCATTATTTTGTTAATTGAAAGGATAACACAGAATAAAAAATAAGGGTAGTGATAAGCTAAAACGTGAACCAATTTGAATCGGCTATTCGATTTAGAAGTCGTTTTTTGAAGGAAAACACCTACGCTAAAGTGTTATTTTAGATAATGAAGCACGTTTTTGTTTGTTTTTTGTTCATTTGTTAGTTACAAAAATAAGATCTCAAAAAATTTGAACTGTAAACGAGTTGTTTCAATCGTAAGTGATTTTTCTAATTTTTTTATTGAATTGACTGAATTTTTAAAAAATACGATGAGATAATTGGATTTTATCTATATTTTCATGGCTTTTTGATTTATAATAAAAAAATATCTTGTAATTTTAAGGAGGAAGTCAAATGGAGAACTATCTTAGTCTTTTAGGTGTCTTGATCGTCATTATCGGTTTTGCACTAAAATTAGATTCAATTTTGATCGTAATGGTCGCACTGATTGTCACCGCATTGACAGGCGGTTTAGGAATTGAAGGGATGTTAGAAACTTTAGGAACAAGTTTTGTCAATAATCGAGGAATGGCTATTTTTATCATTATTATGTTGGCAACAGGTACACTGGAACGTAATGGTTTGAAAGAATCAGCAGCTTCGCTTATTAAGCGCTTTAAGAAAGTATCAGCTGGGATGATCATTGATATCTATGGGGTCTTCCGTATGATCTTTGCAGCGTTCAATGTCAGCTTTGGTGGAGTTGCCGGTTTTGTTCGCCCAATCATCATGCCAATGGCTTTAGGAACAGTCGAATCAAAAGGCCTGGAAATTGATCCACAACATGAGGAAGAATTAAAAGGCATGTCTTCTGCGATGGAAAATATTTGTTGGTTCTTTGGTCAAGTATTATTCGTTGGTGGAGCAGGTGCGTTGTTAGTTCAATCGACTTTAAAAGGTCTGGGTTATGAAGTGACACTAGGACAACTTGCTTTGGTTGAAGTACCAGTTGCTGTCGTTGCACTGATTGTTGCAAGTATTTATTTCTACTTAAGAGAAAAGAAATTAGCGAAAAAATATTATTCAGGAAAGGGGCAATAATATGAGCTTTTTTACAGATCCTGAAATTTTATTAGGGGATAAATTATTAGAAATATTATATATCATCATGGGGTTAGTTCTGATTTATACAGGAATCAGAAATATTAACGATAAAACGAATCCTCATCGATACGGTTCTGCTTTTTTCTGGACAGTATTAGGAATCGTAATTGCTGGTGGAAGATGGTTACCTGCGATCGTCAACGGTCTTTTGATTTTTGCCATGACAGTTCCAGCGATTGCCAAGAAAGTCAGCAAAGGAGAAAGTCGCTTACCTTCTAAACAATACATGGAAAAAATGTCTGATAAATTAGGAATGAAAATCTTTATTCCGGCATTGAGTATTGGGATCTTTGCAATCTTGTTCGCACTCTTTACTAAGCTTGGCGCATTAGTTGGTGTTGGTGTCGGTGTTTTTGCCGCAATGGTGATCATGATGTTCTTCTCACGAGACAATCGACCAACTACTTTCTTAGATGATGCTGCGGATATGCTAGGAACAGTAGGACCTTTAAGTATGTTACCAATGCTCTTGGCATCATTAGGAGCGGTTTTTACAAGTGCAGGAGTAGGGACAGTTATTTCTAATGCAGTCGGGCAAATCGTTCCCGAAGGTAATGTGAATGTCGGTATTATAATCTATGCATTGGGTATGGTTATCTTCACGGTGATTATGGGGAACGCCTTTGCAGCGATTACGGTAATGACTGTAGGGATCGGTGCACCGTTTGTATTCAGTCACGGCGCAAATCCAGCACTAGTGGGAATGGTTGCTCTGACCTGTGGGTTCTGTGGAACCTTGTTAACACCTATGGCTGCAAACTTCAATGTCGTGCCTGTGGCAATGTTAGAGATGAAAGACAAATACGGCGTAATCAAGAACCAATTATTCGTAGCGATCTTCATGTTAGTGTTCCAAATCGTTTATATGATTTTATTTAAATAAGAAAAAACTCTATAATAATAGTTAGTTTATATTGAGAATAATGGAGGAATGTAAAATGAAAGTACTAGTAACTGGTTTTGATCCATTTGGTGGAGATAAAGTGAATCCTGCTTATGAAGCAGTGAAAAAAATGCCTGATGAAATTGCTGGAGCACAAATTATCAAAGTGGAAGTCCCAACGGTTTTTGCTAAAAGCAGCCAAGTTGTGGAAAAAGCAATCGAAGAACATCAACCGGAAATCGTCATCTGTGTTGGACAAGCTGGTGGACGTTCAGCTGTTTCATTCGAACGAGTAGCAATCAATTTAGCAGAAGCTAGAATTGCTGACAACGAAGGAAACCAACCTTTTGATACAGCGTTAGAACCAGATGGACCAGCTGCTTATTTCACTTCTTTACCGATTAAAGCAATGACAAAAAATGTCCATGAACATGGATTACCTGCTTACATTTCGTATACAGCTGGTACCTTTGTTTGCAACGACATCATGTATCGTTTGCTTCACTTGATTGAGACAAAATTCCCGACGATTCGTGGTGGATTTATCCATGTGCCATTTTCACCTGATCAAGTGATTGATCGTCCAGTAGGCACACCATCAATGTCATTAGATGATATTGCCGCTTCTTTGACTTATGCAGTAGAAGCAGCCGTAACAAATGATCATGACATTTCTGGCAATGCAGGAACAACTCACTAATTTTTGCAAATAATGTAGTGAAAAACAAATCATTGTGTCGACTGGTCGAATTAGACCAGTCGATTCTTTTTTTGAAAGGAAACATAAGTAATGAACGACTGGCAAAAGGTATTTAAAGAATGGTATCCCAAAGAAATCAATCAAGTCTATCCAATTAAGATATCAAAACAGTATACAAGTAATCAGCGTTGGGAAATCTATGAAAAGTTGACAACGAAACAACGTCAATTAGTTGATCAACATCGACGCTACTTGATCAATTCCCAATTTATAGAAGAAAATTATTTAGCAGCGACTGATTGGGTCTTTTCCGATTTTAAAATCAATCCTTTTTTTCGTACCAAACGGCGACAACAAAAATTATATTGCGAATGCGGTCGTGAATTAAAAGTGCAATATATCGTTCATTCACCAAAGACCGGTAAGAGCCTTTCTTTAGGGATCAATCACTTTGCTGAACATTTACACGTAAGCCCGCAAATCGCAACATCTATCAATCAAGGGATGACTAAAGTCGATTTAGCACTAGACGAATTATTGTGGCTGAAACAGCAAAACGTGGCGTTTCCAGAAGATTTATGGCAAGAATATTGTTTTATGCTCTACCAAAATCGAAAATTAAAAAATCCCTATTTGCCTGATCAAAAACTAGTTGCCAGGGTTGTGGATTTTCGTGAAGCAGATATGCCAATTTATCTTGCTGATTATCAAGCGCTGAAACAAGAGATCTCACGTATTGCAACGCAATTAGAGGGAACCCCTAAAAAAATTCGTGGGAAGAAAGAACTATTTGAAGATTTTTCAGAAGAATTAGTGAAAGATGTCGAGACTTTTTTAACGAATTACCGAACTTTTTTGCAAAAAGACTGGGCGTTGATCGCTGTTGACGGGGGTGAACAACTATCATTGACCTTCTTTGAAACATTCATCCAGCAATTAAGAGCAACTGGACGCCAACAAAATCCAGAACAACAGAGTAAAATGACCGAATATGCACGCAAGCAGCGATTTATCCAATCCGAGGTGTATCTTTTCATCTGGCAGCAATATTGTCGCTATGGTTTCACAGAAGGCTTCTTTGATAGTATTCCTAGAGTCATGAGAAATGGTTTCTTGAAGGTCTTACGAAAAGAAAAAGAAATGAAGCAAACAGTGATAGCCAACGAAAATGTGTCACAGAAAAAGGTAGTCACCGAGGAAGTATGGGATAAAATTGCTGTTGAGTTGAAAACGAAAAAAGTGATGACCATTTTAACAGAACTAAATGAAAATGACTATTCCTTATCGAAAGAACAACAACATGCGTTACAATATTTCCAACAATTAGAAAAAGTTTTGCAAACAGAAAGTTCAAAAACTAAGCAATTATTAAAAAGACTATTGTGAAAGTCGATAGGGTAAAAATAAGCTAGCTACCACCAATCAATTGTTGGCGGCAGCTAGCTTATTTAGATAAGTACCAAGAAAAAGGGAACATCGAAACATGCTTTACCAGAAGTCTGTCGATTATATTCAGATCAAAATGATCATGGCACGGTCTTAAATCAGCACACTCTTTTCATGCTCTTGATCATATTCTTTTTCCATTTTTAGCATTCGTTCACGTTCTTTTTGGTTATACCAAGGAGAAACTGTGAAAGCCAAGACATCATTCAATAGGTAAACGGAACTATTGACAAACATAGCTAAACTAGCTGAACCATGTCTAAATGAGATGTACCACAGAACCATCTGTGCTAATCCTGAAGCCAACCACCAATAATATTGGTTATTGTAACGCAAGAAACTGATCACACCAGCTGTCAAACTGATTGAAAAGGCAATAGCATCGATCCAAGGACGTGGATCGTCTGTTAAGCGCCCAATCAAGAAACCTGAAATAGCATAAACCAAGATCGTAGCAAAAATTGCGACTAACCATGTTTTTCCATTGAACTTACGGATTTTTGCTGCCATGTTATGATTCCATTCTTTACTTAATAAAACAGGGATATCTAAGGTGATCATATAGGCGATTTGTTCGCCGATACTCAAGTAATTTTTAGCAGAAAAACCAACGATGATGAAACAAATAGCTGATAAAATTCCTAAAATACCATTAACAGATTTCGCTGCATTGATTGATAAGATACACAAGACACCAAGTGTAGTACCGATAAAAGTGATCACCGCTAACCAAGTAATAGGGCTATTCACAAGGGTCATAATCTGACACCCAAGACTAAAAAAGAAAAGATAGTAATTTTGTTGAGGCCAACCTTTGAGTTGGTGTGCTAAAAAGCGAAAATAATTTATCATTGATAAAAGCTCCTTTAAACACTAAATATAGTATGTGTTCGATTTGTTGACACAACCTATTGTATTACTTTCAAAAAATATTTCTAGTCTTTCAATTTAAAATAATATGTGTTATGATACTTTTTGCTTTGTTTTCTGGAAACATGAAAACTTTACATTGAATTGATGAAAGAATGGGAAGTCAACCGACGTAGGTGAACTTTCCATTTTTTTCTTTATAAAAAACTTTTGACCAAAGAAAATGTTAAAATATGAAAAAGAATAAAAGATTAAAGGAGTAAAAAAATGAATTTATCTGCTATCCATCATGTCGCAATTATTGTATCTGACTATCAAAAATCACGGGAATTTTACGTTGATAAGTTAGGCTTTGAAGTAATCCGTGAAAATTATCGCGCGGAAAGAGAAGATTATAAATTAGATTTAAAGCTTGGAACAGCTGAATTAGAAATATTCGGGGTAGCTAATGCGCCTAAACGTCCAAGTTATCCAGAAGCATGTGGATTAAGACATCTGGCTTTTAAAGTGGAACAGATTGAATCTGTCATTGAAGAGCTTCGTTTAAAAGGGATCGAAACTGAGCCAATTCGAATCGATACATTTACTGGGAAAAAAATGACTTTTTTCTTTGATCCAGATGGCTTGCCGTTAGAATTACATGAATAAGTAACAAAATTGTCACTTTTTCTTTCTGTCATTCGATTTTTTTTAATAAAAAATCTTGATATGCTAGTAAAAAAAGGAAAAGGGAGACACTGATGAAGATGAAAAAAATTTTATTTGGGTCAGCTATTCTCATACTTATTGGGCTAACGGCTTCGTTAGGATTATTGACTGCTACGTTTCGTTATGATGATATTAGTGAACAAGAATATCAAATCTCACTGAAAAAAGCAGTGGGAATCTTTAAAAAAGAAACAAATAAAACAAAAGTTCAGATGGTTCAGTTTGTACCAAAAGAGGATGTCCAACAACAAACAAACAATACCTTTCAATATCTTTTCGTAGATTCTGAACAAACGCTTGTTGTCAATCCTACAACCGGAAAGCCAGCTGTTCGTTCGAGTAAATTAGCTGAAAACCAACCATTCTTTGACATCAAAAAGATCTACTCAAGCAAATCTCCTCAAAAGGCAATGAAAGAAGCTGTTAAACAAAGTGGAAAGCGCAATGCTAAAGTAAGAAGTTGGGTTTTGCTAATGAAAAGCGACAAATTATACTATGAGATCAAATTAGCAGAGGATAATGAAGAATCTGTTTTGTTGATTCGTGCCTAAAAATCAATAGCTATCATTTTTCTTTTTTACAATATAAGAGTAAGCTAAATGTGTAAAAAAGAAAGGAAGTCATTGCTATGGAAAAGATGAAATGCCCAAATTGCGGGAAAAAGTTTACTTATGAAGAAGTCAACAATGTAGTTGAACATGTTGATAAAGAAATGCCGATCGTTTGTCCTTATTGCCGGACAGAAGCTGCTCGCATCGTTTCACATGGTTATTTTGTTACCCAAAAAATCGAGGATTATTTAAAATAACTCTTTTGATCTTTATTTTTCAGTGATAGAATGAAAAAAAGGAGAGAATGAAATGATTCGTTTTGCAAAAAAAGAGGATGCTCAAGAGATTGCTCCGCTTATTTTAGTTATTTTAAATGATATGGAATTACCTTTTTTACAAAAGTATGGGAAAGAAAAAACAATTGAAATCTTAGAAGAAGCCATTATGGATCCCGATTATCGTTACAGTTATACAAGAGGAATTGTTGAAGAAATTGATGGCAAGATAGCTGGTGTAGCATTTGGCTACACAGATGAAGAAGAGCCATTTATCGATAAACCCTTAGAAGTAATTTTAGAAAAACATGGAATTACAGATAAGGAACAATTATTTGTAGATCAAGAAACATTTCCTAAAGAATGGTATTTGGATTCCATTTCCGTTTCGGAAGCTTTTAGAGGACAAGGAATAGGTTCACACTTACTTGAAGCTTTACCTAAATTAGCTAAAAAAACTGGGCGAAATGTTATTGGTTTAAGTGTAGATGAACAGAATCCTAACGCCAAAAGATTGTATGAACGTCACGGATTTAAAGTAGTAGGTAAAAGGAAAATCAGTGATCATCTTTATGATCACATGCAAAAGGAAATTTAATGGTTTCTTAATTAAATCAAACTTATTATTTTTTAATAAAGACATTTAAATTGTTGTAACTATTATTTGATAAAATGTTGAGTGAAAACAAGGTTTTTCACTCTTTTTTTTGTTTTGTTTTCATAAATGTCAGTTGTATATATTAAATGATAGTTGTTATAATCTCTTTTTTATGAAAATATTTTTCATTTATTTTCAATTATTCTGTAATGACGGGTCTTTTTTTAAGTATTAAAATATGCTCTATCGCTCGTCACTGGGCTTGGAGACAGGAAAGGACCGTTGAAATGTTAAGAAGTAAAATTGGGAATATATTTGGTGTTATGCTATTATTTTTAAATCTCTTTGTTGCTCTACCTGCAATAGCGGAAACTTATACGCCTCAAGATTCTGGTAGCATCTATGATGATTTAACTGGTGATTATGGAATATTAGGGATTGCTTCTCAATTCCATATATTCGCAAAAGAAAAAACGACGATAAACGCGCATACAAATGGTAATGTTGCAACAAAAGAGCTAGATGCAAACAATAATTTTGGGACAGATATCATCACAGGTGATCTCCAACTAGAAATTAACTATGTTCAAGCAACTGATTCTTTGATTGGCTCATCCTTTACTTCGGGAGATAGTAACCGAGTAAATAAATTTGTTGTAGGTTCTTCAATTAGTACAGGGATCGAAAATGATCGGGCAGTGGTGAATGGCTCAAGGATCGACCATTTATCTGCTTCAGAACTTTATCAAGATCGCCCTGGGAATACTTATATTGATTTTGACACGGAATTTGCAAAATTAGAAGGAGCTTCGGAAAGTTTGATGTCGATTACTCCTGCTAAAACCTATCTTTCAAGTGATTTTCCTGATATGAATAATCGAACGATTGATGTAACAGGAATGGGAAGTTCAGATGTTGTAATCATCAATGTGGATGCTTCAGTGTTATCAATGAATACACCACTGAATATTGTAAATTCTGAAAATAAAATTTTGGTTATGAATGTCATCAATGCACCAACTGATTTCACGATCCAGTCACAAATTCATTACAATAATCGAGCAAATCATGAAACGGAAGATTTTTCTGACGCAAATATTTCATGGAATTTCCCAAGTAATGTAACGAACTTGGCGATAAATGCACCTTTTCAAGGTACCATTATTGCGCCACGAGCAGATGTCACAGCCAATCAAAATATGGATGGAACAATCATCGGAAAAAATGTTACGCTAAATGCAGCAACCAATCGTTGGGACCCTAACGAAATTTTCCTTGCTGATAATCCAGATAATTCTGGATCAAGCGATAGCAGTACGGACACGACAAGCAGTGACAGCAGTACCGACACAACAAGCAGTGATAGCAGTACAGATACCACAAGCAGTGATAGCAGTACAGATACCACAAGCAGTGATAGCAGTACAGATACCACAAGCAGTGATAGCAGTACGGATACGACAAGTAGTGATAGCAGTACCGACACAACAAGCAGTGATAGCAGTACAGATACCACAAGCAGTGATAGCAGTACAGATACCACAAGCAGTGATAGCAGTACCGACACAACAAGCAGTGATAGCAGTACAGATACCACAAGCAGTGATAGCAGTACGGACACGACAAGCAGTGATAGTAGTACGGATACGACAAGCAGTGACAGGAGTACGGACACGACAAGCAGTGACAGCAGTACAGATACCACAAGCAGTGACAGTAGTACTAACCCAACAAGTGGTGACAGTGATACCGATACGACAAGCAGTGATAGCAGTACGGATACGACAAGCAGTGACAGTAGCACTAACCCAACAAGTGGTGACAGTGATACCGATACGACAAGCAGTGACAGCAGTACGGACACAACAAGCAGTGATAGTAGTACGGATACGACAAGCAGTGACAGTAGCACTAACCCAACAAGTGGTGACAGTGATACCGATACGACAAGCAGTGACAGCAGTACGGACACAACAAGCAGTGATAGTAGTACGGATACGACAAGTGGTGACAGCAGTAGCAACCCAACAAATGGTAATAGTGATACTGACACGCCAACTCCATTTCATATTGATCCAAGTATGAGCGGAGAGGATACCAATCAGGTGTATCCTAATAATAATGATAAAACTAATCAATCAAATGGAATGAATAGCACCATCCCACAACAAGGGAAGGGTACTGATTTAGATAGAAATGAGTTTAACAGTTCTACAAATGAAACAACTAACGTAACCGATGAATCTCGGTCAATGGATTTTCAAGATCAAGATTCACAAGTTTTGCCAAAAACAAATAGTGCTTCCAATAAATGGTTAGCAATTGTTGGTGGAATGATTATTGTGTTAGTTGTTATTGTGGGATTTATGAGAAGAAAGAAGCATAAATAAGAAGAATAAATAAAGGCTCATCAAGTGCTTGACTGAGCCAACTAAAAATAAGCCTTCCTACATGAAGCGTATCTGCTAAGTTCGTTTGCTCTGACTAGCGGGTCTTGTTTCCTAGAGGATGGCTTATTTTTTCTTGAAGTTATTCTGATTATAAGAAGGAGCAAGTTAATTTGTGTCTAATCGGTAAGAAAGAGGTGTATCTTTGTCATGGTTTTTACGGTATAACCAGTAGTCTAATACAGCTGCGATACAGATACAGATAGGCGCATTTTCTTCCATTGGAATATCAAGTACATAATAATCTCCAGAAAAAAGCGTTGCTTTATCCATTTTCATGATTCGTTGATTAAAATGATGGATTTGATATTGATGGTTATAGATATCTCCTTGAACTGTCCAATGAAGACGACGTACATAGTAAAAATCCCCGGGCCAGTTAAAGATTTTTTGCATCGTTCCCACTTTTTTAAAATCCTTATAAAGTTCAAAACGGGTTCCGAAAGTTAGACTCGTTTGTTTAATATGTGCCACAAGATTTCCGTTCATTGCATAAAGAGACAAAGCATCTCCTTTTGTTCCCCAACGACCAACCATTAAGAAGATGGATTTACCAGATTCATTTTTAACAACAGTCCTCGTGACACGACTGAGATGCTTTTCTTGAATGAAAAATTCTGACATCTTTCTCCCTCTTTTCTCGAAAATTATAGATTTTCGGAAATTGCCCGTAAGATTGCCTTGCCGACCCCAGACTCCAGGTTAGTATCAGTGACAAATTTTGCGTAATCTTTGACTTCGATTTCAGCATTTCCCATCGCAAAACTAACACCAGCCACTTGTAACATACTAACGTCATTAAAATTATCCCCAATCGCCATGACATCGTCTAATTCGATTCCTCGGTCATGTGCGACATGAGCCACAGCAATTCCTTTTTGGGCATTTTTGTGATTGACCTCGATATTGTTTTGACCAGACGAAGTAACAGCTAAGTCACCCAGTTCACTGATTTCTTTTCCAACTGGACCCAATACTCGCGGACCTTCCGTATGGAAACAAATCACTTTTAATACCTCTAATGTTTCGTCTTGGAGCAAGTCCCGAATACTATCAACATAATTGATATGCAAAAGTTCAAGGTTGGCTGAAGCCATCGCAATCGTCATTTTATATGTTAAATGGGGGAGATGACTACCAATCATTGAGGCAAAGCTTTCAATTCTTTTGGCTTGGCTTTCAGAATAAAGCCCTTGATTGGTCGATACTTCATAATAAATCTCATTTTGATCAAGGATATCTAAGACAGTTGCAGTTTTTAGAGTCGGTATTGGAACAGTGAACAAGGAGTTTCCTGTTTTGTCGAAAACTTGCGCACCATTTAGCGTAATCATGGCACAATCAATGCCAACTTCATCTAAAGCCGCACGTGCTTCTTGATAATTGCGACCAGTCGCAACCATAAATTCAATCCCTGCATCATTGGCAAAGCGGATCGCTTCGGCATTTTCGGGTGATATACTCATATGGGCATCTAATAAAGTACCGTCCATATCTGATGCGATTAATTTGATCATAACTCTCATCGTTCCTTTCTTTCTCTTCTTCTTAGTTTACCATATCCAGATGACACTGCGTGCGAAGATTGCCCCTTGTTAAGAAAGAATTTGTGAGTTATCCTGATTGTTGGAGGTGGAACGATTGAAAGAAATCATTCATAACAGTTGGCAAACGATTTTAACAGATGAGTTTGAAAAAGAATACTACCAAAAGTTAAGAAACTTTTTAAAAAAAGAATATACGACTCAGAAAATTCATCCAGATATGTATCATATTTATGAAGCGTTGGAATTGACTCCTTACGAAAAAGTAAAGGTTGTGATTTTAGGTCAAGACCCTTATCATGGTGTCAATCAAGCACATGGCTTATCTTTTTCTGTGCAACAAGGGGTTAAAATTCCACCATCATTAAACAATATCTATAAAGAATTGCAAAGTGATTTAGGTATTTCGCCGGTCAAACATGGCAATTTAGTTTCTTGGGCTAAGCAAGGCGTTTTACTATTAAATACGGTACTAACGGTCCGAGAAGGTCAAGCTTACTCACATCGTGGCAAAGGTTGGGAAATATTGACGGATAAAATCATTGAAAAATTAAACGAACGAGAAAAACCAATCGTTTTTATTTTATGGGGAAAACCGGCTCAAGAAAAAATGAAAATGATTGATAAAAGTCGGCATATCATTTTAACATCTGCTCATCCTAGTCCATTATCAGCTCATCGAGGATTCCTAGGCTCTAAACCTTTTTCTAAGACCAATGATGCACTGATGGCATTAGGGGAAACACCGATCGATTGGCAATTACCTGAAACAGTGTAATAAGACAGCGTTTTCCTGTTATATGTCAGGTTGTATGTTATGTGAAAGACTTCATTACTAATGGTTTTTTGACTGATACAGATAAAATAAACTGTTCTTTTTTTTAGGAATAGTGTATGATGGATACATAGAAAATATCTGGAGGTCATCTTGTGGAATTGTTTGATAGTTTGAGATTCAAAATTGTACGTCGCAGCATTAAAATCGTTTTTCCTGAAGCAACTGATGCAAGAATTTTAGGTGCAGCAGCTCGTTTGAAAGCGGAAGAATTAGTGGAACCTATTTTGATTGGTAGCGAAGAAGAAATCACAGCTGCTGCTCATGCTCGTGGAATTAAAACTTCAAGTTTTACGATCATTGATCCAAATCGTTATGATAAATGGGATGAAATGGTTGAAGCTTTTGTGGAACGTCGTAATGGAAAGGCATCCAAGGAACAAGCAGAAAGCATCTTAAAAGATGTCAATTACTTTGGTACGATGTTGACATATATGGGAATTGCTGACGGGATGGTTTCTGGTGCGATTCACTCAACTGGAGATACTGTTCGTCCAGCGTTACAAATCATCAAAACAAAACCAGGCGTCAGCCGAACAAGTGGTGCGATGATCATGGTACGTGGACGTGACCAAGAAAAATATGTCTTTTCAGATTGTGCTATCAATGTCAATCCCAATGCCCAAGAATTAGCAGAAATCGCTGTAGAATCAGCAAAGACTGCTGAATTATTCGATATTGATCCTAAAGTAGCATTAATGAGTTTTTCAACTAAAGGATCTGCGAAAGCACCAGAAGTGGATAAAGTGGTCGAAGCCACTAAAATTGCTAAAAAATTAGCGCCTCAATATGTAATTGATGGCGAATTACAATTTGATGCTTCTTATGTTCCTTCAGTGGCTCAACTAAAAGCACCTGATTCTGATGTAGCTGGCCAAGCAACTGTCTTTGTTTTCCCAGAATTGCAATCTGGAAACATTGGTTACAAAATTGCTCAACGTTTTGGTAACTTTGAAGCGATCGGACCAATCTTACAAGGATTGAATAAACCAGTTTCTGATTTATCTCGTGGAGCAAACGAAGAAGATGTGTATAAATTAGCGATCATTACTGCAGCCCAAACATTATTAGACTAAGATCTAAGACTAAATGAATAAGAGTTCATGAAAGAAGCGATCAGCTCCGAGCGTATAAGCGCTGATTTTTTTGAAACAGTTCTCATGTTTTGAAAAATTTAGACTTATTGCAAGGAGCTGATGATTGAAAAACATTTATTCATTTTGACACATATGAAAAAGCTCGGGACGACCTTTGTCCCAAGCTTTTTTTTGCTTTAAAAAATTTTCCATCCACGATATACTGTCACAAAAGGCTAGATGAAGGAGTAAGTTAGAATGATTGAATTAAGTGGTTTAGATAAGACAGAAGAATTGGCAAAAGTCATCGGTGAAGTGGCACTGCCTGGGGATAATTTAGTATTAACTGGTGACTTAGGAGCCGGAAAAACAACGCTGACCAAAGGGATTGCTCGCGGATTAGGAATCGAACAAATGATCAAGAGCCCCACTTATACAATTATTCGGGAATATGATCAAGGTAGATTGCCACTTTATCATATGGATATTTATCGTGTAGCAGCTAGCGGCGCGGATCTTGGTTTAGATGAGTATTTTGAAGGAGAGGGTTTATCTGTCATTGAATGGGGGAATCTTTTAGAAGAGGCATTACCAGAAGACTATTTGGAACTGATTTTAGAAAAAAGTGATACAGATTTAGAATATAGATATGTGAAAATGCAAGCATATGGGGAGCAAAGTGAAGCTTTCAAACAGCGGATCGTGGAACAATGGAGACAAAACAATGAGTGAAGAGATCTCATTGACCATTCGAGAAGCTCAGCCAAAGGATGCCAGTGAATTATTAGCAATGATGCAACAAGTAGAGGAAGAGACTGACTTTTTGGTTATGGATGAACAAGGAATGGAGCTAACACCTGAAGCCTTAGCTTTATCTATCGAATATCTACAAGACAGCAACAATAATCTTTTACTCTTAGCTTGTATGGGTCAAAAAATCATCGGGGTTGTTTCTGTTAAAGCAAGCGAACAATACCGCATCTCTCATGTGGGAGAAGTTGGGATCAGCATCTTAAAGGACTATTGGGGTTTGGGATTAGGAACGATGTTGCTTGAAGAAGTATTGATTTGGGTGAAAGAAAATGGTGTACTTTTTAGACTAGAACTAGATGTGCAAACTCGAAATGAACGAGCGGTTCACTTGTATCAAAAAATGGGTTTTGAAATCGAAGCGCTTATGAAAAGAGGGGCCCGAACAGATGATGGGGACTTTTTGGATGTCTATAGGATGTCTTTATTGATTGACTGATCTTAGATTTAGGAGGAACGGTCAGTCCATTCCTCCTAAATCTAAAGAGTGCAACATAGATTTTCTGAATCATTTGTTTATTTGACCCGTTAGTACTTTATCGGACAGGGTTAGCATTTTTTATTTCTATTTTTCGAAAAACAGTAGATTTTTGGATGTGCTTTGAAGCTGTAATGCACTGTTGCTTTTTTTGATAGAAATATGATTGATCATTGATTTCTCCCGTAAAAATTTGGTTGATAAAGGGATCTTTGTTAAAGCCAACGGTATAGTCATAGTTGACTTTTCTTTGCTTTTTTGTTAAATACCATGAAAATAAATGATCAAAACAATTTGAGACGCCACTGAATTTTTTTATAGTAGCTAACAAAGATTTACGAGCGGTTATAGTGGGATTGGAATTAGAATTAGAACTAACATTTTTCCAAGTGATTTTTTCATAGTATGGACCCCTCAATTTAAATATATCGTATTGACAGTGAAATAATGCTGTTTTGATAGGTGCTTTTATTGCAAGGGTAGTATCATTAGCTACTTTTTGATAGCCAGTATATACATTAAGAGGAAGTAGTTTTTTAGATATAGAGTGATCAATGATTGTCTCTAATATTTCTCTTTTTTTTATAGTTGGTAATTCTGCTTTTGTGTACTTTTTAACTTGATTGTTTAGAAGTAGTTTTTCGCAAAGAGAGGATAAATTTTCTGGCGGAATCAAGACGTAGGAGACAGGAAGTCCATCAATAGGTCTCATTTTATCAACTATTACTGCTTTATAACCAGTAGGGGCTTTATAAATCAATAATCCAGAAACGCGAAATCCATCTATTACTCCCATGTTGAGATCGATCTTCGGTTTTTTTAAAAGATAGTGAATTGGGAGAAGCATGAAATCTGTAGGGTCATCATCCCTCATAGTTTGAAGGACATTTGATAGTTCTTCACCATGTTCAAATGTGTAAAATTGCTTACTTCGTTCAAGGGACTGGATGAACTTCTCTTTTTTTGTTGTTTCAATAAAAAAATTATCGTGATCTTGTTTCAATGTTTCAATATAAATCGAAAGTAATAAAGGATAATTGGTTTTATCATCACTTGATATCCAATTAACATTATCTTTCAAGCCTAAGGTAAGTGCCCAGATGTCACAGAGACGGTGTAACTCATTAACGTATGGCATATGATACTCCTTTCACTTTTATTGAGTATAGTGTCTCATATCTTACCGTTGTATCGAGGACATCTTTTCAAATAATCAGAAAAAATTGGTGAATGGTTGGAATGAAGGGGATAAAGGTTAGAAAAGGCGATCAAAAAATCCATGGTTACCTGTAAAAAGCAACCATGGATTTTTTGTCTACCTGTTTTTTAGTAGCTCATTTTAGGGTAACTAATTTTTTCAAAGGATCTGTTCCAAAGTGTTTTTCTTGATAAAGTAAAATCTCTGCACAGGCACGACTGTCTTCTAATGCATCATGGTGATTCGCTAAAGTGATATTTAAATTTTCACAGACAGTATTCAATCGATGATTTGGCATCTCTGGAAATAAACGACGACTGGTTTTTACCGTACATAAAGATAAATAATGAGGTTGGAGCAAATTGTAATAATCTAAACAACCAGCTAGAACTTTCGTATCAAAAGCTGCGTTGTGAGCGACGACTAAGCGGTTTTTTTGGAAATAATGTTGAATCGTTTGCCAAACTTCAGGAAATTTGGGTGCGGTACGAACATCTTCTTGATGAATACCGTGAATTTGAACATTTCTCCAGAAAAAAGGTGTTTCTGGCTGGATGAGTGTGTAATATTCATCAACAATTTGGCTATTTTGGACCATAACCAATGCTAATGAACAAGCACTGTGGGATTGATGGTTGGCTGTTTCAAAGTCCATTGCAACAAAATTCATGTGCATAAAACCTCCTTAAAAAATAAACACTAACATAAAAAGTGAAGAAAAGAAAGTGATGGATATGTAAAAAAAATCAATCAAATGAAGAAAGACCACGCTCAAAAAAGAAGCATCTTTGCTGATCTTTCTTCATTCTCTTTAATAAAAATATTCAGTCCTGCCTAGGATGACGATGGCTAACAATGAGATTATTTCAAGTCTAGTTCTACGGGACAATGATCGCTTCCCATAATCGAGGTATGGATTTTTGCATCTATCAAGCGTGGCTTCAACTCGTCACTAGTTAAGAAATAGTCGATACGCCAACCTGCGTTGTTTTTTCTAGCATTGAAACGATAACTCCACCAAGAATAAATACCAGTTTGTTCAGGATAGAAATAGCGGAAGGTATCAATAAAGCCATTTGCTAACAAGTGTGAGAAGGCAGTTCGTTCTTCCATCGTAAAGCCAGCATTTTTTTGATTGGTTTTCCAATTTTTCAAATCAATTTCCTGGTGGGCAACGTTTAAGTCGCCACACACAATGACTGGTTTTTGTTTTTTTAGTTCTTCTAAGTAATGGTAAAAGGCTTCTTCCCATTGTAAACGGTAGTCCAAGCGTTTTAATTCATTTTGGGAATTAGGTGTATAACAAGTAACTAGAAAGAATTCAGGGTATTCAAGTGTGATCAAACGTCCTTCTTGATCATGTAAATCAATGCCCATTCCATAAGAGACATTTAGTGCGGGTTCTTTGGCAAAGATCGCTGTGCCTGAATAGCCTTTTCTTTCTGCATAATTCCAATATTGATGATAGCCAGGTAAGTCTAATTCGATTTGACCGGCTTGTAGTTTGGTTTCTTGAAGACAGAAAAAGTCGGCATCTAATTCATGAAAGACGTCTAAAAAATTTTTATTGACGATTGCACGTAGGCCATTCACATTCCAGGAGATAAATTTCAATTAAATACGCATCCTTTCTTTTGGATCTTAGATTAGCATTTGTGGTTCTATTGTACCTTATTTTACTAAAAAATAGTGTAAGATAAGAGTAATGAATGGATTGGAGGAACGAACATGCGAATTGGTGTGATTGGTGTGGGTAATATTGCAGAAAAAGCGTATTTACCTACTTATGCAAAAAATCAAGGAAAGATTGATTTCTACTTTGCGACTAGAAACAAAGAAACGAAAAAACGAATCCATGAAATGTATGGATTTGACCATCTATATGAATCAATTGATGAACTACTGTCTCAGGATATCAAGGCTTGTATGATTCATGCAGCCACAAAGGTACATTATGAATTAGCCAAAAAATGTCTTGAAAATCAGGTGCATGTGTATATCGATAAACCACTCAGTGTTGACCTTAATGAAATCAACGAATTACAAGAACTGGCAGATAAAAATCAAGTTGTCTTAATGGTTGGATTCAATCGACGTTTTGCTCCAATGGTCGAACGTTTGAAACAAGTCCCCGAGAAGCGGCTAATCCAGTTACAAAAAAATCGAATTGCCGCTCAGGAAACAACGGAATTTGTGATCTATGATTTGTTTTTACATCTTGTTGATACGGCGGTATATCTTTTGGACGAACCGATCTTGCGTACGAAATATCAGATCCGTGAAACAAAAGAATTTTTGGAATTTGCGGTTTTACAATTGGAAACAGCCCATCAAACAGCAATTTTAACAATGGATCTTTTAAGTGGAGCAAATAGCGAGAACTATCAGATCACTAGTAAAAGTGGCACTTATGAAGTGGCGGAATTAACGGATATGACGATCCAACGAGCATCAGGCGTCGAAATAGAAAAATTTGGCGATTGGGAAAATACATTAGTCAAACGTGGTTTTGAGCCAATGGTTCAAACATTTTTTGCAGAGATTAGCAAAGAAAAACCTTCAATGGAAGGATTGAAGCAACAAGGGATCATGCAAAGTCATGCACTTTGTGAAGAAATGCTGCGCAAACATACAAGACAACAAATGTGAGGGAAACTGGCAAGTTTGTTTTAAGCGTGATAGAATAATGGGGATGTTTGATATAGAAAGGAAAATCCTCAGTGAATAAAGAAGACTTAGTTAAAAATTTACCAGCACTCAATCTATTGTTTGATGAACCATTGATGAATTACACGTTTACCAAAACGGGCGGTCCAGCGGATGTTCTCGTTTTCCCAAAAACACAAAATGAAGTAAAAGAAGTAGTGGATTATTGCCGAACCCATGATGTACCTTGGATGGTTTTAGGTAATGCCAGTAATTTGATTGTTCAAGATGGTGGGATTCGTGGCATGGTGATCATGTTGACTGAGATGAAACAAATCCGAGTTTCTGGGACGATGGTCACAGCTGAAGCTGGAGCAAAATTGATCGATACGACCTATGCGGCGTTAGATACTTCTTTAACCGGGTTTGAGTTTGCTTGTGGCATTCCTGGAAGTATCGGAGGCGCTGTTTATATGAATGCAGGTGCCTATGGCGGTGAAATCAAAGACGTATTAGCAGAAGTGGATGTTTTATTAGCAGATGGTACGTTGAAAACTCTAACCAACGAAGAAATGGCGTTTTCTTATCGACATAGTAAAATCCAAGAAATGGATGCAGTCGTTTTAGAAGCACGTTTCCAATTAACTGCAGGAGAGCATGAAGTAATCAAAGGGCGGATGGACGAGCTGACTGAATTACGTCAATCGAAACAACCATTGGAATATCCTTCTTGTGGGAGTGTATTCAAACGTCCTGTGGGGCATTTTACTGGTCAATTGATCCAAGAAGCTGGATTACAAGGCTTAAAATGGGGTGGCGCTCAAATCTCTGAAAAACATGCTGGCTTTATTGTCAATATTGATCATGCGACCGCTACGGATTATACAGAATTGATCGCGCATATCCAAGAAGTGATCAAAGAAAAATTTGATGTGTCTTTGGAAACAGAAGTACGGATCATTGGCGAAGCAAAAACAGTGGATGCAAGCATGTAACCATTGCTAGTTGAATGAACTAGCCATCAATGACTACAGTGAGATGTTCAAACTTTTGTGATAAAACAGATAGAAAGAGCTATTCTGTTTAGAAAGGAAGTTAGCTTATGCTAGATAAACATGTTCCTTATGCCGAGATTTGGATGACTCGTCCATTAAGTGACAGTCTCCCTACGCAATCTTTAGCGACTGGGTATCATTTTGAGTACTACCGTCTAGGCGATGAAACCGAATGGGCAAGAATCGAACAATCAGTCGGAGAGTTCGCAACAGAAACAGAAGCACTTGCTTACTTTCAGAGAGCTTTTTTACCTTATCAAGAAGAACTTCAGCAACGAATGCTTTTCGTTGTAACTGATACAGGTGAAAAAATCGCGACTTGTACCGCTTGGTTCAAAAAACGGAAGGATGGAAGCTATCCGCTTTTTCATTGGCTGGCAGTAGATCCGAGGCATCAAGGAAAAGGGATTGCCAAAGCATTAACGATCGAAGTATTGCGTATTTTCCAAAAGCTGGCATCTCATGGACCAGTGTATCTGCATACGCAAACTTGGAGTCATCCTGCCATTCAACTATACCAAAAGCTAGGGTTTACGATTATCGCTGAGAATTTTGATGGACGTCCGAATAGCGAGTATCCCTTAGCAATGGACACTTTGGAAAAATTGAATATAAAAGCTAAAAAAGACTAAGATTCTTTTTGTGGAATAACCGTGATAATGGAAAGTAGAATCAGCTATTTTCTGTGATCATGGTTATTTCGGCTTTCTTTTTTCCGACCTACTGGTTTCATTTCAAATAGGTTTAGGCTGAAATGTAAGAATGTATATATAACTATAGGATACAATTATGAATGGAAAACAGTTATTTAGGAAATGAATGACCTGAAGAGGTAAATCTAGACTATAATACATTTAATATTTATTAAAGCTTTGAGAAAGATGTGCCAAATGATATTAAAGGGAGCGATATCATGAAGAAAACAGAAGAAATCAATCAAATTATAGTAGAATTATACGACTTGATTCTTAATAAAGAAGTCAAAGAAAGGGAAAGAGTATCATTGATCGAGGCTAAAAACAAACTAGAAAAGCAAGAATATTTTCCAAGAGTAATGAAAGATCTGGAATATCAACTACGCCCTTTAGCGATCAAGAGTCAATTGACACCACCAGTCGCAGCTTTTTATTTAAAAATTTCGACGATGAGACGCTTTGAACAAGAATTAGGTCGAGGATTAGCTTCGACACCTATCGCTTTTGGACCATTTTTTCAATAAATATCCCCTGAAGCGTGAAACCACTGCTAGCTGGTTTATCTGATCTCTTTAATAAGTGTAAGTAGTACAATTCCTGAACACACTTTATTTGTTTTTATACCCATCAAAAAAGCCTAGGACGTCCTTGCCCCAGGCTTTTAATAGTAGACAATTTTTCTTATACTAGTTTCTAAAGTTATCGATAGAATCACATAAAGAATAATTGATAATAAAATTTTGTTTATTTCGAAGGTGCTTTTCTTCTTTCAGTTCGTGATTCTCTCTTTTTTCTGGGGATGAAGTTACGGATAAAAGTAAACTTCCGATAATCATTCTGGCTATAAAGATAACCAAAGATACTAAACGTCAAGGCTCCAATGAAATTGACGAATAGGTCTTTCATCGTGTCAATAATTCCTATGTCAAGATAACCACCAGAAATCACATATTTTTCTGTATTTCCAGCTGAATCTTTATATTCCACGATGGTTTGCTCGATATTAGGGATCGAGTGGACAGTATTGCCATCTTTACTTAACTCCACACTATTGATTTGTTGGACAAGGCTATCTTTTTGCATGTCCAGTTGAAATATATGATCAGCTGAAAATTCAACAAATTCCCACATCACACCGACTGTCATTGAAAAACAAAATGAAACGATAGCTAACAATAATGGTGTTAGATTCATTGTTTTCGTGTTTTTGTTCAGTAAGTAGACAAGTGAAAAACCAACCCCACCAGCTAAAAAACCAGTTAAAGCATGTAAGATAGTATCCCACATTGAGAAATACCCGTAGAAGTCACTTAATTCTCCTAAAACAGTTGAACTAAAAATGAATGAAATAATAATGATTTCTAACATATTCGGGATTTCGATCTTTAACATTTTTTCTAGAAGATAAGGAATTTCAAATAAAACTAGAGTTAGCAATAAGAGAAAAGTATTCCCCATATTTTGCTGAAAAATTTGATCGACTAACATTACTGTAACGATGACCCGTAGAAGAATATAAAACGCATGGGTAATTCTTCCAGCGGTTTTGGTACCATTCATAAAAAACATTTTCAGATAGTTCATAAAATAACCCCTTTATCTATAGTAAAGATTATACTAGGGTAAAAGCGCAAACCAAAATTATTTGTACCAAAACGCCTAAATGAATAAGAAAACAGCCAACAAAAAATAGCAAAAGTAGTTATCTAGAGATGCTAGATGAAAAAGTCATTGTTTATTGATAAAAAGAATAAAAAAATAGTTGGAATTGTGAATTTTTTCACTTAAAATAAAGGAGTACTAAAATTTAGGAGGAAAAGAATGAAAAAAGTGCTAAAAAGTTTGGTGGTTATTACATCAGTTTTAACAATGGGAGCTTGTAGTGCAGATTCAAAAGAAAAAACGACGACAAGCACGAAATCATCTGAAAAAACAGAGGTATCTTCAGGTGCATCGGAACAAACGTATACCAACCCAGCTGAAATGAAAGATTCTTATGATATTATCATTGTTGGTGCAGGTGGAGCAGGGATGACAGCAGCGATTGAAGCAAAAGATGCTGGATTGAACCCAGTCATCTTTGAAAAAATGCCAGTAGCAGGTGGGAATACCTTAAAATCTTCAAGTGGAATGAATGCATCAGCCACTAAATTCCAACAAGCTGACGGAATCAATGACTCCAATGAAGCGTTCTACGAAGAAACATTAAAAGGCGGAGGTGGCACCAATGATCAAGAATTACTCCACTACTTCGTTGATCATTCAGCCGCTGCGATTGATTGGTTGGATCAAAATGGAATCAAATTGGATAATTTAACAATTACTGGGGGAATGAGTGAAAAAAGAACACACCGTCCTTCAGATGGCTCAGCTATTGGTGGTTACTTAGTTGACGGATTGTTAAAAAATGTACATGAACGTAAAATTCCTATTTTTGTGAATACAGATGTAACTGATATCAAAGAAAATAGTGGTAAAGTCAATGAGGTGACTGTACAAGTCCAAGGCGAAGAGCCAAAGGAAATCAAAGGGAACGCAATTGTAGTGACAACTGGCGGGTATGGTGCCAATCAAGAAGTGATTGAAAAATACCGTCCTGATTTAGCAGGCTATGTCACTACTAACCAAGTAGGCTCAACTGGTGATGGAATCACGATGATTGAAAAATTAGGTGGTCAAACGGTTGACATGGATAAAATTCAGATACATCCAACAGTCCAACAAGATGAAGGAGTCTTGATTGGTGAAGCTGTTCGAGGTGAGGGGGCTATTTTAGTCAACCAAGAAGGACAACGATTTGTGAATGAATTAGATACAAGAGACAAAGTTTCCGCAGCTATTACAGCTTTACCGGAAAAATCTGCTTATTTGATTTTTGATCAAGGAGTAAGAGATCGAGCAAAAGCAATTGATTTCTATGAGCAAAAGGGTTACGTGACTTCAGGAGATGATCTGGCAGAATTAGCTGAAAAAGTAAATGTGCCTGCAGACAATTTGGCTCAAACACTTGAATCCTGGAATAAAGCAGTCGATGCTCAAAAGGATGACGCTTTCAATCGGACGACAGCGATGGATAATGGGCTGACAGAACCTAAATACTATGCGATCAAAATTGCCCCAGGTATCCACTACACAATGGGTGGCGTGAAAATCAATACGAAGACAGAAGTGTTGAATAAAGAAAATCAACCGATCACTGGTTTGTATGCTGCTGGTGAAGTAACTGGGGGGCTACACGGGAACAATCGGATTGGTGGTAATTCGGTTGCTGAAATTATTATCTTTGGACGACAAGCTGGACAACAGGCAGCAAAATTCGTCAGTGAAAATTAAGAACGTAAATATAAAGTAAATGGACGGTCAATTAGGAGAAAACTAGCATGTCAAAAGTTAGTTTTCTCATATATTTTTTATCAAACTGTGAAGAACATGCGATCATGGTTCTACTCCTTTACTTTGAATAAATGATTATTTGATAGAAAATAAGTGACTTTTGCAGGTCGTTCCAGATGATAATAAATAAAAATAGAAACGAGTGAAACAAATGAGTCAACAATTATATTATTTCTTTTTGATAATCGCATTCGTACGATTGTATGTATTAAAAATTTCAAGTAAGCATGCGAACCAATTATTACATGAAGGAGCGATTGAATATGGAAAAACAACTACAAAATGGTTAGCTATCTTACATACGCTGTTTTATTTTTCTGCTTTCTTTGAGGGAAGCATTCAAAAAACACAAATTAATTGGGTCAGCTGGATTGGATTTTGTCTCATCCTATTTTCGTTTATCATGCTCTTTTGGGTCATGAAATTATTAGGAAAATATTGGTCAGTGAAATTGATCTTTGAACCAGATCATCAATTGATTGAACATTTGTTGTTCCAACGGGTCAAGCACCCCAATTATTTTTTAAATATTTTACCTGAATTGATTGGAGTCGTGCTTCTTTTTCACGCCTATGTGACACTCATTATTTTTATTCTTCCTTATAGTCTCTGTCTCTATCTACGAATAAAAAAGGAAAATCAATTAGTCGCATCTATCAAACAGAAAGAAATAAAGCAGTCATAATAAACTAGCTAAATAAAAAAAGCCGTAGAATCCAAAAATAGTTGCTCCTATTTTTGAGATTCTACGGCTTTTTTTTGATTGCTATTTGCATTTAAAAGTTGGTTATTCTGTTATCATCAAAATAATCTTTCCGATATTCTTATTCGCTTCCATATATTCATGTGCTTCTTGGACTTGCGCCAATGTAAAGGTACGATCAATAATTGGTTTGACTCGTTGGTCAGCTAGATAAGGTCCAACTACTTGCATAAATTCTTGAGTCAATTGAGCTTTGTACTGATCACTTCGAGGAGTCAACAAAGTGCCGATCAATTGAATTCGTTTGGTGATCAAGGTAGCTAAATCAATCTTTGGTACAATTGTTCCACCTAACATTCCGATCAATACCCAACGTCCATCAATAGCAATAGAAGCTAAATTTTTCTCCCAATAAGAAGCTCCGATGAAATCTAAGATCACGTCGACACCTTTTCCACTGGTGATTCTTGCTACTTCGGTTGAAAAATCCTGTGTTTTGTAATTGATCTGTTCATCTGCACCAAGTTTTTGACAAAAAGCTAGTTTTTCTGATGAACCAGCAGTGACGATGACGGTTGCCTTAGTAAGTTGTTTTGCTAGTTGGATGGCTGCCGTTCCCACACCGCTCGCTCCAGCGTGGATCAAAACAGTTTCACCTTCTTGTAAATTTCCTAGCCAATAGAGTGTTTGGTAAGCTGTTAGAAAAACTTCTGCAATACCAGCCGCTGCAATATTATCCAATGTATCGGGCAGTAGAATTGCACGGTCAGCTGGCATCACTGCGTACTCGGCATAACCGCCTAAATTGACTAACCCACATACTCTTGTACCTGGTACAAAAGCTGGGTTATCACTTCGGTTTTCAACCACTTCTCCAGCTACTTCTACGCCAAGAATTGGGTAAGGAGTCTGTTGATTCGTTGTTTCTCGACGCATGATGTCCGTTCGATTGATTGCCGCTGTGTGAACTTTTATGAGTAATTGTCCTTTTTTCGCTATTGGTTTTGGTGCATCGATCTCTTGTAGTACTTCGGCAGAACCGGGATGTTTGATCGTGATGGCTCGCATTTCTTATTCCTCCTCGACTATTTGCTGCAACGCAGTTGAAATCTCCTGCGTTCCTTCAGATAGTACTAGCGTTGTTTTAGTTATAGTTGGTTGTTCCACTAAAGCTGTCAAAACAGCAGCTACTGTTTGACGAGAGACGGTTTTAGCAGTGGCTTCTGTTGGTTTTGCCAGTTGGACTGTAGTGACTTCTTCATTTGTTAATGACACTGGCTGGATGATTACATAATCTAAAGTTGTTTGTTGTTTCAGCCACTCATCAGCATAATGTTTCGTAATGTAGTAATCAATCATAGAATCTGGCCATTTGCTGCGATCCTCGGCAAAAACAGCACTAATCATAAAGTAGCGAGAAACATGTGCTGATTCGGCCGCTATCATTGTCTTAATCGCACCGTCTAAGTCGATCTGCAATAAGTTTTTCCCTTGCGAACCCGCAACAAAAATAACGAGATCACAACCTTTAAAAGCATCTGCCATTTCTTCAATTGTCCAAGTCAGATCGAAAGAAACATAAGTGACATTATCTTTCTTTACTAAAGATTGTGTTGCAACCTCGCGTACACCTGCTGTCACTTGATGTCTAGTAGTTGCAAGGTCTTTGATTAAATGCCGACCAATTTGGCCATTAGCACCTACAACAAAAATTTTCATTTTAATCATCCTTTCTTATAATAATCACTATCAATCATAACACTAAACAAAAAAAATGCGAGAAAGAGGTTATGAAAGCATCGATAGCTCCGAAGACAATAAGAAAGAATTTTTTAAAATAGCTTCACATATTTTGAAAAATTCAGGCTTATTTCAAGGAGCTGATGCTTGAATACTGATTATAAATAAGGTCGTGAACAGAGCGTTCTGACCTGAGCACTCACCAAGTAGAAACTGCGACGAGTAATCGCAGGAGCAATAAGGAGGAAAATCTCGAAACAGCTTTTCATGTTTTGAGATTTTTCGACTTATTGCCGAAGGGTCAGCTCTGAAAACGCCGTGGATAAGGTTGTGAACAGCATTGAGGACTTAGAAGACAATAAGAAAGAATTTTTTAAAATAGCTTCACATATTTTGAAAAATTCAGGCTTATTGCCGAAGGTCAGCTCTGAAAACGCCGTGGATAGGATAATAAACAGCATGGGGAACTTAGATGAGACAAATTCAGGCTTGCTCCAAGGAGTAGAAGCTTTCATACTGTTGATGATTTTTAAGTAAAAAACATCCATCTACCAATTTCAACAAAAATTGGGATGGATGTTTTGATTCAAAGAAGATCATGTTTGCTATCAGCTAATTGTCTTATTTAGGTTGGGGTGTCGCATGCATCAAACGAAGCAAGACACTACCAACCGCGGCTGTAGCAATTCCAGCGACGATCCCTTCTGGAACACCACTCGTAAAGATAACAGCTAAAATAGCAGTATATAGCGCATGGATACTTTTTCCGACCACTTGAGCATAATCTTGTTGGAATAAGAAATAGATCATATTCATCACTAGGATCGTATTCACGAAAGAACCAGCTAAGCCTGCTAGAAACAAAGAAACACCTTGAAACTTGTTTTTACTTAGCCGTAGTATTCCTTTATAGACAAAGTAGGGAACAACACCAATCAATATCCTTGGAATAAAAGCAATCAATAATGCTTTCAAACTTCCGTGGTCTGTGCCAATCACTGGGATGAATGGGGAGAAGACGAATGATAAAGGCGTTTGAATGACCGTACTACGAATCATACTAATCAAGCCGAATGTCCCTCCTAGAAAGCCACCTAAACGTGGGCCTAAAACGATTGATGCAATGATCACTGGGATATGCATGGTCGTAGCGTTGATTGGACCAATAGGAATAAACCCAAGCGGTGTGACCGCTAATAAAATCATGATTGCTAAAAACATAGCAGTCAAAGCAAAAGTACGTGTGTTTTTCATAATGACTCCTTTTATATTAAGCGTTTCTTTCATTAATCAATTGTACCGTTTGATCAATGATTATTTGGGTATCAGCTAAAGCACCTTTGCCAAAATCACCACAAGCCAACAACGACTCTCTTGGCTCGATTTCTTGATAGCCGATTGATTTTAACGTATTTAAATTCCTTTGATTGAGTGGATGTTGATACATATTTGTATTCATTGCAGGAGCAATCAACTTCGGAGTATCTGCAGGGAGTGCCATTGCGACTGTTGAGAGCAGATCATCTGCTAATCCATTTGCTAATTTACCGATAATATTAGCCGTAGCAGGAGCAATCAAGAACAAGTCTGCTTGTTTTGCCAGTTCGATGTGATTAATCACTGAAGGTTCTTTTTCTTGCATGACATCGGTATGGACGGCACGTTTTGATAAGGATTGTAACGTAAGTGGCGTGATGAAGTGAGTGCTGCTTTCTGTCATGATTACGTCTACTTGGTAGCCAAGTTTCACGAGTTGGTTGGTAATATCCGCACTTTTATAAGCAGAGATACTGCCAGTAACCCCCAATAGAATTTTTTTCATAATTGTTTACTCCTTTCATTCCCTGCTTCAAGCTTAACTTTTGTGTTTTAAGAAATAAATCAGAGAATTCTTTTCAGCGTTTCATTGGTTAAAGGAAACTGGTTCTATTATAACCGATGCTAATAATTTAGCAATTTCTTCCTTGGACTGAGCTTCTTTGATTGTTCCGTCTGCCCCTAATAGATAGCCGTGATGGTTTGTTCCGTCGATTTGTGTCAGATCATTCGCAAGGATGTAGTCTACCTGATTCTTCATGATGCTTTTTTTGGCGACTGCTAAAAGTTCTGTTTTTGAAACATCGACTAATAACTTAAAGCCGATGATGGTTGCTTCTGGTTGCCATTTTCTTAGATAGCTGATGATCTTAGGCGTTTTTTTCAAGGCAATTAACAAGTGTTCTGTGTCAGAAGAGATTTTTTCAGCTTTATTAGGATTTATTTCATGGTCTCGGAACCATGAAGAAAGGTGTTCTGGCGTTAGCGGTGTTTGGTCAATGCTCTGTGCCAATTGTTCTTCAGATAGGCTAAAAGCAGGAGTGAAATCGCTCACTGCCATACTATGGATGATGGCATCATAAGAGTCACTTGTCAGTAATCTTTCCAAAGTTTCAAATAAATCTTGAGTGGACTCGATTAGATGAAAGCGAATATTGTCCTGTGACGTTGGCTTGACAGCACTGTTTGTCGTGATATAGTCGATCGTTACTGTTGAATCAGTTACCAATGTTTCAGCAATCTTTTTACCTAACTGCCCAGTCGAATGATTTGTGATTGAACGGACTTGATCAATTTTTTCGCTTGTGCCACCAGCCGTAATCAATATCTTCATTTCATTTCACCTACATTAACTAGTGTTCTTCCCTGATGTTGCCCAGCTAACAATCGTTGAATCACTTCGGGCAATTCCTCCAAGGCGATTTCTTTAACGAAAAGATCATCAGCAATAGCAAGATCAGCTAATTGTTGCCATAAGGAGAAACGTTTTTCATGCGGAACATTGACTGAATCGATACCGATCAACTGGATATTGCGCAAAATGAACGGTAATACAGTAGTGGTCAATTGGATTCCTCCAGCATTTCCACATAATGCCGCAGCACCATCATAGTCGATCAAAGGAAGGAGTTGGGTCAATAAGTCACCACCAACCGTATCAATGACATAATCGATTTGTTGCTTTCCTAAAGGTTTTGTCTTTTCAGGAAGAAATTCATTTGGGGATAGGACTTCATTCGCCCCTAATTTTTTCAGCCATTCCACCGATTCTTTTTTGCGTGAAAGAGCGATGATCGAAGTAAAACCCAATTTTTTTAAAATTGTTACAGCGGTACTGCCTACCCCGCCAGATGCTCCAGTTACAACAATACGGTCACTCGATTTCATCCCTTTTGATATGAGGGCGTTCACGCATAAAAGTGCAGTAAAGCCAGCAGTTCCTAATACCATTGCCTGACGAAGTGACAAGGTTTTCGGAAGTGGGATCAACCAATCACCAGAAACTTTCTGGTACTGGCTATAGCCTCCAGGTTGAGTGACGCCCAAGCCATAACCAGTTAGGAGAACAGAATCATCTGTTTTGAAACGTTCATCTCGACTTTCGACAACGGTTCCTGAAAGATCAATCCCAGGTGTCATAGGATAAGAGCGGATGACACCACCAGATTCACTACTAGCTAGTGCATCTTTATAGTTAACATCAGAATAAGCAACTTTGACCAACACTTCATTCGCTGATAAAAGAGGCATTTCCTGGTCAATGATCGAAGTATGAAAATGCGGAACATTATTTACTTGAAACGCTTTAAATTTATTCATGTAAAAACAGAACTCCTCTCAAAATTTTTCTTTTATCATACCATAAATCAATCTATTTTATGGTGATTCGCTGATGATTAGTGTCTAAAAAAAGTGAAACTTATTCTTTCAAATAAAAAAGATTTTTTTCGTGAAATTTAAAATAAAAAGGGTTGTGTTTTTGATCAAAATTTGTATACTAGTACGAGTGAGAGTAAACTTGATGTTTACTATTAGAAAACTTCATAGAGGAGGAATGAGATGGAAATAGGTGAGAAGTTAAGAAATTTACGTATCCAGAAAAATTTGACACAAGAAGAATTAGGTGAACGTACGGATTTATCAAAAGGCTATATCTCTCAATTAGAACGTGACTTGAGTTCGCCATCCATGGAAACATTTTTTTCGATTCTTGAAGTATTAGGTGTTTCCCCTGAAGAATTTTTCCATCAAGAAACAGTGAATCTACAAGTGGTTTATTCTAAAGAAGATCATACCGTTTATTTAGATGAAGAAAATGGTTATCAACTTGAATGGTTGGTCTCTGATTCGAATGAAAAAGAAATGGAACCTGTTTTACTGACATTCAATGAAGCAGGAGAGTATAAATTATTTGAACCTTCTTTATCAGAAACGTTTATTTTTGTGTTAGAGGGGGAATTAGAGTTAAGCTTAGGTGAAGAGCGATATATTGCCAAAGCAGGTCAATCGATCTATTACCAAGCAACAAAGCACCACCAATTGAAGAATCATCAATCAAAACGTACGAGGGCATTGATTGTCGCTACTGAATCGTACTTGTAATTTTAGGGGGTTAAAAAGTGGGAAAACCAATTATTTCATTTGATCAGGTGGTCAAACGCTATGATGATGAAACGATTTTGAAAAAAGTGAGTTTTGAGATCGAACAAGGGAAATTTTATACCTTATTAGGTCCTTCGGGTTGTGGAAAAACAACGATTTTACGAATTATTGCTGGTTTCACAGATGCTACTGAAGGCGAAATGTATTTTGAGGGAAAACGATTAAATGATGTGCCAGCTAATAAACGGCAAGTAAATACGGTTTTCCAAGATTACGCCTTATTTCCTCATATGAATGTATTCGACAATGTCGCTTTTGGATTGAAAATCAAAAAAATGAATAAAGTCGATATTGAGAAAAAAGTCAAAGATGCACTTCGTATGGTGCAACTTCCTGGGTACGAAAATCGAGAAATTAGCGAAATGTCTGGTGGACAAAGACAACGTGTGGCTATCGCGCGGGCTATCGTTAATGAACCTAAAGTATTGTTGTTAGATGAACCTCTGTCTGCGCTGGATCTAAAGCTGCGAACGGATATGCAGTATGAATTAAGAGAGCTGCAACAACGTTTGGGAATTACATTTATTTTTGTGACACATGACCAAGAAGAAGCTTTAGCGATGAGCGATGAAATCTTTGTGATGAATAAGGGGAAAATCGTGCAGAGTGGAACACCTGTCGATATCTACGATGAACCGATCAATCATTTTGTGGCTGATTTTGTGGGTGAAAGCAATATCGTTGATGGTGTGATGATCGACGATAATCTTGTAGAGTTTGTTGGCAAACGATTTGAATGTGTTGATGGTGGAATGCGTCCCAATGAACCAGTTGAAGTCGTCTTGCGCCCTGAAGATTTAACGATTACTACTCCTGATAAGGGAAAACTGGTTGTGACTGTTGACACGCAGCTGTTTCGTGGGGTCCACTATGAAATTGTCTGTTACGATGAGCAACAAAATGAATGGACGGTTCATTCAACGAAAAAAGCAAAAGAGGGTAGCAAAGTTGGTCTAGCCTTTGATCCAGAAGATATCCATGTCATGCGTTTTAATGAATCAGAAGAAGAATTTGATGCACGACTTGATAGTTATGAAGAGTAAGGAGGAATAGTCAATGAAAGCAATGCGTAGAATCTACTCTGTTCCTTATGTACTCTGGCTTGGTCTATTCGTGATCGCACCAGTTTTGATGATCATTTACCAATCTTTTTTTGATATGAATGGACACTTTACTTTAAATAATTATGCTACTTTTTTGACGTCTAGAACGAATCTTTTCATGGCGTTAAATTCTGTTTGGTATGCCTTTTTGATCACCTTTTTTACATTAATCATCAGCTATCCGACTGCTTATTTTTTAACTAAATTAAAACATAAACAGTTGTGGTTGATGCTGATCATCTTACCAACATGGGTGAATTTATTACTAAAAGCTTATGCGTTTATTGGTATTTTTAGTATCCATGGAAGTGTGAATCAATTTTTTGAATTTTTAGGGATTGCTCCAAGACAAATTTTGTTTACCGATTTTAGTTTTTTATTTGTGGCAACTTATATCGAGATTCCATTTATGATTATGCCGATATTCAATGCATTGGAAGAAATGAATCCGTCATTGATCAGTGCTAGCCGTGATCTAGGAGCTAATAATTTTGAAACATTTCGCCGAGTAGTATTCCCATTGTCATTGAATGGTGTAAAAAGTGGGATTCAAGCAGTGTTTATTCCTTCACTGTCATTGTTCATGTTGACACGACTGATTGGTGGAAATCGTGTGATTACTTTAGGAACAGCAATTGAACAACATTTTCTCGTGACTCAAAATTGGGGGATGGGTTCGACGATCGGAGTTATTTTGATTATTGCAATGTTTATTGTGATGTTGCTGACGGGTGAGAAGAAGAAGGGAGGCCGCGCATGATGAAAAAATTTAAGTGGTCTTACCTTTACCTCTTTATTGTTTTTCTACTATTATATTTGCCTATCTTTTATTTGATTTTCTACTCCTTTAATGACGGTGGTACCATGAACAACTTTACCGGTTTTACTTGGGACCATTATCAGGCAGTTTTTGAAGATACACGATTGATCATTATTGTATTGAACACCTTTATGTTAGCCTTTTTATCGGCACTGATCGCAACGATTATCGGAACGTTTGGGGCAATGGGGATTTACTATACTAAAAAACGTCAAGCAAGAACGACATTACTAAGTATGAATAATATTTTATTAGTTTCACCAGATGTAATTATTGGTGCCAGTTTCTTGATTTTCTTTACTTTTTTAGGCTTTGGATTAGGTTTCCAAAGTGTTTTGCTTTCTCATATTGCCTTTAGTATCCCAATCGTTGTATTGATGGTATTACCTAAATTACAAGAAATGAATGATTCGATGGTTGATGCCGCTAGAGATCTAGGTGCAAATAATTTTCAAGTCGTAAAAAATATTATTTTACCATTCTTATCTCCTGGCATCATTGCAGGCTACTTTATGGCATTTACTTATTCATTAGACGATTTTGCGGTGACCTTTTTCGTGACAGGTAATGGATTCACTACGTTGTCAGTAGAAATCTATTCTCGTGCTCGTCAAGGAATCAGTTTAGAAATCAATGCGTTAAGTGCATTAGTGTTCCTATTTTCGATGGTTTTAGTGATCGGTTATTATTTTATTAGTAAAGAAAATCGTTCCAAAAAACTGAGAAAAAATCGCCGAGGACGTGAGGAGGTCGCACGCTTACGATGAAAAAATTACAATCACTGTTTGTGGGTATCGTTGTGATCATCTTGGTCTTGCTCTTTGGTGTACGGCAATTAGAACAAGCAAGCGGAATGAGTGGAGCAAAAATCGTTACGATCTACAATTGGGGCGATTACGTTGATCCTAGCTTGATCACAAAATTTGAAAAAGAATATGGGTATAAGGTCAATTATGAAACGTTTGATTCCAATGAAGCCATGTTTACTAAGATCCAACAAGGTGGCACAAATTATGATATAGCCATTCCTAGTGAATACATGATCCAAAAGATGATCAAAGAAAAATTAGTGCTTCCTTTAGACCATTCCAAGATCAAAGGATTAGCGAACATTGATGAGCGCTTTTTGGATTTAGACTTTGATCCCCAAAATACCTATTCGATTCCATACTTTTGGGGAACCTTGGGGATCGTATATAATGATAAAGTTTTCAATAAAGAGGAAATCCAGCACTGGAATGATCTTTGGAAACCGAAATTAAGAGATAGTTTGATGTTGATCGATGGTGCCAGAGAAGTGATGGGGCTATCGTTGAACAGTTTGGGCTATTCGTTGAACAGCAAAGAGATGGATCAATTGAATGCAGCTGCAGATAAACTGAACAAACTAACCCCTAATGTCAAAGCAATCGTAGCTGATGAAATCAAAATGTATATGATCAATGAAGAAGCATCCGTCGCAGTAACTTTTTCTGGAGAAGCAGCAGATATGATGTCTGAAAATGAACATCTTCATTATGTGATCCCTTCAGAAGGTTCGAATTTATGGTTTGATAATATCGTGATGCCGAAAACAGCAAAAAACAAAGAAGGCGCATATGATTTCATCAACTTTATGTTGAAACCAGAAAATGCTGCCCAAAATGCTGAATACATTGGCTACTCAACACCTAACAAAAAAGCGAAAGCTCTTTTACCAAAAGAAATTTCCCAAGATGAACAATTCTATCCCTCTGATGAAACCATCTCTCATCTAGAAGTTTATGAAGACCTTGGACCTAAATTTTTAGGAATCTATAACGACTTGTTCTTAGAGTTCAAGATGTATCGGAAAAGCTGGTAAGTCTCAATAAAATTGGGAGAAAATCAAGCTTAAAATAGCCTATTTCACGTACTTTCTTATACTCAGTTTTCCAATTTTCTACCAAAAGCGTCTTTTTAGGCGCTTTTTTTTTGTTATTTTATCTTTTCTACCAGTGATTTTCTACCAGAGTAAATAGACGAAATAGTGATGCAACAAGTATGATATGTTTTTGATAGGCATTGGTTGGATTAGTCTAATGCCTGTAAGGTAACTTACAAATAAAAGCCTATTTTTCAGTCGCCTTTTGGTGGCTATTTTTTATAGTTGATATAATGAATATGAATAGAAATAGGTTGTTTTATCAACTATAATTATATTGTGATGTATGAGACATTCTATTGTATTTGTATTCTATCCTTTACATAAATCATCTAACAAAGAAGGTATAGTTATGTACTCTGTAGAGTTCAGCCAGCAATTTTCCGATGTATTTTCTGAGAATCAATCAAAAAAATATCAAGAAATAATCGTATATAAAGTGAATGAGTATTTGACACATAATTTTTATCGCATCAAACCTGTCCATTCATCTGCAAAATACTCTATTTATGAAATGAAAATCCATTTAGGAAAGGAAGATTTTCGAATTGCTTTTAGAATAGATGGCAAAAAGGTGCAAGTTTTTTATATTAGTCGAACGTTGAAAAAATTTTTATTTGATAAGGAAGTAAATAAGTTGGTTAATCGATTCAACAAAAATCAATGGCTAGTCGATGAAGAAAGTAGAAGTGCCGTAAAATGAACATGATTTATAAAAAGCAATTAAAACAATATTTGAAAAAAACATTTAAGTCAAAGAACTGTTTCGCTTTAAAAATTCTTACATTCAAAAAAGATCGCTATGTATTTATTTGTTATGACCAAGAACGATACACGATAGTTGAAGATGGATTCGAAAAGAACAGGTACCATTTTGGCTCTTCAGATGAAGCAATGAAAAAAGTAATGAAAATAGCAGATATTGAATTTAAAAATAGCTATAGACTTTATATACAAACTAAACTTAAACAATGACTCTCATTTGTTTTATCTTCTTGAAAGGAATGCTTTATTATAAATAAAAAACGACTCAAAATGAGTCGTATAAATCAATTATTGTAATAAATCATTAATTTCTTTAAATTCTTTATCAAGTTCTTTTTCATCATATTTCTCATATTTACCAGATTCATGAAGGATTTTTTTAATTTCATGAATCGCTTTTCGTTCAACTAACCATTTTTTTAGGTTATGTTTTTTTTCTGGATTTTCAGATAACGTATCAAGTTCGTCTAATTCTTTATCCAGTTTATTAACCGTAGCAATAATTTTGTCTAAAGTTTTTTCTTCTTTATGTTCTAAATTTGACATTTATCTTCACGTCCTTTTTATTTGATAATTCAAGTATAAAATGTCAATATATTTTTTTCAAATAAAACTCTTTAGATATGTTTTATTGCATAAGTAAGTAGAACTAGTTCCCTCTATCACACTATACGATAAATCAATTTAGTTAAAAATATCCTCTTTGACTATCGTACTACTGTGATCAGTTAGGGTTTGCTAGTAAGCTATTTACTCAAAAATGCCTTGATATCAGAATTTTTGGTGTTTATATGAATTGATAGAAGTCAATTTTAATCTTTAATCAAGATGCTAGAAATTAACATTGAACAGAAGAATAGAGTCATGCTATAATAATCGTGCAAAAAGGAACTGCGTCAACAGTTCCCTTTTGACAGCACCGCTAAAGACGGTGGCAATTAAACTAAATATTTCAAAAAGAAATAGCCAGTCTTCTCGCTAAAGTGACGGCTATTTCTTTTTGTCATGTTTAAGCATAGATACAACCAAGCCAATCAAAGAAATGGTAAACATACCAAATCCAAGAATGGTTTGAATTGTCTCGTATGCGGACAAAAAGGCATCTCCTTTCTCTAAAGTGTGGGATTATGTGCATAAGCACCACCTCGCTTTCAGAATGGAAAGCCACCGTTGTTAAACTTTATTGTCACAAAGGATCGGAGCCTATAGACTTAGTGATCATTGCTTTAAAAAATTACCGTTCTTTTGTTTTTTATTGAATAGAAGAATAGAGGTATGCTATAATAAACATGAAAAAAGGAACTGCGTCAACAGTTCCCTTTTGACAGCACCGCTAAAGACGGTGGCGAATTCAATGGTATTTCAAAAAGAAATAGCCAGTCTTCTCGCTAAAGTGACGGCTATTTCTTTTTGTCATGTTTAAGCATAGATACAACCAAGCCAATCAAAGAAATGGTAAACATACCAAACCCAAGAATGGTTTGAATTGTCTCGTATGCGGACAAAAAGGCATCTCCTTTCTCTAAAGTGTGAGATTATGTGCATAAGCACCACCTCGCTTTCAGAATGGAAAGCCACCGTCATTAAACTTTACTGTCACAAATGATTATAGCATATAGACTTAGTTATTTTCTTGAAAATTCAAGTAGAACTGAGTCTATTTTTTTGTTTGAAAATAAAAAAATAGAAGGGATAATGTGTATTGAAAAAAACAAACCAACTCACTTATCTAGTGTTAGCCAATTTTAGATTTTTTTGGCTAACTATTTTTTTAACTATTTAATTAGTTTAGCTGTTGACAAACAAAATAAATAGTTTATCATTTATTTTGTTGATATCGATATAAACTAAGTAAATATTTTGGAGGTCATCTTATGAATAATCATGAAATTTTAGAAAATCTGTTAGAGATTGCGCATCAACCGTTTTTGATTTTTGCTTATCAAGTGGAAGAAAAGACAGACAATGCTTTTGAAACATTAAAAATTTTAGTGGCTGAGGACGATGTGACGGCAGGACGATTAGCTGAAGTGCTAGATATTAAACCGTCTAGTGTGACACAAATCATCAAAAAATTAGAAGAGGCTGGGACGGTCATGCGGGAAAAATCAGCAACGGATTCCCGAGTGACTTTGGTCAAGATTACTGATAAAGGTCGAGAAAGTCTGCAAGAGCGTGGTTCAATCAGTACAACGTTAAAAGATGTCTTATTTAAAGGTTTTGCAGAAGAAGAGTTAGCACAATTGAATACCTACCTTGAACGAATGAATGAAAATATCAATCGTCCTGAATTTCAAGAAAAATTAGCTGAAGTTTTTGGCGATGATCAACGCTGGGAACGATTCAATAAGATGAGTGCGCATTTTGGCAGAGCACGTGAACAGATGATGGATCGCAGTGGGTTCGGTGGTTTTGGTCGAGGGGGCTTTGATCGAGATGCCTTCGATGGACGATTTGATAGACATTACGGTGGCTTTGAAGGATGGAAGAAAGGACGTAGAAAATAATGGCACAAGGTGGAGGCGGAAGACCCGTTAGTATCTCGATGAAACAAATGAACACAAGATTTTCTTTGAAAGAATTTCTTAGTTTAATCAAACAAACAAAACCGCGCTATCCCTTACTGGCGATGGGCATGATCTTATTAGCAGGTTCATCAGCTGTGCAAGTTTATGTTCCTAAATTGGCGGCTAATTTAGTTAATCATTTTCAAGAGGGGATCGATTATGCTTTATTAGGAAGAGTCGTGGGGATGTTCGTTTTTTCAGCTGTAATTTCAGCGATTGGTGGGACGGTTTTAGGAATTTTTGGCGAAAACGTCATTCAAAATATGCGAAAACGTTTATGGAATAAATTAACGATACTGAAAGTCACCTATTTTGATTCGGTGAAGGCGGGTGAGATGTCCAGCCGAGTAACGAATGATACGACCCAGGTAAAACAACTGTTGGCTGTGACGTTTCCACAAACGATTGCGAGCATCATTACCGTGATTGGGACTGTTTATATGATGATCCGAATGGACTGGCATATGTCGCTAGCCATGGTTATTGCTGTTCCCGTCGTTATCCTATTGATGATTCCTGTGATGACCTTTGGTTCAAAGATCAGTCATATCCGTCAAGATGCTATGAGTCATTTCAATGGAATCGCAACAGAAACGTTGTCTGAAATTCGTTTAGTAAAAACGTCGAATGCCGAACAACAAGCACAAGAACGGGCAGCAAATGAAGTCGATCGTTTGTTTCGCGTTGGTAAAAAAGAAGCAGTCTTTGATGCTGCAATGCAACCAATCATGATGATGGTTTTTATGAGTATGGTCTTTGGTTTGCTAGCTTATGGAATGCATCGTATTGCGATTGGTGCGATGACGATCGGGGTATTGATGAGTTTTCTCATGTATCTCTTCAATCTGATCGGCGCGATGCCAACGATTGCCACGTTGTTTTCTGAAATGGCAAAAGCTGCTGGTTCGACACGCCGTGTACAAGAATTATTGAATGAAGTACCTGAAGATTTTGAATCTGGTGAAGAAGTGGATTTATCGAACAAAACATTGTGTGTTTCTAACGTGGACTTTGCTTATAGTGATGCACCTGAGGAACCGATTTTAACGAATGTGTCTTTTGAAGCTAAACCTAACGAGATCATTGCTTTTGCGGGTCCTTCTGGTGGAGGGAAATCGACTACATTCAGTTTATTAGAACGTTTTTATGAGCCAACAGCAGGTACGATCAAATTTGGCACAACAGAGATCCAAAAGATCAAGTTGTCCAATTATCGTAGTCAAATTGGCTATGTTTCCCAAGATTCTGCTATTATGGCAGGAACGATCCGTTATAATTTAACTTATGGATTAGCGGATACTTACACAGATGAGCAGCTTTGGGAAGTGTTAGAATTAGCCTATGCACGTCAATTTGTGGAAGAGATGCCCAATGGTTTAGATACAGAAGTGGGCGAGCGTGGTACGAAAATTTCTGGAGGCCAACGGCAACGACTGGCAATCGCTCGAGCGTTCTTAAGAGATCCAAAGGTCTTGATGTTGGATGAAGCAACAGCAAGTCTTGATTCTGAATCAGAAGCAAAAGTCCAACAAGCCTTGGCAAATCTGATGAAAGGTCGGACAACATTAGTGATCGCACATCGTCTATCAACGATCGTGGATGCTGATAAAATCTACTTTATCGAAAAAGGAAAAGTAACCGGTTCAGGAAAACACGCTGAGCTTGTTCAAAAACACAAAACCTATGCCAAATACGTAGACGAACAATTTAAAGTTGATACATTGCAAATTGCCTAAGTGTTAAAAAGCTGAATCCTTTTATCTTACTGAAAGAATGCGAAGAATCTAAGAGAAAGAAGAAATACTTTTTTCTGTTCTTTTTAATTGGTTAAACAATTTTCCGCGAAATAGATAATCAGGTTTAGAATGTTTAGGATATGTTTGATAAACTGAGTATCAGACATCTTGAATCCTCCTATGAATTGGTTCGTTAAACTAATTCTAAAGGAATTCAAGGTGTCTTTTTTTCACCGTTTATTCGTTTTTAGAGATACTAGAAGAGACTGAGACAAGTTTTGGCTCAGTCACACAAAGTATAGAAACAAAAGAGAAGGAATTATATACAGGTATAAAAATCTATCATCTGATCACAATTTAGTCGTTTTGTCATCTATTTCATTGGCAATTGTATTTGAAAAACGACTCCTCTAGGTTCCCAGTCTCTTACGGACAGTTTGCCTTTATGCTGAGTGATGATCTGTTTGGCAATTGCGAGACCAAGACCATAGCCACCAGTTTCTTTAGAACGAGAGCGGTCTTCGCGGTAGAAGCGTTCAAAAATTCGTCTTTTATCTTCATCGCTAATAGATGGCCCGTTGTTTTTGACTTCAATCAGCCAATTATCGTTGGAGATTTCAGATTGCAGGACAATTTTTTCTTTAGCTTCTGTGTATTTTAGCGCATTGTCCAGCAGAATAACTAGAACTTGGTGGATACGTTTTTCGTCGACTATCACTGGTTGATCGGCAAAGTTTTCCAAGACAAAATATTGATCGTTTATTTCTGCGATTTCCTGGAAGGGCTGGGCTAATTGACGAATAAATTCTTTGGGATTAACTGATTCTTTCTGCAGAAGCAACTGATTGGAATCACTGCGTGCCAAGGTTAGCAGGTCTTCAGTCAGGCTTTTCATTCGCCGTGTTTCATTCAGGGCTTGGGCAATTGGTTCAGACTCTTCCAAGATGGTGTGATTGGGTCGGGTGAACAATTGCTGCAGGCTGTTTTGAATGATTGCTAGTGGCGTGCGTAATTCGTGAGAGGCATTTTCAACAAATTCCTGTTGTTTGCGCCATGAGAGCATGATGGGTTGCATATTCATTTTTGAAATGTAAAAGCTTATTCCAATCGAAATCAGCCAAAAAACGACCATACAGATAATCAGTGTTGTCTTGAAGGTTTTCATGGAGTCTGCGATTTGATTGGTATTGGCTAAAAATTGAATATAGGCGATGTCTCCTCCTTTATCTGCTTTGATTGTATACGAATGAAAGGAAAGTTTTTGGCTAGAATAGCCTGCATTTTTTAAACTTAATGCTTGAACAGAATCGAGATTTTTCTTATCTAAGGTTAAATTTTCCAGTTCAGTGAACCGTCCACCAATCGTGTCTTTGTTGAGAATCGTTCCTTCTTTTGACCATAAAATGATCTGAGTATTGAACTGATTATTGCCTTCTGGTCCATTCTCTCTCAGCTGATCGCCCGGCATTTGTGCCAGAAAGGGATTGCTTTGTTGGTACCGGTTGATTTCCATCTGAATAAGATGTTCATTTTCCGCCATTTGAGTTAGTGACAGGTCTGTTTGGCGGTAGGCCGAGCTTTGCAGCAGCTGTAGAGTTATAAATCCTAATAATAGGAAGATACCTGCAAAAGCGGCTACATTTAAGAAGAAAAATTTTAGTCGTTGTTTTCTTGATATTTCGGTATTCATAGCATTAATCCTTTTGTAAGATGTAGCCGACATTTCTCAGTGTTTTAAAGAACTGATCTGCACCTGACGGCTTCAAATGTTTTCTTAAGTGACTCATATATACTTCTACAACTGTAATGGTCGTATCGGAATCAAATCCCCAAATCCGATCGAAGATTTGCTCCTTTGTTAAAATCACGCCCTTATTTTGGATGAAATAAACCAAGAGATCAAATTCTTTTCCTTGAATTGATAGGATCTCATCGTCGATGGTTACTTCTTTCGTCGCAAGGTTGCAGGTAATATTTTTATAGACGATTTGATTCTCAGAAAACAATCCTAACGAACGCTTCAATAACGCTTTGACCCGCATAATCAGTTCTTCACGATAAAAAGGTTTCGTCAAATAATCGTCTGCACCTTTTTGAAATCCATTGATTTTGTCTTCTAGGCCATCTTTGGCAGTTAGAATCAGCACAGGGGTTTGGATATTTTTTTTCCGTAATTCTGCTAAGATTTCGTAGCCGTTTTTCCCTGGCAGCATCAGGTCCAACAATATTAGATCATAAACACCAGTTTCTGCTTCAAATAAGCCTTCTTCCCCATCATAGATCTGTGTGATCTCACCTAAATCCGACAAGATTTCTTTTATATTATCTGAAAGTGTCGCTTCATCTTCTACTATTAAAAGGTTTATCATTGATTTGCTCCTTTATCATCTATTACTTACTCAGTTTACCACGCTTTCCTAAAACAACCTTAAAAACTTTTTTATCTCGTTTAAGCTTCGGTTAAGCCAATTTGCCTATTCTATAAACAGACAAATGAAGGAGGAACCAAAATGAATTATATCAAACGGGCGATTCAAAGCCTTTGGGCCAAAAAAGGACGCAGCATCATTATGATCACCGTCTTTTCCGCCATATTAATTTTTGTATTAGCGGGGTTAACGATCCGCAGCGGCGCTGAACTGGCGACCACGAATGCGAAAAAAAGTGTCGGGGCGACCGTCACCTTATCAACGAACCGAGAGGCAATGTTCAAACAGCAATCAAATTCAGATTCAGATGATGAAAGCAGTCGTCCAGATCCAGGTAGCTTTGAACAGACACCCGTCAACTTGAGTGATGCAAAAAAAATCGCAGAATTAGCGAATGTTAAATCGTATTCATTTGAAGCAAGTACTTCAGCGGATAAAGGCACAGGGATTACACCGATCTCGAGTGATAGTGACAGTGAAGAGGAATCTTCGGATGAACAAGCTGTTGGATTTGGTGGACAGAAAGCACCTGGTGGGATGAGTCAAGGGGATTTCCAAATTAAAGGTGTTTCCGAAAGTAATTCTTACAGTGATTTTTCATCAGGAACAGCTAGCCTAGTTGAAGGCAAGGCAATCACTTCGGATGATGAAGGGACGAATAATGTACTGATCGAGCAAAGTTTAGCGGAAGCAAACGATCTAAGTGTCGGGGACAAATTTAAGATTAAAGATACCGATGATAAAGATGTTGAAGTTACTATTAAAGGTATTTACAAAACAAGTGATTCTGGCAACAGTATGAGTGCTCGCTTCAACTTTATGAATCCAGCGAACACGATTTTTTCTTCTTATACACTGGTTAACACCTTAACTGGATCGGAAGGAAAAACGATCGATTCGGCAGTTTATAACTTAGATGATCCCAAAGACATGGACAGCTTTGTAGAAGCAGCGAATAAATTGATCGATACGGATACATTCAGCTTAGAAACCAATGATCAAATGTATCAGCAAATGCTTCAACCATTGAATAATGTATCAAGCTTTGCGAAGAATATCGTGATTTTAGTAGCCGTAGCCGGAGTCATTATTTTGACATTGATTATTATGCTGTCGATTCGTGAACGTAAATATGAGATCGGTGTATTACTTTCATTAGGTGAATCACGGGTCAAAGTTATTTCACAATTTTTCGTTGAGATTTTTATCTGCATGATCTTCGCTTTAGGGATCGCTGCAGCTAGCGGAAATGTTGTTGGCAATGCAGTCGGCAACCAGTTGTTGAGTCAGCAAACAACTTCGCAAAATGCAGATGGACAAGAAGCGAATACGGCAGGAAACGGCGGTCCAAATCAAGGTAACCAAGGACAAGCACCTGGTGGCGGAAACGGTGGTCCTAGTGGTAGTCAAATGGGAAGCAATCCATTTACACAATCAAAAGAAATTCAAGAACTAAATATCTCAATGCAGCCAACCGAGATTTTAAGTCTTGCAGGAATTGGACTGGGGATTAGTTTATTCTCAATTGTCCTTTCATCAGCAGGAATTCTACGACTGAATCCGAAGAAAATATTGATTTCCTAATTAAAGGAGGAATTTTTAATGACATTATCAACAAAAGATTTAGGCTACTGGTATGAAGACAACCGACGATTATTCGAAAACGTTAATTTAACTTTTGAAAAAGGCAAAATGTATGCAATTTTAGGTACGAGCGGTTCAGGGAAAACGACTTTTTTATCCCTGATCGCAGGACTAGATACACCAAAAAACGGAGAAATTCTCTATGACGACAAATCGTTGAAAAAAATTGGATTGCGGGAATATCGTCGTAAAGATGTATCAATTGTATTCCAAGCCTATAATCTACTGCCGTATTTATCGGCAGTAGACAATGTGGTAACAGCGATGGAGATTGCTCAAAGCCAACAGACAGATAAAAAAGCCTACGCCTTAGCGAACTTGGAAAAAGTCGGAATCACTAAGGATTTAGCAGATAAAAAAGTTACGATGCTATCTGGTGGTCAGCAGCAACGAGTAGCAATCACTAGAGCCCTATGCTGTGAACACGATCTAATCGTTGCGGATGAACCGACTGGAAACTTGGATGAAGCAACTTCCAGCGAGATTGTTAAACTTTTCCAAGAGATTGCACATGAGCAAAAGAAATGTATTATTTTAGTCACCCACGAACAGGATGTCGCTAAAGGCTGCGATGTGGTGTATGAACTGAAAAATCAAGAATTCAATCAAGTATCTTAAACAAACAGAATTTCGGTTCAGCTAGTATGAATGAGTAGGAAATGAATAGAGGAGACTGAGGAAATTTTTGCTCAGTCTCTCTTTTAGTAATAGTCTTTTTTTTTAGGTTGAAAGGAATAAAGTGACCTATTAATAAAAAGAATAACAGATATAATTCTTGTAAAAGAGCGATAGATAGGAGTGTTTAGAATGGGATTGTTTCAATGGCTTAGAAAAAATTTTTCAAATAATCAAGATAAAGAAGTCAATGAAATGCTACTTAAGCTAAATAAAAAAATTCATGAACCGAAAGACTTTTGTCCGGCGACTACAGCATTAATTCGCTTGTATGACCGAGAAAAAAATGCAAAAGAAATAAATAAAGGTGAAACCAGTTATGAATCTCATACTGAAGCCTTTCATAAAGAAATACAAGTCCATAGTCAAGAAAAGATTTATCTAACAGATTATTTAAATATCTGGCTACAAATAAATGAAGCAAAATTACAGGAATATAAGTTGGATACAATGTTCGAGAAAGGAAATTTAAAGGAAATCAAAGTAGAACTAGCGAAGGATATAAAGATAAAAAGTGAAATTTTATCGCGGTGTTTGGGAGGGGAAATTACTAATTATCGGCTAAATCAACAAGCTTATCAAGAAATGTTTGGGCGAATAAATCCTAAAGGCTGTCAAAGAAACAAAGTGGTAATTGATTTCCAAGTAACAAAGAAGATCAATGATTTCTCATTGAATAAGGGGAGGGATCAGATGGAGAGTCAGACAAAACAAAAAACTCAAACGAATGGATGCCAAACGATGGAAAGTATAACTGATAAAATAAAGGAACCCAGTTTAATCGAAACAAAGGCACAATCTAGTGAGACAAAAGTTCAAGAAAATTTAGGTAGAGAATAAACAAGCACTTTGAGATTGCTTTGATAGTGTGCGTTGTGATAAGTGAAACGCCCTCGAAACAGCGGGTACTGTTTTGAGAGCGTTTCTAGTGCAGAAATGAATATTCATTTATCTGTTTTTATTCATTTTCATATTCTTCAAGCTCAATACTCAAATCTTCCCATTCAGAAAGTTTCGTTTCTTGAGATTGGCGAGTTGCTTCGAGTGTTTGATTCAATTCATTTAATTTGAGATGGTCATCCAAATTCTCTGGGGACACCATTTGCTGTTCTAGTGACTCGATCTGTTCATCTAAAATAGCTAATTCTTCTTCAATTTGAGTGATTTTACGTTGTAAACTACGTATCAGCTTTTGTTGCTCTTTACTTTGGAAATAGGTTTTCTTGTTCGTAGAAATATGCTCTTCTTCTGGTTTTTTTTCAGCTAACAGCTCTGCTATCTCCGCTTCTTCTTGTTTCTTTTCCAAATAATAATCATAGTCACCTAAATAAACTTTACTACCGTTTTCCGATAATTCGATGACTTTTGTGGCAATCCGATTGATGAAATAACGGTCATGAGAGACAAACAACAAAGTACCATCATAATCAATCAAGGCATTTTCTAATACTTCTTTATTATCAATGTCCAGGTGGTTGGTTGGTTCGTCTAAAATCAAAAAGTTTTCTTGATTCATTGCGAGTTTTGCAAGGGCGACTCGGGCTTTTTCACCACCGCTTAGCAAGGGGATGGTCTTTTCTACATCTTCACCAGAAAATAGAAAGGCACCCAAAACGCTACGAATTTCTTTTTCGGGGGTCGTTGGATGTTCATCCCATAATTCAGCTAAAATTGTTTTGTTGGTGTGTAAGTCTGCTTGACCTTGATCGTAGTAGCCGATCGTCACATTGGTTCCTAAATGTTCTTTTCCACGGATAAACGGCAACTGATGGATGATCGATTTTAAAAGCGTGGATTTACCAATACCATTGGGGCCGACCAGTGCAATGGCTTCTTGACGCCGAATATCAAGATTGATCGGTTCAGACAAAACTTCATTATGATAACCAATCGCAGCATCTTCGATTTGTAATACGACATTTCCTGATGGCTTTGCTACATTGAAAAGAAAGTGAGCTTGTTTTTCGTCTCCTTGAGGACGGTCAATCCGATCCATTTTCTCAAGGACTTTTCTGCGACTTTGGGCTCTTTTCGTCGTAGAAGCGCGTACCAAGTTGCGTGCGACAAAATCTTCCAATTTATGGATCTCAGTTTGTTGTTTTTCATAAGCTTTCCATTCAGTTGCTAATTGTTCAGCTTTCATGTCAAGATACTTCGAATAATTCCCTTTATAGTGGCGCATTTTTTTTCGACTTAATTCGTAAACTTCTGTTGCGACTTTATCTAAGAAATATCGGTCATGGGAGACGATCAGTAAGGCACCAGTATAACTTTGCAGGTAGCCTTCTAACCAAGAGAGAGTCTCAATATCTAAATGGTTGGTTGGTTCGTCTAAGATCAAGATATCTGGATGTTGGAGCAACATTCTTGCTAACGCTAAGCGAGTGCGTTGTCCGCCAGACAATTCATTGATTTTTTGATCATAAAAAGACGGATCAAATTTAAAGCCATGCAAAACAGAGCGTATTTCATTTTCGTAGCCATAACCGTTTCTATCTGAAAAATCGTGTTGTAATTTATCGTATTCTTTCAAAAGTGACTCATAGGAAGGTGTATCAGGTGTTCCTTCACTAATCAAGATTTCAAGTTCGCGCATTCGATTTTCCATTTGACGGATTGTTTCGAATGATTTAAGCATTTCATTCCAGACTGTTTCTGCTGAATCTAACCCAGTATCTTGTGCCAGATAGCCTAAAGTAGCAGCTTTATTTTTAGCAATTGTTCCTTCATCGGGGCGTTCGATTCCAGCAAGGATTTTCAAAAGTGTTGATTTTCCTGCTCCGTTACGGCCGACTAATGCGATCCGAGCCCCTGTGCTGATTTCTAAATGGATATTCTCAAATAAGACCTCTGCACCGAAGTGACGAGCAATTTGATTGGCTTGTAATAATATCATGGAATCCTCTTTTCTACTTTGTGAATTCTCTAAGAATAAATCTCTTTTTCAACTAGTAGTCTACCATAAATTCCTTGATACTGCGAGGTTCAAAGAAATGATAAAAAAATGAATAAAGAATAAAATTTCACAATATCCAAGCAATCAAATTGATTTTTTCCTATATATACTGATATGATGGATAAATCAAAGTAAACTTAAAGTAAAAGTGGAGGTAATTAAGTGAAAGATCATGTTATTCCAAAGGCAACAGCCAAACGGCTACCTTTGTATTACCGTTATTTACGAATCTTAAATAATGCTGGTAAGAAAAAAGTATCATCAACTGAATTAAGTGAGGCTGTTCAAGTTGACAGTGCAACGATTCGCCGTGATTTTTCATATTTTGGAGAATTAGGAAAACGAGGCTATGGCTACGATGTTGAAGACCTCATGCATTTTTTCGCAAAAACATTGAATGATGATCAATTGACTAATGTGGCGTTGATCGGTGTCGGTAATTTGGGAAGTGCCCTTTTAAAATATAAATTCCATCAAAGTAACAGTATCCGTGTAAGTTGTGCATTTGATGTCAACGAAGCAATCGTTGGACGAATCGTGGATGGGATTCCCGTTTACCCTATGGAAGATATGTTTGAGCAAATCAAGATCCAACAAATCGAAGTAGCAATATTGACGATACCAGCTGAGCGAGCACAAGAAGTAGTTAATCGGTTGACTGAAGCGGGCATTAAAGGTATCTTGAATTTTACTTCTGCTCGATTAAATGCGCCAGCAGATGTGTTGATTCAAAATGTTGACTTAACGAATGAATTACAAACGTTGATTTATTTTCTTCATTCCGATGCATCCTTGCAAGCGACTGAAGAAACTGAGTAACGAATGATTCAGATGACCTGGTTGGTTTACTAAACAGTCTCAAGTGATGAATGATCATTTTAGAAGTCGTGATTTCCGAAATTGATGTCTCAGTTTTTGTGAAATTTCGGCTCTTTTTTGTGGTCCGTTCGGTGGTAACCATCTTCTTGTCACCGAACAAAAGTTCCTATATAATCATGATAGGGGTGAGTGAGATGGAATTACAGTTTCCTTTACATAATGATACATCTAGAAAAATCATTCATATCGATATGGATGCTTTTTTTGCCTCTGTCGAAGAACGGGATCATCCAGAATTTAGAGGGAAACCCTTAGTTATTGCCAGACATCCGAGTGACACTGGTGGTCGAGGAGTGGTTACTACAGCGAATTATGAAGCAAGAAAGTATGGCATCCATTCAGCGATGAGTGCGCAAAAAGCATATGAATTATGTCCACAAGCTATTTTTAAACCAGGTGATCATCAAAAATACAGTGAGATCTCACAAACTGTTCGTGAGATTTTTTACCGATATACGGATATCGTTGAGCCTGTCAGTATTGATGAAGCCTATCTTGATGTGACGAACAACAAATGTAATTGTAAATCAGCAATCAAAATTGCTCGTTTGATCCAAAGAGACATTTGGGAAGAGGTAAAACTGACCTGCTCGGCAGGTGTGAGCTATAATAAGTTTTTAGCGAAATTAGCCTCAGATTTTCAAAAACCTAAAGGCATTACTATCGTTGCACCTCAAGACGCATTGACGTTCTTAAAGGCATTACCTATTGATAAATTTCATGGGGTAGGAAAAAAAACCGTCCCTAAGATGCACGAACTTGGTATTTTCACTGGGGAAGACCTTTATAATTGTACGGAAATGATGTTGATCCAACAATTTGGCAAGATGGGCTATTCGCTTTATCGAAAAGTAAGAGGTATCCATGATGCACCAGTCAATGTGACAAGAGAAAGAAAATCTGTAGGAAAAGAGCATACTTATGGTCAGCCACTACAAACGGAAGAAGCGGTATTAGCACAATTACGACAATTAGCTGAGAAAGTCGAAGAGTCGTTGAAAAGAGTCCAGAAACATGGAAAAACCGTAGTGTTAAAAGTGAGATATACGGATTATACGACAGTCACGAAAAGAGTCACTTTACCTGAGTATATCTATAAGAAAGAAGCGCTCTTTTATCAAGCAAGTTTGATTTGGGAAGAAATTTTAGGGATTGAACAAGGCATACGTCTCTTGGGGATCACGTTAACGAATTTAGATCCCATGACTTATGAGAATATTGTGTTACCTTTGTGGGAATGAAAAAACAGTAGAAAACGTGTTGGAAATCAACATACGTTTCTACTGTTTTTTATTCAATAAGGAGTGGGAGGACCTAAATGAACTCCTGTTTTTTGATTTGTTCATACGATTCTGTAGCATCGCTGCATTTTTCCCAAATCACTACTCTATTTTCGGCTAGCGATTTTTTGACATCGATGATGCGTTGATTACTACTACCGCGAAACTGTAGTTTTAAATCCTTTTTACTTAGTTCAAAACGTCCATCAACTAAGATATCGATTTTTGCTAAAAGAGCTAACTTGTCTTCGGAGTCTTGAAGTAGTTCGTCAAAAGTATAACCGGTCCACGACCAGATATCTTTGGTCTGACCAAATTCTTGTCGGATACGCTCAACGACTTGGAGACAGACGTCCGTGTTTAGAAAAGGTTCCCCGCCTAAAAGGGTCAGTCCTTGAACGTAATCATGGCGGAGATCGGTAATGATTTGTTCTTCCAGCTCTGGTGTGAAAGGTTTACCATAGCGGAAGTTTTGCGCTGCTTTATTGAAACATCCTTCACAAGCAAATAAGCAGCCACTCACATAAAGACTATTTCTTACGCCTTCGCCATCCACAAAGTTAAATGGTTTGTAATCAGCAATGTAATTTTGGCTGTAATCTTGTGCCAGCCATTCTTTAGGTTTAGGATTTCGCATAAAAAAACTTCTTTCTAACATCAAAGTATGAAAAATTTACTTAAAACTCAAACCAGTTTCACAGCAAGCAGTCTCAGAAAAGATAATGGACTAGCCTCAAAAAAATGCAAATAAATCGAACGGTCACGGTTCACGCACCGTTCGATTTATCGTAGTCACGCTGTGAAAGGGGATTGTTTTCTAAGGAATAACTGATCGCTCTATCTTTTTTCTTAGAGTAAATTAGAACGAAATAGTAGAGAAAGATTACTTCATATGTTTGACACGTGAAGAGATCTCCTTGTGACGACCGTGAACCATTGGACGTGCTTGTGGGTTACCTAAATAGCCACAGGTTCTTTTAACGACGTCACAAGTTTTTGGATCATGATTGCCGCATTCGGGACATTCAAAGCCACGTTCGGTTGGTTTGAAGTCACCTTCAAAGCCACATTTGTAGCAATGATCAATTGGTGTATTCGTTCCTAAATAGCCAACTTTATCGTAAGCATAATCCCAAACGGCTTCTAATGCTTTCGGGTTTTGTTGAAGCATTGGGTACTCACAGTAATGGATAAAACCACCAGAACAATACTTCGGATAATCTTTTTCAAAATCTAGTTTTTCAAACGGAGTTGGGTTTTTACGAACGTCATAATGGAAACTATTCGTGTAATATTCTTTATCAGTGATGTTTTCGACTTCGCCAAATTTTTCTGTATCTAAACGGCAGAAACGATCAGTTAAGCTCTCACTAGGTGTAGAGTAAACGCTGAAATGATATCCATATTCGTCACCCCAAGCATCTGCTTTGGCTTTTAATTCTTTCACGATATCAAGGGTAAAATCTTTTGCTTCGGGATTGTTTTCCCATTCCCCACCATAAAAAGCAGAAGCCACTTCGTAAAGACCGATATAACCTAAAGAAACCGTTGCACGACGATTTTTGAATAATTCATCGACAGCATCTGTTTTTGAGAGACGTTTACCGAATGCACCATACATATATAAGATTGGTGCGTTAGCAGGGATCGCTTCTTTACAACGATCGACACGATAAACTAAAGCATCTTTCATGATGGCTAAGCGCTCAGAGAGGATTTGCCAGAATTTTTCCTGATCGCCTTTCGCTTCGATGGCAATACGAGGTAAGTTTAGTGTGACCACACCAAGATTCATTCGACCAACGTTCACTTCTTGGCCATTTTCATCTTTCCAACCTTGTAAAAATGAACGACAACCCATAGGTACTTTGAAACTACCGGTTAATTCAACGATTTTGTCGTAGTTTAAAATATCAGGATACATCCGCTTAGTTGCACATTCCAAAGCTAATTGTTTAATGTCATAATTAGGATCAGTTGGGTTCAAGTTTATGCCATCTTTTAATGTGAAAATCAATTTAGGGAAGATAGCTGTCCGCTTTTCGCTACCTAAGCCATTGATCCGATTTTGTAAGATTGCTTTTTGAATTTCTCGCTCAAACCAGTTTTTTCCTAAACCAAAGCCAAGAGAAGTAAATGGTGTTTGACCATTTGAAGTAAAAAGAGTATTGATTTCATATTCTAGACTTTGCATCGCATCAAAAATATCTTTTTTGGTTTTTGATTTCGCATACTCTACTCGACGTTCAGGTGTTTCGATCCATTCTTCTGCATCCGCTAAATGTTTTTGATAATTCAGTTCAGCGAAAGGAGCAAGTAATTCATCTGTTCGGTCAGCAGAACAACCACCATATTGACTGGAAGCTACATTTGCAATAATCTGTGAAATTTGAGCAGTAGCAGTTTGAATTGATTTTGGTGATTCCACTTCAGCATTTCCAATTTTGAATCCGTTGTTCAACATTCCTTTGAAATCGATCAAACAACAGTTTGTCATTGGTGTGTATGGATGATAATCTAAATCATGGTAATGGATGTCGCCTTTTTGATGCGCATTTGCGATATGTGGGGGCAACATTTTCAAACCGATGGATTTTCCAACGATACCAGCGGTTAAATCTCTTTGAGTATTGAAGACATTACTATCTTTATTTGCATTCTCATTGACAACTGTTTGGTCTTTATTGATCAATTTTTTGATCGAAAAATTGATATCTGTCGCTTTGCTTCTGGCAAAATCACGTTTTGTGCGGTAATTGATATATTCTTCTGCTAATTCATATTCGTTTTTTTCTAAAAGAATGTGTTCAACGATATTTTGGATCTCATATATTTTAACGTTGTCGGTAAAGCGTCGTTTGATTTCTTGAACGACTAAATCCACGATCGTTTGAATTTTTTCATAAGTAAGTGGAGACAATGAGCCATGAATTTTCTTTTCAGCTTTGACTAAAGCCTCATTGATTTTTGTTTCATCAAATTCGACACGTCGACCATCTCGTTTAATGATTGTTATGTTTGATACTTCTGAATGAAGGGGATCTGTTACTTTTTCTTCAATTTGTACACTCATTTTATTCAACTCCTGCTAAATTCTTCTTGTCTATCATAAAACAAAATCCACGAAGGAGCAACTAAATACTAGCTATATATAGTATGCAAACAGGTGTATAAACGAACAACTATACTATATGTTGTATATATTTCTTTGTGAAAAAAAGTGAAAACGTAAGTTTATAGGATTTTTATTTTGAATATACCGCTTTCGTGAATAAAATAGATGAATAAAAATTTTTTTAAAAAAAGGTTATGTCTGTGAAATGATAAAAATCTAAAAAGAAATGCTCAAATGCTGTAAAGATCAGAGAAAAAAACCAAAGAATATGCTAATATGCTGGTAAGTGTGTCAGTGTGGCGAGTAAGCAAAACCCAAGGAGGAAAGCCATGGATAAAATGATCGAGGTAAAACATGTAAGTAAAAGCTATGGAAATAAGCTTTCGCCGGTAAAAGTACTTGATAATATCTCTTTTACAGTAGAAAAAGGAGAATTTGTTGGCATCATGGGACCGAGTGGTGCTGGAAAGACGACTTTGATGAATATTCTTTCGACGATCAATCTACCAACGATGGGAAGTGTGTTGATCCAAGGAAATGAGATCACTAAAATGAAAAATCATGAATTGAGTGACTTCCGTCGCAAAAAATTAGGATTTATTTTTCAAGAATTTAATTTGATCGATACATTGAATGCGAAGGACAATATCTTACTGCCATTAGCGGTGGAACGAATCTCGAAAGAAGAGATGGAAAAAAGTGTGTTGCATGTTGCTCAATTATTAGGGATCGAAGAAATCTTAAAACGTTATCCAGATGAATTATCAGTTGGTCAGAGACAACGGATTGCGGCTGCTAGAGCATTAGTTATTCAACCACAAGTCATTTTTGCTGATGAGCCAACCGGGTCTTTGGACTCGAAATCAGCCACCGAGTTACTAAATTATTTAACAACGATGAACCGAGTAGAAAAATCAACTATCTTATTAGTAACACATGATCCGTATACAGCCAGTTATTGTGATCGGATTTTATTTATCAAAGATGGGGTGATTTTCTCTGAAGTAGTTCGCAGAGGTTCAAGAAACGAATTTTTTGAACGGGTGATTGATATGCAGGCGACCATTGGGGGAGGTGGAAAACTCAATGCTTTATAAGTTGGCTGCGAAAAGTTTTCTGCGACAGTCAAGAGGGTATCTCGTTTACTTTTTTAGTCTAACGTTATCAACGATGATCTACTATTCTTTTAGTACGATTTCTTATGATCAATTATTGAACCGAAGGACACAGCAAGATTCTTTATTCAATGTTTTTTTTGGTATGGGTAGTTGGATTATCTTAATCGTATTACTTTTTTTTGTTATTAGTGCAAATCGTTTTTTCTTTAACCGCAGACAAAGAGAGATTGGGATCTATCAGTTGTTTGGTGTGAAGAAAACCCAAATCTCACTGATCTATGTATTGGAAACAATGGCTATTGGATTATTCGCCTGTACAGCAGGGATTATTTTAGGAATCATTTTCTCAAAATTATTTTCTATGATCTTGATTCGCATGATGAACTTGCAAATCACGAGTCTTTTCTTCATTTCCGTACCATCGATTTTTGAAACCTTTCTGTTGTTTTTTTTGATTTTATCTGTTGTTTCTTTGTATTCATTATGGAAAATCTGGCGCTATCCGACGATTCGAAATTTTGGCGAATACGATCATTTGGAAAGTAGTAAGTTAAGAGTTCGGACACGCCATCGTTTTTTAGGAACATTGGGTTTATTGCTGATCTCTAGTGGTTATTTCTTTGCGGTCCACTATCGGGAATTTGCTGCTAAACTTTTTATTTTTACGCAAGATCTTCGCTTTCCTTTCTTATTATTTGTTCTGATCCTGCTGTTTTGTGTGATCGGGACATATCTGTTCTTTTGTTTTTCCCTACGTGTGTTAATCGATTTGGTGAGTCGTTCTCGAATTAAGTATCGAGGGATCAACTTCTTGCTGATCGGTAATACGCAGATCCATCTGCTGAAAAGCTGGCGGATCAATTCGTTGATCACACTGATCATGGCTCTAGCTTTAACGATGATTGGCGCAATGATGAGTGCGACTGTCATCATGTCTCGAAATGTGGAGATGGTCTCACCGGTATCTTATCAAATGGATAAGGCAACAGCCGACAAGCTGCGACCGCTTCTTGCAAGTGAAGGGCAAACGATCACAAAAGAAATGACGATCAATTACAAAGTAATTGGAAGTTACTATAATGATAAGTTAGACGGAATTTCTGAGGAAAAAGTATTTCAATTGGTAAATTTGATTCCAGAAAAAGAATATCATGCCTTTCGACAATTCAATCCTAAAATGCCTAAAATTGATTTAACATCGGATAACAGCACTGTGGTATTAGATAGTATGAAAAATATCTTTAGAAATTTTTCAATGTATGATTCAACATTCTACTTGCCCGATCAAACTTTAGATATTCAAGCAACCTTACCTAATTTTTTAGGAGATGGTTCGTTGAGGTATTTCGGTCCGACACTCGTTGTCAGTGATGATTATTTTGCTAAGGCATCTGGACTAAACTATCAAGTGGTCAATTGGAATGTGCAAGGGGGAGATCAGGAAAAAATCATTGAACGTATTTCTAAAGAGATTCCTACAAGTTATGAGAACATCATTTATTATGATTATGAGATCAAAGGAGAGGCTATAACTGGAACGATTCATAAAAATGAATCGCACCAAGAAAAAGCAGCTTCAGATCAATCTTCTGATGAATACAATAATGAAGATTCACGTCTTAATTTTTCTGCACGTTTCCCATTTAAACGAACAGTTGAACAAGGAATTGGTTTAATGGCGTATGTTTCGATCTTTATTGGAATAATTGTTATTGTCACGACTGGAAGCATGCTGATGGTTCGTCAATTAGCAGAAGCAGAAGAAGAACGAGAGAATTATCAATTATTAACGAAATTAGGGATTTCTCGAAAAAAAGTGAAGCGAGTCATCTTTGGGCAAAATGCGATCATGTTTTTCCCACCAATTATTTTGGGGAGTATGCATACCTTTTTTGCCATTGAAGTATTTACTCAATATGTCGATACAGCAAATTATGGGTTAGCATATCTGATTTGTGGCTCACTTGTCTTGATCTATATCTTGTTTTATTACATCACAAGTGTCTTATATTGCAGGATTATTGAGGAATAAATCAAGCTATATTTAAATGATCAAAAGGTGAGTACTCTGTTTTTTTTTATTTGAATGAAGAAAGACTTAAACGATTGGTTACATAGATCGTTTAAGTCTTTTTAGCTTTTTAAAAAAAATCTTTATTTATTTGAGGTGATGCTTATATTATAATAACCGTCTTTTTGTAGTTAATCTAAATTGTGACAAAATTGTTAGCAGAAAAGCGATTACTGTTAGGAAAACAAATGTTGTTTTTTAAAAAGAATGGGTAAAATTGTTTTGAGATTCGATTAGGAGGGAAATATAAATTGAAAAATTGGTGGAATAATCCTCAATTTAGGTACTGGGGCACGTTTGTGGTACGAACATTATTGTATAGTGCAATTATTTTTATGTTGATTTATTTGTACCATTATAAAAATGTCCAAGGCGGATCTTTTATCTATAATGAATTTTAGGAGGAAGACGATGGATATTCAAACAATCGTTGAATCAATTGATTTTTTTGGTCAAACGGAACCAGATCGGGTCGTTTATCAGACAGAAATCACAGAGCATACCTATGGTGAGCTAAAAAGAAAGTCCGATGCTTTAGCAGCTTATTTAGACAGAAATCTACAGAAACAGGGACCAATCGTGGTTTTTGGAAATCTAGAGTTTGAAATGATCGTTTCTTTTCTTGGTGTCACCAAAGCTGGCCATGCCTATCTTCCGATTGAAGAACATACGCCGAATGAGCGAATTGAATCAATTCTTCGAGTAGCAAAACCAGCTTTGATCATTAGTGTCGGTGACTGGCAGATGGAAACAGATGGTATCCCAGTGATTTCTCGGGAAGAATTAGCAACGATCACGAAAAAAGAGAGTCAATACGAAGCAACACATCCAGTTAAAGGTGACGAAAATTATTACATCATTTTTACCTCTGGTACTACAGGTGAGCCCAAGGGTGTGCAAATCAGTCATGATAACTTATTGAGCTTTGTTCGTTGGACGATCCAGGAATTTCATCTTGAACAGGGTCTACGTTTCTTAGCACAAGCACCATTTTCGTTTGACTTATCTGTTTTTTCGATTTATCCAGCACTTGTGACAGGAGGAATGTTAAAACCCTTAGAAAAAGCGGTTATTCAAGACTTTAGACAATTATTTTCTACTTTAGCAAAGTTGAAATTAGATGTCTGGGTGTCAACTCCTTCATTTATCGATATCTGTTTGATGGAACCCACTTTTGATGCGGAACATGTACCAGATCTAGCCACTTTCTTGTTCTGTGGGGAAGAATTAACCAAAAAAACAGCGCAAGAATTATTGAAACGATTTCCTGAAGCCCGTATTTATAATACGTATGGACCAACGGAAGCCACGGTTGCTATTTCAAGTATCCAAATCACTCAAGGTATTTTAGATCGCTATGAACGTTTACCGATTGGTTATATCAAAGAAGATACCGAGGTTCAGATTGTGAATGATCAAAAAGTGCAACCGGTCAATCAAACAGGTGAAATTATTATCTTGGGTCTTAGTGTCTCCAAGGGGTATCTGAATAATCCAGAAAAAACCAAAGCTGCTTTTTTCAAGAAACAGGATCAACAAAGTTATCATACTGGCGATGCTGGGTTTCTTAATGAGGAAGGTCTTTTGTTCTATGAGGGACGAATGGATCAACAGATAAAACTTCATGGGTATCGTATCGAATTAGGAGATATCGAACACGGGCTTTTGTTAGATGAACGGATTAAACAAGCGATAGTTGTTCCAAAATACCAAGGAACTAAAGTTCAACAACTAGTTGCTTTTATTGTATTAGAAGAAAATTCGCCAGAACCAAGTTTTAAACTCTCTAAATCAATTAAGGAAAAATTGGCACATTCGGTCATGGATTACATGGTCCCTCAAAAAATCAATTACATTGATCTTTTACCACAAACGGTGAACGGGAAAATCGATCGGAAAAAATTAATAGCTGAGGTGAATCCTCAATGACCTTTCCACATATGATCCCGTACGCAGAACCTTATTATTTTCTGCTGTTAATCATCGGTTTAGTACCGATCGTGCTATCATTGTTGATTCGAGGGAAAAGATTGCCAATTTATCAAACACTCATCACCTTGCTTTTCTTATTCATCAGTTTTGGTGGTGTCTATTGGCAACAAGGTGTAGCCTTGATTGCATATGTTGTTTGGCAGACATTATTAGTTTGGGCTTACTTCGTTTACCGTCAAAAGAAAAATCAAGGTATTTGGTTTTACTTAGCGGTGATCCTAGCGATTTTCCCATTATTTTTAACAAAAGTCACACCGTTTTTTGCCCATGGGAAAGAATCTTTTCTAGCTTTTCTAGGGATCTCCTATCTAACCTTTAAATCTGTTCAGATGATCATGGAAATTAGGGATGGATTGATCAAGAACTATCAGCCTTTTCGTTATATTCAATTTTTACTCTTTTTTCCAACGATTTCATCTGGACCAATCGATCGCTATAGAAGATTTGAAAAGGATCAATGTCAGCCGCCTGCAACTGAGAAATATCTGACATTATTAGAAAAAGGTATCCAAAATATTTTTCTAGGTTTTTTATACAAATTTATTATTGGCTATTATTTGGGTCAAGTGTTGTTACCAATCGTTTCTAAAGCTGCCTTGCAACATGGTGGTTTTTCTTGGTCATTAGTAGGATATACCTATGTGTATAGTTTATATCTGTTTTTTGACTTTGCAGGCTATAGTTTGTTTGCGGTGGGAACGAGTTACTTGATGGGGTACCAAACACCAATCAACTTTAACAAACCATTCTTGTCTTGGAATATCAAAGAATTTTGGAATCGTTGGCACATGACGTTATCATTTTGGTTTCGAGATTATGTTTATATGCGCTTGATGTTTTTCTTGATGAAGAAAAAATGGTTCAAAAGTAAAATTGTAACCTCGAATATTGGTTATTATGCATTATTCCTATTGATGGGAATCTGGCATGGTCTAACTTGGTATTACATCGTGTATGGGTTGTATCATGCTACTTTGATTTGCTTAACCGACGTTTGGCTACGATTCAAGAAAAAACATAAAAAACAACTACCATCCAATTGGTTTACTCACGCTTTTGCTGTCTTTATGACTTTCCAAGCAGTTTGTTTTAGTTTATTGATATTTTCGGGCTTTTTAGACCAACTTTTGTTTAAGTAAAGCAGATGATTATCTAAGACTTAAAAATGATTTATTTTACATTATGATTATTTAAGGAGAGATTATATTATGGAAGAACAAATTTTAACTATTTTAGAAGACATTACAGGAACAGATGAAATAAGAGAAAATCGAGAGCTTGATTTGTTTGGTGAGGGATTGCTGGATTCACTTGCTTCTGTTCAATTATTAGTCGAATTAGATGGACAATTAGATGTTCAAGTCCCTGTTTCTGAATTTGATCGTGAACAGTGGGGCACACCGAATAAAATCATTGCACAAGTACAAGAATTGAAGGGATGAGAATGAAAAAGAAATTATTTGCTATTTTCGGTCCAATCCTTTTAGCCTTTGGATTGATAGCAGTTTTTTTCACTTCTTCGTATCGTGTGGATCTAACCGACCCAACAATCATAAAAAAAGCTTCTACATCCATGTCCGAAAATGTGTTAAAAGGAGATATCATCAAAAACGAAGCCTTAGCTGAAAAAAAATATGTTCCTTTTTTTGGTTCAAGTGAACTCAGTCGGATCAGTCCGTTTCACCCATCCGTCTTGGCGGAGAAATACCATCGTGATTATCGTCCCTTCTTATTAGGGGCACCTGGGACACAATCATTAAGTCAGTATATGATGATGCGCTCTGCAGGAGATGATTTGAAAAATAAGAAAATCGTTTTTATCATTTCTCCACAATGGTTTGTCAAAGATGGCGTAAAAAAAGATTATTTTGATACGTATTATTCACAGTTACAAACCCTTGACTGGCTGTTCTCATTGGAAAAAATCACTCCTGCTGACCGTTATTTAGCTAGAAGACTTTTACATTTTTCTATCGTTAAAAAAGATGAAAAATTGACGGAAATGTTACAAATGATCAAAAAAGGTCAACTTCCTTCTGTCGAAAAACGAAATCAATTGCGCTTGAACTGGAATATTTTAAAAAGAGAAGATGAAATGTTCAGCAATATTGGTCTGAAAAGTAAACAAGACAAAATTGATCAGGCAATGAAGCCGTTGCCTGCTAATTATCAAGAAAAAGTTCTGGCAAACCTAGCGGAAAATATTGGGAGAAAAAGTACAAGTGACAATTCTTTTAAGTTAAAAAATGATTTTTATAAAGAGCGCATTCGTCACCACTTAAAAGAGCTGAAAAATTCTCAAAAAAATTGGGATTATCGTTTTTCACCTGAATTTTCAGATTTTCAATTAGTCCTACAGCAATTAGCCCAGGAACAGGCAGAAGCATTATTCATCATTCCACCTGTGAATCAAAAATGGAGTGATTATACTGGGTTATCTCAAGAAATGCTTCAAGGATTTGCAAAGAAAATCAAATTTCAATTGCAGAGTCAAGGCTTTGATCGGATCGCAGATTTTACAAAAATGGCTGATCAACCTTATTTTATGGAAGACACCATTCATTTAGGTTGGAAAGGGTGGCTAGCAGCAGATCAACGGATTAGACCGTTTTTAGAAAACCAACAACAACCAAGTCACTATCAATTGGATCCATCATTTTATAGTAAAGACTGGCAAAAACATTCACCAAATGATTTAAAAGAAAACCAACAGTAATGGAGTTTCGAACACGAAGTGCATAAAAGAAACGCTCGTTTACTGCTGTCAGTCCATTTAAGAGAAAATAGCGATTGCTATCGTATGCATTATGCAAAAAAGCCAGGATTATTGAAAGTTATTCGGTAAACTTTCAATAATCCTGGCTTTTTTCTAACTGAAAAAATCGTTCTGCTGAAAAGCACACCTAATAAATGGTATAATCTAGCTATCAATACGAGAAATGAGGGAGACGTTTTGGATAAAAAAGAAGAACAGTTATTGATTGATCTGACTTCAGCCAAAGGAGTACCAGGCAATGAAGAAGAAGTGAGACAAGTCTATAAAAAGTATGCAAAAGACTTTGCGGAAGATATTTTTTATGATGGTTTAGGTAGTATTATCGCCAAACATGGTTCTGGTGGTGGACCTAAGATTTTTATTTCCGGTCATATGGATGAAGTGGGATTTATGGTGACTAAGATCACTGATAAAGGTTTTTTGGAATTTCAAACATTAGGTGGTTGGTGGGGACAAGTGATGTTAGCCCAACAAGTGGAAATCAAAACACAAGCTGGGAAAGTGATCCATGGCGTGATTGGTTCGAAACCGCCACATGTTTTAACCCCACAAGTAAGAAATAAACCGTATGATATCAAGGATATGTTTATTGATATTGGAGCGACAAGCGATAAAGAAGCAAAAGAATGGGGTATTCGCCCTGGCGATATGGTAACCCCATATATTGAGTATAAACGGTTGAATGGCGGTAAATTTTTACTAGCTAAGGCATGGGACAATCGCATCGGTACAGCTGTTTCATTACGAGTTCTTGAGAATTTAGCAAAAGAAGGACATCCCAATGTTTTATTCGCAGGGAGCGATGTGCAAGAAGAAGTTGGCCTTAGAGGGGCACGCACAAGTACACACTTAGTGAATCCAGATATCGCCTTTGCTTTAGATACAGGAACAGCTGGAGATACACCGGGGATGACGCCAAAAGAAGCGGATTCGATTTTGGGTAAAGGTCCACAAATCTTGATTTTTGATGCTTCAATGATTCCACATAAAAAACTGTTGAATTTTGTGATTGATGTGGCGGAAGAAATGGATATACCATTCCAATACACCGTCATTACTGGTGGTGGGACAGACGCAGGACAGATGCATTTGACAAGAGATGGGGTACCGTCTGTGGCGATTACTGTTCCGGTGCGGTATTTGCATTCACATACTTCAGTGATCCATGAAGATGATTATTTGAATACTGTGAAATTAGTGACGGAATTAGTGAAGCGATTAGACCACAAAACAGTTGAAAAGATTAGGAGTTATGATTAATGGAAACAAAGTTATCACTTTCAGATTATCGCAAAAAAGCTCGAGCTAGCCTTGCGCAACAATGGGGAATCAATGCTTGGCTAGTCTTTCTTTCGATGTTTGTTGCGGGTTTGATCCAAATGTTTTTTGAGGGATTTTTTTTCGTAGATAGCACGCAACAACAAATAGTTAGCTTTTTACTAGAGAATTTCCTTTTATTTGCTTTTTCATATGCCTTATATTACATTGCGCTGGTAGTCGTTCGTGGTGGCAGAGCAAAAAGTAATTTATTGTTTGCCGTCTTTCAAAAAAAATATTTTGGACCTATTTTAGTGATTAATTTGATCAATGTTGTGATCAATTGGATCATTAATGCCCTTGTTTTATTACCAGGTTTTTTGATTGGTGGTGTCAATACTTATACACAATTACTATTTAATTCAAACACAATTTCAACAGATGTGTTATCAGGGAATGCTTTGGACATTAGTTACGTTTTGACCACCTTGCTCATGACCTTTGTTTCTCTTTTGTTGATGAGTATTGTGGGCGGATTGTTTCAATTTGCGGCTTGGACTAAATTTGATTACCCAGAACTTTCAATCATCCAGTGTTTGCAATACGCGTGGTATTTATTAAAAGATCGTTTAGGTACTTATATCCTATTACAACTTTCATTTATCGGGTGGTACCTTGTTGGAGCCCTAGCCTTGTTCTTTGGTTTATTGTGGGTTATCGCCTATGTCAATGTGACTATTGCAGGTTTTTACGAGCAAGCAAGACTTGAAAAAGAACCCCCAGCTACTTATTTTTCATAAAACATGAGAGAGGTTTCACAGAAAAAACAGGATTCTATTACATTGATTCTGAAAGGAGAACGATCATGAAATTAACTGTATTAGGTTGCTTAGGCGCCTATCCATATAAAAATCAAGGAACGACTAGCTATTTATTGCAGTCAGCTGGCTTTAACCTACTGATCGATGCTGGTAGCGCCACCTTGATAAAATTACAAGAGCATCTTGAACCGTTAGAACTTGATGCGGTTATCTTGAGCCATTACCATCATGATCACATCGCTGATCTAGGTGTATTGCAATATTATTGGCAACTACATCCTGAAAAAGAACCAGGAGCTATCTTGCCAATCTATGGTCATACTAAAGATACTTTTCATTTTGATGAGTTAACAATGCCGAACGTGTCAGAAGGACGCGGCTATTTTGAGGCAGAAGAATTGAAAGTAGGTCCTTTTTTAATCACGTTTATGGAAACCATCCATCCAGTGGTGTGCTATGCCATGCGGATCGTCGAAGAAGCGACTGGCAAAGTCTTTGTTTTTACAGGTGATTCCGGCTATTTGGAAAGTTTTGTAGAATTTGCTGAAAATGCAGACTTATTTCTAGCAGATACTTATCTGTTTGCTGGTAATGAACGACACAAAGCGCACTTTACGTCAAAAGAAGCGGGGGAACTTGCGAAAGCAGCAAAAGTCAAAAAGCTAGTATTGACCCATTTACCTCAATTTGGGGATCTTACACAATTACAGAACGAAGCGCAACAAGCTGCGGGTGATACAGTAGAAGTAGCACTAGCAAAAGTCGATAAAGTATTTGATATCTAGGAGGAAGACAATGATTTTTGTACCGAATGACAAGCATGATCCACGTATCAATCTAGCAATTGAACAATTTTTACTCCAAGAAATGCCTGTTGATGAACCGATTTTATTGTTTTATATCAATGAACCATCTATCATTATTGGGCGTAATCAAAACACGATCGAAGAAATCAATCGAGATTACGTTGAACAACAGGGCATCCATGTCGTTCGTCGTTTAAGTGGCGGTGGAGCCGTCTATCACGACTTTGGAAATTTAAACTTTAGTTTTATCATGCCTGATGATGGCGATTCTTTCCGTGATTTTGCTAAAGTTACTAAGCCAATTATTCAAGCTCTTCACGAATTAGGGGTATCTGGAGCAGAATTAAAAGGCCGAAATGATTTAGTGATTGATGGTATGAAATTCTCTGGTAATGCAATGTATGCAACGAATGGTCGAATGTTTGCCCATGGAACTATCATGTTTGATTCTGACATCAATGAAGTGGTCAATGCGTTAAAAGTAAAAAAAGATAAAATCGAGTCCAAAGGGATCAAATCGATTCGTTCTCGTGTGACCAATATCAAACCATTTTTACCTAAAGAAAAACAAGAAATGTTAACAGAAGAATTTCGTGATGAAATTCTATTAAAAATATTCGGAGTAGCAACGCTGGCAGAGGTTAATACGTATCAGCTAACAGACAAAGACTGGATCAAAATCAACGAAATCTCTGATCGCTATTATCGTAATTGGGATTGGAATTATGGGAAATCACCTGATTTTAACTTTTCGAGACAAAAGCGGTATCCGATTGGTTCGATCGAAGTCCATCTGAATGTGTCACATGGTTTGATTGATGATGTGAAAATATTTGGTGACTTCTTTGGGTTAGGAGAGATAAAGGACGTCGAAGAAAAACTGATTGGACAAAGATATGATAAATCAGTTTTAAGTGATGTAGTAAAAACGATTGATATCAAAAAGTATTTTGGTGCGATCGAAGCTGAAGATTTTCTTGCTCTTTTATATTGATCGAATGTTAGTCATTAGTCAAAAACAGGGAACACCAATGATTGGTGTTCCCTGTTTTTTATCTTTTTTTGAGAAAGAGAACGAATATTATTTTGTCCGTTCAAACCTTCATTCAATGAATCAATTTTCCAATCTGCCAAAGACATTATATGCTTTTCTTGGGATTTGTTTTAGTCAATTGGATGATTAAACGATCTACCTGACTATCTTTTTCCTGAGTCAACGTTCCTGCATAACGTTCCGCCACATCTTGGATTATTTTTAAATCAAACTGTTCTTGTTCAGCAAAGTTTTCGGTAATTCCTTGTGAAAAGAGATTTGTTTCATAGTTTGCGCTATGTTCACAACGAATCAATAGTTGATTTTCTTTTTCCTGCATCGATAAATAAATTTTTCGATGCATTGGATCTTCAATGGCATGTGTTTCTCTAAAAGAATGTTCTAAGACATGAATCAGTATTTGGGTCAAGTCATCATCATTGACGGTCAATACTTCTGGTAGTTCGGCTTGAAACTTCACTTTGATATTTCGCTTTGATGCAATTTCTTGATAACGAGCTAAAATAAGATTAGTGAGTTGGTGAGAGGAGTAAGAGAAAATAAATTCAAAATTTCGAGCATTAGTTAAGATAGTTTGCACATAATTTTGTACTTCATCGGTTTCTTCTTCCTTGACCAAATGTTCTAAGTTTTCCATAGTTTGGATAAACTCAGTTCTTAATGTACTGATTTCTTGAATGTGATCACGTAGCTGATCATAATGCTGTTCAAGTAAATCCGATTTTGTTTTCAAGAAATTAACAGTTCGCTGATGCTTATCAAAGCTGATGATGTACTCGATAATATTATAACAAATGATAATAATCAGAATAATCATAAATAGAATAGTAGACCAATTAATATTTGCATTATAAATACCTAATGATGGTTGGATATAAAGCATACAATGGAAAATGGCAATCAGCACAATCCACGGTGTACAAGCAATGAAAAAACGATTATTCCGATAGGCTTCCCCAACACAGACAAGGGAAGTAACTAATGTACTGATTACACTAACCGCATTAACAATGGGCATTAGTTCAGTTAATTCTCCTACTGTCATCAATGAATAAATAAGGACACCTATTTGGATGGAGACTTGCAGAAAACAAAAGAGACCATATATTTTTTGATAATGTTTCATTCGGGATAAATAATACAATACCAGAAATACTGAAGTTAAAATAGTAAATGTATCAGATAAAATCGAATGAACGATTGGTTCAAAAAGGATGCCGCTTAATATATCTTCAGAGATTGATTCAAACCCTAAGACTAACGCAAAACAACTGAGAATGATCAGTGAAATATCTAGTGTCTTTTTTTTGTAAAGCTTAAAAATGGCGTACACCAATATCCCAATTCCTAAAAAGATGGCAATGATCATGGTAACTACTTGAGGAACAGATTGGGAAAAAATAAAGCTGATGATTGGTCCCGTATTTCCAACATAAACTTTTGGTGGAATACCCGAATAGTTTTCATATGGTGAAGTAACTTCGATTTTTAAGTGTTCACCAGCATAATGTGTAGGCAGATCAATAACTGCCAAAGATAAACCAGGATGAAGTTGGTCTTGTTCATTTGTTCGATCATATAAAAGTTGATCATTTAAATAAACTTTTATCCATTGGTTGTTTCCCCGAATCACTAAGTTCGAATCATCCATCTCTTCTTTTAATATAGTTTCCATCACAAAAGTTTCATTTCTTTCAACTGTTGGAAGGTAACTAATATAATGACTATCAAAACGAAAATCAGGTTCATTTTTTAAGTAAAATTCCCATGAATTTTTTATTTCTTTGACCTTTCCACTATCAGAAGGAGTAAAAATATAATAAAAGAAATATACTGTTATCATTAAAAATAACGTTGATAATAGAATGGTGAAAAACCATTTTATCTTTAATGAGTTCGCTTTTTTAAAATATTCAATGTTATTAAAAAAGTTCATAATGTGTCCTTTCTAAAAGTAACATTTTTTTTAGGGTAAACGTTTTTTGTTTTCTAGTCAATCATAAACCTGCATAAAGTTAGATAACCAGAGTTATTTTTTAGATTTTTTTTAAAATTCTTTCAATTCGTTGTAGAAGAAATAGAGTTAAAATTGATAAAATTAAATCGTTATTATATGATGGGAAATAAGAAATGAGTAAAGGGAGTGGAAACTAGTGCCATTTTATAAAAAAATAACCTATATTAGTTCAATTACACTGATTGTTATTTTAGCGATCATTTTGAGCATTATTTTACTTCCTAAAATAGCTGGTCTATCAACCCATATTATTGAAGATCGTGGTATGAGTCCTTACTATAGCCAAGGAAGTTTGATCTATGTACGTCCGAAGAAACCAGAAGAATTGTTGGTTGGTGACGTGATTACGTACTATGAAAACTCAGGAGAGCAAATAACCACCCGACGAGTGATCGCAGTGGAAAAAGACCATCAAGACTTTTATACTAAAGCAGATAGTTCTACGCAGACCGAATCCGGTGTAGTGGGGAGAAGATACATCATTGGAACGCCCATTTTTCAGATTCCCTATATTGGCATTCTTTTATCAAAGTCAGCATTTACTTGGATGCGCTGGCTATTTTTTACCATCGCCTTTTGTTTGACAGGTATTACAGCTTGGAATATGCTAGATGAATTTGAAAAAAAGAAAAGTTTCAATCGGTTTTTTACTCATAGCCAACGAAAAGGAAAGTGAGTGTAAATTTGTTTGCAACTTGTGGATTTGTCAGGTTCTTCGTATAATAATTTGGAAGAGGAGGCAGATTATGCGTAATGAAATGATGCATCGTCCGGTAGTAAAAGAAGAGTTAGTTGATTTTATGCGGACAAAACAGAAAAAACTGTCTGGAGAGCTTGGTTTGATTGAAGAAGAAGCCCATTTAGCGGAAGTACCGATCATTCCCCATGAAACAGTCGTATTCATGCAGTTTTTATTAGGGCAATTAAAACCAAAGAATGTTTTAGAAATTGGTGCAGCTATTGGTTTTTCTTCTAGTTTAATGGCTCAATTAATCAGTGAAAAAGGTCACGTCACGACGATCGATCGTTTTGATGTTATGATCAAAAAGGCCAAGGCAACTTATGAAAGACTTGGCTTAACCGAAAAAGTTACTTTACTAGAAGGACAAGCGGCTGATATTTTACCAGAACTAACTGGGCCTTATGATTTTATTTTTATGGACAGTGCCAAATCGAAATATATTGAGTTTTTACCAGAATGTTTACGTCTGCTAAAAAAAGGTGGCGTATTGATGGTTGATGATATTTTTCAAGGCGGAACGATTTTATTGCCTGATGAAGAGATTCCTAGAGGCAAACGTGCCATTCATCGTAAATTAAATGAATTTTTACAGGTCGTCATGACCCATCCAGACTTGACTTCCACATTAGTGCCGCTAGGTGATGGTGTGATCTTGATAACTAAAGAAAAAGAGCAAATTCATCTACCTTAAGAGTATTTACCTAGTGTCCGACAAAAAGCTTGCTTTTTGTCGGACACTAGGTAAAAGAGGAACGCTTTCTATTGAGCAATCTTTTTTATTGATAAAATAACTATTTCATATTGACAGAACCAAAATGATTCTATATAATTATTTTTGTTCCGAAAAAGCTGTCATAGTAGCTCAGCTGGATAGAGCATCCGCCTTCTAAGCGGACGGTCGGGGGTTCGAATCCCTCCTGTGACGTAAAAAAAACCAAAACCGGTAGAAACGAAAGTTTCTACCGGTTTTTCTTTGTTCTGGTAGTTGGATCAAATGGGTACGTAGCAAGTATTCTTATGATACGCAGTCTAATCAGGTAGGACCTAGGTATGTGTTAAAAAAGAATATATTGGATGTTTTTCTAAGTAAAAGGAGTAGGTAAAATTTTTACTCTACAAATTCATACATTCGTGTATTTTAACTTCGTTTAAGCAGAAATCAGTCCATCCTCTATAGGTGGATGATGTTTGATATCAGGGGATTCAAGGCTTTTTTAATCGCTACAAGTGTGTTTGTTTTTTTATTTTTGAACGGTTCGGCTATACTTATTCTAAGCCGATAAGCAGAAATGAATAGGGGGAGAAAATATGTCGATTATTTCACAAATTATCATTACATTAGTTGCAATTGAATTTTTTTATATCATGTATTTAGAAACCTTTGCTACAACTTCTAAAGCAACTGGCAGAGTATTTAAAATGAGTCAAAAAGAATTAAGTAATTCGTCGGTACAAACGTTATTTAAAAATCAAGGTGTTTATAATGGATTGTTAGGTATTGCTTTATTGTATGCCACTTATATTTCGTCTGCACCAAAAGAAATGGCAAGTTTGTTATTGGTTTATATTGTATTGGTCGCAGCTTACGGTAGTATCACTAGTGACAAACTAATTATTTTGAAACAAGGTGGTCTGGCAATCATTGGATTACTGACTCTTTTGATTTGAGTTAATCTTATTTTATAAAAATTTTCATGAAAACGCCTATAACTTTGTGAAAAAGCTGACATGAGTTAGAAAAATATGCTATTCTAGTAGTTGCGTGTTTCGTAAAATTTTTATAAAAAAGGAGTCTCTAGGTTGTTCAAAAAGTATATTTTTTTACTAAATGAAGAATTTGACGGATATGATCGTCAAAAATTCCAAAAAGATTTATTAGCTGGTATTACTGTAGCTGCAGTAGCTTTACCTTTAGCGTTGGCGTTTGGCGTGTCCAGTGGTGCAAATGCTGCGGCAGGATTAATTACAGCGGTTATTGCTGGACTTATTATTGGTGGCTTGTCAGGTGGTTTTTATCAAATTTCAGGACCAACAGGCGCAATGGCTGCGATCTTGATGTCGATTGCAGCTACTCAAGGGATGTCTGGGGTGTTACTGGCGACATTTTTAGCAGGACTATTATTGCTAGTGGCAGGCATTTTTAGATTAGGAACATTGACCTCTTTTATTCCAGCTCCAGTGATTACTGGATTTACTTCGGGAATTGCTATTATCATTGCCTTGGGTCAAGTGGATAACTTGTTTGGTGTCCATTCAGAAGGTGCAAATGTGATTGAGAAGTTTCTTAGCTATCAGACCTTTGGCTTTTCGATAAATTTTTCCTCCTTTATTATGGGATTATTAGTGATCATCGGAATGATTATCTACCCCAAAAAATGGGCTCAAACTATACCAAGTTCTTTGATGGCAATTATTCTTGCAACGGTTGCGATGTTCTTGTTTCACTTGCCGATAGCAACCGTGGGAAAAATTCCACAGACGTTGATCAGTAGCGATCGCTTAACGTTTGCAGCCTTTCATCTTGATTCTTTAAAAGAAGTGATGGTGCCAGCGATTAGCATTGCCTTGCTTGGCATGGTGGAAAGTTTGCTCTGTGGTGCTTCTGCGGGACGAATGGCAAACAAACCATTGGACAGCAACCAAGAACTTGTTGCGCAAGGAATCGGAAATCTAGTTTTACCATTTTTTGGAGGCATTCCAGCGACAGCTGCGATTGCCCGAACAAGTGTGGCAATTAAATCAGGGGCACAGACTCGTTTAGCTGGTATCATTCATGCTTTGGTTTTGTTTTTATCTATGATTATTTTTGCACCAATTATGTCAAACATTCCTATGCCAGCTTTGGCAGGAGTGTTGATTGTTACTGCTTGGCGCATGAATGAATGGGAAACGATCAACGTCTTGCTCACTAAGAGATATTGGTCTGGCATCTTATTATTTTTGATTACTATGGGATGTACTGTGATTTTTGATTTAAGTATTGCGATCGTCATCGGCATTATCGGTGGCTGTATTTTCTTTGTGATCAAAAGTGCGGCAATCACGATCTCGGTTGAAACAATCGATTGGGAACGAATGGATTTGCCAGAAACAAAAAAATTAGATAATTGGACAGTTGTCTATATTAGCGGACCACTCTTTTTTATGTCTGCTGAAAAATTAAAAAATACATTAGCTGATTTAAATCAAAAAGAGGGGATCATTTTTTCTATGCGTGGTGTTCCAAGTATTGATTTAACTGCCCGGGCTGTTTTTGATGAGTTTCAAGAAAAAGCTGAAATGCGAGAACAAACGATTATTTACACCTCGCTACAACCAGAAGTAGAAAAACAACTACAGCATTTATGGCAAAAAGCTGGCTTTGAGCAACACCAAACAGTAGCGCATGCACTCTCAGCGCTGCATGAACAATATACGTAATCAGTCATGAGCAGGAGAAATGTTTTTGAGAAGCAGGGCAAACAAAGTGTTTTTTGCAGTGTTTAATTAAAATAAGCTATAAAAATTCAAAAATCCCGAAACAGCTTTTTTCTGTTTCGGGATTTTTTACCTATGGAAGCTGTGGCTATTGATTGCTAGGATCTTTCTCGAGATAGTTTGCTAAGGTAAGCCAGTCTTTGCGGATCACGTCAGCTAATGTTCGATTGTAAAAAATAGCTGCAGGATGGAAAAGCGGGAGGATCTGGTAGCTTTTATCACTCCACTCGTAAGCATCTTTTTGTTGATTCAGTTTTAAAATAGGCCCAGTATAAAGCTGACCATGATTTTTAGAGATCGTATAAGCAGAACCTAATAACCGTTGCAAACCGATATTGCCTAATGTAGCAATCAAATGGGGCTCGACATGTTCGATTTCATAATCTAGGATCGGCGCATGAGCGAATACTTCCGCTTTCGTTGGTGTCCGATTCGGATAAACAGTTTCTGCTTGCTGAGTTCGTTTATTGAGTCGTTGGACTGTCCGATAAGGTCGACTTCTGACTGCACTAGTAATATAAACATCTTCTCTTGTCAAACCAGCTAGAGCAAGAGTTTGCATTAGTTCTTTGCCTGCTTGTCCGCTAAAAGGAATATGATTATCGATTTCTGTTTTGCCAGGAGCTTCACCTACCAGCATGAGTTTTGGGTGGAGTGGGCCTTGACCAGCAACGAAACCTTCTACCGCACGACCTTGCATACGAATCGTTGCTTCTTGAACCAATTCATCAGGATAGATCATTCGTTTACCTCCTTCGTCTTCACTAACATTATAATGAGCAAAAGTGAAAATTGCGATTGATTGACTTAAGAAAAGTTCTAGAATCTAGAGTTGACGAATGCGCTGGTTTCTGGTAATCTAGTACTGTTGTAATTGTGGACTCCACAGCTACAACCGCACAGAACGAGTTTGTAAGTACAGGTAACTGTCACTCTGGATGGCGAGTCTAAGTCTATTATAAGGAGGTGCTTTATAGCATGTACGCAATTATTAAAACTGGTGGTAAACAAGTAAAAGTTGAAGTTGGACAAGCAATCTACGTTGAAAAACTTGACGTTGAAGCAGGTGAAAAAGTTGTTTTTGACGAAGTTATCTTAGTAGGTGGCGAAACTACAAAAGTAGGCGCTCCAATTATTTCTGGTGCAACTGTTGAAGGTACTGTTGAAAAACACGGCAAACAAAAGAAAGTCGTTACTTTCAAATACAAACCTAAAAAACATTCACACCGTAAACAAGGTCACCGTCAACCATACACAAAAGTGGTTATCGACGCGATCAACGCTTAATTAGCGCTTGAGAAAGAAGGCCTGAATAATGATCAAAGGAACATTTAAACGTAATGACGCTGGTCAAATCGTTTCATTTACTTTGACAGGGCATGCTGATGCTGGTCCTTATGGGAGTGATATCGTCTGTGCAGGAGTTTCTGCATTAGCGATCAGTACTGTCAATGGGATTGCCTCATTAGCTGGTTTTGAACCAATTGTCGAAATGAATGAAGAAGAGGGCGGTTATTTATATACCGAAGTCACTTCAGGATTGACACAAGAGCAAAACAATATTGCCGAGATTCTATTAGAAAATCTCTTGTTGGGATTACAATCGATAGAAGCTGAAAATTCAGAATATATCCAAATTAAAACAATTAATGATAAATAGGAGGTGCAGACCATGTTGTTATCAATGAATCTACAATTCTTTGCCCACAAAAAAGGTGGCGGTTCTACATCTAACGGACGCGACTCAGAATCAAAACGTCTAGGTGCTAAACGCGCTGACGGACAAACAGTTACAGGTGGATCAATTCTTTACCGTCAACGCGGTACAAAAATTTATCCAGGTGTGAACGTGGGTATTGGTGGAGACGACACTTTATTTGCTAAAGTTGACGGAGTAGTACGTTTCGAACGTAAAGGCCGCGACAAAAAACAAGTGTCTGTTTATCCAGTAGCTCAAGAAGCTTAATGAACAGTTTGCTCTATCCCTTATTACGTAAAGGATAGAGCTTTTTTTATGACTTTTAATGAAAACGGTTGATAAAAAAGGTGCCTAAACATAAAAATCAATACCATTCTTTACTTTTTTATTCAAAATCCTGTGCTTATCATTAGTTAAAATGGAAATTACATATTAAAAAACGAACGTCATTCTAAATGATCGGTTTGAAAAAAATAAAAAACGTTTCTCGTTTGAAGTATAACAATATATGAGTGGAAAAAATCACTACTATTTGTGAATGGTGTATTGTATACTGGGATTTAAAAAGGAGTGATGAATAAAAAAATGAATTTAAATAACGTTTCAAAGCGTTTGTATAAATGGGACAATTTAAAGGCTTTATTAATTTTCCTGGTTGTAGTAGGTCATTTAATTGATCGAGCGAATCAAAAGAGCGACTTGTTAATGAAAATTAACTATTGGATATATATGTTTCATATGCCAGCATTCATCTTTGTTTCTGGTCTATTCAGCAAGAATACAATTCGTAACAAGGATTTCCGTAAAAGTTTTAGATATCTCAAATGGTTTTTCATTTTAAAAATTATATTTTTGATTAGCACTTTTCTCTTCTCAGGTTCTTTAAGCTTTTCCTTTTTAACAGAAAGCGGACTGCCGTGGTATTGTTTTGCTATTTTTGCTTTTCAATTAATCAGCATGGTTATTGATGGATATGACAAATACTGGGTGCTAGGCATAGCTGTTGTAATTGGTTGTTTGGCAGGATATGATGCAAATTTGGGAGATTTTCTATGTTCTTCAAGAATCTTAACTTTCTTTCCATTTTTTTATGCTGGATACTTAATTGATTATCAAAAAATGTCAAATTATCTAAACAATTTTAAGATCAAGTTGTGCGCGTTGTTCCTTTTGTCAGGAAGTTTTTTTGTCGTTTATTTTAAGTTATATGGCACCTCGCTGACGATGGGATTTTTGACCGGTAGAAATGCTTATGCGAATGTAAGCGAATTAGTAGGTCTTTATGGTGGTTTTTTCCGATTTATTTACTATATTGCAGTCTTCCTTATAATCAGTAGTTTGGTTGCTTTGATAAGTAATAAACGACTGTTTATTACGAGTTTTGGAGAATTATCCTTGATCATATATATGTTGCATATACCTATCGTCAGAATAGTGAATGATAAACTTCATTTGGATTTGTTTATTAAAAGTTTTGGTGTACCGCAGAGTATTACGATTCTAATAGTAACTATATGTATTTTCTTTTTGTGCAGAATGGAGTGGGTTCATAAGCCGTTAAACAAAATTCTCTATTTTAATGTTCCTGAAAAAACAGATAATTTGGTAAAAGGAAATGGGTATTTTAAAAGCTTTTTTTATGACCGTACTTTGACCATACTTGATAGTAAAAATGAAGAATAATTAGATGGTATGATGAGCGTATTATTATAGAAGACAAGTGTTTAGGTTATACGATCGGAGTTAATAAAAGTTCACTAGAAAATATTGAATTGGAAGTGATTGTTTATCCGAGCACTCAATAAACAGAATAAATTGAATAAACAATGAACTAAACTCAATGAAAAAAGTTCTCTCTTGTTGATTAAGAGGAGAGCTTTTTTTGTCTGTGTTTCATTACAATAGATAAAATGGTTTATCGGCGCAAGCACTTCGATCCGATCATTTTAAAGAAAAGCTTTAAGTTGAAGGGGACGTTTTTGGATAATTCTAATGAGGCAAAGAGTAGCTGATCCAGTCAATACTTCTTTTAATAAGAGATATTTACTGTAAATAGTTGACGAAATGGAATTAAATTTATAGTATTATGTTTTGAAGCCAGTTAATGAAAAAGGGGCGAAACCAAATGGCGAAGCGCATTGATCGAATTTATACGTATGTCAAAGAAAAAACGGCTCATCTAAAACCGATTGAATATGATCAAGGGGTCACAACGAAAGAGATAGCTGAGGTTTTAGGAATCCAACGGACCAATAGTAGTAAAGATTTGAATCAGTTGGTACGTGAAGGAAAATTGTTGAAAACCGATGGACGACCTGTACGTTACATATATCAAAAAAATGTTGCCTATGAACAACCGACCGCCAAACATGTCATAAGCTATAAAGAAGAAAGAGTACCAGTAGAAAAAGCAAGGATTCAGATTGATACGAAAGATATTTTTGCTAAGATCATTGGCGCAAATGGGAGTATGAAAAACTCGGTTGAGCAAGCGAAAGCCGCCATTTTATATCCGCCGAGAGGTCTGAATTGTTTGATCACTGGACCAACTGGATCGGGGAAAACCTACTTTGCACATGCGATGTTTCATTTTGCCAAAGCCAATCACGTCATTAGTGAAGACAACGAGTTGATCGTCTTTAACTGTGCCGACTACGCTAATAACCCGGAATTATTGATGAGTCACTTGTTTGGGTATGTCAAAGGTGCTTTTACTGGAGCAGAAGAGGAAAAAACCGGAATCATTGACCAAGCAGATGGAGGAATGTTGTTCCTAGATGAAATTCACCGGTTACCACCTGAAGGGCAAGAAATGATCTTTTACTTCATGGATCATGGTACCTATAGTCGATTAGGAGAAACAACAAAATCTCATGAAGCAAATGTTCGGATCGTGGGAGCGACAACTGAGGACCCTGGTTCTTCTCTATTAGAGACCTTTGTTCGAAGAATACCGATCAATATCAAGTTGCCATCTTTTGAAAAACGCCCTGCAAATGAAAAAATCGACCTGGTTAAAATTATGATCGCCCATGAAGCCAACCGTATCCAGCGGCAAATTTCGCTAACTGAAGATGTTGTTAAAGCGTTGATCGGTAGTGTAACCTATGGGAACATCGGTCAGTTGAAATCGAATATCCAATTGATTTGCGCTCGTGGTTTTTTAAATCATATCAATTCTCCAGAAATCTCGATTACGATCGATGATTTGACGGAAGGGATTAGAAGTGGATTGATCCAATTAGCAAGTAATCGAGTAGCGATGTCCGAACTATCGAAGCTATTGGAGCCTAAAATTACGGTGTACCCTAACGACACAATCATGAAGATTCAATCTGATTCTTATGAACTACCCTATAACCTTTATGACATTATTGGGGACAAAGCAGCACTATTAAAGTCTGACGGATTAGATCAAGAAGCCATCAATCATTTTATTTCAACGGATATCAACATCCATTTGAAATCTTTTTACAAGGATCATGGATTCTCGTTCAATGCCGATAATAAACTAGCTGAGTTTGTTGATCCTAAAATCATCGAAGTCACCAATCAAATATATATAATGGTAAAAAATGCTTTGCCATATGAGTTTCAGCAAAATTTTATCTACGCAATGAGTCTGCATATCAGTTCTTTTTTAAAAAGAATCAATATCGGTGAAGAGCGCCATACGAATGATAATATACGTGAAATGGCAATTGATTTTCCGGTGGAATATGAAGTAGCGAAAGAAGTTAGAAAGTATATTGAGGAGTATTTCCAAGTAACGATTCCAGATAGCGAAGATTACTATCTCACTGTCTTGCTTGTGTCGCTAAGGGCAAATCAAGCAAGCGGTCGTATTGGGGTAGTCGTGGCAGCTCATGGTAATAGTACAGCAAGCAGCATGGTTCAAGTGGTCCAACAATTATTAGATGCAGACAATGTACGAGCGGTCGATATGCCATTGGATATGGATCCTAAAACGGCGCTTAGTCGGATCGAACGAATGGTGCAAGAGGTGGATGAAGGCAGTGGAACGATCTTATTAGTGGATATGGGTTCGCTTGCTTCATTTAATTCTCAGATTCAGCGAGATACAGGAATTCCTGTGCGGACAGTTGACATGGTGACGACCTCTTTGGTATTAGAGACGGTTCGCAAAGTTTCTGTGTTAGGTACGGATTTAGATATGTTATACGATTCCTTGAAAAATTTCCGTGGTTATGCAGAAATTTCGATGGAAAAAACACCTGAACCGACCGCACTCAGAAAAAAAGCCATCTTAGCTATTTGTGCATCTGGTGAAGGAACCGCACAACGAATCAAAGAATTGATCGAACGTTCTGTAAGTAAACGGCAAGATGTCGAGTTGACTGTTTTGGCACTCTCTGTTTTAGAATTGGAAAAAGAATTGCCTAAATTAATCGAAAATTACCAAGTCATTGCGACTACTGGAATTACAGATCCGCAGATTGCTGCGCCATTTATTCCATTGGAGCGGTTTATCGATCAAAATATCGAGTTGATTTTAGATCAATTATTACTTGAGGCAGAATTAGATGAAACAGAAGAAGTGCCATTGAGTGAAGAAACTGCAAAACAGACTTGTGTGAAATTTATTGAACAAAATTTTACATTTATCAATGGAACCAAATTGATTGATCCTTTATGGAATTTTAGTGATCAAGTGTCTGAGAAGCTATCGATTGAGAATCATGGATATAGTTTTAAAATCAATTTAGTTTTACACACAGTGGGGATGATTGAACGGATTTTATTAAACGAGCCATTGAATGTTGAATCAGACGAACTGGAAAAAGCGATGGAAGATCCATTGTTTTCGTCTATCCAACAATTGTTATCCCCGTTGGAAAAGACCGTCAGATTTGAAACACCTTCATCTGAAGTTTATTATTCATTAAAGCTGATTCGTAATGAATTGGCAAAAAATGAATACACTAAATGAAAAATACACAAAAAAGATACACTGTTATTAGTGTATCTTTTTGTGTATTGCTTCGAAACGCCTTAAAACCCTTTAGTGTATTGATAAAAAGTTGGCACGGTTCTTGCTTTTATATAAATGTGCCAATAGATGGTTATACACACAGAAAATGAGAGGGGTTTCTGTGAAGTAGTTTAACAAAAGGAGATTTGCTGATGGATATTCGGTTAGCGCGTATAGATGATCGTTTGATCCATGGACAAGTTGCAACGGTCTGGTCAAAATTGACCGGCGTGGAACGCATCATTGTTATTAGTGATTTAGTAGCCCAAGATAAATTGAGAAAGTTTCTTTTAAAAGAAGCTGCTCCACCAGGGATCATCGCAAATGTGATCACGGTGAAAAAAATGATTCAAGTTTATCAAAGCGGTTTACTAGCAACGACGAAAGTGATGCTTTTATTCACTAATCCTCAAGACGTTGAGAAAATTGTCTTAAGTGGTGTACAGCTGGATTCATTGAATATCGGTGGGATGAGTTTTTCTGAGGGGAAGACGATGATCACAAATTTTGTGTCAGTCGACCATAAAGATATTGCATCGTTCCAATTCTTGAATCAGCAAGGTGTAGAATTAGAAATTCGCAAAGTACCCGCAGATAGAAAGATCCTTTTGATGGAATTACTAGCAAAAGCCAAAAAGGCATAATATTGTTGTTGGAAAATGGTCAAATTCATCTGTTGTAATGGTTAGCAATTATTTTAATATTTGATTTGTTACAACAAAAAGAAGTAGGAGGTATAAATATGGTAGGGATTATCCTTGCAAGTCATGGACAATTTGCTGAAGGTATCTTGCAATCAGGTTCAATGATTTTTGGCGAACAAGAAAACGTCAAAGCAGTCATTTTAAAACCAAGCGAAGGTCCAGATGACTTGAGAGCCAAATTAGAAGAGGCTGTTGCTTCTTTTGATAATCAAGACGAAGTATTGTTCTTAGTTGATTTATGGGGCGGAACACCGTTCAATCAATCAAACACATTGTTTGAAGAACACAAAGACAAATGGGCAATTGTTAGTGGTTTGAACTTGCCTATGTTGATCGAAGCTTATGCGTCACGTTTTTCAATGGAATCTGCTCAAGAAATTGCAGCACATATCATTGAAACAGCAAAAGATGGTGTGAAAGTGAAGCCAGAAGAGCTTGAACCACAAGAAGCACCAAAAGCAGAAGTTTCTGATGGACAACCTAAAGGTGCATTACCTGAAGGAACAGTAGTTGGCGACGGTAAGATTAAATATGTTTTAGCACGTGTTGACTCACGTTTATTACATGGTCAAGTTGCTACTGCATGGACAAAAGCTGTTCAACCAAATCGGATCATCGTTGTTTCAGATGCTGTATCAAAAGATGATTTACGTAAGAAATTGATCGAACAAGCTGCTCCTCCAGGGGTTAAAGCAAACGTTATCCCAATTTCTAAAATGATCGAAGTTGCTAAAGATCCAAGATTTGGGAATACAAAAGCTTTGCTATTGTTTGAAAATCCTGAAGACGTGTTGACAGCTGTTGAAGGCGGCGTTGACATCCAAGAATTAAACGTAGGTTCAATGGCCCACTCAGTTGGGAAAGTTGTCGTAAGTAAAGTTTTATCAATGGGCCCTGAAGACGTAGAGGCATTTGAAAAACTAGAAAGCAAAGGAGTTAAATTTGATGTACGTAAAGTACCAAATGACTCTCGCGACAATATGGACGAAATTCTTAAAAAAGCTAAGTCTGAATTATCTAAAGCATAATTCAAAAAACTAATATTTATAGGAGGCTTATCATGTCTATTATTTCAATGATTTTAGTCGTATTCGTTGCCTTTCTAGCAGGGATGGAAGGGATTCTGGATGAATTCCAATTTCATCAACCTCTAGTGGCATGTACATTAATAGGTTTAGTAACAGGTAACCTTGAAGCAGGTATCGTATTAGGTGGTACTCTTCAAATGATCGCTCTTGGCTGGGCAAATATCGGAGCTGCTGTAGCACCAGATGCTGCATTGGCATCAGTTGCATCTGCAATTATTTTAGTATTAGGTGGTCAAGGTGTTCGAGGCGTTCCATCAGCTATTGCTATCGCAGTACCACTTGCTGTTGCTGGTTTGTTCTTAACAATGATCGTACGTACAATCGCTGTTCCTATCGTTCACTTGATGGATGCTGCTGCTGAAGAAGGTAACATCCGCAAAGTTGAAATGTGGCACATCATTGCAGTATGTTTACAAGGTATCCGTATTGCAATTCCTGCTGGAGCATTATTATTCATCCCAGCTCAAACTGTTCAATCTTTCTTAGAATCAATGCCTGCATGGTTAACAGACGGTATGGCTATTGGTGGGGGAATGGTTGTTGCTGTAGGTTACGCATTAGTAATCAACATGATGGCAACTAAAGAAGTATGGCCATTCTTCGTTATCGGTTTTGTTGTAGCTGCAATTACTCAATTAACATTGATTGCCCTAGGTGCTTTAGGTGTTGCTTTAGCTCTTATCTACTTGAACCTTTCTAAAATGGGAGGCTCTTCAAATGGTGGCGGAGGAAGCAACTCAGGTGACCCTCTAGGCGACATTTTGAATGACTATTAATCTTGAAGGAGGAAAATAAAAATGGCAGAAGAAAAAATTACTTTATCTAAAAGAGACCGTTTAGCTGTTGCATGGCGTTCTACCTTCATTCAAGGTTCATGGAACTATGAACGTATGCAAAATGGTGGTTGGGCTTTCTCAATGATCCCAGCAATCAAAAAATTATACAAAACGAAAGAAGAGCGCACAGCAGCTCTTAAACGTCACTTAGAATTTTTCAACACACATCCATATATTGCTTCACCTATCTTGGGTGTTACGCTAGCATTAGAAGAAGAACGCGCAAATGGCGCTCCTGTTGACGATGTAGCGATCCAAGGGGTTAAAGTTGGTATGATGGGACCTCTTGCTGGTGTTGGTGACCCAGTATTCTGGTTTACTGTTCGTCCGATGTTAGGAGCTCTTGGTGCTTCTCTAGCAATGGGTGGTAATATTCTTGGACCAATCATCTTCTTCTTAGGTTGGAACATTATTCGTTGGTCATTCATGTGGTATACACAAGAATTTGGTTACAAAGCTGGTTCTAAAATCACAGATGATTTATCTGGTGGATTATTGCAAGACGTAACAAAAGGTGCATCTATCTTAGGGATGTTCGTATTAGCCGCCTTAGTACAGCGGTGGGTATCGATTAAATTCTTGCCAGTTGTATCAACTGTTAAGTTAGATAAAGGTGCTTACGTTGAGTGGGATAAATTACCTGCTGGTGGCGAAGGAATCAAGAGTGCTTTTGAACAAGTAAACAGTGGTCTAGCACTTAGTCCTGAAAAAGTAACAACTTTACAAGATAACTTAGATCAATTGATCCCAGGGTTAGCTGCTTTAGCATTGACATTACTATGCATGTGGTTATTGAAGAAAAAAGTTTCTCCAATTGTCATTATCTTAGGTCTATTCGTTGTCGGTGTAGTTGGCCATGTTGTTGGTCTTTTATAATAAGAATCTAGCTCGGGCGTAGCCCCGAGCTTTTTTTATCAAAAAGTGGATGCTACTTGAGATTTCAACATTGAAACGATAGTATACTAGATAGATAAAATAATAGGAGTGATTAAATGGTTCAATCAATCAATACAAAAGTTGATTTGGTAATTGATGCCACTGCGTTTACTGGTTTGACTGATTATGGGAAAATCATGATTGGAGACCGAGGATTCGAATTTTATCATGCAAGAGACACTCGGAAATTTGTTCAAATCCCTTGGGAAGAGATTGATTACGTCATCGCATCCGTTATGTTCAAAGGAAAATGGATTCCGCGCTATGCCATTCAAACAAAGAAAAATGGTACATATACATTTTCTTCTAAAGAACCCAAAAAAGTACTTCGCGCTATCAGAAAATACGTAGATCCTAGTCGTATGGTTCAATCCTTGAGCTTTTTTGATGTAGTGAAACGTGGTGTCAAAAGTATCTTCAAACGCAAGTAGAAAAACACGAATGGATGCTCTTCGCAGCATGTCATTCGTGTTTTGTTTTGTGTTTCGCTTTTTCTTTTGTGTGCGTGTCATTATCTAGGTCAGCTTCAACGCTGGTTCAATCATTTGCTCCTAATAATTTTCCTATGCTAGAATGAAACTGTAAAGAAGGAGGTTATTAGTATGGGTTGGATATGGACTTTAATCGTTGGTGCAGTCATCGGAGCCATTGCTGGAGCAATTACCAGTAAAGGAAATTCTATGGGTTGTATCACAAATATCATTGCTGGATTGATTGGTTCAAGTATCGGTCAAGCAATTTTTGGTAACTGGGGACCACATGCAGCTGGTATGGCACTTATTCCATCAATTTTAGGCGCAGTTATTTTAGTGGCAGTTGTTTCATTCTTTTTTGGGAAACGATCATAATCAAATAGATTAACGCTTAGCCAATAGTTTTGCAGATAGAAGTAAATAGTTAAGGCAGATCTGAAACTGATTTGTCTTAACTATTTTTGTTTTACTAAGTTTATTAAGAAAATTTGTTTTATCTGCTGTGTCAGAAAGAAAATTTGCTATAATAGAAAAAAGAGAGCAAAGAAAGAAGGAATTTCATTTATGATGCTACGAGTAGAAAAATTGCGTAAAAAAATGCAAGAAGAAAATTTAGATTCATTTTTGATCACTAGTCCATACAATCTTCGTTATTTGACTAATTTTACTGGTACGACAGGCTTAGCGGTCATCACATTGGAAAAAGCCTTTTTTATTACTGACTTTCGTTATACCGAGCAAGCAGCAGCTCAAGCTCAAGGATTTGAGATCATCAAAAATGTAGGACCGATTTTTGAAGAAGTAGCTGACTTAGTTCAAAAAGAAGGACTACGTGAACTTGGTTTTGAAGAAACAACTGTTTCCTTCTTAGAATATTCGGTATTAGAAGAGATCATTGATGCGCAACTGATTCCTATTTCGGGCATGATTGAAGAACTTCGAGAAATCAAAGACGAAGAAGAAATTGCGATTATTGAAAAAGCTTGTAGTATTGCAGATTTGGCATATGACCATATTCTCAAGATGATTCAACCGGGAATGACAGAGATCGAAGTTGCCAACCAATTAGATTTTTATATGCGTTCACTAGGAGCGTCAGGTGTTTCTTTTGAAACAATCGTTGCTAGTGGTTTACGCTCAGCTATGCCGCATGGAGTTGCTAGCAAAAAAATCATTGAACAAGGCGATTTGATCACAATAGATTTTGGATGCTACTATGAAGGTTATGTTTCTGATATGACACGAACATTTGCGATTGGTGACCCAGGAGAACAATTAAAAGAAATTTATCAAATCGTTCTTGAAGCCCAGCTAGCAGTTCTGGAAGTAGCTAAACCAGGAGTTACCGGTAAGCAACTAGATGCTGTAGCTAGAGATTACATTACGAAACATGGTTATGGCGAAGCTTTTGGACACTCAACAGGACATGGAATTGGCTTAGAGATCCATGAAGGACCCAATGTTTCAGTTCGAGCTGAGAAACAATTTGTTCCAGGAAATATTATTACCGACGAACCAGGCATTTACTTACCAGGTATCGGTGGCGTTAGAATCGAAGATGATTTATTGATTACTTCTGATGGAAATCGCGTGTTGACGCATTCACCAAAAGAGTTGATTATTTTATGATGAGCGTAGCCTAAAGCATCATTCACTCAGACTTTGTTATAGAAAATCACTTGATTTAATGATACACTATAGAAGACAGCAAGCTTTGAAAACAAAGCGTAATTTGTTTGAGAAAAAGACTCTCAAATAGGCAAGTGAACAGTTTACCTTTATACGTTTCGAATGAAGAATAAGTGAAAGAACGGTTCATTCGTAGGCAACAATCTGTGTAGAGGCAAAAGGAGGAATAGATAAAATGGCAGAGGACAAAAATTTAATTTTGAATGCGACTCAAGAGCTTGGTGAAATTGTCATTGCGCCAGAAGTCATTGAAGTGATTATTGGTATCGCTGCTTCAAAAGTAGAAGGCGTTTATGGGATGCGTGGAACATTTGCCAGCAACGTAACGGAATTATTAGGGCGTGCAGCGCATGGTAAAGGTGTCTATTTAGTAAATGATGAAGATGGGTTAAAAGTAGATCTTTATTGCTATTTAGAATATGGGGTTTCTGTTCCCAGAGTAGCGATGGAAATGCAAGAACGCGTGAATCAGCAAGTTCTTTTCATGACAGACATTGCTTTAGCAGAAGTCAATGTTCATGTGGTAGCAGTCGTACCGGAAAAACTAGAACAACCAGCAATTGAAGAACTTTTTGAAGACGAAGAGGAAGAAAATGAATAAAGAATTATCAAGACACGAAATTCGTGAAATGGCTTTACAAGCATTATTTCCATTAGATTTTAATGCTGATTTGACCAAAGAAGACGCAATTTTCCATGCAATTGAGTTGGATCACAAAGAAATGATCAATGAAGAGGAGTCAGAGTTTGTTCCTGTTTATTTAGATACATTGGTTGGCGGTGTGTGTGCGAAAAAAGGCGAATTAGACCAAACCATTGAGAAGCACCTCAAAGGAAACTGGCGCATCAATCGTATCTCTAAGATGGATTTGATCATCTTGCGTATCGCCATCTTTGAAATGAAGTACATTGAAGATGTACCATCCGCAGTCGCATTGAATGAAGCCATTGAATTAGCCAAAACTTTTAGTGATGATCAATCACGTAAGTTTGTCAACGGTGTATTATCTAATGTTTTAAAAGAGATTGAAGCTGGGGCATAGTCCCAGCTTTTTTCTATGAAAACAAGGAAACGGGTTCTAAAAGCTTGTTTATCTATGGTAGAATGAAAGCACAAAAAAATCTGGGAGTGATCGTATGGCAGAATTGATTAATGGAAAAGAACTAGCTGAAAAAATGCAAGCAGAGATTGCGATAAAAGTGAGCGAATTAAAAACAAAATCGATCTCCCCCGGATTGGTCGTTTTATTAGTAGGAGAAAATCCAGCCAGTCAGGTTTATGTACGTAATAAAGAGCGTTCCGCAAAATCAATCGGGATCCATTCAAAAGTTGAACGTTACCCAAGCACGATCTCTGAAGAAACGTTGTTAGCTGAAATCGAAAAATATAATCAAGACCCAAATTTTCACGGGATTCTTGTTCAGTTGCCATTGCCAAAACACATTGATGAAGAAAAAGTCTTATTAGCAATTGATCCTAAAAAAGATGTAGATGGTTTTCATCCAATGAATTTAGGACGATTATTAGCTGGTAACCCGGATAAGATTCCTTGTACGCCATATGGCATCATGAAAATGTTCGCAGCTTATGATATCGATTTGGCAGGGAAGCGGGCGCTGGTGATCGGACGTAGCAATATTGTAGGGAAACCAATGGCACAATTATTATTGATGGCAGATGCTACAGTAACGATTGCTCATTCAAAAACGGCTAACCTTGCTGAACTTGCAAAAGAAGCTGATATTTTAGTCGTAGCGATTGGGCGAGGCCATTTTGTTACTAAGGAATTTATCAAACCAGGCGCAGTGGTGATCGATGTTGGTATGAATCGTGATGAGCATGGGAAATTGATCGGTGATGTAAAATTTGATGAAGTAGAACCTTTAGCAAGCTATATCACTCCAGTGCCTAAAGGAGTAGGACCTATGACGATTACGATGCTGATGTATCAAACCGTGCTGGCTGCTGAAGCAGGTGAGTAGATGACACAAGAATATTTAACAGTAACCACATTAACCAAGTATTTAAAAAGGAAATTTGATGTAGACCCTTATCTTGAAAGGGTCTATTTAACAGGTGAAATCTCGAATTTTCGTTTGAGAGCAAATGCACATCAATATTTTAGTTTAAAAGATGACCATGCGAAAATCTCAGCAATCATGTTCAAAGGTGCATTTCAAAAATTACGTTTTCAACCTAAAGAAGGGATGAAAGTATTAGTTGTCGGACGGATTTCTCTTTATGAAGCTTCTGGTTCTTATCAGATTTACGTTGAACACATGGAACCTGATGGTGTAGGAGCGCTATATCAAGAATTAGAAGAACGAAAAGAAAAATTGCGAAAAGAAGGTCTTTTTAAGCCGGAACATAAGCAAGCTCTTCCACGTTTTCCAAAAAGAATTGCAGTTTTGACCAGTCCAAGCGGTGCAGTTATCCGAGATATCATCACAACTGTCAAAAGACGTTACCCCATCGCCCAACTCGTCCTATTCCCAACGGTGGTGCAAGGAAATCAAGCAGCTGACAATATCGTTGAAAATATCCGTCGTGTTGAAGAACTGGGAGATTTCGACACGATGATCATTGGACGTGGCGGCGGATCGATTGAAGACTTGTGGCCATTTAATGAAGAAAGAGTAGCACGTGCCATTTTTGAGGCACGAACACCTGTGATTTCTTCAGTTGGACATGAGACGGATACTACTATTGCTGATTTAGCAGCAGATGTACGAGCAGCCACACCGACGGCGGCAGCTGAATTAGCTGTTCCTGTTTTATCTGAAGTATTGTTGAAGCTGAAAGAACGGCAAGCAAGGCTTGAACAGGCCTTTTTGCGTCAAATTCAACGCAAACAAGAACGTTTTGAACGAGCAAAACAATCATATGTTTTCCGTCAACCGGAACGTCTGTATGAAGGACAAACAATTAAGCTTGATCAGTTCAAACAGCGCTTGTTCCAAGCGACACAACAAATTTATCATTTGAAAGAAAAACAAACGGTTCGTTTGAACCATCAGTTGGTACAAGTTGCACCGACTTATCGAGTGAAATCTGCCAAGCAAGAAACAGACTACTTAGAGAAGCGGTTAGCTGAAAAAATGGAACAATATATGCAGAGCCAGCAGCAACGTTTCCAACAAGCGATTCAATCATTAGATTTGCTTAGTCCGTTGAAAATCATGGGGCGAGGATACAATTACACAACAATCGAAGGTCGTGTCGTGAAAAGTGTGACAGAGATGAAGCCTGAGGATACGATCACGATCCATTACCAAGACGGACAAGTGAATGCTACGGTACAAGAAGTAGAAGAAGGAGAATGATCAATATGGAAAATCCGACATTTGAGGAATCATTACAAGAATTAGAAAAAATTGTCATGGAATTAGAACAAGGTGATGTACCTTTAGAATCTGCTTTAGATGCTTTTAAACGAGGAATGGAATTAAGTAAGCATTGCCAAGATACTTTAACTAAAGCTGAAAAAACCTTGACGAAAATGATGTCAGAGGCAAATGAAGAAGTTACTTTTGAAGGAAATGAGGAAGCATAATGAAGTTGGCTGATTTTTCAACGATCCATCTATCTTCTGTAGAAGAAGAAATTTTTTCTTTTCTAAATGACTACACTTCTGATGAACAGTTGAAAGAAAGTATGCTTTATTCCGTTCGCGCTGGAGGCAAACGGATTCGTCCTTTGCTTTTACTTAGTACAGTAGCTGCGTTTGGCGAATCGATCAATACAACAACTTATCAAGTAGCAGCTGCTTTGGAAATGATCCACACGTATTCGTTGATTCACGATGATCTTCCGGCAATGGACAATGATGATCTACGCCGCGGGAAACCAACAAACCATAAAGTCTACGGGGAAGCACTGGCTATTTTAGCAGGAGATGGGTTATTGACAGGTGCCTTTCAACTCATCAGTATGGCTCATTTAGCGCACTCACCAAAACTTTTACTGCTGCAACAATTAGCAATCAATGCGGGAACCCAAGGGATGGTTGCTGGTCAAGCAGCGGATATCGAGGGAGAAACAAAACAATTAACATTAGAGGAATTAATGTTTATCCACGAAAGAAAAACTGGTCGCTTGATGCACTACGCTTTATTAGCGGGAGGAGTTTTAGCAAATCAACCGGAGGAAGTTTTAGCTAGCCTACAAAAATTAGCCAGTCATCTAGGCCTTGCTTTTCAAATCCGTGATGATCTGCTCGATGTGGTTAGCACGACTGAAGTATTAGGTAAAACAGCTGGTAAAGATGCTAAAATGGAAAAAACGACTTATCCAGGTTTATTAGGTATCGAAGAAACAAAAAGCGCACTTGAAAATGAGATTGATGCGGCGAATCGAATGATTGATCAGTTAGAACAAACGGTGTGTTCATTTGATGGGCAACTTTTACGTCAATTAGTTCAGCAATTCAGTGTATAGAAATGGAGAAAAAAATGGAAAAAGAACGCGTAGACGTTTTAGCAGTCAAACAAGGCTTGTTTGAAACGAGAGAGCAAGCCAAACGTTCAGTTATGGCTGGTTTGATCTATAACGAAAAAAATGAACGTTTCGATAAGCCAGGGGAAAAAATCCCTGTAAGTAGTGAATTACAGATCAAAGGCAAAAAATTACCTTATGTTTCTCGTGGAGGATTGAAATTAGAAAAGGCACTAAAGGTCTTTGATTTATCTGTAGAAGGTAAAATATTATTGGATATTGGAGCATCAACGGGTGGTTTTACCGATGCGGCTTTACAAAATGGTGCAAAAATGAGTTATGCTCTGGATGTTGGGTATAATCAATTAGCTTGGAAAATCAGACAAGATGAACGAGTTGTAGTAATGGAAAGAGCGAATTTTCGTTATGCCAAACCAGAAGATTTTCAAGAAGGAACCCCAGAGATTGCCGTCATCGATGTATCATTCATTTCTTTACGTTTGATGTTAGTGCCATTACACGAAATTTTAGTTGACGGTGGCGAAGTGATTGCTTTGATCAAACCACAATTTGAAGCGGGGAAAGAAGCAGTTGGCAAGAATGGGATCGTTCGTGACCCTCAAACGCATGTACAAGTGATTGAGGATATTTTACACTTTGCTGCGATGCATGGGTATGATGTATTAGATTTAAGTTATTCGCCAATAACCGGTGGAGAGGGGAACATTGAATTTTTAGCCCATTTGAAAAAAGTTTCTGATCAAGGAACGTTATCTCCAGATGTGGCGCCCGAAAAGATCGTCCAAGAAGCCCACAACCAGTTTAACCACAAATAATGACGGGTAAGCAATAAAGAAGACAGCGGATTCTTCTTTATTAAGCGTTTGAAATAAGCTATCATAGTAAGGAAGAATACGTAAAGGAGCGAAGAACGTATGCGAAAAAAAGATCGGCATCGTTTGATTACCCGGCTACTAAATGAAAATGATATCAGAAAACAAGAAGAATTTGTGGAGATCCTGAAAAACAAAGGGATTTCAGTGACCCAGGCAACGATTTCCAGAGATATCAAAGAACTCAAACTCATCAAAGTTCCTGCAGCTGATGGAGGTTATCGCTATAGTCTTCCTGCAGAAACTACTGAAGACGTTAGTACGAAATTAGAAAAGTTATTGAAAGATGCATTTGTGGCTGTTGATCAAATGGAAAAGTTTGTCATTTTAAAAACTTTACCAGGCAACGCTTCTGCTGCGGCTAATTTAATTGATAAACGATATAAAAAAGAATTGTTTTCCATCATTAATGATGACGATAATGTGTTGATGATCACACGAACAGAAGAAGATGCAGTTGCATTGAAAATGGATTTTTTACATTACCTTTGAGTTGAGGAGTGGTTGCCTTGTTACAAGAGATCAGTATTACTAATTTTGCGATTATTCCGGAATTGCATTTGTCTTTCCATAAAGGAATGACAGCTCTAACTGGCGAGACTGGGGCAGGTAAATCGATTATCATTGATGCCCTTGGATTACTGGCTGGTGGTAGAGGCTCCAGTGATTATATTCGCCAAGGAGCCGATAAGTGTATCTTAGAAGGGTTGTTTGAATGGCCAAGTCAAGAAGGATTTACTGAATTGATGGAAGAACTGGGCATCGAATCAGATGGTGATAACTTGATTGTTCGTCGTGATATGGCATTAACGGGTAAAAATGTCTGCCGAGTCAATGGACATATTGTTACGCTGGCAAACCTTAGAAGGATCGGAAGTTATCTAGTTGATATTCAAGGACAAAATGAACACCAGGAGCTATTACAACCAGAAGCCCATTTAAATTTATTGGATCGTTTTGGTGATCGTACTTTTCAACAACAAAAGAAAAAATATCAAAAAGAGTATGCTATCTATCGTGAGCTCGAACGAAAAATGCGGAAAGTCCAACAAAATGAAAAATCATTTGTTCAACGGATCGACATGCTTCATTTTCAACAAGAAGAAATCGCAGCAGCTGATTTACAAGTTGGCGAAGAAGAACAGTTAAGCGAGGAAAGAGAAAAATTAAGCAATTATCAAAAGATCGTGGATAGTTTTGCTAGTGGTTATAGTGCATTGAGTGCGGGAGAACCCAGTAGTGTGGATAACGTTGGTTTAGCTGTTTCTGAACTACAAAGCATTGCTCATCTAGATAATGAATATGAAGCAATCGTTGAGAATGTTCAAAGTGCTTATTATTTACTTCAAGATGCCATTGGTGACATGAGTCGCCAAATCGATCTGCTGGAATTGGATGAAAACCGATTAGAAGAAGTCAATCAACGGCTTGAATTGATTCGTCAGTTGAAACGCAAATATGGGGAGTCAGTGGAAGCAATCCTTGATTATTACGAAGAAATCACTAAAGAACTGGATTCTTCTGATTTCTCAGAAGGTCAACTAGAAAAAATGCAACTGGAATTAACTAAAAAAGAAACGTTCTTGCAAGAACAAGCATTAGCACTGCATAAAACAAGAAAAAAAATCGCTAAAGAACTAGAAAAATCAATCTTAACGGAATTAAAAAGTCTATATATGGAAAACACGGAGTTTGAAGTCCGTTTTTCATCTGAAAAAAATGGACAATTAGATGCTAATGGATTGGACCAAGTGGAATTTTACATAACCACAAATCCTGGAGAACCATTGAAGCCATTAGTAAAAGTTGCCTCGGGTGGGGAACTATCACGTATGTTGTTGGCGTTAAAAACTATTTTTTCTTCAGAACAAGGTGTGACTAGTATCATTTTTGATGAAGTGGATACAGGAGTAAGCGGTCGAGTTGCCCAAGCGATTGCAGATAAGATCTCACAGATCTCATGTCACTCACAAGTTTTGTGTATTACCCATCTACCGCAAGTCGCTGCAGTTGCCGATTTTCAATACTATATTCAAAAAGAAGTCATTGATGGGCGTACCCAAACATCGGTTACCGAACTACAACCCACACAACGAGAAACCGAAATTGCCCGAATGTTAGCTGGAAGTGAAATTACCCCACTAACAGTCGAGCATGCCAAAGAATTATTACGCTTAGCAAGTAAATAGAAAAATAGGTAGAAGCCTGAGCATTCTAAGAGAAGAGGATATCTTAGAATGAACAGTTATTTGACTCAGAGATGCTACTTGTATGGCAGCAACTAAAACGACACTTGGCTTTCTTATAAAAAACGAACCATTAGCAAGCGAACATTCTTTCCTAGCAGGGTAATAAACAAGTCCCGCACTTCTTTTTAGGAAGTGCGGGACTTATTGGTTTTTAAGCCATTCTTACATGACACTCATAACTGCAGTCAAGACAACTGAACCAATCGTTAAGATCAACATGGTCCAAACAACGAATTTAGTGATTTTTGAAAAAGTACTTGTTTGTTTATTCTCGCGCATAATTTTTACCTCGAAATTTTTTAGTTGTCTTTAGTTTAACTCCTTTTACTTTTCTTCACAAGGGGACGGTTACAAAAACTTTCCCTTTTTTAAATAATAAGCAGTAGCGATACTGATAAAAATCATCAGTAGAATAATCCATAAAAACGCATCGTCCCTTCCTGCAATAGGAAGCTTGATATTCATTCCATATAGACTACCAATGATGGTCGGGATCGTTAAGATGATCGTTAGAGAAGTTAAAATTTTCATAATATTGTTTAGATTATTAGAAACAATCGCTGAAAAGGTTTGATTCATTTGTTCAACTAGTTTTAATTGAATTCGAGCGGTAGTGCGTGATTGTTCGGTTTCAATAATCACATCATGGAGATGATTTTTTAAAGCGTGGTTTTCTTGAATCGTTTTGTTTTTTACTAAGGTTTTTAAAGTGGTCAAGTTAGCCGTTGTTGCTTCTTTGAAATAAACCAAGCTTTTTTGGATATCCATGATTTGATACAGTTGACTATTTTCTGTTGAGACACGCAATTGTTTTTCCAAGACATCGCATTGTGATTGTAAGGTGCTGAGATAAGTATTGTAGGAAAAAGTAATTTGCCACAATAATTGCATGAAGATATTTAAGTTGGCTGGTAAATCATTTTCAGCAAAAGCTTGACTAAATACTTTTTTCAAAAAGAGTGGTTCATGATTCGTAATTGTGATAAGCTTTTTTTTAGGTGTCACAATAATAGAAAAAGGGTAAGTATCTACTTGAAAATAGCCGCTTGGGCTTGTTTTTGGAAACGGGTATTGCAATAATAATAACGCTGGTTTTGTTAATTTGGTCTGATTAAATTCTTCTTCTCGTGAATTTTCAGCATCGTCTAAAATAGAAGTAATGTAATCAGACGGAATTTGAAATTGGTGTGTGATTTGCTGGATTTCATCTTCACTCGGACGTTCGACGCAATACCAAATCGTATCTGCTGTTTCTTTTTGAGTATTGACCAATTGTCGATCCTCGATAGAAAAATACTTGATCATTTTTGAACCTCCTAATACGCTCTTTCATCTATTATAACGAATATCAGAATAGAACACAGTGAAAGAGCTTGGAAAATGGGATTGGCTAGGAACAGGAAAAAGGTAGTATTAAAGGAGTGGACTCATACAATTTGGATTAGATTTTTATCTAAGAAGTAAAAATAGTAGAAAACTTTATAAATTTAAAATAAATGAAATAGTTGTGTAAAATACATCAGGTATACTTGAACCAACTATGAAAGGGAGTTTTGTTAGATGGGCACTTTTACGCCACTTGTTTTATTTTGGTATATCTTTCCAGCCATCGTGTTGTTTGGCTGTAATTTTTTAGTGAAAATTTTTTCATTAGATCGTCGTTTTAAAATCAAAGCGCCTGATCTTGCCGTTCCTTTTTTATGGGGAGGGATGCATGCATTGTCACGCAATTCTGCGACAGTTTCCTTCCTGCCTTTCTTTATGATTTCACTTTTGTTGATGGCGATTTGTATCGCTGTATTCCAGGCGTATTACTATGATGAAATTATCTATTCACGTTATCTTAAAATGACTTGGCGTTTAGCTTTCTTGTTAACAAGTGGTTTTTATGTCGTTTTAATCGTCTTAAATCTTCTCTCGTATCTTTGATAAAAAGCCAATCAAGCTGTAAAAAGACTTTTTAAAGACTTTTTACAGCTTGATTCTTAAAATTTTTTTTACTAATAAAAAAGTTATTCTCTGATTTCCCATAAAAGGTGGTAGAAAGTGGGGGATTGTGGTAGACTAATTTTAGTTAGTGGAGAGATGGGGGTAGTTTCAATGTTCATGGGCGAATTTCGGCATAATATTGATACAAAAGGTCGTATGATCGTACCTTCAAAACTTCGTGAAGAGTTAGGTGAACAATTCGTTCTCACGCGTGGATTAGATGGCTGTCTTTTTGGCTATCCAATGAAAGAGTGGGCGAATTTAGAAACAAAACTGAACGACATGCCTTTAGCGAAAAAAGATGCTCGAACTTTTGTGCGTTTTTTTTACTCGGCGGCCACTGAATGTGAATTAGATAAACAAGGACGAATCAACATTCCCAGTACATTAAGAAACTACGCTGCTTTAACGAAAGAATGTGTTGTCATTGGTGTATCCAATCGAATCGAGATTTGGGATGAGGCACGATGGCAAGAATTTTCTGAAGTGGCAGCAGAAAACTTTGATGAAATTGCTGAAAATATGATTGATTTTGGACTATAAGAATAGGAAGAGGCTGACTAATGACTGAGACATTTCAACACTATACAGTCATGTTGAAAGAAACGGTAGATGGCTTGAACATCAAACCAGATGGCATTTATGTAGACTGTACACTAGGCGGTGCCGGACATAGTGAATATCTTTTGAGCCAATTAAATACAAACGGGCACCTTTATGCATTCGATCAGGATCAAAAAGCCATTGATCATGCAAAAGTACGGTTAGCCCCATACATTGAAAAAGGTATGGTTACTTTTATCAAAGCGAATTTTCGTGAATTAGAAGCAAAGATAAAAGAGCATGTTCCTCAAGTCGATGGTATTTTGTATGATTTAGGCGTATCTTCTCCACAATTAGATGAAGCTGAAAGAGGTTTTAGTTATCATCAGGATGCTCCTTTGGATATGCGTATGGATCAATCAGCACCTCTGTCAGCGTATGACGTTGTTAATGAGTATTCCTATAATGAATTAGTAAAAATCTTCTTTCGTTATGGCGAAGAAAAATTTTCTAAACAAATTGCTCGAGAAATTGAACGAGTTAGAAAAATCCATCCGATCCAAACAACTGGTGAATTAGTAGAAATCATTAAAGATGTGATTCCTGCACCAGCAAGAAGAAAAGGTGGACACCCAGCTAAACGAATTTTCCAAGCAATAAGAATTGCAGTAAATGATGAATTAGGTGCAGAAGAAGCTTCATTAGAACAGGCGATTCGGCTATTAAAAATCAATGGAAGAATCAGTGTGATCACCTTCCATTCATTAGAAGATCGGATTGTCAAAAGTATGTTCAAAGAATACAGTACCGTTCAAGATTTACCACCCGGATTACCGGTTGTTCCTGAAGAATTTCAGCCAGAGCTGAAGTTGATTAATCGAAAACCGATTCTTCCATCAGAAGAAGAACTAAGTGAAAATAATCGATCACGTAGTGCAAAATTACGGATTGCTGAAAAAATACGAGTGAAAGAGGAGTAGCGTAATGGCAGAATTAAAAAAAGTCCAAGAATATCCATATGATTTACCAGAAGTGGTTGATCAACCAGAACAACAATTGCCAGATTCAAATCAAGAAATCGTACGCCCTCAATCACCGGCTAAACGCCTAAAACATATTTCTGTTTTAGAAAAATTAGCAGTAGTAAGTATTATTTTTTCAGTGATCGCACTATGTGTCTTAACAGTCATGTTACGAACAAATATCAGTGGTGTCGAAAAAGCAATCACAACGATTCAAACAGAAATCACTCAAAAAAACCAAGAAAAAACTAGTTTAGTACAGGAAAAAAATGAATTATCACGTACTGAACGAATCAAAAAAATCGCAGAAGAAAAAGGGTTGTCAATCAATGACGACAATTTAAGGAAAGTGAAGTAAATGAGTCTTAAAAATAAATTCCGGCGGTTTATGGAAAAGAAAAATCTAAATCCGACGAACAATCGCAAAAAAGTAGGTATCATTTTATTTGCTACGAGTATTGGATTGTTCTTTTTATTTGCCGTTCGTTTTTCTTATATCGTGATCGGTGGTCACGTGGCAGGAACCTCTTTGGCAGAAAAGACCGAACAACTTTACAAAGGGAGCGAGGTCGTAAAAGCAAAACGAGGAACGATCTATGATCGGAATGGGGTCGCTTTGGCAGAAGATGCCACTTCTTACTCAATCAAAGCAATCCTTTCAAAAACTTATACTTCTGGTGACAAAAAATTGTATGCCGAAGAAAAGAACTTTGACAAAATCGCCGAGATACTAAATAAAAATCTCTCTATAGAAAAGAACGATGCCTTACAAATCTTAAAAGATGGCGCCAAAAATAATCTATATCAAGTTGAATTTGGTTCTTATGGAAAAAATATCAGTCAAGAGACCAAACAGAATATAGAAGACGATATGAAGAAAGCAGGAGTAGTCGGTCTGTATTTTGAAGATCATCCCGCACGGATGTATCCTAACGGCGAATTTGCTTCCCACTTTATCGGCTATGCTGTTCCAGATAAAAATGAAAATGGCTTAGTTGGAAAGCTCGGACTAGAAGCTGCTTATAATGATATTTTAAGTGGTAAAAATGGGAAGATCGTTTACCAAAAAGACAACTACCAAAATCCTCTACCAGGAACAGTGGCAGAAGAAGTGAAAGCAGTTGACGGACAAGATATCTATACGTCGTTGGATAGTCGTTTACAAAGTTATCTTGAAACGCTTATGGATCAAGTGAATGAAGAATACCAGCCAGAAGAATTAACAGCCATGTTGATGAAAGCGAAAACTGGAGAAATTCTAGCAATGGGTCAACGACCTACTTTTAATCCTGAAACGATGGAAGGCTTAACCGGCAAGGATGCTGTTTGGCGTAATTTCTTAGTGCAAGATAGCTATGAGCCTGGTTCAACTATGAAAGTCTTCACGACTGCAGCAGCGATCCAAGAAGGGAAATTCAATGAGAATGAAACGTACCAATCTGGGAAAATAAAAGTTGCTGATGCGACGATCAACGACCACGATTTTGGAGCAAAAGGAGTTCTTACGATGCGACAAGCGTTATCTTGGTCAAGTAATGTTGGGATGGTAATGCTAGAGCAACGAATGGGCGGTACTTGGTACAACTACCTACAAAAATTAGGTTTTGGTCAAAGTACTCATTCAGGTTTAGATGATGAAGTAAATGGTGCTTTGCCAACAGAAAATATCGTTGACCGCGCAATGAGTTCTTATGGGCAAGCGATTGGTGTTACAAATTTCCAAATGATGAAAGCTTTCACTTCCGTCGCAAATAATGGAACAATGATCCAACCACGCTACATCAGTAAAGTTGTAGATCCTGCAACGAATGAAGAGCGTACAACGCAAACGGAAGTTTTAGGGCAACCATTTTCAAAAGAAACGACCGAAAAAGTACGAGAATATATGCGTGACGTAGTTGAAAGCGAAAATTACGGTAGTGCATATGGGGTATATAGTGTGCCGGGTTATAATGTTTCAGCTAAAACTGGTACGGCACAGATTGCTTCTGATAAAGGTGGGTACCAAACTGGCGATACAGCGTACTTATATTCCATCGTCGAAATGGTTCCATCTGAAGATCCAGAGTATGTTTTATACATTACGATGAAACATCCTAAGACTTACGATCGAATGGCTTTAGCTAAAATCGCTAATCCATTGATGAAACGTGCGATGGACTTCCAAGAAAGTGAAGAAGAAAATTCACCAGAAGCAAAAACAGAAAAAATCACTGTAGCAGATTACCGTAATCTAAGTGCTGACGTTGCCGCAGCAGATGCACAGAAAAGTGGATTGCAACCTATCGTTGTAGGTGATGGGAAAAAAGTGAAGAAACAATCTACTGCAAATGGTGATCAATTGATTTCTGGCGAAAAACTGATCTTGTATACAGGCGGAGAAAAGCTAATGCCTGATGTCACCGATTGGTCCAAAGCAGATATTATGAAGTTAGGGAAAATCTTAGGGGTTGAAGTCACCTTCCATGGCGATGGTTACTGTAAGGAGCAAAGTTTAGCACCCTATGAAAAAATCACTGATAAAAAATTAAGTTTTACATTAGAAGAATAAGAATAGAATTGGGAGAGAAAAAGAGTATGGAGTGGACACAAGCATTGATTCCTATCGTTAGTAGTTGTGCAATGACTATTGCAGCAATGCCACTATTTATTGGGTATTTTCAAATGAAAAAACAAGGGCAAGCGATTCGTGAAGAAGGACCAAAATGGCATAATGTAAAAGCCGGAACTCCAACGATGGGTGGATTGGTGTTTTTAGTTGCAGCAATATTAACCGGAATTTGGGTTGGCGCTTGGCAAAATCAGTTGACGCCTACTCTTTTCATCCTACTATTTGTTTTAGCTTTATATGGTGTGATCGGATTTTTAGATGATTTCATTAAAATCTTTAAAAAACGAAACATGGGGCTAAACTCTAAACAAAAACTGCTAGGGCAGATCATTGGCGGGATCATTTTTTATCTTGTCTATCGTTCAGAAGGCTATCCTGGTACGTTAAATTTCTTTGGCATAGAGTTGCCACTTGGACTATTCTATGGGGTATTTGCTATTTTCTGGCTTGTTGGTTTTTCAAACGCGGTTAATCTGACAGATGGGATTGACGGATTAGTCGCTGGACTAGGAACGATCTCTTTTGCAACGTACGGGATCATTGCTTGGCATCAGCAACAATATGATGTCTTAGTTATTTGTTTAAGTGTGCTTGGTGGGTTACTTGGCTTTTTTGCTTATAATCGTAAACCAGCCAAAATATTCATGGGCGATGTTGGTTCTCTGGCATTAGGTGGATTATTGGCAGCAATTTCTATTATGCTAAACCAAGAGTGGACATTGTTATTAGTTGGTTTGATTTATGTTATGGAGACAGCAAGTGTGATGCTTCAAGTTACTTCTTTCAAATTAACAGGAAAACGTATCTTCAAAATGTCTCCTATCCATCATCATTTTGAAATGTGTGGTTGGTCGGAATGGAAGATCGACATCATTTTTTGGTTAGTAAGTATTGTAACTTCTTTAATAACACTATGGTTCATTTGGTAGGAGATGACAGGAAATGAAAAAAATTTCAACATATGAAAACAAAAAAGTCCTTGTTCTTGGATTAGCGAAAAGTGGATTTAGTGCGGCCAAACTGTTACATGAGTTGGGCGCACTTGTCACTGTTAATGACGGAAAGCCGTTTGATGAAAATCCAGAAGCACAAGAGTTGCTATCACTGGGAGTCAAAGTGATTGCTGGAAGCCATCCAATTGAATTATTGGATGAAGAATTTTCTTTGATGGTGAAAAATCCGGGGATTCCGTATAGTCATCCATTTGTTCAAAAAGCACAAGAACTGGGTATTCCGGTAATTACGGAAGTGGAATTAGCTTACGAGGTAGCGGAATGTCCGATTATTGGGATTACAGGAACGAATGGTAAAACAACAACAACAACTATGACAGGCTTGTTATTGAACGCTGGTGATTTGCCAGGAACAGCTCGCCTAGCCGGAAATATCGGTTATCCAGCTAGTAGTGTGGCGCAAGAAGCAACAGCTGACGATAAAATCGTTATGGAACTATCTAGTTTCCAATTGATGGGAATCACTGATTTTCGTCCCCATGTAGCAGTAGTAACCAATATTTATGAGGCTCATATCGATTACCACAAAACGAGAAAAGAATATGTAAAAGCAAAATGGCATTTACAACAGAATATGACAGAGAAAGATTATTTGATCTTGAATTGGAATCAAGAAGAGCTAAGAGAACTCAGTAAAAAGACTAAAGCAACGGTGTTGCCTTTTGCGACGGAACAAAAACTACCTAAAGGTGCCTATTCTTTAGATGGTAGTATCTACTATAACCAAGAACAAATCATGGACATTACAGAATTGGGTGTTCCTGGTTCACACAATGTTGAGAACGCACTAGCTGCCATCTCAGTTGCTAAATTATATGGTATCTCAAATGAAGCGATCAAAAATGCTTTACACCATTTCCATGGAGTACCGCATCGTACACAGTATGTGGGGGAATTTCAAGGAAGGAAGTTTTATAACGATTCAAAAGCAACTAATATTTTAGCTACTAAAATGGCATTAAGTGGTTTTCAGTTAGATCAATTAGTATTAATCGCTGGAGGTCTGGATCGGGGAAATTCATTTGATGAGTTGATACCAGCTTTAAAAGGCATCAAAGCGTTGATCACTTTTGGGGAAACTCAAAATAGATTAGCAGATGCGGGCAAGAAAGCAGGTATCCCTGTGATCAAGACAGCTGAAAACGCAGAAGCCGCTGTACCGATCGCCCTTGAATTGAGTGAAGAGGGTGATTCGATCTTATTGTCACCAGCAAATGCAAGTTGGGATCAATACCCTAATTTTGAAATTAGAGGCGAACGGTTTATGGAAGCTGTCAATAAACTAACTATACAAAAGTAGAAACGAGCGAGAATGAATGAAAATTTTGGTTACTGGTGGCGGAACTGGCGGGCATATTTATCCAGCACTAGCCTTCGTCAATTATGTAAAAACAAAAGAGCCGAATACTGAGTTTATGTACGTTGGAGCGCAAAGAGGCTTAGAAAATAAGATTGTTCCTGAGACCGGGATGCCTTTTCGTACGCTAGAAATACAAGGATTTCAGCGAAAACTTTCGCTACATAATCTGAAGACTATCCAACTTTTTTTAAAAAGTATTCGAGAAGCAAAAAAAATTTTAAAAGAATTTAAACCAGATGTGGTGATTGGGACTGGGGGCTACGTGTCGGGTGCAGTAGTCTATGCGGCATCTAAGTTAGCGATTCCTACGATCATCCATGAACAAAATAGTGTGCCTGGCATCACCAATAAATTTTTAAGTCGCTATGTGGATCGAATCGCACTTTCTTTTGAAGATGCTGCTCCATTTTTTCCTGCAGAAAAATCGTCTTTGATCGGTAATCCTCGGGCGCAAGAAGTTGCGGATATGGATAAATCGAAAATTTTAGCAACTTATGGACTTGATCCAGAGAAAAAAACAGTCTTGATTTTTGGTGGTAGTCAAGGGGCTTTAAAAATCAATCAAGCAGTGACAGAATTTTTAATGTCGTTCGATCAGGAATACCAGGTTCTGTATGCCTCAGGCGAACGCTATTATAAAGATATCCAAACGAAAGTTCCTGCTTGTGCCAATGTCAGCATACAGCCTTATATCAATAAAATGGCAGAAGTAATGGCATCAAGCGATCTATTGGTTGGTAGAGCAGGTGCGACTTCGATTGCTGAATTAACAGCTTTAGGTTTGCCAGCTATTCTAATTCCAAGTCCTTATGTGACGAATGACCATCAGACAAAAAATGCAATGAGCTTAGTCAAAAACAATGCAGCGAAGATGATCAAAGATGACGAATTAGATGGACGTTCCCTAAAACAAGCGATTGAAGAGATCATGACCAATGATCAATTACAAAAACAAATGTCTTTAGCTTCTAAACAGCAAGGAATCCCAGACGCATCAGAAAGAATGTACGAGCTAGTAAAATCATTAATTCAAAAATAAAGGTGGTGTGGTCTTAGTGAGTAAGAAAAAAAAGCCAGACAAGCTGCCAAATGAATCTGAGGGTGAACAAAATCTAACTCCTTGGCAAAAGGCCAACCGGAAATATTTGGCAGAACACGAAAAAAAGGAAGAACAAAAAGAAGAGCAAAAAGAAGAAAAAAATGAAAATACAAATGAGCCGGCAGCATCCACTTCCGCTACTAAAGAAGCAGACTCAGCGGAAGGTGAGAAGCAAGAAGCAACCGCTTCTGATCCAATGAAAAAAGGGGACTCTGAGCCATTTGAAAAAATTGAACAGCCAAAAATTGGTAGTCCTTATAATGGCTCTTTTTTAAATCGGCTACCGAATCTGAAAAATCAACGAAATAAAGTTCTTTATCGAAGACTGACTTTTATTATTTCAATCCTAACGATCCCACTGATTTTTTTGATTTATTATGTTTCCCCTTATAGTCGACTGCAAGGGATAACAGTTTCAGGGAACCAAATGATTACGAGTCAAACAGCCATTGCCGACTCTCATTTGGCAATTGATGGAAATGTTTGGAGTCAGTATTTCCATAAAAACCAATATCTTGATACATTGAAAAAAGAACAGCCAAGAGTAGAGAGCGCACAATTACATTTTAAGTCAATCAATACTTTTGAGTTGGCTATCAAAGAATACAAAGAGATTGCTTTAGTGATGAAGGACGGCGAATATTTTCCAGTAATCGAAAATGGGAAAGTCTTAAAGGAAAAAGTAGCAAATCCGACTAAGAATTTACCAATTCTAGAGAATTTCACAGATAACGCCAAAATTAGTCAATTGGTTAAAGAATATAATCAATTAACTTCAGAATTACAAAAAGCAATTTCAGAAATCAAATATACACCAAAAGAGAGCAATAAAAATTTGATCCAACTAAATATGAATGATGGGAACCAAGTGATCGTCAATATTCAAAATCTAGCCAGTCAAATGAAATATTATCCACAAGTCGCTAAAGAGATGAAGGAAAAGGGCGTCATTGATATGGAGGTAGGGATTTTCTCTTATCCTTACAGTGAAAGCAAGAAGGAGAATGGCGAAGCAACAGATTCATCTGTGCAGACAAGTTCTACCGAAAATCTCCCAGGACAATCGGGAGCATCAAGTGATCAGTCAGACCAATCTTCGGAATCAGTTGAGTCAAATCAAGCAGGTCAGTCAGAGAATACAAGTGAATCTAGCCAAATCGATGACAATTCAAGTTCATCGTCTTCAGATTTAACCGAAAATTAATAAAACAGCTTTAAAAAGTGATAATCTACTTTCTAAAAACCGGTAATTTATGGTAGAATTGAAGGCAGTGAATATATCTATTAAAGTATATTTAAAAACGGACGTTAGTTGTTCGCTTGTATATGGAATAGTAAGTAGGAGGGAATCCCGTTCATGGCAAAAACAGGAATGTATGTAGGCCTTGATATTGGAACGACATCTGTCAAAGTTGTCGTGGCTGAATATATCGACAGCCAAATGAATATTATTGGAGTAGGAAACGCAAAATCAGAAGGGATTAACCGCGGCATTATCGTTGATATCGATAAAACGGTCCAAGCGATACAACGAGCAGTAAGACAAGCAGAAGAAAAAGCAGGAATACAGATCAAAGGGGTTAGTGTTGGTCTACCAGCAAACTTGCTTGAAGTGGAAAATTGCCAAGGAATGATTGCAGTAAACGGGGATTCGAAAGAAATCACCGATGAAGATGTCAGAAACGTGGCTTCAGCTGCCCTTGTTCGTTCAATTCCTCCTGAACGTCAAATCGTATCAATTTTGCCACAAGACTTTACCGTTGATGGATTCGAAGGAATCAAAGATCCTCGTGGAATGATCGGTGTCAGATTAGAAATGTATGGCTTGTTATTTACTGGGCCAAAGACGATTGTTCATAATATCCGTAAATGTGTAGAAAATGCAGGATTGGTTGTCAATGAATTAGTCATTACACCATTAGCTTTAACAGAAACAATCCTTTCAGATGGAGAAAAAGATTTTGGAACGATCGTGATTGATATGGGCGGTGGACAAACGACAACAGCTGTTATGCATGACAAACAATTGAAGTTCACTAGTCTAGATCAAGAAGGTGGCGAGTTCGTCACAAAAGATATCTCGATTGTGTTGAATACGTCATTCAATAATGCTGAAGCGTTAAAAATCAATTATGGGGATGCTTATCCAGAACGTACTTCTGCAAATGAAGAGTTTCCAGTAGATGTGATCGGTCAATCTGAACCTGTCAAAGTGGATGAACGCTATTTATCAGAAGTGATTTCAGCCCGTATGGAACAGATTTTCAATAAAGCCAAAGAAGCGTTAGACCAAATCGAAGCACTAGAGTTACCTGGTGGTATCGTACTAACTGGTGGTGCTGCAAGCCTTCCAGGTGTTGTTGATCTGGCACAAGAGATTTTTGGTGTGAATGTTAAGCTATATGTACCTAACCAAATGGGACTTCGTAATCCAGTCTTTACTAATGTAATCAGCATCGTGGATTACTCAGCTAACTTGAGTGAAGTCTATCAATTGGCTAAAATTGCTGTGACAGGTGAAACAGTGGTCGCGCATCACACAACTGTAGAACAAGAAGTGACATCATATGATAATGATAGCTATGATGTTCCAGAAGAAACGGTCTACGACGAACCTGAACAAAAGAAATCAGACGAAGATGTAACAACTAAAATTAAAGGTTTCTTTTCAAAAATTTTTGATTAATTCATCCTGGGAGGAATATAATATGGAATTCTCAATTGATAATAATATCAATGACGGCGCAGTAATCAAAGTCATCGGTGTCGGTGGCGGCGGTGGAAATGCTGTTAACCGTATGATTGAAGAAAATGTAAAAGGTGTTGAGTTCATCACTGCCAACACAGATGTCCAAGCATTGAAAAATTCAAAAGCTGAAACAGTTATCCAATTAGGACCTAAATATACACGCGGACTAGGTGCAGGCTCTCAACCAGAAGTTGGTCAAAAAGCTGCCGAAGAAAGTGAACAAGCTTTACGCGAAGCCTTAGATGGCGCTGACATGATTTTCATTACTGCAGGTATGGGAGGCGGAACTGGTACAGGTGCTGCTCCAATCGTAGCAGGAATTGCTAAAGAACTTGGTGCTTTAACTGTCGGTGTCGTAACTCGACCATTCACTTTTGAAGGACCAAAACGTGGCAGATTTGCTGCTGAAGGTATCGCACGTTTGAAAGAAAACGTCGATACATTATTGATTATCTCAAACAACCGTCTTCTTGAAGTAGTTGACAAGAAAACACCAATGTTAGAAGCTTTCCGTGAAGCTGATAATGTATTACGTCAAGGGGTTCAAGGGATCTCAGATTTGATTACAGCCCCAGGTTACGTTAACCTTGACTTTGCTGATGTGAAAACTGTTATGGAAAACCAAGGAACAGCGTTAATGGGTATCGGTGTAGCAAGCGGTGAAGAACGTGTGATCGAAGCAACGAAGAAAGCTATTTCTTCTCCACTTCTTGAAACATCAATCGATGGAGCTGAGCAAGTCTTGCTTAACATCACTGGTGGATTAGACATGACTTTATTTGAAGCTCAAGATGCTTCAGATATCGTAGCAAATGCTGCTACAGGCGATGTTAACATCATTCTAGGTACATCAATCAATGAAGAAATGGGCGATGAAATCCGTGTAACGGTTATTGCAACGGGTATCGACGAATCAAAAAAGGAACGCAAGTCTAGTCGTCCGGCTAGACAAACACAAATGCAATCATCTACTCAAAAAACAGTTTTAGATATGGATCAAGCAAAACCAATCTCTGCTGAAGAAGAAAATAGCAGTTTTGGTGACTGGGACATCAGACGTGAACAAAATGTCCGTCCTAGAGTTGAAGAAACGAATTTTGAACCTATCGAAAAAAAAGAATTTGATACATTCAATCGTGAAGAAACAAAAGCAAAAGGTGACGATGAATTAAGTACACCACCATTTTTCCGTCGTAAAAAATAAAGGAGGAAGAGCACATGATTGCTGACAACTTGCTAAAAATCGAGCAAGAGATTCAGGACTCGTGTGCTCTTGTTCATCGTGATCCGAAAGAAGTCACACTAGTCGCTGTCACCAAATCAGTGGATTCTGCTACGGCAGAAAAATTGATTGAACAGGGTGTAAAAAACTGCGCAGAAAACCGCGTAGATAAATTGTTACAAAAAAAACAAGATTTAGTTAATTATCCTGATGTAAAGTGGCATTTAATTGGTAATTTGCAGCGTAGAAAGGTAAAATTGATTATAAATGAAATTGATTGCTTTCACGCATTAGACAGTTTGAAATTAGCAGAAGAAATACAAAAAAGGGCAACAAAACCCCTCGATTGTTTTGTGGAAGTGAATGTATCTGGTGAAGCATCCAAACATGGTTTTTCGCCAGAAGAGCTGGTTCCTTTTATCGAATCTTTAGTTGCTTTGTCTAAAATAAAGGTTGTTGGTTTAATGACGATGGCACCTAAAGAGGCTTCTGCTAAACAAATTCGCAAAGTATTTGGAACGCTGAAAGAATTGCGTGATCTTGTTCATTCGAAAGGTTTTTCTCATGCACCATGTACGGAATTAAGCATGGGAATGAGTCAGGACTTTCAACTGGCAATCGAAGAAGGTGCCACATTCATCCGTGTAGGAACAGCGCTATTCAAAGACGAGGAGGAACAATAATGCCACTTTTAAATAGAGGTGCGATTGCTAATTTTTTCGGATTAGCTGATGAGGAAGAGTACGAGGAGTATCCTGAAACATCTAAGCCGGCTGTAGCACAGCCTACAACAAAAAAGAAACCAATACAGCCAACACAATCTCAAATGAGCCAGCCAAGAGCTGTCTCAAAGCCACGTGCGCAACAAACAACACGTCCTGTTGCTCGTGAAAGTGTAGCGGCAAATGAAACAAAAAAAGTGATTGAATTACATCAAACACCAGCTAAAAAAACACGTAAAGAAGAAACAGCAAAAACTTCTTTTACACCTAAAACAAATTTAGCTGGAAAAATTACGGTCATGGAACCACGAGCTTATTCTGAAGCAATGGCTATTGCCAAACGAATCATTGCTGGTGAAGCAACATTAGTAAATTTCCATTTAGTAGAAGAAAAACAAGCGAGAAGAATCGTTGATTTTTTAACTGGCACTGTCTATGCATTAGATGGTGACATTAAGCGAGTAGGTGACGAGATTTTTCTATGCACGCCAACTGGAATGGAAATCGATAGTTCAACAGCACAATCTTTTGCAGACGTGAACCTATTTGACCTATAAGAGGAGGAACGACAATTTATATTATTTTTATATTACTTAATCTGCTAGGACGAGCAGCCTACTTTTACAGTCTTTTGTTAATGGTTTATGCACTTTTATCCTGGTTTCCAGGAGGATATCAATCAGGGATTGGTCGCTTTTTAGCAAAAATCTGTGAACCGTATATCCAGTTATTTGATCGGCTTCCACTTCGATTTGGTGGAATTGATTTTACGATTCTAGCTGCGATCTTGATTTTAAACTTAGCAGTACAAGGTCTTCAACATATCGTTTTATGGATAGTCATGGCAATTTATTAAAACGATCAAAGGAGTAGCTGATAGGAGGGGAAAATATGGACGCTAATGTTTATCAGCATTTCCGTGCAGATGAACGTTCTTTCATCGATTCAGTAGGTGATTGGATCGAACAGGTACAAGGGCAATATGCACCTTATCTTACTGACTTTCTTGATCCAAGACAATCCTATATACTAGAGACGCTGATCCGTCAAGATAGTGAATTACACTTTTCATTTTATGGCGGTTATGAGCAAGCAGAACGGAAGCGATGTTTGATTTTTCCTGACTATTATGAGCCTACTGACGAAGATTTTGAGGTGTCACTTTATGAAATCCATTATCCGAGTAAGTTTGCTAGTTTGACTCATGGAAAAGTATTAGGTACATTGGTTGGTACAGGTATCAAACGAGCTTACTTTGGTGATATCATTTCTGATGGTGATCGCTGGCAAGTGTTCATTGCAAGAGAAGTTGAACAGTTTGTAGCAACGCAAGTAACAAAAATCGGCAAAGTCTCTGTTCGGATGGAGCCAATCAAGTATACGGAATTACTTGTGCCAAAAGATGGTTGGACACAAGAAAGAGGTACAGTGACTTCATTGAGACTAGACAGCGTGATCTCGGAGATTTATAATATTTCCAGACAGCGTTCGAAGCAGCTGATTGAGTCTGGAAAAGTAAAAGTAAATTGGACAGAAAATACACGCCCTGATTTTTTACTTGAGTTATTAGATATCGTTTCGATCAGAGGATTTGGTCGAATCCAAATTCAAGAACTTGAAGGAAAAACCAAAAAAGAAAAATACAGGGTATTATTTGGTGTATTACGTAAATAAAACAAAAAGGTGGTTTACACATGGCTTTAACTCCATTAGATATCCAAAACAAAACATTCCCCACAAAAATGCGGGGATACAATCAAGACGAAGTAGATGATTTCTTAGATTTAGTTGTTCGTGACTATGAAGAAATCACGCAACGAAACCGTGAACTTGAAAAAGCAGTGAAACATTCAGAAGAAAAATTAGAATATTTCAATGAACTAAAAGATGCATTGAATCAGTCAATCATCGTGGCACAAGACACAGCGGATAAAGTTAAAACAAGTGCAAGTAAAGAGTCCGAAGTAATCGTGACATCTGCTCAAAACAAAGCGGATGAATTAGTGGCTACGGCTGAAAAACGTGCGCACCAATTAACGACAGATGCGGAAGAAAAAGCAAGACAAATCCTAACAGATGCAACTGAAAAAGCAAAACAGCTAGCAGTTGAAACAGAAGACTTAAAGAAAAAAACACGAGTTTTCCACCAACGAATCAGCTTGATGTTAGAATCTCAATTAGAACAAGTAAAAAGTCCAGAATGGGATGAAATTTTACAACCTTTCTCAAGCTATGTGTCAGATAGTCATGAAGTGATCAAAGAAGTTTTAGCAAAACAACTTGACAATGAAAATCAAACTGATGTAAACTCAGACACAGGCATCATGGAAGCACCAATGACTGCATTTGATACACAGGCGATCGATATTTCGATCATTCCTGGTGATGACGAAGAGTAGAACAGAAAAGCATTTTGTCATTCTTTTCAGCGAGCCGATGATAGTGGAAGTTCGGCAAGACCCTGCAAAGTGAAAGATCCTCTACGAAAATTGTTTCTGAAATAGGAGTAAGAAACAACGGTTGACCTCGTTATTGGTTTTTAAGAGTTACATGATTATGTAACTGAATTTGGGTGGTACCACGGCATGTTCGTCCCTTTGGATGAACATGCTTTTTTGTGTTCTTTAAAATGATGAAAGAAGGAGCGTAACTGGTTTATGAAAATGAAAGAAACCTTACAACTAGGTAAAACAAAATTCCCAATGCGTGGTAATTTGCCTAATCGTGAAGCGGATTGGCAAAAAGAATGGGAAGAAAATAAAATTTATCAAAAAAGACAAGAATTAAATGAAGGAAAGCCAAGTTTCATCTTACATGATGGACCTCCTTATGCAAATGGAAATATCCATTTAGGACATTCATTAAATAAAATCAGTAAAGATATCATTATCCGTTCAAAATCAATGTCAGGATTTCGTGCACCTTATGTTCCAGGTTGGGATACTCACGGTTTACCGATTGAACAAGTATTAGCCAATAAAGGGATCAAACGAAAAGAAATGACAATGTCAGAGTACTTAGAAAAATGTCGTGAATATGCCCTTTCACAAGTCGACAAACAACGAGAAGATTTCAAACGACTAGGAGTGGCAGGCGATTGGGAGCATCCATATGTCACGTTGGATCCTTCTTACGAAGCGGCACAAATCCGTGTTTTCGGTAAAATGGCTGAAAAAGGCTATATCTATAAAGGATTGAAACCAATCTATTGGTCTCCGTCAAGTGAATCTTCACTTGCTGAAGCAGAAATCGAATATAAAGATGTGAAGTCTCCTTCTATCTTTGTGGCTTTCAATGTGAAAGATGGTAAAGGGTTGTTAGATGAAGATACAGCTTTCGTTATTTGGACAACTACGCCATGGACATTACCAGCAAACCAAGGGATTGCAGTAAATCCAACTTATACGTACGTTTTAATCGAAGCAGATGGACGTAAATTTGTCGTTGCAAAAGATTTATTAGAAAAAGTTCAAACTGAAATCGGTTGGTCTGATGTTCAGGTGTTGAAAGAGATTGCTGGTCAGGAAATGGAATACATGACTGCTTGGCATCCGTTTTATGAGCGGGAATCATTAGTCATCTTAGGTGACCATGTAACTTTAGACGCTGGTACTGGATTAGTCCATACAGCACCAGGTCACGGGGAAGATGACTATATTGCAGGAAACAGATATAAATTGCCAGTAGTTTCTCCAGTAGATTCAAAAGGGGTTTATACAGAAGAAGCACCAGGATTTGAAGGGGTCTTTTACGACAAAGCGAATCCAATGATTACTGATTTGTTACAAGAAAAAGGTGCTTTATTAAAACTTGACTTCTTTACGCATAGTTATCCTCATGACTGGCGTACGAAAAAACCTGTGATTTATCGTGCTACACCACAATGGTTTGCATCAATCGACGATTTCCGACAAAATATTTTAGAGGAAGTAGAGAAAGTAGATTGGATCATTCCTTGGGGGAAAACACGTCTTTATAATATGATCCGTGATCGTGGCGACTGGGTTATTTCACGTCAACGTGCATGGGGTGTGCCATTGCCAATCTTTTACGCTGAAAATGGGGAAGCAATCATTACGCCGGAAACGATTGAACACGTAGCGCAATTGTTTGCTGAACATGGTTCAATCATTTGGTTTGAGAAAGAAGCGAAAGATCTTCTTCCAGAAGGCTTTACGCATCCAGGATCACCGAATGGAGAGTTTACGAAAGAAACAGACATCATGGATGTTTGGTTTGATTCAGGTTCTTCTCACGAAGCAGTCTTACGTCAACGTCCAGAACTATCTTTCCCAGCTGATATGTATCTAGAAGGTTCTGATCAATACCGAGGCTGGTTCAATTCAAGTATTACCACAAGTGTGGCAATCAATGGGGTTGCACCGTATAAATCTGTCCTTTCTCAAGGGTTCACTCTGGATGGCGAAGGGCGTAAGATGAGTAAGTCGTTAGGTAACACGATCTTGCCAGATAAAGTGATCAAACAATTTGGCGCGGATATCTTACGTTTGTGGGTAGCTAGTGTGGATTATGAAGCAGATGTACGTGTATCCATGGACATTTTAAGCCAAGTAGCAGAAGTTTACCGCAAAATCAGAAATACGATGCGCTTCTTGATTGCAAATACTGAAGACTTCGATCCACAAAAAGATACGATTTCATTTGAAGAATTACGTTCTGTAGATAAATATATGACTATCCGATTGAACGAAGTGATTAAAGAAATTCGTGAAGAAGGATATGAGAAATATAACTTCATGCACATCTATCGTACCGTAATGAACTTTTTAACAGTAGATCTATCTGCGTTCTATCTGGATTTTGCTAAAGATGTTGTTTATATTGAATCAGAAAATGATTACCAACGCCGTTGCATGCAAACTGTGTTTTATCAAACAGCAGTAGCTTTAACAAAATTATTAACACCGATTATTCCACATACTGCAGAAGAAATTTGGTCTTTCTTAAAAGAAGAAGAAGAGTTTGTTCAATTAAGTGAACTTCCAGGTTACCAAGAGTATCCAAATCAAGAAGAATTGATGGATACTTGGGCAGCATTTATGGACTTCCGTGATAAAGTGTTAAAAGCTTTAGAAGAAGCACGAAACAATAAATTGATCGGTAAATCTTTGGAAGCGAAGTTGACGATCTATCCAAATGAACAAGTTCGTGGATTGCTGACAGCTGTGGATGCGGATATTCCACAATTGTTGATCGTGTCACCAGATTACTATGAAGTGATGTCAGCTAACGCAGAAGTACCAGAAACTGCGGTGAAATTTGATGACGTAGCCATTTTAGTAGAAAAAGCTGACGGACAAACATGCGATCGTTGTCGTCAAATCCGCAAAGACGTAGGCGTTGATGAAAAATTACCACACTTATGTGGACGCTGTGCGCACATCGTTGAAGAAAACTATCCAGAAGCAGTGGCAGAAGGATTTGAATAAAAATTTGGTCATGTTTGGTGACTAAAGGAAAGTTATCTAAAAAACATCAAAGTTAGTAAGAGTTACTAGCTTTGATGTTTTTTGTTTTAATAGAGTGATTTCATTATCCATATAGAGCCGAGAGGAGCCAAAAAGTCTGGGATATTAATCAGAACATAACTGATTAATATCCCAGACTCTTAATGTTAGTAAATTTTTACTTTTAAACGTTACACACAGCTAGTCTTCTAGCTTTCCACGATCACGGTACCAGCCATCTGGTTGCCAGATCCATTCAAACCCATCTTTTTCCAGCAATTCAAATGCAGCTTCTGGTCCCATTGTTCCAGCTTTATAATTAGGGAAGTCAGGTTCCACTTGATCCCAAGCTTTACGAATGACATCCACGATATGCCAAGATTGAGCAACTTCTTCCCAATGTGAAAAGTTCGTGCCATCGCCTTTTAAAGCATCTAAAAGCAGCTTTTCATAAGCTTCAGGACTGTTTTCGACCATTTCAGCGCTATTGCGGTACTCTAATCGTCTAAATTCAGTATTAAATCCTTGTCCAACCTCTTTTCCATTTAAAGTTAAAGAGAAACCTTCCGTTGGTTGGATATAAATCGTTAAAACATTTGGTGGTAATGTCCTATCTTCACAAGGTTCATCTTCGACCGAAGTTTTAAAAACATTGACTGGGACTTGTTTAAAGACGATATTGATCCGAGTTCCTTTTTCTGTCAAACGTTTCCCAGTGCGCACATAAAAGGGAACACCTGACCAGCGGAAATTGTCAATGACAAACTTCCCAGCTACAAAAGTTTCGGTAGTAGATTCAGGATCTACTTTATCTTCTTCACGATAGCCTTTAAATGTATTACCATCTAACTCACCAGGTGCATATTGCCCACGGATAAAGTTTTTTAATGCTTCAGATTTTTCATAGATTCGCACAGCTTTCAGTGCCTTGATTTTTTCTGCACGAATTTCTTTTTCAGAAAAGGCGACAGGAGGTTCCATCGCTAAAAGTGCTAGTACTTGTAGAATGTGGTTTTGGACCATATCTTTTAAAGCACCACTGTGATCATAGTAGCCACCACGATCTTCAACACCTAAAGCTTCACCGAATGTAATCTGAATATTATCGATATAGCGATTGTTCCATTGTGATTCAAAAATGTTATTAGCAAAACGAATTGCTGAGATATTTTGGATCATTTCTTTACCTAAATAATGATCAATCCTAAAAATATCTTGTTCAGGGAAGACTTGACGGATCTTTTCATTCAGCTCGAATGCAGATTGATAATCTGAACCAAATGGTTTTTCGATGATCAAGCGATTATAACCATTTTCAGTAACGATATGTTGCGATTTAAGATGAGAAACGATCGTACCGAAAAATTCTGGAGACATGGCTAAATAATAGATGCGATTGCCAGCTAATTGGTAGGTTTCATCTAAGCGGTCAGCTAGGTCTTTTAAAGTATTGTAGTGGGTAGAATCATTTACATCATGTGATTGATAGTAGAAATGACTAGCAAATTCTTTTGCTTCTTCTTCAGTCGGATTCAAGGACTGGATCGTCGAAGCGACCACTTCACGATAATGTTCATCGCTCCAAGGTCTACGAGCAGTACCGATTACTGCAAAATGTTTTCCTAGATTTCCTTTTTTATAAAGGCGGAACAAGGAAGGATACAATTTGCGTTGTGCTAAATCACCTGTACCACCAAAGATTGTAAATAAGACATTTTTTTCATTAGCCATATGGGTGTACTCCTTTATAATTTGTCGACAAAAATCGTACTGGCTGCTTTAAAGCTGACAGGGATTTTCTTTTGTTGATTTTGGATTGTGATCGGTCCTTCATAAGCGGCAACATCTACAATCTCATATTCTTCATCAATGTTTAAGTCAATCGTCACAAGATAGTCCAATAGTTCTTTTTCATCCAACACTCGAGCGATGCGAACTTTAGAACCAACTGGATAAGACTCTAATGTTTGTCTACGTTCTTCATGAACCACTTGTTCTTTTTTAGGAATAATTCCACCATGTGGACAGTGCATAGGATGATTCAAATAGTCTTCTAAATGGTCAGCAAGTTGTTCTGAAGTCACATGTTCCAACACCTCAGCATCATCATGGACTTCGTTCCAGCTATAATCTAAATGTTCGACTAAAAAAACTTCCCATAAACGATGTTTGCGAATCAAACTACTTGCCTTTTGTAAGCCAGTCTCCGTAAGTTGAACTCCTTGATAAGGAGAATGCTCAACGAGTTGTTCTTTCACAAGTTTGGAAATCATTTCGCTAACAGAAGCTGGGGACACAGCAAGACTGGAAACGATTTGTTTATTATTTACTTTTGTCGTGTCTCCGCCTAATTCCAAAATGATTTTCAAGTAATCTTCTCGATTTGGTGTCATGTTTAATCATCCTTTCATGGTATGAAACCATCATTAGTAAGTTTATCAAAAAAAACATCAAATGACTATTTTTCTAGACAAAAAACGTAAAATAAACGAAGAAATACAGAAAGGTAAATCAATGATGAAGGGAATGAAAAGAGTTTGGGATATAGGACTTGCTCTAAAAGTCGTTCAAGAAGTGGCTCTATCAAAAATAAGCCGAAGAATTCCAAAAACAGGAGGAGATTTTTGGAAATTCTTCGACTTATTTCTCAGAGTTAGCCGCTCTTGTCACACCCTCTTTTGAGGAACTATTTTGTTTTGTCAACGTATAAGAAGTATCGGATGATTCATCATAAAAGGTCGTATCACTGTATGATAGAATCAAATAAAAACCATATTGATCTCGCAAGACGAGTTGCTGAGGGGTGAGTTCGACCAATTCCGTTACTAAGGAGCGACCGTTGATAGATAAATCAAACGTTTCTGTGACCAGTAGTTGTTGTTTTTGTTTATTTTTATCTATAAAGGTCCAGGTTCCATGATATTGCGTTGGATCAAAGTCTTTGGTGGTTGGCTGTTTCTTTTTCAGAAAGAATTTTCCAAATAAAATAGCAAAAAATGCAAGGATTCCATAAAGTGTTTTTTTACGTATCATACGACTGTCACTCCTAACCTCTTTTAATTCCAACGATCATTTTCTGTCAGTTTCATTGTACCTAAAAAAAATAAAGATTTCTCTAGGACTTTCGACTGGTTTTTCAAGAGTTTTTTGTGAAATTATGGTAGGATACATAGTAGGAAGAAAGGTGACCGTTTTTGAAGTACCAGCAAGTAGAAATCGCTTTTTTTATTGAACGACCGAATCGTTTCATCGCTCATTGCTTGAACCAACAAGGAGAAGTGATCGTAGCCCATGTGAAAAACACTGGAAGAGGTAAAGAAGTCCTGCTCCCAGGAGCGAAAGTAGCGGTTGCATATACACCTAGTTTAAAACGGAAAACAGATTATGATTTAATTGCTGTGAAAAAAGGGGATAACTGGTTCAATATCGATAGTCAACTTCCCAACCGTTTGGCATTAGAAGGAATTTTATCTGGAACAATCCAGTTGCCATCGTTGATCGGAAAAATCGTTAAGTTCAAGCGTGAAGTCCGCTATCGACAGTCCATATTTGATATTTATTTAGAAACAGATTCAGGACAAAAAGTGTTCGTCGAAGTAAAGGGAATGACTTTAGAAAATAAAGGAATTGGGGCGTTTCCTGATGCGCCAACGTTACGAGGTTTAAAACATGTGAAAGAATTAGTGGAAGCGCGACAGGAAGGCTATGAAACTTACGTGTTGTTTATCGCACAGTTTGAACACCTTCATCTGGCAACAATCAACGAAGCAATGCAACCGGAGTTAGCCAATATCATACGCTACGGACAGTTAAACGGCATGAATGTTTTAGCCTATAATTGTCAGGTAACAGCGGATTGTGTCAATTTGAAACAAGCCATACCATTTGATGTAGAGGCATCGTTTGAAGACCCGAATAAATAGAAAGAAGGTAAATGAAATGATCAATTTAGGAATTATTGGTACCAACTGGATCACCCATCAATTTGTGCAAGCAGCATTAAGCACGAAACAATATGAATTAACAGCAGTTTATTCGAGACATTTAGAAAAAGCACAAGAATTTGGCGCCAAGTATGAGGGAGATATTGCCTATGCGACAGATTTAGAAACTTTTTTTGGTCTGGAACATCTTGATACGGTATACATTGCTTCGCCTAACAGCCTGCATTTTCAACAAGCAAAACAAGGCATTTTAGCAGGGAAAAATGTCATTGTTGAAAAACCGGCATTTAGTACGCCTAAAGAAATGGACGAAATCATTCATCTAGCGAATGAGAAAAATGTTTATTTTTTTGAAGCTGCACGAAACATCCATGAAGCAGGATTCAAAAAAATTGCTGACTATCTTCCATTGAAAGATGAGATCCTCGGTGCCAACTTTAGTTATATGAAATATTCTTCTCGTTACGATCAAGTACTAGCAGGAGAAGTACCAAATATTTTCTCTACCCGTTTTTCTGGTGGTGCGCTGATGGATCTGGGCGTTTATCTCGTTTATGCTACGATAGGATGGTTTGGGATGCCTTCAGAAGTTCACTATTTCCCACGAAAGATCTCAACTGGTGTTGATGGATTAGGTTGGGGGATTTTGCGTTATGAGACCTTTGATGTCACGATTCAACCTGGTAAAATCGGGGATTCTTACTTACCTTCAGAAATCTACTTTAATTCAGGAACATTAGTCATGAATGGGGTCAATGCGATTGAAAAAGCAGAGTTCCATGATCGAGAACATCAGGAAATTGATGCATTAGCAATTACCGCAGCTGAAAATCCCATGGCAGAAGAGGCAGCTGATTTTGCCAATGTGATCAATCATCCAAACGATCCAGCTTGGGGATTACGATATGAAGAATGGATCGAACTTGCTCGCAATGTGAACCAAGTAGTTTACGATCTTAGAATAAATGGTGGCATCAAATTTGATGCCGATAATGAGGACGATTTTTAAAATGAATGAATTTGTAAAAAACTTTCCACAAGCTTGGCAAGAAAAATGGCAGGACAAGGGATTTCAAACACCCTCTCTGATCCAACAGGCTGTTTTTCAACTGCTTAAAGAAAAAGAATCAATTATTGGTATTTCACCAACCGGCTCAGGCAAAACATTAGCTTATCTTTTACCTTTGCTGCTGAATGTCCCTAAAGAGGGGGGAAGTACTTTACTAATCCTTGTTTCTTCACAAGAATTAGCAATTCAAGTCGCAGAAGTGGCTCGTGAGTGGTCAAAAGGATTGGCATTAAAAGTCCAATCACTTGTGGGCGGAGCTAACGTCAAAAGGCAGATTGAAGGTTTGAAAAAACGACCAGAAGTGCTAGTAGGAACTCCTGGACGAGTGTTGGAATTGATGAAGACCAAAAAATTAAAAGCTCATCAGTTGCAAACGATTGTTTTTGATGAAGCAGATCAATTGTTTGATGAGGGGAATCGTTCATTAGTGGAACAAATTTTGCGACAAGCCCCTGTGGACTATCAATTAGTATTCTTCTCAGCAACAGCTGATCGCTCAATCAGTAAAATTGAAGAAATCACAAAGGCTTCCATCCCAGTTGTTGATGTCACAAAAGACGATGACTCTAGAAAAGGTCAGCAACATTACTATTTAAGGATACCACCTCGTAAAAAAGAAGAGTATTTGAGACGGCTTGCTTATGTCACAGATTTTCATGGACTAGTCTTTTTCAACCAACTCAATGAATTAGGGACAATGGAGGAAAAATTACAATTTCGTGGTGTTTCAGTTGGCAGCTTAGCTTCCGATCAAAATAAATTGTTACGTAAAGCAGCACTTGATCAATTCAAGAATAAAAAAATCACGATGTTGTTCACGACTGACGTAGCAGCCAGAGGATTAGATATCGAACAATTACCTTATGTTGTGAATGCCGAAATTCCCTTAACAGAAGAAGCTTATCTGCATCGTTCAGGGCGAACCGGACGGATGGGGAAAGACGGAACCGTGATCACGTTTGTGCAAGATCATACGGTTAAAGAGTTGAAAAAATTAACACGTCATATGGCGATTGATATGGAAGAGATTTTTCTTCATGGTGGACAATTAGTCAAAGAATTGCCACAAAAAGAACTCTCACAAAAAGAAGAAGTCAATGACAAAAACACAAAAAAAACTGCTCCATTTGGTCCTTCGAAAAAAGAACAAGTTGAAAAAAATAGTACGCCAAAGAAAAAGCTTAAAAACAAACAAAAAAAGCAGAAAAATAAAGGAGCAAGGCGCAAATAAGCGCCTTTTTGTGTTATTATATTGAAAACGCAATCAGCGTTATTTGAGGATAGTGGGGGATTGTATGAACGAAAGACAAGAAGAAATATTGGATCTATTGCATGAGAAACAGCAAGGATTGACGGCAAGTGATGTGGCAAAACATCTAAAAATCGATCGAAGTAATGCAAGTCGATATCTCAGCGATCTCTATAAAGACCGCTATATTATCAAAAGTTCCGGCAGACCAGTCGTCTATTCATTGCCTCCGCAAAAAACAGCCTCTGACAAAGTTCACGTTGATGCATCGACCCAAGTGACGTTTGATACACTAGTTGGTGAAAATGATTCTTTGAAAGTAAGCATCCAGCAAGCTAAGGCAGCCATATTATATCCTCCTCGAGGATTGCATACAATCATTTTTGGTGAGACAGGAACGGGTAAATCGATGTTTGCAGAATGTATGTATCATTTTGCGATTGATTCTGAAATGCTCTCAGAAGATGCACCTTTTGTTTCATTTAACTGTGCGGATTATGCGCAGAATCCACAGTTACTGTTTGGACATATTTTTGGAATCAAAAAAGGAGCTTATACTGGGGCATCGCAAGATAGTCAAGGGTTGATTGCGAAAGCGAATGGTGGGATCTTGTTTCTTGATGAAATTCATCGTTTACCACCGGAAGGACAAGAAATGTTGTTTACTTTTATTGATAAAGGGGTCTATCGTCCGTTGGGAGAAAGCGCCCACGTCCATGAAGCATCTGTTCAGATCATTGGAGCAACCACCGAGTCATCCGAAAGTTTTTTGACAACCTTTAATCGCCGAATTCCTATGGCAATCACATTACCAAATCTGGCTTCTCGTTCATTAGATGAACGTTATGAAATCATTTCTTTATTTATCAAACAAGAAGCCAATCGTTTGAATCAACGTATAGATATCGAAAAAGAAGCCATTTTGGCATTTATGCTTTATGATGCAGAAGGAAATATCGGACAAGTCAAGCGTGATTTGAAATTAGTGTGTGCGAAGTCATTTTTACATTATCGGACACATAATGAAGAAAAACTGATCATTCGTAAAGAAGAACTGTCTCTCCAAGTACAAAAAGGGTTGTTGAAAATCAAAGAAGTACCTGAACGTTTGGATCGCTTTATGGATAGTAAGAGTCAATACCTGACTTTTGAGCCTGGTTTTGCTGATGTTGTTTGGTCACAAGATCCAGAACGAAACATGCAGGTCTATAATGATATCGAAGAAAAAATGCTTTCTTTATCAGAAACGGGTGTCGAAAGTATTGATTTAGAAACTTTGATCTCGAAAGATGTGGATGCTTATTTCCAAACTTATGTCAAAGAGTTGACAAAGAGTACGATTCCAAAAGATCTGTTACCAGATGATATTTGGCGGTTAACCAACGAGTTATACGATGTTGCAGAAGCTAGGTTGGATCGAATCTACAATGAAAAAGCTCGATTTGCCTTTGCCCTTCATTTGCAAAGTACATTGGATCGGGTCAAAGAAGGACACATGATTGTTCATCCTGATCTCAACAACGTACGCAAAAATTTTAAAAAGGAATTTCAAGTAGCCATTGATTTATCTACGATCATTGAAGAAGAACAACAAATTGAAATTCCGTTTGACGAAATTGGTTTTATCAGTATGTTTCTTTCCATTAATCTTGGCGAAAGTGAACCAGTAAAAGAAAATAAAGTTGAGGTCTTAGTTTTGATGCACGGCAGACAAACCGCCTCAAGTATGTTGGAAATGGCGCAAGAATTATTAGGAACGAAATTAGGTACAGCATTTAATATGCCGTTAGCCATGGAAGTCCAAACGATGTATGAAGAAGTGCTGGCTTATGTTCAAAATCGTCAGGCAAGTCTGACGAATGGATTGATCTTACTGACGGATATGGGTTCTTTAAATACCTTTGGTGACTTGATTTTTGAAGAGACTGGAATCAAAACGAAAGCAATTACAATGAGTAGTACGATGATCGTGATTGAGGCATTACGGATGGCGAATGTTGGTCGGAGCTTGGAAGATATCTATCAAAGTATCCAGATTTCCTTTGAAACGATCGTCAAGGACCAATTCAAAGAAGAACAAACAGAGACCTATGAACGTAAAAAAGCGGTGATCGTTACTTGTTTTACTGGGGAAGGTGTAGCAGCTAAATTATACCAGCGGATTGTTCCTGTAATCGACCAGAAAAAGGTCGAAGTGATCCAAATGCAGTTTTTAGAACGAGAATCATTTAAGCGACACATTGATGCATTATTAGAAGAATATGAGATCAAAGCCATTGCGGGCACGGTAGATGTGGATTACCAAAATATTCCGTTTTTCTCAGCGTATGATGTCTTCAACGATGAGAAATTGAATATGCTCAAGCGGATCGCTGATGATGAAGTTCCAACTGCCAAAATCGTTGATTCATTAAAAGATTCTTTAAATTCGATTTCTTCGGTAGAGATTTTGATCCATTCTTTACAAAAAAACATCCAGCAAATCCAAACGGATCTCTCAATTATAGTAGAGCCAGGAGTAGATATTGGGATCGTGATTCATTTAGCCTTTTTACTGGATGGACTGATCAAGCATGAGAAGACCCGAGAATTTGAGAATCTGTCTACTTTCTCAAAAATTTATCGTTTAGAAATGGACATCGTTCGAACGAATCTTATTGGATTGGAACGGAAATATCAGGTGAATATCCCAGAAAATGAGATTGCCTTCTTAACGCAAATGTTTATTGAAAATAAAATTAAAAAATAAAACACACTAATCTATTTTTTTACACAGATAACATCAGTGTGCGCACAGAAAAGAAGGACCAAAGGCTATGAAAACGCTATTTTGGTTCTTTTTTTGTTTGGCATGCTTCTTGCATTATAAAAATGTGTAAAACAAATTAAAAGGAGTGGAGAAAATGGCGAAAAAAACGATTATGTTAGTATGCTCTGCGGGGATGAGTACAAGTTTGCTAGTTACGAAAATGCAAAAAGCTGCAGAAGAAAAAGGAATGGAGGCAGATATTTTTGCTGTTTCAGCTTCAGATGCTGATAATAATCTTGAAGCAAAAAATGTCGATGTCTTACTTTTAGGACCTCAAGTCCGGTTTATGAAAGCTCAATTTGAGCAAAAATTAGCACCGAAAGGGATTCCGCTAGATGTAATCAATATGCAAGATTACGGCATGATGAATGGTGCAAAAGTACTAGAACAAGCCGAAAATTTGATGCAATAAATCTATAGGAAATGGAGGGAAAAATGTGGAAGATCAACAAAATCTCGAAGCCATCATGGGACTCATCATGTTTGGTGGTAATGCCAAGAGCGATGCAATGGAAGCGATTTCTGCGGCTAAAAAAGGTAATTTCGAGTTAGCGGATCAAAAAATAATGGATGCAAAGGAATCATTAGTCCAAGCCCATCATTCACAGACGCAAATGTTGACACAAGAAGCACAAGGAAACCATGTTCAGGTCACGTTATTGACCGTACACAGTCAAGACCATTTAATGACGTCGATTGCTTTTACTGATTTAGCAGAAGAACTTATTGAACTTTACCGAAGAATCAATGTCGAATAAAGACAGATGAACGAAAATAGAACCTTCTTTTTTGAACGGAAGAAGAAAAAATTTTGAACGGATTTTTTTAATTTGGTATGAGGAAGCAATTCTTTATATAAACAACTTATAGGAGGATATAAAAATGAACGGATTAACAAGTTGGATGGAGAAATACATCCTTCCGGTTGCCGCAAAAATTGGCGCGCAGAAACATTTAGTTGCTTTGCGTGACGCTTTTATCGGTACTTTACCTGCAACAATGGCGGGATCAGTCGCTGTAATGATCAATGCAATTATTCGAGATTTACCACAGCAATTTAATAGTACGTATGCAGATAGTTTAGCAGCGGACAAAGGAATTTTTGCAGTATTAAATGTTATTATTGGAATTAATGGATTTGTATGGAATGGAACTTTAGCAATTGCCGGCTTGATTTTTGCCTTTTCTTGGGGATACAATCTTGCGAGAGCTTATGGGGTCAATGACCTAGCCGGAGGGATCGTTGGTCTGGCAACTTTGATCCAAGGAATTTCTTTTGGTCCTTCATTGTCAGCCGCTTTGAACGTGAATGTTCCTCAAAATATCGTTGATGCCATCAATGGAACAGAATTAGGGGCAACGATCGCGGATGGAAATTTATCTGTTGGTCTTTGGGGTTGGCTAAAACTTGATCATTTAAATGGAAACTCTTATTTCACAGTCATGATCATGGGTGCTATTTCTGTCATTATTTTCTGTAAATTAATGTTAGCCAACATTACGATCAAAATGCCAGATTCTGTACCACCAGCAGTATCGAAGGCTTTTGCCGCAATTCTGCCAGCAACGATCGCTTTATATGTCATTGCTATTATTAATTATATCGTTGGCCGTATCGCTGACGGACAATTGATCATTGATTTAGTTCAAAAATATATCGCTGAACCTTTCTTGGGATTATCTCAAGGGATCGGTGCTGTTTTGATCGTTACGGTCTTTGTTCAGATCTTCTGGTTCTTTGGTATTCATGGACCAAACGTGTTAGCTCCAGTTTTAGAAGGAATTTGGGGTCAAGCACAATTGATCAATATCGATATTTTCCAAAAAGGTTACAATGGCAAAACAGGAACACCTGCAGTCTTAGATGCAATTGAAGATGGTAAGGCTTATATGTGGGTTCGTGGATCCTTTGATGCCTTCGCTTGGTTCGGGGGTTCTGGTGGTACGATCGTTCTATTGATTGCTATTTTACTCCTTTCTAAACGTGCCGATTATTTGACAGTTGCCAAATTGTCGATCGGACCTGGTATTTTCAATATCAATGAACCAGTTATGTTTGGTTTACCGATTGTATTGAACGCTATCATGTTCATCCCATTCTTATTAGCACCTGTTGTTGCAACAGCTATAGGTTGGGGAGCAACTTACTTTGGTTTGGTCGCCCCAGTATCGCAGTCAGTCGTGTGGGTTGTTCCACCATTCTTACTCTCGTTCCTAGCTACCGGAGCAGACTGGCGTGCGCCAATCGTGACATTAGTATGTATGATCGTGACTTTCTTAATCTGGGCACCGTTCGTTATCTCAGCGAATAAGATGGATCCAGCAGCAGGCGAACAATAAAAATCAATGAGCAGAAGCATTTTTTGCTTCTGCTCTCTAAACAATAATCTAGGAGGAACTAAAATGATTTCAATCGCAAGTGCCATGCAACAAGATGCTATCAAAGAGTTATTAGAAGGTTACAATGAAGATGGCTTTTCATATACATTTAAAGAAAAACAAGGGATCAAATTGTTTTTTGAGACGAGCGCACAAGATAAAGAAGCAGCAGCACAAAAAGCAAAAGCATTAATCAAAGCACAACCATGGGGCACTGTTTTATATTTTCAAGCAACAGCAGTTTAACTGGTTGTAAGATAGGAAGGGTTCAAAATGATGAAAAACGGCTTATTTTTATGTAGTATTGGTTCACTGATCGTATTGTATTGTTTAAATCCTAGTTCGCAAAACTATGATTTGTATAGTATGGCTACAGGACTATTTCTGGCAGGTTTAGGTATACATTTCTTTTTAAAAGGGAAAAAAAGAGAAGAAGCAAAGGGGAAAAATAGCTAATGGAAATCGTTAAAACTTTAAATATTCCAGCATCCTTTTTCTATGATAAAGTGATGGACTCTGTCCTTTTTGATGTACGTAAAGCGACTGGAAAATCGGTTACTCGTAAACAACTTAAAAACCTTGAATACGTCAAACAATTCTCACAAAATAGCCGCGCTCGCATCAAGATCGAGGAAGTTATTGAAAATCAGTCGTATAAATTTCGAACATCTACCACAAAAAATGATTATGTCGTCCATTATCAAATTAAAGCGTTAGATGATAAAACCTGCGAAGTACGTTATACGGAACAAATGCAATCATATGGGATGCTACAAAAATTGAATGATATGATTTTAGGAACGATGTTGATGTATTTTAAAAAACGTCGCTTCAAAAAAATGTTAGTAATGATCGAAGAAACATACTAGTAAAAAACTAATTGTGGCAAGAAGCAGTTGATTCAGCTAAATAGTGATTTATTGAAATAACATTTTTATTTTGATAAAGTGACTATGGTTGGATCACTGAACTTGACACAATTTTTTATTGTTTTTGATGGAAGGGGTAACAAAAATGGCAAATGAAGTAAAAGAACTTGGTGTTGCTTATCAAGAAGCGATGTTTGAACTAGCAACCTATGCATTTAATGCGCAGGATACACCTGCAAGACGTGAACGATTCAAACTGATCGTTGAAAATTCATGGAATTATGGTTTTTTTGACGAGGAAGAGCAACTCACTAGCCAAGTAATGGCGACGCCTTTTTCTGTTGAATTTTATGGGCAACAGTATTTAATGGCAGGAATCGGTTATGTAGCATCTTATCCTGAAGCTAGGGGACAAGGCGGGATCAATCAAATCATGGAAAAAATCTTAAAAGATTGCCGTGAAAGAAAAGTAAGTCTTTCTTATCTTGCTCCATTTTCTTACCCATTTTATCGTCGTTACGGTTATGAGCAATTGTTTGATAAAATCAATTATCAATTGGATAGTCGAGATGTACCGAACGTGAAAAAGACGGCTGGCAAAATGAAACGAGTGACTTTTGAACAAGCAAAAGAAGTCATAGAAATGATTTATAAACAAATGCCAGCAAATCAACGTGGTGGATTAAGTAGAGAAGACTGGTGGTATACTTATAAGTTTAAGCAAAAGACAGATAATCATTATGCGCTGTATTACGATGAATCTGGTCAAGCAGCGGGATATGTGGTTTACAAGTTAACGGCACCAACATTTGTAGTAGTCGAATGGGGCTATTTGAGTCATGAAGCCTTTCAAGGATTAGTGAGGTTTGTTAGTTCCCATAGTGGGGCGTTTGCTTCTTTTGACTATGCTTGTGGTTATTCAGGTAGTGATCAAAATTATTTGCTTAAAAATCCTTTTGCACAAATGACGATCACGCCATATATGATGGGCAGAATTGTTGATCTTGAGTTGTTTTTGAAAGACTATCCTTTCAAAAAACAAGCGCTCACTTTTGCTTTAGAGGTAACAGAAGATCCTTACGCACAGTGGAATGAAGGGATCTTTGAGATCACTGTATCAAATGCAGGGGTGAAAATTGAAAAAGTAACAGAAACAAAATTACCAACCATCAGTGGCACCATTCAACGCATGACTCAATTATTAATGGGGTATCGTCAGATGGAAGACCTTGTTTTTTACAATCACATCCAATTGTCAACTGAAGCTCTATTAGAAATGGCGCCATGCTTTCCAAGTCAGCAACCTATTCTAAATGATTATTTTTAAAATGAACGTAAAATGTTTGTTGTTTAACACATATAACGCCCTCCAAGGTTTTCGACGAATTCTTGGAGGGCGTTATCGTATAAAAAGCTATTTTGAAATTTTTTCGATATCATTCTGAAAATCAGATTGCTTTTTTGCCACTGATTTATCTCATTTTTCTACAGCAAATCTTCTTTTTTAGTAAACTTGAATTTGCGACTTTCTTTTTTCTGAGGTTTTTCATCTTCATGCTGTTTAATGGCTTCTTTTGATAGTTGTTCTCGTTCTTGTTTAGAAGCATCAAAGCGTTCAGCATATACTTCTTCTTTTGGTTTGTCTTTCATAAATAAAACCTCCCTCATCACTTGTTAGATAACTCTATTTTATCACTCGTCAAAAGCTAGTGGAAACGTTTTGCTTAGGAAGAAAAATGATTTTTCTAAGAGAAGCTTGCATGTGCTTCTTAAACAAGCTAAAATAATACTATTGAGAACTTGTTCCTGTAGCTCAGTAGGATAGAGCAATCGCCTCCTAAGCGATAGGTCGCTGGTTCAATTCCAGTCAGGAACGTTAAAAACCTGTAACCGTTGTGGTTCAGGTTTTTTTGTTTATGTGGGACCAAGATAGTTTTCTACGCTACATTCGATTTTTCTGGTGAGTGAAAGACAGCTTTTCTAAATTTTTTTGATAAAGGAAAGGTAAACATACAAATAAGCAATAATAACTGGCTCAAAGTGATGATAGTTAAGCAAACTGTTTGGTATTTGACCAGTAAATAAAAATGGATGCCTAATTCGATAATATTAATCAAGATAAGGTACAAGTAGTATTGTTTCTTTATTTTACATTGATAAATACAGTAGAAACTGAACCGATAATCTAAACAAACCAAAAATAGCAAAATGAATTTGTGAATAGTCGTGAGCATATCATGTTGGTTAGCTAAACGATGAAAAAATAATAATACAGTCGGCAGAGGGATATAAAGTGTTAATAGTAAGACAAAAAAATAAACAATAAAAGGCATACTATCTCTCCATCATTTTTTCTAATTTTTAATAATGAATGTTGTTTTTGTCAATCTTATCAAAAAACAGAAAATGTATTAATAGAATTTCGTGATAGATAGTATAAATAATTTTTATAAAAAACTTGAACAACAGGATCAAAAAATCGCTTATTCGACCATCTTTCAGTGAGTAGCGGGGAAAAGTGTTGTCTGTAATAGAAATAATCATCACAAAAAAGAGAAGAAGTCTGTAGTACCCCCAAAAGTTAGACCAAAAATCTAACTTTTGGAGGTCGTTTAAGATTTCTCCTCTTTTTTTGTATCGTTTTATCAGATTAAGCCCAGTCACCATTTCTAAATACTGGAACAGTAGAACCGTCTTCACGGATACCGTCAATATTCATTTGGTCAGAACCAACCATAAAATCAACATGGGTTTGGCTGCGGTTAAGACCAGCTTGCGCAAGTTCTTCATCGGTCATTTCAGTACCACCTTCGACACTAAAGGCATACGCAGATCCTAGAGCTAAGTGATTCGACGCGTTTTCGTCAAATAGAGTATTGTAAAAGATAATACCCGATTGAGAAATTGGCGAAGGATCGGGAACGAGCGCTACTTCTCCTAATGAGCGTGCGCCTTCATCAGTGTTGAGCAAGGTTTCCAATACTTCTTGACCTTGTTCAGCAGAAAAATCAATGACTTTTCCAGCTTCAAAAGTAAACTTCATCCCTGAGATGATCGTACCTGCATAGCTCAAGGGTTTTGTACTAGAGATATAACCATCGATCCGTCGGTAATCAGGTGCAGTAAACACTTCTTCAGTAGGCATATTTGCCATGAATTTTTCTCCACGGGAGTTGTAACTTCCTGCGCCTTCCCAAAGATGATTTTTTGGTAGGCCAATGACGATATCTGTGCCAGGGGCAGTATAGTGCAGGGCAGTAAACTGTTCTTGATTTAATTCATCGGCTTTTTTTGCTAATTTTTCATCATGTTCTTTCCAAGCCTGTACAGGATCTTCTTCGTAAATACGAGTTGTTTTAAAAATTTGATCCCATAACGCATCCAGTTGTTCTTCTTCTGGTAAATCTGGGAAAACTTTAGCTGCCCATTGTTTACCAGCCGCAGCGACTACAGTCCAGCTTACTTTATTTGCTTGGGTCGCTTTTCTTAGATTCATCATTGCTTTGCCAGCGGCAGTTTGATACGTAGCGATTCGTTTTCCATCTACGCCACCAAAAGCATCTGGATCGGCAGATACAACACTGATTCGGCTAGCACCTTTAGCGATCCAATCATCAGTCTGATCAATTTTATATTGTGGAACAGTTTCAAGACGGTCTTGTGCAGCGTAAGAAAGAAATTCTTTTTGGATCACGTCGTCCGTCCATTGTACGATCACTTCAGCAGCACCTAAACGATAGGCTTCTTTGGTGATCAAGCGAGCTAATGGGGCTTGATCGACGTTGATTTGTAAAACAACTGTATGGTCTTTTTCGACGTTTACGCCGGTTTCAACAATTAATCGTGCATATTTTTCGAGGTTCTCATTAAAATTTTCTAACATAATCCATTTCCTCCTAATGTTTCATCCAATAGCTATTTGTATGATAACATTTAATTCTTTTAGAGACAATCTGCCAGAATCGTAAAATAAAAAAATGGATGTTCTTCTAAATGATGTCTAGAATTTATAAAATTGATTGTTTTTAAAGTAATTTTTTAAAAATAAAAAAACAAGTTGTGCATAACAAAATAATCATGTTACAATTAAATTAATCAATGGTGGAAGCGTTATAAATAATTTCAAGGAGATTAAAAAATTATGGCAAGAAAAAAGACGATCACAAAAGATCAGATTTTGGCAGCCGCTTTTGAAGTGGCTACCACAGAAGGATTTTCAAAATTTACGGCAAGGAATATTGCAAATAAAATGAATTGTTCGACTCAACCGATTTATCTTGAGTTCAAAAACATGGATGATCTGAAGCAAGCCTTATTTGCTCAGATTTACGAGTACTTGAAGCATGAAGTGTTCCCAGTTGTACATACAGGAAATACCATTATCGATTTAGCTGTAAACTATATTGATTTTGCCAATCGAGAGAAAAAATTATACAGTTCTCTGTACTTAGAAGAATATGGTGGGGGAAGGGAGATGCAAAACTTCTCTTATAATTATTTTGTCGAGACGGTCAAGAAAGATCCAGAGTATGCTGATCTATCTGCGGAACAAATTGAGTCTTTGCATAACACAATTTGGATCATCGCTACAGGATTAGCGGCACTGATGTCTTCAAGTATCATTCATCCGACCAAGGAACAAATTGAAAAAATGATCCAAGATAGCATCAATGCGACGCTAAATACGAAAGAAACGATCCAAGTGAATTAAACAAACTACTTGAAGTATTTCTCGAAAGTCTTTCTCAAACATACACATTGATTTTTTGAAATTAAAAAAGCTTCTAAAAACATGATAAAAAGAACGTGTGACGCTAACTCTCTCCAGCATCACACGTTCTTTTTATCAAATAATTGAAGTTTTGCCAAAAGTTCTCAGCTGTGAGCTGACTGCTTTGGCCTATAATTTTGAAACAAGCGCCTTAGCAAATGCTTCGAGTTTTTCGATGTCTTCTTCTTCAGCGTTTAAATCAACTTTAACATTTTCTGTTCCTTTGACTGCTCCTGTTTTCGCAAAGGCAGCATCGAAGTCATCTACGGACTTACAAAATTCATCATAAAAAGTGTCTCCAGAACCACAAACGCCATAGATTTTTCCAGACAAGTCAAGTTCTTGTAAATCTTCATATAAGTCTACGATCTCATCTGGTAAGTCACCATCATCGTATGTATAAGTTGCGACGACACAAATATCTGCATCCTCAAATTCATCTGCATCCACTTGAGTACACTCATTGATTTCAACATCAATATCTAAATTTTCAAAAGCTTCTGCTACGATATCAGCAATTTCTTCTGTATTGCCAGTCATACTTGCGTAAACGATTTTTGCTAAAGCCATGGGTTGCCTCCTACTTATTGATATATGATCCTCTAACATTTACAGATTATACCAAAACCTTTACTAAAAGAAAACAAGTCATGTGAAGAGAATCTGATTTGGCGAACGACCGGACACTATGGTAAAATGAGGAAGATTTGTAAAAAGGAGACGAAAATATGATTACATTGAAATCAGCACGAGAAATTGAAACAATGGCTGAGTCTGGCGCGTTGTTAGCGGATGTACATAAAAATCTGCGAGATTTTATCAAACCAGGCGTGACGAGTTGGGATATTGAAGTTTTTGTTCGTAACTATATTGAAAGCCATGGTGGGATTGCGGCTCAAATTGGATTTGAAGGCTATGAGTATGCGACTTGTATTAGCATCAATGACGAAATTTGTCATGGATTTCCACGTAAAAAACCGCTGAAAAATGGCGATTTAGTGAAAGTGGATATGTGTATCGATTTAAAAGGCGGCATTTCTGATTCTTGTTGGGCTTATGTAGTGGGAGAGTCAACACCGGAAATTGACCGCTTGATGGAAGTGACAAAAAAAGCTTTGTATCTAGGAATCGAACAAGCGCAAGTTGGGAACCGAATTGGCGACATTGGTCATGCTATCCAAACTTATGTTGAAAGTGAAAACTTAGCGGTTGTCCGTGACTTTATTGGTCATGGTGTGGGTCCAACGATCCATGAAGAACCTGCTGTCCCTCATTATGGTGAAGCAGGAAAAGGTCTACGGTTAAAAGAAGGGATGGTTATTACCATTGAGCCAATGGTTAATACTGGAACTTGGAAAATGAAAATGGATCCAAATGGCTGGACTGCTTATACAAGAGATGGTGGCTTGTCTTGCCAATATGAACATACACTGGCAATTACGAAAGATGGACCAAGAATCTTAACTTCTCAAGGTGAAGAAGGTACGTATTGAGAAGCTAGATCAATAAGGAGAATTTGATGAAATTATTAGGGAAAATAAAGCAAAACGAAAATTTAATGCGTTTTATTGCAACAACAAAAAAACGGATCACTGATTCAGAAATGGGTACCACGTCAGTTGTTGTGGCGTATTATTTATTATTGTCTTTATTTCCCCTAATTATTGCGTTTGGTAATATTTTGCCATTTCTAAAAATCGATCAAGAGACAGTATTGACTTATGTGCGGCAAATCATCCCTGAGACGGTCTATCAGTTTATCGGTCCTGCAATTCGAAATTTGTTAACACAAAGTTCCGGTGGCTTGTTGTCGTTATCTGCTTTAGCTGCTTTGTGGTCTGCCAGTCAAAGTATCAACGCTTTACAAATTGCCATGAATAAGGCTTATGGTGTAGAAAATAGAAAGAATTTTTTGATTGTCCGTTTCTTTTCATTAGTAGTGATTTTGCTTTTCATGATTGCGATTAGTGGAGTAACGATTTTTTTAGGACTGGGTCAAATGATACTTGAAGCGCTCCAACCGATTTTTAATTTTTCTGGCAATGTGATTATCCAGTTCCAAACTTTGAAATGGCCGATTACCTTAGTTGTCTTATTTATCATTATGTTTTTGATTTATGTGATAGTACCGAATGCGCAATTAAAACTAAAAGCAGTGATTCCGGGAACGATTTTTGCTACTGTCGGCTGGATGTTGCTATCTCAGGTGTTTGGAATCTACGCAAAATACTTTGCAACAAGAGTCAGTGGATACCAAATCATCGGGAGTTTCATCGTCTTGATGCTATGGCTCAATTTTGCTGCTACAATCATTATATTTGGCGGAATCATCAATGCTGTTGTGCAAGAATACATAACAGGTAACGAAATCAAGAAAAGACGAGTTTCTACAAATAAATGGTGGATTCGTTTCAAAAATAAATTTTCTCATAAAAAAAAATAGAACTGCGAGTTTTTATTGCTTGAGTGTTTTATAATAATTCTAGACTCTTAATTAAAGTAGGTGCCAATATGCTTGTTTCATTTAGTATGGTTGTCAAATTTTTTTTAACAATCTTGTTATCTTTAGTACTAACGCCCATATTTAAAATTATTTCTGTCCAAACCGGAATGGTGGATAAACCGAATGCGCGACGTATTAATGAAATACCTATGCCTTCAGCTGGGGGACTACCCATTTTTATTTCATTTGTCGTATCCACCTTATTGTTTTTTCGTGACATCATTCCCAAATTTTATATCATTCCTATTTTACTAGCTTCCTTAGTGATCATTCTAACGGGAGTACTGGATGATAAATACGAGTTGACGCCTAAACAAAAGTCCGTCGGGATCTTATTAGCAGCGTTGATCGTCTATTTTGTGGCAGATATTCACATTGATTCAGTAACATTGCCCTTTTTTGGTTATATCGAATTGGGTTGGCTGAGTTTTCCTGTGACCATTTTTTGGATTTTCGGTATCACTAATGCAATTAATTTGATTGATGGATTAGACGGCTTGGCAACCGGAATCTCGTTGATCGGGTTGATTACAATTGGTATTATCGGATATTTTTTCCTACATGCTTCTACAGTATACATACCAATCGTCATATTCTGTTTAGTGGCAAGCATTATTGGCTTTTTTCCTTATAATTTTTATCCTGCCAAAATTTACTTAGGAGACACTGGGGCATTGTTCTTAGGATTTATGATGGCTGTTCTTTCTCTACAAGGTCTGAAGAATGTAACATTTGTTTCTTCTATCTCATTATTGATTGTGATGGGCGTTCCAGTAACAGATACATTTTTTGCGATTATTCGCAGAAAAGCGAACCGTGTCTCTTTTTCTACAGCAGATAAAAAACACCTACATCATCGATTATTGAGTCTAGGTTTTACGCATAAAGGAGCAGTTTTGACCATTTATGCTATGGCATTGATGTTTTCATTTACTGCCATGATCATGAACTATACTGGGCGTCTCGGTTCGATTGTTTTGATCGTTTCGATGCTATTTGCGGCTATTTTATTGTTTGAGTTGATTGGATTAATCAACGAGAAGCATCAGTACATTCTTAAAACTTTACGTTTTTTAGGCAATAAAGAATATCGAACACAAGTCATACAGAAATATAAAAGGAAATGGACTAGACACTAATGAAAATAAATCAAAAACAACCGATTTTAATTAGCATCGTAACGGCTAATAGTCAAAAGATTTTTCAAACGTTAGATACGCTTCTAGCCAGCATAAATGACCAAGCCATGGTTGAGATCTTGATTTTCGATAATGCTTCGTCGATTGACTACCAAGAACGATTGAAAGAATATCTAAAGTATCCGTTTGTCAAAATCTATTTTAATCAGGAAAATAAAGGATTTGGTTATGGACATAACCATAATTTATTAACGAGTGACTTTTCTTATGCTGTGATCTTTAACCCAGATATTCTGGTGGATCAGCAGACAGTCGTTGACTTGGTCAAACTTTTGCAGGAACATCCAGAATGTGCCATGTTAGCACCTAAAATATTGAATGAAGATGGAACGACACAACATTTGATTCGCCAAAAATTAGATGTATTCGATTATGTATTGCGGTTTATTCCGGCTCGTTTTGTCAAGCAGTTGTTTGCTCAACGTTTAGCAAAATTCGAATGCCATGATTTGTCAGAAACAACCAATAGCTACGTGCGTATGATCTCTGGTAGTTTTATGGTCGTTGATGTCAATAAATTTAAAAAAGTCAACGGGTTTGACAATCGCTATTTTATGTATTTTGAAGATAATGATCTTTGCTTAACTTTTGAAAAAGCAGGAGAAAAACTCCTTTATACGCCGTTATATACGATTGTTCATTTATATGGAAAAGGCGCTCATCGCAATTTTAAACTTTTTCGTATCTTTTTACAGTCAATGGTGAAATTTTTCAATAAGTGGGGGTGGACTTTCTTTTGACCATACCCAAAATAGTAGTCGTTATCGTATTATACCAGCAGCGTTTTAGTCAATCGCCTTCTTTTGATCTGCTCATGAAAGCTGTCAAAGAGAAGAAAATTCAACTGGTTGTTTATGATAATAGTCCCGTTAAGCAATTGGAGCCATTATTAGAACAAGACAAAGATATAAGCTACTATCATGATCCATCAAATCCTGGTCTGGCTACGGCTTATAATTATGCGTTGAATCATGCGCAGCAGAATATTCGCTATTTCGTTACACTCGATCATGATAGTCAATTGACTGCAACGTATTTTGATACGCTATTAACGATTGATTGGACAGATGAATTGGTTGCAGCAGTTCCGTTGGTTTATGCTGGAAGCAACCAAATATCGCCTGTTTTTGCGGATCGCTATATCAATCGTCAAGTTGAAAAGGTTGATCGATCACAGCTCAGTCAAAGACGAATCATGGCGATTAATTCGGGCGCTGTTTTTTCTATCAAATTTTTAAAGGAAATTGGCGGTTTTAATTTAGATTTTCCCCTTGATTTCTTGGATCATTGGCTTTTTTGGACGATCTATCAGTTCAAAAAGACAGTTTTTATCTTACCTGAAAAAATGGAACATGATCTTTCAGTTCTTGATTATCAGAAAGTTTCTGTTACAAGGTATCAGTCGATACTGAAAGCTGAAAAAACTTTTTATCAAAATTATGATAAAGAAATGTTACCGCGTCATCGAAAACAATTATTGTTACGTACAGTAAAACAATTTTTAACAGTCAGAAATCGTAAAATATGGCGTTTGACATTACAATCATTTACTGAAAACTGAAGGGTGTGAATTTGTGCGATCAGTTTGTATGGCTACCTTTAATGGTGGCAGATATTTAAGAGAACAATTGGATAGTATTTTAAACCAACTGACACTTGAGGATGAATTGATTATTTCAGATGATGGATCGACAGATGAAACTTGTCAAATTATAAAGGAATACACGCAACTAGACAATCGAATCAAATTTGTTGAAGGACCAAGGAAAGGTGTCATTGCCAACTTCAACCATGCCATTCAACAATCTAAAGGTGACATCATTTTTTTAGCAGACCAAGATGATGTATGGCTACCTAATAAGGTGGCTAAGATTACCGCATATTTTGAAGAAAATCCGCAACAATTAGTAGTAGTGAGTGATCTAGTGATTGTGGATGGTCAACTCAATGAGATACACGCGTCGTATTTTTCCTATCGGCATTCCCGAACAGGCTGGCTCAATAATTTGATTCGGAGTAATTATATCGGTGCCGGTATGGCTTTTCGATCTTCATTAAAGAAAGAAATAGTACCAATTCCTTCTGAAGTACCAATGCATGATATGTGGATTGGAATGTTAGGTGGAACTCGTGTTGGGTTTATTAGAGAAACATTGACACTTTATCGTAGACATGATTTTAATGTGAGTGAAATCAAAACAAACACTAAACTAACCCAAAAAATTACCTGGCGGTTGAATCTGATCAAGGCGCTTGTGAAGAGAAAATGGTTTGGAATTAATAAAAGATAGTTAAATCGTTAATAATTCCATGACAAATAACAAGTTTGATGAGATAATAACAAGGTGAATTTTAAATTGAAAAGGAGAATTTATACTCATGAAGGGAATCATTCTTGCTGGGGGAAGTGGTACACGCTTATACCCTCTAACTAAGGCAACTTCAAAACAGTTGATGCCAGTCTACGATAAACCAATGATCTACTATCCAATGTCTACACTAATGCTAGCGGGTATCAAAGAAATCCTGATTATCTCTACTCCTCAAGATACACCAAGATTTAAAGAACTGTTTGGTAATGGGGCAGAGTTAGGATTACAAATTGAGTATGCAGTGCAAGAAAGTCCAGATGGGCTAGCACAGGCTTTTATTATCGGTGAAGAATTTATCGGTGATGATAGTGTGTGCTTAGTTTTAGGAGATAACATCTATTACGGTGGTGGCTTATCTAAAATGCTTCAACGCGCTGCTTCTAAAGATACTGGAGCAACAGTGTTTGGTTACCACGTTAATGATCCAGAACGTTTTGGTGTTGTAGAATTTGATGAAAAGATGCAGGCTCTGTCAATCGAAGAAAAACCTGCGCTACCAAAATCAAATTATGCAGTAACAGGGTTATATTTTTATGATAATGATGTTATTTCGATTGCGAAAAACATCAAACCTTCTGAACGTGGTGAATTAGAGATCACTGATGTAAACAAAGTCTATCTAGAAAAAGGAAAACTATCTGTTGAATTGATGGGTAGAGGTTTTGCTTGGTTAGACACTGGCACGCATGAATCTCTTCTAGAGGCATCCACATTTATTGAAACGATTGAAAAACGTCAAAATCTCAAGGTAGCTTGCTTAGAAGAAATCGCCTACCGAATGGGATATATCACTAAAGAGCAATTACTTACATTAGCTCAACCGTTGAAAAAAAATCAATATGGTCAATATCTTTTACAGTTGGCCAACAATTAAGGGAGTCTGAAGTAATGAAAGTAACTGATACTAATTTAACAGATGTGAAGATCATTGAAATGGATGTTTTTGGTGATCATCGTGGCTTTTTTACCGAAAGTTATTCCAAAGCAAAATTTGTTGAACATGGTTTAGATTTTGATTTTGTTCAAGATAATCATTCATTATCGGCAGAAGCTGGTGTTATCCGCGGACTGCATTTCCAAAAAGGAGAAGCAGCACAAACGAAATTGATTCGGGTAACTTCTGGTGCTGTTTTAGATGTAATTGTCGATATTCGTAAAGGAAGTCCAACCTATGGTAAATGGGAAGGCTTTATCTTATCTGAACACAACCATCGACAACTTTTGGTGCCTAAAGGTTATGCTCATGGATTTGTGACATTGACACCAAATGTCAATTTTCTTTACAAATGTGATAATTACTACAATGCACAAGCTGATGGTGGGATTGCCTTTGATGATCCAGACTTAGCGATTGATTGGCCTATCGATCTTTCCAAAGCGATTATGTCTGAAAAGGATCAGCATCATCCAACTTTAAAAGAGTTTGAAGCAGAAAATCCATTTGTTTATGGTGAAATTTAGGATTGCAAGGAGAATTTTTATATGAAAAATATCATTGTTACTGGTGGTGCCGGATTTATCGGCTCAAATTTCGTCCACTATGTGGTCAATCATCATCCAGAGGTTCATGTTACGGTGTTAGATAAATTGACTTATGCTGGGAATAAAGAGAACTTAGCAGGACTACCTAGTGACCGTGTAGAATTGGTCGTTGGTGATGTTGCGGATGCAGAATTAGTGGATCGTTTAGTCAAAGAAGCAGACGCCGTAGTCCACTATGCAGCAGAATCTCATAACGATAATTCGCTAAAAGATCCATTTCCTTTTGTCCAAACCAATATTATTGGTACGTACACCCTGTTAGAAGCTTGTCGTAAATACAATGTTCGTTACCATCATGTATCCACCGATGAAGTGTATGGGGATTTACCTTTACGTGAAGATTTACCAGGTCATGGAGAAGGCGAAGGGGAAAAATTTACAGCTGAAACACCTTATAATCCATCAAGTCCATATTCTTCAACTAAAGCGGGCTCTGATCTATTAGTGAAAGCTTGGGTTCGTTCATTTGGGTTGCAAGCAACGATCTCAAATTGTTCAAACAACTATGGACCATATCAACATATTGAAAAATTTATTCCTCGTCAAGTTACTAATATCTTAAGTGGTATACGTCCAAAACTATATGGTGAAGGAAAAAACGTTCGCGATTGGATCCATACGAATGATCATTCATCTGCGGTTTGGTTGATTTTGACTAAAGGAAAAATCGGTGAAACTTATTTGATCGGTGCCGATGGGGAAGAAGATAACAAAACAGTCATGGAATTGATTTTGGAACTTATGGGACAACCCAAAGATGCTTACGACCATGTCAACGATCGTGCAGGACATGATTTACGTTATGCAATTGATTCGACAAGGTTACGTGAGGAGCTAGGTTGGCAACCTGAATTTACCAACTTCCGTGATGGTTTAGCTGATACAATCAAATGGTATGAAGAACACCAAGATTGGTGGAAGAAAGAAAAAGAAGCTGTGGAAGCAGCCTATGCCAAAAATGGTCAATAAATGATGATAAGCCGGATTTAAGGAACTCTCAAAAAATTCGGGTAAAAAAGACACGCATGAAGTTGTAAAACGTGCAGAAAAAAATTAGTATAAAAATAGGAATTGTTTATTGGCAATTGTAAGGGGAGCTGTGACAGATGTTGCAGACCCCTTTTTAAAACAAAAAAGAGGAGAGATCAGAATGTTCTTATTAACCGGAGGAAATGGTCAACTTGGAACGGAATTACGCCATTTATTAGATGAAAAAGGAATGGCTTATGTGTCAACTGATGCTGCTGAGCTGGATATTACTGATGCAGAAAAAACAATGGAATATATTACAAACTTAAAGCCAGAAATTATTTTTCATTGTGCAGCGTATACAGCCGTTGATAAAGCAGAAGAAGAAGGCAAAGAATTAGATGAGAAGATTAACGTTGATGGAACTAAAAATGTGGCATTGGCTGCAAAAGCAGTGAATGCTAAATTAGTATATATCAGTACGGATTATGTCTTTGATGGCAAAAAGAAAGACCAAGAATACCGCGAAGACGATCCAACTAACCCATTGAATGAGTATGGTCGCACAAAATTACTAGGGGAACAAGCAGTTCAAGAAATCTTAGAAGACTATTATATTATCCGTACTTCATGGGTATTTGGTGTTTATGGACATAATTTTGTCTTTACAATGCAACGTTTAGCCGAAACGCATGATCGTTTAACTATTGTTAATGATCAATATGGTCGCCCAACTTGGACTCGAACACTTGCTGAATTTATGGTATATGTGATTGAAAAACAAGCACCTTATGGCGTATATCAGTTATCCAATGATAATAGCTGTTCATGGTATGAATTTGCCAAAGAAATCTTAAAAGATACGGATGTCGAAGTAGCACCAGTCACTTCAGCAGAGTATCCACAAAAAGCAGTTCGCCCACAATATTCTGTGATGAGTCTAAAGAAAGCAGAAGATCTAGGCTTTGTCATTCCGACATGGCAAGAAGCATTAGCAAAAATGTTGGAAGCAGCTGAAAGTTTGAAATAGCAAACTTGTTTTTCCGTAAAAAAAAGAACAAACTAGAAATTGGAGAATCGCATGGAAAAACAAACAAGACGCGCGCAACGAACAGCCGTGAAGCCTGAGCGCACAGATCATTCTGTTCTTGATGTCTTTCTAAAACTTCGTTACCTCATCGGATTGCTAGTCATTGTAGTTATTGTAACGTTTAATTTGAATGGTAGTTCATTGGGTGTATGGGATAAATATGTATCGCAACGAGATGACGGAAAGAAAACTGATGTCATCTTCGGGCAAAATAGGGAAGTTCGTTCAGATGAATGGCTCGTGCAAACACCTTTTTATCTTTCACAAGCTGAAAATGACTATCCTTTAGTAAATCCCGATTATTCCTTAAATGGACAAAATATGATCATTGCTTATAATTCTCCTGTTAAAGATATCACAGTTATTGGTAAACCATTCAATTGGGGATTCTTTTTCTTGGGAAGAGATCGTGGGCTTTCGTTTTATTGGGCAATGAAATTAGTGGTCATGGTTTTATTGGGGTATGAAGTTTTAATGATTTTGACAAAAAGAAAAAAAGCTTTATCACTCGTAGGCGCCTTTGCCTTAACTTTCTCACCAGCAGTCCAGTGGTGGTTCATGCAACACGTGGGAGATCTGATTTTCTTCACATTAGGACTAATGGTTGCTTTTTATCATTATTTTTACCAACATCAAAAAAAATGGGTACGAGCAATGATGATGAGTTTGATCGTCATATTTGGTCTAGGTTTTATCCTGGTGATTTATCCAGCCCATCAAGTTATGCTTGCTTATTTACTTGTCTTTTATTTTGTTGGGTTATTGCTCTATTATGGGAAGCGAATCACTTGGGATTGGTTTGATGCAGTACTGATCATTGGGGCAATATTATTTATAGGTGGCGTACTGATCCACTTTTGGTTAACCTCTAAAGATGCGTTACTGGCTTCTTTAAATACCTTATATCCAGGAAAACGAGTAAGTACAGGAGGAAAATGGCATTTAGGAGAGTTCTTTTATTTTCTGACAAACTGGAAAATTTCGTTTAAAGATATCAATTTTTCTAATAATTCTGAAGTTGCTCTGTTTTATCATTTCTTCCCGACCGTCTTTTTAGCAAGCCCATTTGTTTTATTTGGTAAAAAAAATAGTGAACAAAAACTGTTTGGACGGATTTTAATGCTCTTTTGTCTGTTTTCAATTTATTGGATTACTTTAGGATTACCAAAATGGCTCGCTGAACTCACTTTATTATCTTACGTGCCACCTTTTAGAGCAATCTTAACCTTTAGTTTTGCAGCTTGCCTCTTAACCATATGGTTTATTGCCTATATTTGGCAAGAAGATGTGATCCCAACATGGTATAAATTTTTCCTATTGTTGGCGAACGCGGGAATCTTTACGTATGCTTTGGTCAATTCCAAAATGACAAAATACTTTACCGAATTTGAGATCACCATGATCGTGATTGTTGGTACGTTAATCTTGGCATTTATTCTGTTCCGACGTTGTCGATTGTTCTATCTTTCGTTTATCGCTTTGATTGTAGCTTCAGGTTTCTTTGTGAACCCAGTTGTAGAAGGAACTGGTGCGATCTTTGAAAAGACTCTGGCAAAAGAGATAAAAGCAATTGATCAGGCAGATCCACAACAAGTATGGTTAACAGAAGATGAGCTGTATAACTTTACACCAACATTAGGCGTAAAAGCTTTTAATTCGGTACGCTTTTATCCAGACATGAAGGCATGGGCTAAAATTGATCCAGATAAAAAATATGAAAAATATTATAATCGATATGCCCACACACGTGCCTTTATTGCTAAAGAAAAAACTTCATTTGTTTTAGATCGTCCAGATATGTTTTCTGTGACCCTCAACTTTAAAGATGCTGAAAAGCTTGGAATCAAATACGTGGTCAGCAAACGCCCGTTAACTGATTATAATCAATTGTACCAAGCACAATTCACTCAACTATACGGTCCTGATAAAGATGGTTATATGATTTTTGAAGTAACCTATCCTGAAAACGATCCATCTACAGCCAATAATGCTGTGAATAATACGGATAACCAAGTAGATGAATGGTCGTATACAGGCGGTTGAGCAAGTAATTATTAGGTATTGAGTAATTGATATGGGAGTGTAAGGAAGTAAATTTCTTTACTGCTTCTTCTGAAATTGCTCAGTACCTATTTTTAGGTTCCATGTTTTTTCTTTTAAAAAGATTGGATGAAGCACTAAAAGTGAGTTTTTTATCAATTAATCTAAAAATAGCATTGCCGTTTGTTTTTAAAAAACAGTATAATAAAACAGTATGAAAGGAGGATGGAGATTATTCAGACGGTTATTGGAAAATTAATAAATAAAATGAGTGTTGGATTACTGATTCTATTTCTTTCTGCTATTTATTTTGTATGGACAGCAGGCCTAGGCAATGCTCAAGCGCTTTTTTTATATGACAACAGTGCGCAATTTGTTACGTTTGGCATTGTCATTTTATTTATTTTAAACGTATATAAAGGACGAAGAGCTGACTTTATTTTTTTAGCAGCGGCAATGCTTATTTATTTTCTGTTTGATCATTTCCGTGAAGTAAGAGCAAGTTCTATGAATGTAGATCTTTTGATCCCGCTAATCATAGTCTTTTGTTTGACGGTTAAATGGATTCAGTTTGATAAGTTAGATCGTTCGATTTTTATTTTAGTATGTTATGTCTTTCTTGGCATTACGTTATACCGCATTTTTACTGAAATAAAAATTCCTGATGGTGAAAGTATTTGGTTGCCTGATAATAAAGTTTCCGATATTTGGATCAACACGAATACGATTGGTAGTACTTTAATGACCCTCTCCCTACTGATCAGTGGGTTTGCCAGTTCATTTGAGCGCTGGTATGTTCGGGTATTCGTTGGATTTCCGAGTGTGATTGCTGGGATTATTGGTATCTGGGTCTGTCAATCAAAAGGTGCTTTAGTTGCGATGATCGTATTTGTTTTACTGGATATTTGGCCAAAACAATTGTTCAAAATAATACGAGCGCCATTTTTAGCCTACATGATTGTCACGATTTTTGCGTTGCCAGTTTCTTACTTAGCAGCTCATTCCGAGCATCTAAATCTCTTTACTGGTCGTGAAGAAATTTGGTTGAAATTCTATGAGACTATTTCAGAAAAAAGCGAACAAGTCTGGGTTGGAATGAAACCGTTCATTTTTCAACGTGGAAATCAATTTTTAGGAAATCACAATAGTTATAATTCATTTTTAAATCTATATGGATTGCTGGGTGTCATCATCGCAGGGGTACTAGTCTTAATCTATGTAGGCCGATTGACCTTAAAAGCAGATTTATCGAATGGACAAGTAACCTTTTTATGGGCATTCTTTGCAGTGATGATCCAATCCTTTATGGAAGATACTTTAACTTCTTTTCCGTGGGTACCTATCATCTATCTGTTATTGGGAATGGCAAGTCACCGGTATGATGATTTAAAAAACGTTGCAAACAAGCGGAAAATAGCAAATCAACAAACGAGGGGAACGACAGACGGATCTTTATCAAGAGTAGCACGCCGACATTAAATATTTAGATAAGAGCTAGTTGAAACAAGTTATTCTTGGGTCAGCTAGCTTTTTGCTTCATTGCAATTAAATTATTTCTTATGTAAAATAAAAATGTTAGCGTAAAGTTGCTTAATAGAAAATTAAGAAACTAAGAATATCACAGTCCGTGAGTAAAAGTGTGGTAAAATGGCACATGACTGTAATTAACAGAATTTGCTTGGAGGAACACAAATGTTTAAAGATCTGTTTTTATTTATGAAGGATATCTACCAGAATAGAAAGCTCTTGCTTCAGTTTTCAGTGAATGACTTTAAGTCTCGCTATGCGGGCTCTTTTTTGGGAATTTTATGGGCATTCATTAATCCTGTCTTTACCGTATTGATTTATTGGTTGGTCTTTGGTTTTGGATTAAAGGCAGCGATGACAGATGGAAAATATCCTTTTATTGTTTATTTGATTACGGGAATGATCCCATGGTTCTTTTTTTCTGACGCGTTTACATCAACGACGTTAGTTTTCAGAGAATACACTTATTTAGTAAAAAAAGTTGTATTTAATATCCGCATTTTACCAACTACAAAAATTTTATCGAATCTATATGCACATCTTTTCTTTATTTTCGTTGGTTTAGTGGTGGTTATTGGACATGGAATCTATCCAACCTGGATGACGCTCCAACTGATTTATTATTTATTCTGTATGTGTGCTTTTTTAACCGGCTTAACATGGTTGACAGCATCGATTCAACCATTTCTACCAGATATCGTGCAATTGATTACGATTTCTCTACAATTGATTATGTGGACATTGCCGATCCTGTGGAGTCCAAGTCAGTTCAATCCAGTGATCGTCCAAATCTTAAAACTAAACCCACTTTATTATGTCGTGCAAGGATATCGTGAGTCTTTCTTAGGACAAGCTTGGTTCTGGGAACACGGAATGTATACTCTCTATTTCTGGGTATTTACGCTAGCTATCTTCGTTATTGGATCTGCTGTGTTCCGTAGATTGAAACCACATTTTTCAGATGTGCTGTAAGGAGTATGAATATGACTGAATATGCGATTAAATTAAAAAACATTACAAAATCTTATAATATGTACGCAAAACCATCTGACCGGTTTCGTGAAGCATTGAATCCCTTTAAAAAATCTTATCATGACGTTTTTTATGCGTTGAAAAATATCAATGTGGAAATTAAAAAAGGGGAAATGATCGGCTTTGTCGGAGAAAATGGTTCAGGAAAATCTACCATGCTCAAAATCATTACTGGCGTTTTGACGCCCACATCTGGAACAATGGAGATTGAAGGAAAAATATCTGCACTATTAGAACTAGGTTCTGGGTTCAACCCCGAATATTCTGGCTATGACAATATTTATTTGAATGGCATGGTGTTAGGTTTTTCTCGTGAAGAAATCGATGGAATGGTCGGAGACATCATTGAATTTGCTGATATCGGCGAACATATTTACCAACCAGTAAAAACATATTCCAGTGGGATGTTTGTTCGTTTAGCCTTTGCGGTAGCTATTAATGTCAATCCAGATATCTTGATTGTCGATGAGGCTTTAGCTGTAGGGGACCTTGAGTTCCAGTTAAAATGTATGGAGAAATTTACTGAAATCAAGAACTCAGGTAAAACGATCTTATTCGTCTCCCATGACATCAGTTCGATCCGCCGTTTTTGTGATCGATCCTATTGGCTAAAAAATGGTGAAGTAGTTGAATATGGGGATACCATGGATGTCACAACAAACTATGAAAACTTTTTAAAGAAAAAATCAGTCAAAACAGTTGATCGAAATAAAAATCAAATGGAACGTTTTGCAGCGCCTGACATCGTTGATGTACTGAGTGCGGAATTATTGGATAAAGAAAAAAATCCTGTTGACGTGCTTGATCAAGGCGAAACACTGTATGTCAAAGTAACCTATGAAGTAAAAGATGATTCGATCAAGAATCCTGTTTTAGGGATTGCCTTACGGACCGTCGATAATTTTTACGTTTGTGGTTTAAATACACTGTTGGACGGCATCAAAATCCCTTGGAAAAAAGGCAAAAATGTTTTCTATTTAGAATATGAAAAACTAGGCCTGCTAGCTGGTGAATATTATTTTGATGTGGCAATTTTTGAAGAAAATGCCACCGTACCTTTAGTTTACAAAACAAAATATATGAACTTATTTGTTAATGGTTCATATATTGGGGAAGGAATCGTGGTCTTAGACCATAAATGGGAAGAAGGTTATCTAGCCGATGAAGTATGATTTTGAAATGGACTTAGATGAACAAAGTAGTGTAGGGAAAATTGCTGCCCAAATTAAACCAGGCAGCAAAGTCTTGGAATTTGGACCGGGAAACGGCCGATTGACCAAACATTTAATCGGAGCCAAAAATTGTCAAGTAAGTATCGTCGAATTAGATAAAGAATTATTCGATTTTGTCAGTGAATTTTCACAAGATGGTTTTTATGGAGATATTGAAAGTTTTGAGTGGGCAAACTATTATGCAGGGCAAACCTTTGATTATATCCTTTTTGCCGATGTTTTAGAACATTTAGTGAACCCAGCTGAAACATTAAAAAAAGTGAGAGAATTTCTCAATGAAGATGGAGAAATTTTAATCACATTTCCGAATTTAGTCCATAATTCTGTGCTGATCCATTTATTCAACAATGAGTTGCCATGGGCTTCTTATGGCTTATTAGATGAAACACATAATTCTTTTTACACACACGAAGGTTTTAAAAAAGTGTTTGAAAAAGCTGGTTTATCTATTAATATTGAGGATTACCTTTACTTAGCTGTCGGAGACACAGAATTAAATTCAACTTATGAAGAATTACCCGAAGCAGTTCGCTATGAGTTCAAAATGCGACCTTTCGGAGAAGTTTATCAATACTTCTTTTCTTTGAAAAAACACACTGAGAATAGTCACATCTCACAACCACAAAATTCGAATTATGTTCGAATGGTGGAAATGATCCAAAAGACTGCAAACAAAGAAGTCTCCCAAAAATATCCTTTCAACAATTATACGGGAGAAAACCAAACATTGACTTTTCCAATTGCCGGGGATGTCGAATCGGTCATTTTTAAATTTGCTGATCAACCAAGTTTTATCGAATTTAGCGGGGAGTTGGCGGGGAACAAAATTGATTTCATCCAATCTAATGCAGTAATCAAAACACAAAATGATTGCTATTTATTTGATGGTGAAGTAACGCCACAACTTACTCTATTTGATGTCGCAGGTCAAGAATTGACGATCCATTGTCATTATCGGTTTATCGGGGAATTGACACAAACCATGAAAGAACTACTTGAGGCAGTCAAACCTTTAGCGCAGATCGAGCAACGTCTAATGGCACAAATCACTTCGCTGAAAAAAGAAAATGAACAAGTGCGATTGACAAATGAAAAATTAGCTAACGAATTACAGATGACGACTGACCGTTATTGTAAACTGATAACTGAGGAAGAATTCGCAATTAAACCAAGAAACCGCAAGCTTCGATCGAAAGAAACAGCAAAGAAAATTCAAGCAAAGGCGATTTCTCTATGCGTGGATAGCAAGCATTGGGATCCAGAAACGAAAATTTTGACAATCAATGGTTGGGGAATTTCTAACGCACAACGTCAGCCGTTATCCTATAAGTTATCTGTGAACCAAGCACCATTTTTTCAAGCCTTGCAGTTTGAACGGCCAGAAGTAAATGAGGCGGAACAATTGCCAGCGGGAACAAAAGCTGGTTTTGAATTGCAAATAAGATGTGAACGAGAAAAATCTTTTTTAATTGAAGCTGTTGCTGAAAATGGCGAATCCTGGTTTATCGAGATATAAGAACGAACTTATTTTTAATAAAGGAGAACAAAAGCTCGTGCAAAAAAAAGAGATTGCTGTATTTATAGACCGAATTACTCGTGAAAGAGCAACTGGGGATTTATTGATTGTTGGCTGGGCGGTCGATGAGGTGACGAAAGAAATTCCAATCATCAAAGTCGATAAGGACAAAGTATCTGCCGAAGTCACCAATGTTGTTCGTTTGGATATCAATCATTTATACAATCTGGATGTGAAAACACCAAGTGGTTTCAACATCCGATTATCTGGAAGAATGAAAGGTAAAGCGATTTTAGATTTCCAAACAAAATCCCATCAAAATGGGATCGCGGTGAAATTGAATGGTCGTTATCCGTATGACGATGGCCTTGAAACAAACTGGGAAAAGAAAAAAAGATTGCTTCAAAAAGGATTCAATTATGCACGGACACACGGAGTGAAAAAAGCGATCCGACGTGTCAAGTTTGAAATGAAACCAGCTTCTGTGGATTATACCGAATGGATCAAACGTCATGAACAGTTTGATCTCCAAAAGCAACGTCAAGATGCTAAAGGATTTGAATATCGTCCATTAATCTCAGTACTTATGCCAGTCTACAATGTCGAAATCAAATGGCTGGAAAAATGTATTGATTCTGTTTTAAAACAAACGTATGATCACTGGGAACTATGTATCAGTGATGATGCATCAACTGATCCTAAAATCAGAAAATGTTTAGAAAAGTATCAAGCTAAAGATCAACGAATCAAAGTCGTTTTTAGAGAAAAAAATGGGCATATCAGTCTAGCGACCAATTCTGCTTTGGAAATGGCAACAGGGGAGTTCATGGCGTTGTTAGATAATGATGATGAACTACCGCCTTATGCGTTGTTTGAAGTCGCAAGCGTCTTGAATCAGCGTCCTGAACTTGATGTCATTTATAGCGATGAAGATAAGATCGATGCAGAAGGTCAGCGTTTTGATCCTCATTTTAAAGCGGATTGGTCACCAGATACTTTAATGGGAAATAATTATATTTCACATTTAGGGGTTTATCGTACCAGCTTAGTTAAAGGAATCGGTGGATTTAGAAAAGGATATGAAGGTTCTCAAGATTATGACTTGGTACTACGAATCACTGAGCAGATCCCAGCTGATCACATTTATCACATTGATAAAGTACTGTATCACTGGCGCACGATTCCGGGATCTACTGCCAGCAATGGTGAAGCGAAGAGCTATATTTATGATTCTGGAGTCAAGGCATTGACTGATGCACTCGATCGTAGAGGAATTAAAGGAAAAGTTCGTCCTGGACGAATCTCTGGTTTCTACGAGGTCAATTATGAAGTGCTGCAAGAAGACTTAGTTAGTGTCATTATTCCCACTAAAAACGGATATGATGACTTAAAACTATGTATCGACTCAATTATTGACAAAACAACCTATTCCAACTATGAGATCATTGTTGCTGATAACGGTAGTACCGATCCTAAGATGCAGGAACTATTTAAGGAATACCAGCAACGACTAAACGAACGTTTTATAGTGGAATTGATCGATATACCTTTCAATTATTCTAGGATCAACAATCTAGCGGCAGAAAAAGCAAGTGGCAAATATTTATTGTTCTTAAACAATGATACGGAAGTTATTGAGCCTGAGTGGATGACCAATATGGTTGCCTATGCGCAATTTGATCGAATTGGCTGTGTCGGTGCCAAACTTTACTATCCAGATGATACGACACAACATGCTGGTGTGTTAGTTGGTATTGGTGGCGTTGCTGGTCATGCGTTGAACAACTATGACCAAACACACTGTGGTTACTTTGGTCGGTTAGTCATCGATGTCAATTACTTAGCGGTAACAGCTGCTTGTATGATGGTCAAAGCCAGTGATTTTCATGCGGTCCATGGCTTTGATGAAACATTAGCAGTCGCTTTCAATGATGTGGATTTATGCCTGAAAATTTATGAGCTAGGTCGATATAACGTTTATGCCCATCAAGTTGAACTTTATCATTTTGAATCAAAATCAAGAGGCTATGAAGATACGCCTGAGAAGCAAAAACGTTTTGCAGGTGAGATAAAGAAAATGCAAGTGAAATGGCCAGGATATATCAACCATGATCCTTTTTATAACGATAATCTGACAAAAGAAGGAATTGGAGATTTTTCATTAAGACCAGATTAATTAAGAAATGAAAATAGAAACTATCATGCAATCAGTTAAGAAAGCATGGTAGTTTTTTTTTCGTAAAATGAGATATTAAAAGCAAGCGTTATAATTGTAGAGCAGTAGTTTTTTGTAATTCTGTTACAATTTGTTTATTCACTAGGCTTTTAAACCCTGCTATGGTAAGATAATAGGTGCATTATTTTGTGATTAGGAGTGTATATATGAATAAAAATGGGGAATGGAGTGCTGCAAGACGAATATTCATTATTTTAATGGATGTTTTGATGTACAATGTAGCCATATATAGCAGTTTCTTACTGAAATTTCATGGGGAAATACCCATGCGGAATTTTGAAACTTTTCAACATTCAGCAATCTTTATTTCTGTTATATTTATTGCCTTGAATATCTTATTGGGCGTATATGTTTTTTATAATCGAACGGTCAGCGATATCGTGTTTGTCACGGTTATTGGTCAAGTCTTAATGACATTGGGGATCATGGTCGTCACCTTTGCTGGACGCTGGTTTGCTTTCCCACGAGGCGTAATTTTACTGTCATTTGTGCTAGCGACCATTTTATTGAGTCTTTACAGAATATTAATCTATAAGTTGTACTTGAAAGTCAGTCGTGATAAGAAAGTCGTGATCGTTGGATCAGAAAAAGATGTGGCACCGGCCATACAAAATTTCAGTTCTAAAAAAAATAATAAGCATAAAGTAGAAGCGGTTGTCATCGATCACTACTATGAAAATGTGAAAAAAATGATTGATCAAATGGATATCGTCTATCTGGCTTCACATATTGAAGAAGCAGAAAAAGTAAAAATCTATCAACTAGTGACAAAAAATGAGAAGAAATTATTTCTCAATACGACATTTGAAAACTTAACGATGATCAATCCAAACATCATGAACTTTGAAGATGAAAGTATTATTGAAGCTTCAGGCTTCAGGATTCCACCAGAATATGAATTATTCAAGCGGTTGTTTGATATTATCGTTTCGTTGATTTTACTGATCATAGCCTCACCTTTCATGTTATTAACTGCTATTTTAGTAAAAGTTACTTCACCGGGTCCGGTTATTTATAAACAAATTCGGATCACTAAAAATCAAAAAGAATTTTCAATCTATAAATTTCGCTCGATGACTGCGACTGCAGAAGCCAAATCAGGACCTGTTTTGGCTAAGAGCAACGATGCTCGTGTCACTCCAGTGGGTAAATTTATCCGAGCAGTTCGTTTTGATGAATTACCACAAATCTTTAATGTATTAAAGGGAGACATGTCGATCGTTGGTCCTCGACCAGAACGTCCTTTCTTTGTTGATCAATTCAATGCGGAAAATCCTTATTACTATTTGAGACACAATGTACGTGCTGGGATAACGGGTTATGCGCAAGTTTATGGGAAATACGTATCAGATTACAACAGTAAATTACGGTTTGATTTACTTTACATCAAGAAATATTCTTTATTGCTCGATTTAAAAATATTATTACAAACCATTAAAATTCTTTTTGATAAGATGTCTTCTCAAGGCTTGGAAGAAGATGAGAATGTTCATTCATTGGCAGAGATTGCTTTTCCAAAAGAGAAAATCTTTCGCTAGTTGAGAGGTAGTGAAAAATGAGTAACCCAAAATTTAGTATCGTCATACCCATTTATAATGCTGAAAGCACGATTGCTCGTACGATCGCATCTTTAAAAGAATTTGATTTTACTGATTATGAAGTTTTGTTAATCAATGATGGTTCGACAGATCAAACGGAAGCAATCATTACGAGACTTATTGAGAACGACCCTAAATTTCGACTGATCACAACGGCTAATCAAGGGCCTGGTTTAGCAAGAAATGAAGGGATTATGCAAGCCCAAGGAACTTACATCTTATTTTTTGATGCGGATGATACGCCGAAAAAAGAAGTTTTATCTGATTATGACAAGCTTTTAGCTAAACATCCAGACACCGATTTGATCGTTAGTTCGTTTATCTTTCGAACGATGGACGGAGAACAGATTATTTCAGAAAAAGAAAATTTAGTGACGGAGCATCATTATCAAAGTCATGATAGTTTTATAAAAGACATGTATCGATTAATGAACGATCAGTTGATGTATGTAGTTTGGAATAAATGTTATCGAAGGGATATTTTAAAACAGAATCAGCTTCTTTTTAAAGGATACAATAGCTGTGAAGACCGTATTTTTAATTTGCATTATTATAAATATTGTCAAAATGTCCTGATGAACCCGAAAATTTCTTATATTTATGAATTTGAAGGTGGCAAAGGAATCACGAATCAGTACCGTCCCAATAAATTTAGTACCTTCAAAGAGTTCTACCAATTAGCAAATGAAGTGACGAATGAAGTCGATAAGCCAGGAATGGCAGCTCTCCATTTAAAAGGAACGACGTCGGTCATCTTTTCTATCTATGGCACTTCGACACGGACAGCAAAAGAAAAAAAAGCTGAAGCAAAGCGAATATTAACGGATCCAACTATTGTTGAGGCGAAAAAAATTGCGTGCACCGACTCTACAGTAAAAAAAGTAACGAAGCAATTGTATAACCTGCCTTGTTCATTCTTTTTAACTGCTGTACGCATCGGAAGTTTTGTTGAAATAAAGATGCCAGGATTGATGGCAACACTAAAACGAGTGTATTAAATAAGCGACCGAAATAGCAGGGTGATATCATTTGCTTTTCAATCGAAATAAAAAAGCAGTGACAGCTGTCATGGCTTTATTCTCACATTTATAAAAGTGTTAGGATAAAAGTTTCTTCTAACACACTATTTATTCGAGTTTGGGTCTTTAGGTTTTCCTTTTGACCCACACTCTTTTTTTGCAAATTTAGACAGATTCTATTTCGGATAAAAAAATAGTTATGATAAAATAAAAATAGAGGGAGCTGTAAGTATGTATAGTAATGATCCTGAATTAAGAAATGTCCAGCAGGTAGTGTTAGAAATCGCTCAATATTTTGTCGATTTTTGTAATAAACACGACCTACTTTGTTATTTTTGTGGCGGTGGCTGTATTGGCTCTATCCGTCATCAAGGTTTTATTCCTTGGGATGATGACTTGGATTTTTTTATGCCTAGACAAGATTATGAAAAAATAAAAGAACTATGGCCAAAATATGCTGATGTTGAACGCTATCCGCTATTGGTTGCTTCTGAGAATTACAATGATCATAATTCATTTATGACCATTCGAGATGCAAATACCACATTTGTCAAAACGTATCAAGAAGGAATGGCTATTCCTCATGGTATACCGATTGATATTTTTCCTTTGGACGGTGCGCCTGAAAAAAGTGCGCAACGGAAAATCCAAAAAATGTGGGCGCTCGTTTATGCATTGTTTTGTTCTCAGGTTGTGCCCGAAAAACATGGGGGAATGATGGCAACAGGTAGCAAGGTGCTTTTAAGTACGTTCTCTTCGCCCAAAATCCGCTATAAGATTTGGCGTTTTGCAGAAAAACAAATGAGTAAGTACTCATTCGGATCGACACCTTATGTCACAGAATTATGTGTCGGACCTAAATATATGGGAAATATTTACCATTTGGAAGATTTTAAATCAGCGATTGTTGTTCCCTTTGAAGAGACAAAAATGCCAATTCCTGTTGGGTATGACCGCTATTTGAAACAGGTCTTTGGTGACTACATGCAATTGCCCCCTGAAGAAGAACAACAGCCTCATCATGAAGCTGTTCTTGTTGATACTAAAAAAGCTTACAAAGTAAACGATACAGTATGAAGGAGAAAAGAGATGAAACGGATTTTTTCTGGTGTACTTTTATGTACATTATTATTAAATAGCTCTATTTCCAATACTTATGCAATTGAAAATATAGCTAAAACTTCTCAATCTAGTCAAGAACAGAAGGCTATGAATGAAGTGGGAACTGAAGAAAAGCAAATGAACGACTCGTCTGATTCAGCAACACTTACCACAACTAACGATACAAAACAATCGGATAGTTCGACAACTACGGAAACATCTACGGCTGAGACTTCTTCGACAGAATCCAGTATGACCAGCAGCTCGACAATCCCCACTCAAGAAAGTACCAGCACTTCGGGTTCCGAGACCGCCAATTCTACGAGTGATTCTACCCAGGACCAGACAGATGCCAATCAAGTTGATCCAAGAGAAGATGCTGAACTCGGGAAAAGAGGGACAAATCATAAAAAAGGTACTTATGCCATGCAACCGTCTGGAAATCAGTATGGGATTATGTCGAGAATGATGTATCCTGATAATGTATATGCAGATAATCCCAATTTACCAAGAAAAGACTTCATTGATGTCGCTAGTTGGAATGGGACAATCTCTGTTGCTGAGTATCAAAAAATTAAAAGTTACGGGGTAACGGGAGTAACCGTCAAGCTCACCGAAGGAACATCATATACTAACCCGTATGCGCAAAGCCAAATCAACAATGCTAAAGCTGCGGGGCTTAGTGTGTCTGCTTATCATTACAGCGTGTATACATCTGTTCAAACAGCTCAGGCAGAGGCAAAATATTTTGCACAAGCAGCGTCAAAATTAGGTTTGCCCAAAAATACGATCATGTTTGATGATGCAGAAGATCCCAACTTGATTTCCGAAGGACGTGATACACAAAAAAATGCTTTGGCTTTCAATCAACAACTAAAAAATCTTGGGTATTCTAATGCTGCACTATATCTTAGTAGAGGTTGGCTAGATAGTGGGTACATCAATCCTGCTCCCTTTAATAAAGAACGTATATGGGTCGCACAATATCCTTATACACCAACACAATCGATGCAGTGGAACAATGATTATGGTGCTTGGCAGTGGTCGTCTCAAATGTTTTTCCCAGGTTTGGCAAATTATCAATCTCGTCCTTTTGACATGTCGATGATTTACAGTTCCTTTTTTGGAAGACCAAATACAGGAACCGGACCTGATCTAAATAATTACTATACGACCAATCCTGGAAGAGTCATCCTCAAGAGTGATGATTGTTTTTACAATGATGTGAATTTTACCAGTCCTGGAATGACTGTTAAGAAAAATACTTTAGTTACTGTGAAGAGTATTCAAACAACTGCTAGTGGGATTCCGCGCTTATTTACAGATCACGGCTATTTAACAGCAAATAAATCATATGTTGTAGCGGCTCAAAGCAATATTGATTCTTATTTTACAACGAATCCTAAAAAAGTTCGTTTGAAGACCGATGATTATTTTTATGCAGATACAGCTTTTACCCAACGTTTGAATAAAGTCACGAAAGGTACAGTGGTGGAAGTAGAAAGCTTAGCTTACACGGACTCTGGTATTTTCCGTTTAAAAACAAAAAATGGCTATTTGACTGCGAATAAAAATTTGGTCGAACAGTATCGTGATATCTCTGATATGTACTATATGACAAATCCAGGACAAGTCATTGCTCAGACAAATGATCGTTTTTACCAAGATGTCGAGTTTACAAAACCAGGAGAATCAGTCTCAGCTGGTACGGTCATCAAAGTAACGGGAATTGAAAAAACAAAGAGTGGAATACCTCGATTAAAAACAAATAAAGGCTTTTATACAGCAAATAGAGATTACGTGATCGCAACTGTAGCATCAATTGATAATTACTATACGAAAAACCCTGTTCGAATCGTCATGAAAGCCAATGATACTTACTATCGAGACACAGACTTTCTCCATAAAGGAAAAGCAGTGACGAAAGGGTCGCTTGTATCTGTTACAGGTGTCGTATACCGTGAAGGTCAAGTACCGCGATTGCTTACGCCCGATGGCTATTTGACGGCTAATAAAGAGTATGTGCAAGAAGTGCCAGATAATATCTCAAACTATTATTATAGTAATCCAGGATATGTGGTCATGAAGACAAATGATACGTATTATCATGATGTCAATTTCAGTCAAAAAGGGGAGGCAGTCTCTAAAAATGAATTGATTGAAGTGCAAAATGTGGTATTTACAAGTGGTGGAATCCCACGGTTAAAAACGGCAAAAGGCTATTTGACAGCAAATAGAGGTTATGTAACACAATTAGTGAGTGACAGTGATAATTACTTTATCGAAAATCCAAGAAAAATTGTTATGTTGAGGGATGATCGCTATTATTCTGACATAGACTTTAAACAACCAAGTACCCCGATTTCGAAAGGTACGGTGATCGATGTCTTAGGTATCGAGTATACAGCTGGTGGAATCCCACGATTAAAAACCAATAAGGGATATGTTACAGCTAATAAAGGGTATGTTACAGCTGCTGCGAATGCAAATGATAATTATTTTGTGACGAATCCTAAAAGAGTTCAACTGTTGATGAATGATTACTACTATAAAGATCTCAGTTTTACGCAAAAAGGAGCTGCAATTAGCAAAGGAACGATCGTAGAGATCCAATCAATCGAATATACCCCATCAGGACTTCCACGATTAAAAACAGCTGATGGTTATGTGACTGCAAATAAAAAGTATGTTCAAAAAGTAAACTAAAAATAAATAAAACAACACATCAATCGAATGTTCTATCATTCTTTTGATGTGTTGTTTTTTTGTATAATACTTATATTTCACCGAGGCTCAGTGGAAAACATTGAAAGTTATTGGCAGTTGTGAGAAAATGTAAAAGGTTAAATATGGTTTTTATTGAACGGATAGTGAAATAATAGGCAAGTTTTCAATACCTATTTAGTATAAATACACATAAAAGAAAGGAATTTATCTAATATGATTACAGCTATAATTATTGCCGGTGGCGTTGGCAAACGAATGGGGCAGGATATACCAAAACAATTTATTAATATCGAGGGGAAGCCCATCATTATTTATACATTGGAGTCATTCCAACACCATCCACAGATTGATCGAATTCTTGTTGTATGTAAATCAGGTTGGGAAGAAACCATGTGGGCTTATATCAAAGAGTTCAATATCAGTAAAGTCCAATGGGTGATTACTGGCGGATCTAAAGGACAAGAATCAATCAATAACGGTGTACAATTTTTAAAAGATTATTCAGAGGATGATGACACAATTATCATTCATGACGGTATCCGTCCATTGGTGGATGAACTCGTCCTATCAGATGTGATTGTGAAATGTAAGGAATATGGAAATGGTGTGACTTCATTACCGTATAATGAACAGATTTTTATTAAGAAAACCGAAGAAACGACACAACAATATGTGGATCGTAATACGTTACGACGTGTTTCAACTCCACAAGCATACCAATATGGTAAACTACTTTCTGCTTATAATCGGGCGGTCAAAGAAAATATTGGAATGACAGACTCATCTTATACCAATACGATGATGGTGGACTTAGGTGAAACCTTGTATTTTGCGGCTGGTTCTGATAAAAATATCAAATTGACCACAACCGATGATTTAGAGCTTTTCAAAGCATATTTAAAAATGAAAGATTAGGTGAAGAGGATGTCTTTAATAAATAATCCACTATATAAAGATGATTTGCTGAAGGTAGTCGAACATACTCCTGATTTAAAAAGTTTGGATGGTCAATCTTTACTCATGATTGGTGCCTCAGGTATGATTGGTTCTTTTTTAGTCGATACGTTAATGTTAGCAAACCAGTATTTAGGGGTTAATATTAAAGTATATGCAATGGGAAGAAATCGTCAAAGATTGGAAGAACGATTCTCTCCGTATATCTCTGATCAAAATTTTGAGATCATCGAAGGAGACGTGACAGATCCGTTGCCTTTTTCTATTAAGGCTGACTATATCATCCACGGTGCAAGCAATACCCATCCAAAAGCTTATGCAACCGATCCAATTGGCACGATTATGACGAATCTTGCAGGTACAGAACAAGTATTGAAACATGCTGTAGCAACAGAACCGAAAAGAGTGCTTTTCCTTTCAACTGTAGAGATCTATGGCGAAAATCGTGGAGACGTTGAAAAGTTTTCGGAAGATTATTGTGGTTATATTGATTGCAATACTTTACGTGCCGGCTATCCGGAAGGTAAGAGAGTCAGTGAGTCCCTTTGTCAGGCATATATTGCGAAGCATCAATTAGATATTGTGATTCCAAGATTATGCCGTACATTTGGCCCAACGATGTTGTTATCTGACTCTAAGGCTTCTTCTCAATTTATCTTGAATGCAGTGCATGAAGAAGATATTGTATTAAAGAGTGAAGGAAACCAGTATTTTTCCTATATTTATGTAGGTGATGCTGTTTCAGCGATGCTTCATCTCCTTATTCACGGTCAGATTGGAGAAGCTTATAATATCTCTAATGACAGTTTTGATTTGCATCTAAAAGAGCTTGCTCAAAAACTTGCTGAAATTAGTGGGAAGCAAGTCATTTTTGAATTACCTGATGCAATTGAACAACAAGGCTTTTCTAAAGCAAATACGGCTATTTTAAATAATGAAAAAATTAAAGATACTGGCTGGTTCCCGATCTTTAGTCTAGAAGAATCACTGAAGCATACAGTACAGTTAGTTAAGGATGAAATACATGTGTGAAATTAGTATCATCGTACCTGTTTATAAAGTTGAAAAATATTTAAAAAAATGTGTAGATTCCATTCTCGCTCAGACTTTTTCCGATTTTGAACTGATTTTAGTGGATGACGGTTCACCTGATAATAGTGGACGTATTTGTGATGACTATGCAAAGAAGGATGCTCGTGTACGGGTCGTCCACAAACAAAATGGTGGATTGAGTAGTGCAAGAAACGCGGGAATCGAAGTAGCCAAAGGAAAATATTTGGGCTTTGTTGACAGTGACGACTATATCGCAGAAGATATGTATGAACTTTTATATAAAGCAATCATCAAAGAAGAGGCAGACTTATCGATCTGTGGTATTTATGATGTTTACGAGGGAAAAGATCCGATAATCAAACCCACAATCAAAAAAACAGTAACCGCTGAAGAAGCGTTATTATTAATTTTACAAGGAAATATCATCTCTGTTCATGCAGTGAACAAACTCTATAAGCGAGAACTGTTTTCAACTATCCGCTATCCAGAGGGAAAATATCATGAAGATTCTTTTATTATTGTAGATTTATTGAATCAATGCCACAAAGTAGCCATTGACTCTGAACAAAAGTACTATTATTATCATCGTCTTGGAAGTATCAATACAGAAAGTTTTTCAGAAAAACAATTTGAATTTATTGAAGCTTGGGAAAACAATGAAATAAAGCTCAAAGACCGAAGTCAAGAAATCAAAAAAGCAGCACATCAACGTGTTTGTTTTGCTAACTTTTTAGTTCTCGATAAGATTATAGTAGCAAACGTAACGGATCGTCCGGAAACAAAAGAAATCGTAAGTTATTTAAGACATAACTTTCGATTCATTATGGATAATGAGATTTTTACCAAGAGTCGTAAGTTTTCTACATTACTCTTAATGATTAGCTTACATTTATATAAGTTTCCAGTAGAATTTAGAAGGAAACATATAACTAAAACTAAAGATTAACCGTTACGGTGATTGATCTTTTATACTAATGGAGGATAAAATGTTTACTAAATTTTCAAAGCAATTCCATAGTATAGGACAAAAAATAGCATTGCCCTATATTGTTTTTTTTGAGCTTGTCTTAATCTGTCGGATGGTTAGTGTTTATTCCACACTACCACCAAAAATCGATTCCATCTTTTCGATGATTATCATGTTATTATCAGGAGTCATTTTCCTTAGCCACTTTTTACCAATGATTCTCGAAAAAAAGAAAATAAAAATTGAATATTGGTTAATTGTTTTTATAGTGATTCTAGCAATCAGTACATTGTTGAATCGAGAATATGCTTTCACGGAAAACATCAAACTGATTATTTGGCAATGTATCTTTTTCTTTTGTGTATTTGAAGTGGGAAGAGAAAATAACAAAAAACTATTTACTGTGTTTGAAACGATTCTTTTAGTTGTTTGGTCTGCACTTGTCCTATTTTCTCTTTATTTGTTTTTTGCTCGTGTAAGTTTTTCTACGCCAGTTAAATCATTGTATTATGGCATGCGAATCGGTTTTTTTGAAAATCGTCTTTATGGGATTTTTGTTGATCCAAACTATGCGACAACTATTTCATTGGTTTGTATTATTTTTGCCCTTAGAAAAGCTATTTTTAATCAAAAGCTATGGGTGAAAGTTCTTTCTATTTTTGTTATGTTTGTTCAATTTAGCTATATTTCTCTCTCAGGTTCAAGATCTGGTATGATCCAATTGGTAGTTGCGGCCTTTTTTGGTGTTTTCTTCTTTTACTTATTTTATCAGTCGAAAAAAAATCAATCGTTAGTATTGAAAGTAGTAGGAGCAACAGTCCTAGCTGCGATTAGTTCAGCCGTTGTTTTTGGTGGCGTATCATTGATGAAAACAGGTTACGTCAATGTAGCAAACCGTGTGGAAATCACAAGTCCTAAGGTCGTTGACTTTTTTGAAAAAGATTCAGAGAAAAAAATTCCTGACGAAAAATTGGTCACTACCGAAAGACCGGATGTTGTTGAAAATAAAGATATTTCTAACAGTCGTTTTGCTTTATGGAAAAGTGCAACTGAATTGATGCGACTTGAACCCATTTTCGGAACAACACCAAAAGGTTTTGTGGCAATTGCCAAAGCTAAAATCCCAGAGACTCATATTGCTAAAACGGGGCAAACACCTCACAGTGCCTTTTTCTATCTATTAGCAGCAACTGGTATCTCTGGAACAATTGTTTTTGTCCTGTTTTTACTATCAAAAATGTGGCAGTCTTTGCGGATACTATTTGCTACAAAGCAAAAAAATTATCTGGAATTTCTGATAGATAATCAAATTGTGTTGATCATCTTAGTCTCTAGTTTATTGATTACTGAAATTATACTAACTAGACGTTCTGCAACATTTATTTTCTGGTTGTATTTAGGAAAACTTCAATATGATTTCGATCAACAAAAACAATTGAACAGACTGGAAAAATAATTAAGGTAATAGGAAAAATCCTTGCAGAGAAACAAAGGATGCAAGGATATTTTCTATTATTGGTCAATTTGATGATCAAAGGCAAATAAATATTCCCGTTCGTTAGTAAAAAATTTAATTGGATATAGGAGACTTCTTATGAGAGAATTAACAATGGCAGAGGTACAAAAAAAAGCAGTTGATATTTTAGTTTATATTGATAAAATCTGTCGTGAAAACAACCTAAAATATACCATATTTTATGGAAGTCTGATTGGTGTTGAACGCCATCAAGGTTTTATCCCTTGGGATGATGATATTGATATCGTGATGCCCCGACCAGATTATGAAGAATTGCTTTTGATCTTAAAAAATGATACAAATTACAAGTTGTTGTCCTTTGAAACAAGAGAAAATTTTAGATATCCATTTGCAAAAGTGATTGACCCAAAAACTGTAGCTAAAACAAAGCAGTTTTTTAGTGGGGAAGAACCTGATTTAGGCGTTTTTGTTGATATTTTTCCTATTGACGGCATTCCAGATTCTGCTACAGAACGTCAAGCTCTAAGAGAGACAACAGAGAATTATCGTCTAAACTTAATGGACACTTTGGGATTAGCTTATGCTCGAAGCTTTGATTTTTTGAAAGCAGTCGTAAAATTAGTAGTGCGTTATCCTCATCATAAAAAATTATTGAAAATCGGAGATAATGTCTATTGGCAAAAAAAATATCAAGAAGCTGCTAAAAAAATCCGATTTGGAGATACGGACACATGTGGTTATTTAGAATGGATTCATATTGATTGGGGTGTTTTTCCAACGCAATGGTTTACTGAATATGAAGACGTCGAATTTGAAGGACACAAAGTAATGGCTATCAAAAATAGAGGAGATTTTCTTACATTGCGTTACGGAGATTACATGACAATGCCACCGGAAAATGAACGCGTGACACACCATCCGTATAACTTTTACGAAAAATAGCCTCTCGAAATGGTTACAAAAAGTAAGACGAAACAACAAAGTAGCATCTTTAATACTATATCTTAGAAGGAGTGAAGTAAATGCGTGAAAAACTGCAAACAACTGTTGTAATGGCTACATATAATGGCGAAAAAAATATTATAGAACAGCTCAATTCTTTGAAGAATCAATCTCAAAAAATTGATGAAGTTATCATAAAAGATGATTGTTCAACTGATCAGACAGTCAATATTGTACGAAGATTCATTGAAGAAAATCAGTTACAGGCTACCTGGCAATTGATTGTTAATGAAGAAAACGTTGGATGGCGAAAAAACTTTTTTAAACTGCTGGATTTAGCAAGTAAAGATGTTGTGTTTACTTGTGACCAAGATGATATTTGGCATGAAAAAAAGATTGAAGAAATGAGTCGTACTTTTGCGAATCAACAAGTTCAAGTTTTAGTATCAGATTATCATGAATTAGTAGAGCCAGGTGGTTTAGCCGAAGAGTTAAAACGGGTTGATACAGAAAAAATAGAGGGACAATCAGAAGAACGAGTGGTTTTTAATGAAAACAACTTATTCCTAAGACGTCCAGGCTGTGTCTATGCTATTCGCCAAAGCTTTATTGCGAATGTGATGCTTTATGCTTCAAGAATGGAGAATGCAGTCCATGATATGTCCATGTGGGGAAGTGCTGTTTTAAGCAATGGGTTATTTCTCTTAAGAAAACCGTTGATTGAATGGCGTAAACATGGTCAAAGCTCTTTTAAAAAAGAAATTGACCAAGCAAACAAAGTAACAGCCTACCAAAAAAGACTAAATACGTTACGGCGAAGATTGCAACGTGTACATGCAGCCAATAACTATTTAGCTAATTTAACTGATATAGATGATTTTGAGAAGAAACAAAAAATGCTCTTGTCAATGATTGATGAACTAGAAATGCGTATTGCTATATTAGAAAAGGAACAGTTATCAACAATTCTTGCTTCTTTCTTCCGCTATAAGCGTAAATTTTATTTTGGTACTGATATCTATCATCTTATAAAATATAAGTCAGGAAAGTGAGGTATCAGCATGAACCATAAAGCAAAAGCTGTCGCAAAAAATCTATATTATACCGTAGCAGCTAACTTTGCTACATTAGGTATTTCTGTCCTTTTAAATTTATTTGTTCCAAAATTATTAGGAGTGACTGAATATAGTTATTGGCAACTCTATGTCTTTTATTCTTCTTATGTAGGATTCTTACATTTTGGTTGGATTGATGGTATTTACTTGAAAATCGGTGGAGAAGAGTACAAAGACATTGATAAACGTTCTTTAGGATCGCAGTTTTGGTATTTAGCGATATTTGAATTTTTTGTTTCGATTTTCGTTATTTTATGGGCTTACTTCTTTATGCCTGGAGAATACCAAGCACTGATCTTGATTTTGACAGCTGTTGTTTCTGTAGTGACCATCGTTAAAACATTTATTCTCTATATTTTCCAATCAACAAATAGGATTAAAGAGTATGCCCAGTTATCAAGAAATGATCGCTATTTATATGTTGTCTTAATCGGTATATATTTTGCCACTGGTGGGCGGGAATTTTACTGGTTGATCATTATGGATATCATTTCAAAATTAGTGATTACAATTTGGGGAATGACCCGAATAAAAGATATGCTACAAGTTAAAATGATTGGTCTAAAAGAACTAGTACCTGAAATCTTAGATAACATTAATATTGGTAGCAAATTAATGTTGAGTAGTATTGCTAGTATGTTAATTATGGGTACGATCCGTTTCTTTGTTCAACAACAATGGTCAATCCAGACTTTTGGTAAATTATCTTTTACTTTAAGTATCTCTAATATGTTTTTGACCTTTATCAATGCGGTGGGGATCGTCATGTTCCCGCTTTTAAGAAGAACAAATCGAGATCGTCTTTCTTCTTTATTTCAAACACTAAGAGGTGTATTTGTTCCTTTGACGTATGCTATTTTGATTTTTTATATTCCAGCAAAAATCGTTTTAGGCATGTGGCTACCTGAATATGAAGTTAGTTTAAGATTCATGGGGATCTTATTTCCAATCGTTATCTATGAAGGAAGAATGTCCTTATTAATCAATACCTATTTGAAGACATTGCGTAAAGAAAAAACGATTCTAATGGTAAACGTCTTGACGTTGACCTTATCCTTACTTCTTTCTCTATTCGTCATTTTCATCATAGGGAATTTAAACTTAACTGTCGGATTAATACTTGCTAGTTTAGCATTCCGTTGTAATTTAGCTGAATTTTTCTTGTGTAGAGATATGAATATTAAAATTGGTGCTAAAATGTTTTTAGAAACCTGTCTAACTTTATTATTCATTTTTAGTAATCTTTGGTTTGATGGCACTTATATGAGTATGGTTGCCTATATTGTGATATATATCATTTATTTAGTGATTGTCCATCGTGGTTTTTTGAGCGACTTAAAAGATTTGCGATACTTAGTCAAAGATCATTAATATAAAGAAGACAGTGAGGGACTGTGACAAAAGACTTGTCACAGTCCCTTATTCTTGCAAAAGGTGATAGAGAAATACATCCTTGACCAACTTCTGCCAAGGCAATAACAAAGAAGCAGCGTTTAAATAAGAAAAATATTATCTACTATTAGAATATTTTATGCATGGCATGGTTTTCTTGTTAGACAGGAGATAACTATTGGAAAGGGAACATTTAGTCTATGATCGCTCTATTTAGGGCATATATATAAGATAGTATTCTCAGAATAAACGTGTTACACTAAACTTATCTTTTATGTAAATCAATAATTGGAGTGAAAATAGTGGAAAAAATATTGATTACCGGTGGGGCTGGTTTTATCGGTTCTACCTTAGCCAATCACTTAGGTAAAGAAAATGTAGTGATTGTTGTTGATGATTTATCAATGGGAAAAGTAGAAAATCTTGAGATGGATAGAAACATCACGTTCATCGAAGGTGATGTAGCGGATTCAGTATTGATGGAAGAAATCATCCGTGCCAATCAATTTGACTACATTTTCCATTTAGCGGCAGTTGCTAGTGTGGCAGATTCGGTTGCCCGGCCAGTAGAAACACATCGAGTTAATTTTGAAAGTGTGCTGATGCTGTTAGAATTGATCCGGAAATATCAACCAAACTTAAAACGAATCGTATTTAGTTCTTCAGCAGCAGTTTATGGGGATGAACCAACTTTACCAAAAAAAGAGGAATCCATTATTCGTCCATTAACCCCTTATGCAATCGATAAGTTTGCAGCTGAACAATATGTTTTGGATTACTGTCATTTATATGATGTTCCAGGAAGTGCAGTTCGTTTCTTCAATGTTTACGGACCAAACCAAAACCCAAATTCACCTTACAGTGGTGTGATTTCAATCTTAGTTGATCGTTATAAAAAACAATTAGCGGGAGAAAAAACGTCATTTACTTTATATGGAGACGGTAGCCAATCAAGAGACTTTGTCTATATCGATGATGTGATCCAAGCTTTACTTCTGGTAGCTAACAAAGAAGCGGCTTTAGGCGAACAATTTAATGTCGGAACGGGAAAAGCAACTACATTATTAACATTGATCCAGACGATTGATCAAATTTTAGAGACGGAATTAGCTTTAGAATATCAGCCAGAACGTTCAGGAGATATTCACGATTCATTAGCAGATATTTCTAAGATTCAGTCTATTGGTTATCTACCAAAATATGATGTATTAAGTGGTATGAAAAGCTATTTAAAAACTGAAATATAGTGAATAATAAGAGTCGACAGTTCTTATTCGTACACTTGAAAAGTGGATGGTACGAAATCTTAAACTTTGAGAAATAGAACTATGATAGTCGGATAAATACAGTCGCCATGCAAAAGTCAGATAACATTCTAACTTTTGCATGGCGATTTTTTTAATAAAAAAATTTTTGAACTATGACGTACTTAATTTTTGGGACGATAATCTTTTTCGTTTTCAGGATTAATTTTCTTCTAATATCTTGGACCCTTCAATTAAATTATAAATTCGATTTCGCAAGTCTAGAGCAGTTAATTTTATTTTTTTATCTGATTGGTCGTTACTTTCCATGACAACCGCATCTTTCAAATCACGTTTGAAAACAGCGACTGAATGGAAACGATTGATGTTTCCTTGTGCCAAAACATAATCATTACCACAATAGACACCACCACGATATGGGTGGCCAGTAGGACTGGGTTTCCATAATGTAAAAAGTAATTTCTGTGGGATCATTTTACCTGATAAAACTTTAGTGAAAAACGTATTTAAATCAAGCACCGACATACTGATATTTCCAGTCCCTAATTCATTATGGATCGCTGTTTGCGATTCAGTTAATGGCTTCCAGTAATCATCACGAGCAGACATCTGATAGGAAACGGCATGATGCGGAGAGTTTTTGACTTGATCATAAAAAGCGGTCTGTTTCAAATCCAAAGGTTTGATAATCTCATTCTCTACTAATTTTTCATAAGGTTGGTGAGTTAAGTTGATTAAAATACCCGCTAAAATTGTAAAGTTTAATGGTTCATAACGATAAGTATGGTAGTCAACTAATTTTAGATGTTGAACCGCAAATTGAACGACTTCTGTATCTGATAATGGGGTAGTAGGTTTAGCTGTAGGTTTCAACCCAGATCTCATATAAAGTAGATCTTCAATGGAAATCTTTTGACTATTCGGAATTTGAGGATAAAACTTAGCCAATTTCGTATTCAAAGAAAGGTGTCCTAATTCTACTTGTTTGAGAATTAACAGAGCTGTCATCGCTTTTTGAATCGAGCCAATTTGATAGTAAAGATAAGGGCTGTTTAACTGATCATTTTCTTTGTTCGCATAACCATAGCCACGCTCAAAAATCACATGATTATTTTTCTTTACATAAATTGAGCCAATGTAATCATGTTTAATTAACAGGTGGTTGATTTTTTCTGATAATTTTTTTTCTTCAGGTGTAAGCGATAATGTCTGTTTAGGTTTTAGTGAATCGGAATCATTTTTAGCTTGTTCTTTCGTATAAATAGTCCATCCTAAAATCATACCGGTGGAAAGTACGCTAATACTGAGCAATACTAGAATGATAGAGAAAAAAGGAAATGACCCTTTTTTTGCATGTTTGCCTTTTTTTATCATTGTGTCATAAGGTCCTTTCATTTTCGCTAATAGTTAAAATAACTATTGTATTTATTGATATTAATTTTAATCTGTTTTTATTTGATTTACTACTTACAATTTTGATAGAATATTTAAATAAATTAATTCACGTCAATCAAAATATCATGTATAATAGATGAAGTTACGAAGTTGATAGTAAGGAGGAGTTGTTTTGTCAGAAAACAAACAACGTCCAGAAGAGAAAAAAAACAGATCAGACCAATCTGCTGAAAAGAATGCAGTCATTAATCAGAGAAAAAATTTGCGAAAAAAAGAAGAAAAAATCGTTGGTAAAATCATTTTAGTGATCGTTTTGACGTTGCTAATCATTGGAGGCGTCCTTGGATTCACCATTTACCGCTATGTGGATAGCGGGTTGAAACCATTGGATCCTAAAAATGATCAACTTGTTCAAATTGAAATACCTAGCGGTTCATCAAATAAACAAATAGGTGAGATACTCGAACAAGATCAAGTGATTAAAAGCGGCATCGTGTTCAATTACTATACTAAATTTAAAAATATGACTGGCTTTCAAGCTGGATATTATCAAATGGCACCAAATATGACTTTGGATGAGATCGGAAAACAATTGCAAGAAGGTGGCACCTCAGAGCCAACTAAAGTAGCAGATGGCAAAGTCGTGATACCGGAAGGATACGACATTGAACAAATCGCTGCTAGAGTAGCGAAAGTCACTGGAAAAGATAAACAAGAATTTTTAGATTTGATGAAAGATGAAACGTTTTTCAATGAGCTTTATAAAAAATTCCCAGATTTATTGGACAGTGCGAGCAAAGCTCAAAATGTCAAATATCGCTTAGAAGGTTATTTGTTCCCGGCTACTTATGATTACTACAAAAAAATGTCGTTGAAAGATTTAGTCGTTCAGATGGTAAACAAGACAAATAGCGTGTTACAGCCTTATTTTACAACCATCAAACAAAAAAATATGACGGTTCAAGAAGTCCTGACGTTGGCCTCATTAGTTGAAAAAGAAGGGATAAAAGAAAACGATCGTAAAAACATCGCCCAAGTATTTTTCAACCGTATCAAGGCAGATATGCCTTTACAATCAGATATCTCTGTTTTATATGCCTTGGGAGAACACAAAGAAACGGTATCTTATAAAGATACGGCTGTCGACTCTCCATATAATCTATATACGAACACAGGCTATGGTCCTGGACCATTTGATAACCCTAGTGAAGCAGCTATCGAAGCCGTATTAGAGCCGACTCAAAATGATTACTACTATTTTGTGGCAGATATCAATAAAGGCGATGTTTATTTTGCAAAAACTTACGAAGAACATTTGGAATTAGTTGATAAATATGTCAATAATTCGTAGAATAGTATTTGTATCATCGACTATTTATTTAAAATAGAAAAACATTTACATTTTAGGAAAAGCGTGGTAATCTTTTTTGGATTATATTCCTCAAAAGATTACTTTTTGCGGTATTCCATAGATCAAGAAGGAGACGTTATACATGGTTGAGAAAGTTTACCCGATGACTCTAGAAGGCAAAGCCAAACTAGAAGAAGAATTAGAACAATTAAAAACAGTTAAACGCGGAGAAATCATTGAACGCATTAAAATCGCTCGTGGATTTGGTGATCTATCTGAAAACTCAGAGTATGAATCTGCTAAAGATGAACAAGCGTTTGTTGAAGGTCGAATCACAACAATCGAAAATATGATTCGTTTTGCTCAAATCATTGACAATGACGGTGTTGATGCAGATGAAGTATCAATTGGTAAGACAGTGACATTTATTGAATTACCGGATGGTGAAGAAGAAGAATACACAATCGTAGGAAGTGCAGAAGCTGATCCATTTTCTGGTAAAATTTCTAATGATTCACCAATTGCTCAAGCTTTGATTGGTAAATTAGTCAATGATGAAGTAACGATTGCTACCCCTGGTGGCGATATGTTAGTTAAAATCGTTAAAGTAGAGCAAGCATAAGAAATACTTGAACAAAAATGAAGTTGTGACATCTACAACTTTGAGCAATAAGCCGAAGAATCAGAAAATCGTTTCTCCGATTTTTGGGATTCTTCGGCTTATTTATTTTTCTAAGGAATGAGTGTCCAGAACCATTTGACTTAGGACAAACTTTACATCTCAAGTCCTATAGTATATTTCTAAAAAAATAGCTATGATAGAATGAGAATGTGCATGAAAGGAGAATAAAGATGAATAGTTCTTGGCGTTTTTTTATCGTAGTCGAGGCTTTATTATTACTATTTGCAGTTTGGCAAATTGTGAACAACGTAGAATTACTTCTTCTCGTATTGTTTGGTGCATTGAACATATATTTAGCATTAAGAAAATATCCACGATCTGGATTTCGAAATTTTCAATTGATTATAGGGAGTTTGATCGTTTTCTTTAGTTTAGTCAATAGCCCTGCACTATGGTTGATGGCAGTATTTGCGATCTTGTTTATCGGACTAAAAGGGGTTGAAATTTCTGGGATTGATCTAACAAAAAATACCTTTTGGCGAAAGAAACAGATGATCATGGTACAAACCGATCAATTAAAAACACATAATAATGAACGAAAAAAACAACAATTATTTGGAAATCAACGTATTGGTAATGATGTTTATGAATGGGATGACATCAATATTGCTTTAATTTCAGGGGATACGATCATTGATCTTGGCAATACATTGTTACCAAAGGATGATAATATCGTTATTGTGCGAAAAGGAATTGGCAGAACGAGAATTTTGGTACCTTTAGGGATTGCCATCAGTTTAGAGCATGCGACACTTGTTGGAAATGTTTTATTTGAAGAGGAACAATTTTCATTAAAAAATGAATCCATCAAAATTTATAGTAACGATTATGATGAAAACCCAAGACGGTTAAAAATCATCACGAATACATTACTTGGTGACGTTGAGGTGATACGTGTATGATGAGCAGATTATCAAAATTAATGATGGCAATCTATGCCTCAGCGGCTTCTTTTTTAATCATCTTGTTTTCGTTGTTCACTTATTTTTATGCAAGTAACCAAACGAATTGGTGGCGTGCCATTTTAAGTGCAAGACTATTGTATGTGCCGCTGATTTTTCATTTGTTTGCTATTGCCTTAGGTGTCGGATTAGTGTTTTTTTTGATAGTATCACTTATCCAAAAAGCAAAGTATGGTAAAATTGAAGAAAAATTAAGAGCATTATCTTCTGGTAATTATGAGTCTAGTCATTTGAATGAACCCATTCCCAGTGCAAATGATGATATTTATGTACAAGATATTGATAAAGAAATAACCAAAATAAAAGAAAAAATGATTGAAGTTTCTAGTGAACTACAAATTATCACTAGCAGACCCCAGTATGTGGATGGACAGACAAGAGAGGAAATCTTAGAACTAGAAAGGCATCGTTTAGCCCGGGAACTCCATGATTCTGTCTCACAACAATTATTTGCAGCGATGATGATGATGTCTGCTTTAACAGAACAAGCCGAAAAAACAGATAGTTCAGAAATATTTCGCAAACAATTACGTATGGTTGCTGATATCATCAATGCTTCTCAATCTGAAATGCGCGCGCTCCTACTTCATCTTCGCCCAGTGAATCTGGAGGAGAAGAGTTTGAAACAAGGAATTGAGCAATTATTAAAAGAACTACAAAATAAAATTCAAATTTCATTGAAATGGGAGATCGAAGACGTAAAATTGTCCAATTCGATTGAAGATCATCTTTTTCGTATCGTGCAAGAATTATTATCCAATACCTTACGTCACGCTAAAGCAAATGAATTAGAAGTTTATTTACACAAAATCAATAATAACTTATTGTTACGAGTGATTGATGATGGTACCGGGTTTAATATGAACGAAACGAAAACAGGTAGTTATGGATTAAATAATATTAGGGAACGGGTAGCAGGTATTGGTGGAACAGTTAAAATTATTAGTTTTAAAGGACAAGGCACCAGTATTGAGATCAAAGTTCCTTTGATCAAGGAGGCATAATTGAAAATGATACAAGTATTACTCGTAGATGATCATGAAATGGTTCGCTTAGGAGTTTCCTCTTATTTATCGATTCAAGAAGACATTCAAGTGATCGGTGAAGCAGAAAATGGTCGAGAAGGCTATGAAAAAGCAATGGAATTACGACCTGATGTGATTTTGATGGATCTTGTTATGGAAGAAATGGATGGGATTGAATCAACTAAAGCTATTTTAAAAGACTGGCCTGAAGCAAAAATAATTATTGTAACCAGCTTTATCGATGATGAAAAAGTTTATCCAGCCATTGAAGCAGGTGCAGCGGGATATCTATTAAAAACTTCTACCGCTCATGAAATTGCAGATGCGATCAGAGCAACTCAAAGAGGGGAACGAGTGTTAGAACCTGAAGTAACAACAAAAATGATGGAAAAAATAAGTAAGAGAAACGAGCCAATTCTTCATGAAGAATTGACAAAACGCGAAAATGAAATCCTGATGCTGATAGCAGAAGGAAAAAGCAATCAAGAGATTGCAGATGAATTATTTATTACTTTAAAAACAGTCAAAACCCATGTCTCAAATATATTAGCAAAATTAGAAGTAGAAGATCGAACGCAAGCAGCTATTTATGCTTTCAAACATGGACTAGTTAAATAAATTGTTTATTCTACAAAAGAAAGCTTACTTTCGTTTTTAGAAAGCCTTTGCTATACTTAAATAAAATAGGTAAGGGAGGAAGCAAGTGAAACAAAATTTTGCAATTGTCGGGCTTGGACGATTTGGTGGCAGTATTTGCCGAACCTTAGTTGAAGCAGGACAAGAAGTATTAGCTATTGATAGCAATGAAGATCGAGTCAATGAATATATGAATATCGCTACGCATGCAGTTGTAGCAAATGCACAAGATGAAATGACATTGCGTTCACTAGGAATCAGAAATTTTGATCATGTGATTATTGCAATCGGTGAAGATATCCAAGCAAGTATCCTCGTTACATTAATGGTCAAAGAGATGGGAGTTCCCAACATCTTAGCTAAAGCTCAAAATGAATATCATGCAAGAGTGTTAGAAAAAATCGGAGCAGATCGTGTGGTTCACCCGGAAAGAGATATGGGGATTCGTATTGCTCATAATCTTGTTTCAAAAAATATATTGGATTACTTAGAACTATCGGATCAATTTTCTCTTGCAGAAATTCGAGTTTCTAATCCCAAATTTTTTAATAAAACATTAGCGGAGCTGAATTTTAGGCAACGTTATGATCTAACAGTTGTAGCAATTCGACGCTTTGATCGTTCGGTCGTTGTTTCACCTTCAGCAGATGAATATGTCAGAGAAAATGATAATTTATTAGTAATTGGGGAAACCGAAGATGTAGATATATTAGACGATAAAATGAATCAATAAGGAGATGCAGGAATGAAATTATCAGTAACAGATAATGCACGTAAATGGTTCGAAGAGGAAGTAACCATCCCTGAAAATTATGGGATTCGTTTTTTTGGGAAAGTCTACGGCAAGACAGAAGTACATGATGGTTTTTCTATCGGAATGTCTGTCGAACAGCCTGAACGACCAATCAAAGAAGAAACCATTGACGGGATGCTGTTTTTTATTGAAGAAGCAGATGACTGGTTTTTCAAGGGGTATGATCTTGTTGTTGATTATGATGCATCTTTAAATGAGCCAACTTATCATTTCAAAGAACAATAAAACAAAGGAGCGTTTCTTTAGCTACCATTAGCTTGGAAAACTCCTTTTTTATATTTACCTCTTTTTTCATAAGACAGAGTCACAAAACACTTGATTACAATTAGTAATAGAAGGGATGCGTAACTAAGATGGCAGAAAAAATTATTTATTTAGATCGAGGATTTAGACAAGAATTTATTGATAAAATGACTGAATTAGCGCCTAATTATGTCATAAAAACTGAGCTTGAACCTACAGATTTGCTGAATGTTGAAATTAGTTTAGGGTGGAATCGTCAATACGAAAAAGAGCTATTAGCATCTCCAAAGTTAAAATGGGTACATTCGATCTCGGCAGGGGTAGACACTTTACCACTAACGGCATTTTCTGAAAAAGGGATCTTACTTTCAAATGGTAGTGGTATTCATAGTGAATCAATAGCTGAACACATCATGGGAGTGATTTTAGGCTATTCTCGAGGGCTGTTCCAAGCACAAAAAGCACAAGCAAAGAAAGAATGGTTAGGAACTCATGTCCATTATCAGCAATTAGAAAAACAAAAATTATTGATCATCGGAACGGGGCAAATCGGCAAGATGGTTGCTGAGAAAGCAGACAGCTTTTCTATGGTCAGTTATGGGGTGAATACTACCGGGCATCCAGTAGAAGGATTCAGTCAAACGTATTCCTTAAACGAAGTGGAAAAAGTAGTAGCTGATATGGATATCATTGTAAATATTTTGCCTCTGACAGAGCAGACTAAGGGCTTCTTTAATTATGAATTATTCAAAAAATTCGCTTCCCATGCGTTATTCATCAACGTTGGACGTGGGGCTTCTTTAAAAACAGCTGATTTAGTTCAGGCATTAAATGAAGAACAACTCGCCTTTGCAGCATTGGATGTTTTTGAAGAAGAACCATTACCTGAAAAAAGCCCATTGTGGGAAATGGATCAAGTATTGATTACGCCGCATATCGCTGGCTTAACCTCAGATTTTCAAAATAAGTTAATGACAATCTTTCTAGCCAATCTTAAAAGCTATGTCACAAATCAAGAGCTTAAGATAAATGAAGTGGCATTAAAAAAAGGATATTGATCCTTACTTAGAAAAATAGTTGACATTAAAAAACGACTTTCTTTGACTAGCGTTGCCGCCTAATCGAAGAAAGTCGTTTCCTATGTTTGACATTCGTGAACTACATCATTTGGCTTTTTGGCCAGCCTTTTACCGCCTGTGCAAAAATAAAAAGTCCTGCTATTGCGATAAAAGCACTTGTGTCAAAAGCCGGTAAGAAAATCATTAAGATCGTGGCTAAGACTGTTGGTAGGGTGATTGAATAGATCATCGTTTTTAAACAATCAAGAAAAGAAGCGCCAGTCAAACGTAAACGCGCATAAATATAAGCTGCAAAATTAGCTAAAAGTAAAGTAACGATCAAATTCAAAAAGCTTGGATAAATAGAAATTAAGAAAGTCACTATCTTGATCCAAAATGGAATTGTTGCTTCACTTAAGGTTGTACGCAATTGTTTTCCTGTTAGATTTTTTAAGGCATCATTTTTATAGTCAAGTTCAAGTGAGTTATTGTTTAGAAAAGTAGTACCGGTATTAGGCAAAGCTACGACGAGTTTATTTTTTAGTAGTCCAACACTAAGAAAATTTCCGACTAAGTCAGAAGTAATATCTTTTTCAGATCGTTTGCCTTCCGGATCAAAAGTAAAGATGATAGAATTTGTTTGATAGATGAAACCTTCATGATCTGCTGCATCAATTTTCCCGTTTTTTATGGAAAAATCTGGAATCTTGGTGGCAATTTTCTGACCATCTTGTTTTATGTTTTCTAGCACTTGAAACACTTGATAGGAAATAGGCAAAGCCATGATGATGCTAAGGACCAAAAGATAAAGAACCGATTTAGCAAACGGGGTTTTTCTAGCATTTTTGAGCTCTTTAAATTGCGTGAATGAGCTGATAATTAATTGTTTTGTTGTCATAGTTACTCCTTCTATACATAATGTCATCATTAGCAATTCTAGCGAAGTCTTAGAAGAAATACAAGGGGAAATACCAATTGGCAATCTTCCTTTAAGGTTCATGTGAGAACCTGCTTTTATAAAAAATAACGAGAATGTTAAAATTTGCTAGTTACAAAGATGAATTTAAGGAATAAAGATGAAAACCAGAGACAAATAAGGTATGATGAATAAGAATTGATTAGTAAGGTAGGATGAACGATGAATTTTTATTATCGAGTGAGACAATTTTTAGAAGAAAAAGGTTACTGGGAAATATTTATTTACCTATTTTTTGGTGGTTTAGCAACAGTCGTGAATATCGTTACTTTTGCAATTGCATTACAGATGCTCCATCTAAGTATGCCGATAGCAAATACTATTTCTTGGATTTGTTCTGTTTTATTTGCTTTTGTAACGAACAAATTATGGGTATTTCATTCCAAGTCACCTAATTTTTTCCATTTAGTTATTGAATTTAGTAAATTTTTGTTCTATCGGATTCTTTCTTATGGTATGGATATGGGTTCCATGTTGCTGCTGATTCAGGTGATGCACACAAATGATTATGTGGCTAAGATTATTACCCAAGTCATCGTGGTAGTCGCCAATTATGTCTTTAGTAAATTGTTTATTTTTAAAGGGACAACCATTATTGAGGAAGAACTTCCTGAAAAAGAGAAGTAAAATCCACAGTAGGCATAATTTTTGAAGAATTCCTTGCTCTTTGTTACTCTTTGTAGTGTAGACACTATGAACAAACACATTGAGGAGGAATTTTTTTATGACTTACACATTACCAGATTTACCATATGCATTCGATGCGTTAGAACCTTATATCGATGAAGAAACGATGCACTTGCATCATGACAAACACCATAATACTTATGTAACAAATTTAAATGCAGCGATTGAAAAACATCCAGAACTAGGTGGAAAAACAATCGAAGAACTACTTTCTGATATGGATGCTGTCCCTACAGATATCAAGACTGCTGTACGTAATAATGGTGGCGGACATGCAAACCATTCTTTCTTCTGGAAAATCATGGCACCAAATGCTGGTGGCGAACCAACTGGTGCAATTAAAGAAGCGATTGATGAAGCCTTTGGTGATTTTGCAACATTTAAGGAAGAATTTAAAAAAGCTGCAGCTGGCCGTTTTGGTTCAGGTTGGGCTTGGTTAGTGATGGAAAATGGTAAATTAGCGATCACTTCAACAGCCAATCAAGATTCACCATTAATGGAAGGCAAAACACCTATTTTAGGTTTAGATGTTTGGGAACATGCGTATTATTTGAAATATAAGAATGTACGACCTGATTACATTGAAGCTTTCTGGAACGTTGTGAACTGGGAAGAAGTAAACAATCAATTATCAACTGCCAAATAATCATTTTCAAGCCTAAAAAAAAGAATGAAAAATAAATTGAGCAAGTCTTGCGAGCGTTTTCTAAATTCGGTATAATATTTATGCAAGGTTTCTTGCAAGAACTTTTTTGGAGGCTATACATTTATGGAACATGGAACAGTTAAATGGTTCAACAATGAAAAAGGATTTGGGTTTATTACAGTAGACGGCGGAGACGATGTGTTCGTACATTTTTCAGCAATTCAAGGAGACGGCTTCAAGAGCTTAGAAGAAGGTCAAGAAGTTGAATTTGCAATTGTTGAAGGCGCACGTGGCCCTCAAGCTGCTGAAGTGACTAAATTATAATAACTTGTTGAAGAAAAGCCCGCTTAGCGGTCTATTCAAATAATAAAAAGAAGATGGCGTTTGCCATCTTTTTTTTATTTTATAAAAACCCAAGTTAGTTATTCGTTGACTAGTTTCTTGATTTTTTGGCTTAATAGATAAATCTGCTCACTAGACATATCAGTCGGAGCGACTAAACACGGGATTGTTTCTTCATAGGTCAGGATCTTTAACGGCATATCGGTTGTTCGAATGATTAAGTCTGGCTCAAACAAAAGATCATTTGTAAAAACCACATTTAAGTAAACTCGTAATTGTTCTTGTAACATACTCATATAACTCAGTTCAATACTTAATGGCAAGTCACTTTCGTACTTTATCTTTATTTCTTTATCAAAGTATGTTGGAGAAGTAATGATCATAAATGCTTCGATCAAATGACAGGATTGTACCCAATACAGCTCTTGTTGCTGTTTTTGGAATTGGGAAGCTAATTGATTGATTTCTCGATTGAATGCTGGGTAATTTTCTTCTACAAAGACTGATAAGTCATATTTAATGGTGGAAAATCGGTGGAACAACAGCCCGCTCATCCCGTTGGCAAAGATCGTACTATTTAGTAATTTTTTCTTTACATTGATTTGTGTAGATTTAAACCCAATTTCATAAATATAGCTATAGAAACTATTTTGAAATTGTTTGATCGCTGTGGCTTTTTTTAGATGGAATTTCATGGCTCGTTCTAAGTGATCGTCTTTTAAATAAAAAGCTGGGCGTGCTTGTAACCAAAGAAATAAAAATTGGACTTCCAAAAGATCGAGCTTGGCTTTCACGCTCATTCGTTTAAGGAAATGGGTAATCTCTTCAAAGCTATCCCAAATCTCTTCTGTAAAATCAGGAAGTTCTCTCTGATTCATCTGATTTCCTTGTGCTGATCGGACGAAAGTGATAGCAATAATAAAGCACCATTCAATCATTTTCAGTTTATTTGGTTTTTGTTTTGTCAGCTGAAAAGCATACTCAATCCCTGCAAAGGTTTCATGAAAATCAACGGTTGGAAAGGGCCAAACGACCCCTTGATAGTATTGCCACAAAAATAAATAAATAAGATAACGGACTTGTGGTTCGCTACCTTTGAGATACACGAAGCCTTTTGAAGTCTTTAATTGTAATTGATAGGTAGTAAGTAACTGATTGATTCGAGTAAGATGTCTTCTTAAGGAGGGAATACTAATCTTTTGCTCTGTGGCAAAGGAAACCAGATCAACTCTAGGTTGAAGACAAAGGTCTTTTAACAATTGAAAGATGGCGGAATGTTCCAAGATTTTTAGTAGTAATAGTTGATACTCACTGATCGTTCCAGAAAAAGTGAAGCCTTTTGTACTTTTTGTGATGTGATCGTCAGATAAAACCTTAAGATAGTCACATTGATGAAGCACAGAACGTTTGTCACAATGAGCTGTTTTCGATAATTCCTCTAACGTACAAGTAACTTGTGAGCGATATAAGTTGTCCAAGATCGTTAATTGGACTTGGATATTCCTTTCTAACATGACAGAGAAATTCATTTATTTTTCCCTCCTATATTTTTATACTCGAAATTTTCCGAATGACAAATTATTAAATTTTGTCATTTTTTTTTACGAAAAATGAGAAAAAAATTTATTATAATCATTTTTTATAAAAATTAGCCAAAAAAATAAGTGAAAAATACGTTATTTTAATTTGGGCTGTTAGTTTTTTTCATGAATGGATATATAGAGAAATTCCTTAATGACATTATAATTTATCCAAGCATAAAAACGAAATGTTATGCAATATTTTTACATATTTGCTACAGTTCCTTTTTATTTTTAAAATAATAAAGTTATTTTAAAAAGATTAAAACTTAATAATATATTTTTAATTTAACGATTGCTAAAATCTTTGTAACTTAAGTTAACTGAAGTTTTTTCAGAAAGATATCTTTTTGACAAAAAGAAAGGAGGCCAGTTCCTAGCGGAAATAATTGTTGTTAGTGATTGATTAAGTGGGGGATAAAGCATAAGTAAATAATGGAAGCATCTAAGGGGGAAAAAAATGAAAAAGGATTATAAAAAAAGTATGGATCAAAAAGCTAGAGCTAAACGTCGATCCAAAAAATACTTATTAGTAGGAACGTCTATTGCTGCAGGGATGCTGTTGGGGACAGCACCTATTTCAATTGCTACACCGTTGTTTACTGTGGGTTCACAACAAGTATATGCTGACTTGATTAGTGGCCAGTTGTTCAATAATCTAACGACGTCTAATACCAGTGGAACAACAGAAAGTGCACCTTTTCCATTGGCTGGAACGACTCGTAATGTTGATTTTGTTATTTCAGCTAATAATGGGATTGATCTAAATGTTCTAAATGGCTCGAGACGAGCAGTTTTAGCAATCCCAACTGAAATGCAAGGTTTAGTTAATCCAAATGGGACGGGTACTTTCCAAACAGATATTTTGTTACCAGGAGAAGAACTACAACCACTATTGTCGATTGTAGATGGGGCGGTAACTACCCTAGTGTCTGCTGTTGAAAACATTGTTAACCTTAACCCGTTGGCATCAGTCAATTTAGATGAAGTGTATGCTCAACTAGCATTATTAGAGAACCTTAGTACATTGACGTCAGCTGAAGTAGCATTGAATCTTCAAATGCAAGGGGACGAATATATCTATGGTGAATTAGATGGCTCATTAGAAACAGTTATTCGAGAAGGGCTGACTGAAATTTTAGATGGAATCAATGATGCTGTCCAAGCAATCCAAGCGACACCGAATGCAGGAAGCGGTGCTCTTGGTACGATAGCAGCAGGTACGATCAATACAGCGTTATCCGCAACGATTAAACCAGCATTTAATCTTACTTTTGCTACTGCAACAGGTTTAGTTGGTGTGGGGTCATCATTGATTGGAACATTAGCTGATGCGAGCGTATTAGGTGAAACGACGGTCACGATTCCGACATTGATTCAAGATCCTAATTATAGTGATTTAGCGGCAGCCGGAGTAGATATGTCTGTTCCTTATGAAGCTGGCTTCGTTGGAAATATTGTAAAAGCAGATGTTTTATCTATCGATATCGCCTCTAGCTCTGATGGCTATTCGCCAGTTTTTTATCAAGCTGCTGAAGTAACACCACCATATAATGTTGTTGTTACAGGGAACTCAACTGATGGTTATGAAGTAACTGGGATGGCAGATCCTAATGCAACAGTTCGTATTTATGATCAAGAGAATAATTTGATTGCAGAAGGACAGGCTGATGAAAATGGAAACTTTACGATTCCAATTGCAGCCACAGATGTGTCACCTTTAGAAGACATCCAATTAATCGCGTATGATGAAAATGACAATCCAAGTTTACCAGCTGCTGCTGTGATCCCAGACGATGAAGAAGCCGACGCCGACGCCGATGCTGACGCCGATGCGGATGCTGACGCCGATGCCGATGCGGATGCCGACGCTGATGCAGATGCTGACGCTGATGCCGATGCAGATGCTGACGCTGATGCCGATGCGGATGCTGACGCCGATGCGGATGCTGACGCCGATGCAGATGCCGATGCAGATGCTGACGCTGATGCAGATGCCGACGCTGATGCTGACGCCGATGCCGATGCAGATGCTGATGCTGACGCCGACGCCGACGCTGATGCGGATGCTGACGCCGATGCGGATGCTGACGCTGATGCTGACGCCGATGCGGATGCCGACGCTGATGCGGATGCCGACGCTGATGCTGACGCTGATGCGGATGCTGACGCCGATGCGGATGCCGACGCTGATGCGGATGCCGACGCTGATGCTGACGCTGATGCGGATGCTGACGCCGATGCGGATGCCGACGCTGATGCCGATGCGGATGCCGATGCGGATGCCGACGCTGATGCGGATGCCGACGCTGATGCGGATGCCGACGCTGATGCCGATGCCGACGCTGACGCCGATGCTGATGCTGATGCGGATGCAGATGCCGACGCTGATGCTGATGCTGATGCGGATGCTGATGCGGATGCGGATGCGGATGCGGATGCCGACGCTGATGCCGATGCGGATGCCGATGCGGATGCCGATGCTGACGCCGATGCAGATGCCGATGCAGATGCCGATGCCGATGCCGATGCTGATGCCGACGCTGACGCCGATGCTGACGCCGATGCCGATGCTGACGCTGACGCCGATGCTGACGCTGATGCTGATGCCGATGCCGATGCGGATGCCGATGCGGATGCTGACGCCGATGCCGATGCGGATGCTGACGCCGATGCGGATGCTGACGCTGATGCCGATGCGGATGCAGATGCGGATGCCGATGCTGACGCCGATGCAGATGCCGATGCAGATGCCGATGCTGACGCCGATGCCGATGCTGACGCTGACGCCGATGCTGACGCTGATGCTGATGCCGATGCCGATGCGGATGCAGATGCGGATGCTGACGTCGATGCCGATGCGGATGCTGACGCCGATGCAGATGCCGACGCTGATGCGGATGCCGGCGTGGGAAGTGCAGGAAATGGTACAGATACGGATCAGAACGGCGACCCAGGAATGGTGCCGATCAACACTTCTGGTGGATCAGGTTCAAATCCACCACAATTACCTTTGCACTATGGTGGGACAAGTCATACAAAACCATTGAATTACCATGACGGCTCAACACTAAAAATGTATCCTAAAACCTCTGATACGGTAAGTTCATCTGTTTCTTGGTTAGGTGGATTAGTATCATTGATTTCGGGAATGGGTATTTGGAAAATGAAAAGAAATAAAAAGAATAACTAATAATTAACGGAGAGGTTATAACTATAGAAATAGATTTAAAAATCATAATGGATGTAGTTATAACCTCTTTATTCTTGATAGGGGTGAGTCTATGCCAGTTCAAACAGATAAAAATGATTTAGCAACCATCCAAGAAGTACTTGAAAAAGTAGTCATTCATACGGAGAAAAAATTATTAATCGTATCCGTAGGAGATTTTAGTAAGCGTGGTAAGACTTATGAATTTTACGGAAACAATCTAAAAACAATTTGGAATAATTTTCTAACAGCTTATCGAACCTATCATTTTGAGACAGAAACGTATCTGAGGTTGGATGTAGTGACGAAAGAAGAGCAAGTTGATTTTCAACAAGTCAAAGAACGGTTAAACAAAATAAAAAGGAATAATTACATCGATTTTAATTTGCGAATAGATGGAATCAGAAAAAGAAGTTTTTTAAAAGAAGAATTAGTAGCAAATGCAATCATTAAACCAAGTAAAGCACATATAGTTGGAAAAAATCATCCTGAGTTACACATTGATTCCCAAAATTACCGTGGCTATGTTAAGCGTAAATATGGACGTGAAGAAAGTGATTTAAGCTACTTAGAGCGTTCAAAGTGTTATTTTTTTGAAACAGCCTCCTTCTATTTTGAAAATGGTGAAGTATTCCCTTTGAAAGATTATGGCAATGGCAATCAAGTCAGAGAAGTGACTACAGAAAATCTTGATGATATTACGGAATTAGTGATTGAACAAGGAACGAATTATTTAACCAAACAGTTGACTCCTACTGGTAAATTCATTTATGGCTATTATCCTTGCTATGATCAGTTACTAAAAGGGTATAATTCGGTTCGCCATTTTTCATCTTTGTACGCATTAGCTGAATCGGCAGAATATTTATCCGACCAGGAATTGATGCAACGAGTCAAAGAAGGATTACTATGGGGATTGGAAAATCTTACTTCTGAAGTCAATGGTCAGCTGTTGATTAAAGATTACTTGAATAAAGAAGTAGAGTATAAGTTAGGAGCCCAGGCGACAGCAATCTTGGCTTTAGCAAAATATTCAGAAGTGACTAAAGAGACCATCTTTCATAGTTCCCTTAGTCGTTTAATCACGACTGTTTCAGAAAAATTTATCACTCCAGATGATCAGACGATCCATGTGTTGAATGCCGAATTAATGACAAAAGAGCGTTTTAGAATTATTTATTATGATGGTGAAATTCTGTTTTCCCTCTTAAGAGCACATGCGATTTTAAAACAAATTGAGATTTTTGAGATTTGTGAAGGATTGATGGAACAATTTGTCGCAAATAATTATCAAAAATACCATGACCACTGGTTAAGTTATGCAACGAATGAGATGCTTAAATATCAAGAAAAAGATACTTACTATGAATTTGGTATTAAGAATGCAATGGTCAACATCAACTTTATCGATCAACGAGATACAGCTTATCCAACCATGCTTGAGTTACTAGTAGCAGCCTCAAAAATGATCAGCAAATTAGAAAGAAGTCCTTTAAAAGATAAGCTTTTTCCGATAGAGAAAGAATTTTTTGAAACGAAAGCACGAATCAATACGGTAATGAAAAAAAGAGTGTTACATGAAATCACAACAGGAGTCATGTTTCCAGAGTTTGCACAGTTTTTCAAACAACCGCAAGTGATCAAATATGGTTTTTTTGCGCGTCATGATCGTTTCCGTATGAGAATAGATGATGCAGAGCATTTTCTATCTGGTTTGATCAATTACTTATGCCTTTAAAAAGAGAAGAGGAGTGAAGATAATGGTTGGTTATATTCGATTTGCTGCTTTAGCATTGATTGGTCTTTCCTATTTAGGGTTTCGGCTGAAAAAGAAAAAAGACCATCAATCAGAAACTTTAGAAAATGATTGGAGTCAGTATCAAAAAAATGAAGAGGGGTTGTATCCTTGGGAAGAAGACCAAGATGACTCGCCACAGAGAATTGAAAAAACAGCAACAAGGTATGTGAATCAAGCAAGACCAAGACGAGGAAAATGGTAGAGAGAATCTAGAACAAAGTAGGTGTAAAAGAATGTGGAAGATCCAAGAATTATTGGCTGATATCGATGGTGCGTATTTACAAAAGTACGACCATCTTGATCAAATAATTGACAACTTTGAGTACTTTTCTGGACATTTAAACAAAAGAACCAATTATAATACCACAGCATTTGTTTGTTTGACACCAGAAAGAAGAAGTTACATCAATCGAAAGACAGTGGCTTGGCGAGATGGGAACGAGCAAATCAAAGGAAGGGAAAATGAGTTTGGTTTAATCATTACTGAAATCCCCATTGATGACCCAGCTGTTAGAACGCCTCAATTTATTGTTAAAAATAGTTGGGAATTTTTACTACAAATTTCAGAGAAAATCCGAAGCAATTATGTACAACCAATTGTAGCGATCACTGGTTCGGCAGGAAAAACATCCACACGAATGATGATTTCACATTTATTCCCAAATGAAAAAGTGTTAGAAAATCGTGGGAACCACAATGTTCGTTTTGCGATTCCTCTATACCTAAGCAAGCTAGTAAGTGAGCCAGATATGTTGAACTTAGAAGTCTCTGTCAATGCGTTGAACTCTTATGACACTGGATCAATGTCTAATTTAGTGCAACCAGAGATTGCGATTGTAACCTCAATTGGAGAAGCACACCTTAGTTCATTAAAAGATACTATCGGAGTGGCACGACATAAGGCAAAAATTTTTGAAGGACTGAAGCAAGATGGCACTGCAATCATCAATACAGATATTGGTGAGGAAGAACTAGCGATTCTAATGACAGCAGCCAAAAAAAGAACAGCAGAGATTCTCACGTACTCTTTGTATGATCAAACAAAGGATGTCTTCTTAATTGAAACGAGACAAGAAAGAGAGTATTGTGAAATTTTATTTTCTTTTTTAGGACAAGAATTTTCGATGAACTTGTCAGTTGCTTCTGCAGGTATGATTTCTAATGCTTTTGCTGCTTTATTGACAGTCTGGAAAATAAAAGGCGACATTCGATCGTATCTGCCAGCATTTACTACATTTAAGCCATTGTCTAAGATTCTCGATAAAACGAATTATGCTTCCTTGAATGGAACGAATTTCACATTTATTGACGACACCCATAATGCTTCTTTGCCTGCGATGGAAAATGCTATCGATTATTTTGATGAAGTTCGAACCTTTTATCAAGGAAAAAGTATTTTGGTACTTGGACAGATTGCTGACTTAGGAAGTACTGCACAAGTAATCCATGAATCACTGAAAGATTCGATGGAACATTGTGGAGCAGATCATATCTTAGGTTATGGTGAGCATTTTAAAAAGATTTTTGAGGAAGAACAAATACAAGATCAACGATTCAAATGGTTCGCTACTTTACAAGAGTTAAGTGATTATCTAGAGGAATTACTAATCGAAGACAGTCTAATTTTAGCGAAGGGGTCTGTAACAGGGAGTGATTTTCATGATATAGATCGTTACATCCGTAAAATCGCTAATAAAAAACAGTTAAAAGCTGTATAAAATAGGTGGTATCAATTTGTAAAAAAGAGACAATGTCTGCTGAATGGCATCGTTTCTTTTTTTGCAAATAAAACGACAGATCCAAGATGACCATTGTAATTAAGAAAGAGAACGAGTAAGAGGCATTTCAGTGCTTAAAAATAAAAGCGTTTTGAAATACTTAGATTCAAGCTTTTCTCTGTAATGATGCTATGGTATGATAATTAAGAATTCAAAAAATTACATATTAATTAGTTTTTTATTCACGACTATTTTTTTAAAGTTTTATTATGATTAAATAGGTAGTTTGCTGATTTATTAGTTGTATGAGAAAATATTTTAAGAAAATGTGAGATAGAGGTGCATTATGAAGCGGTGGCAAAAAGTCGTAATAGCTTTACTGGGAATTCTCGTTGTTTTTATTGGCGGAGTCTCAGCTTATGGAATTAAACTCATGGGTGAAGCAAACCAAACAGTCAATCAAATATCTAAGGGATCGAATCGTCAGTCAACAAAGCGTAAAGATAAAGTGAGTATTGACGACAAAGAACCTTTTTCTGTCCTGTTGTTAGGACTGGATACTGGCGGATTAGGTAGAACCGAACAAGGAAGATCGGATACAATGATGGTGGTAACGGTGAATCCCCAACAAAAAAAATCAACGATCGTCAGCTTAGACCGTGATATCTATACCAATATCGTTGGTCATGGTACTGTTGATAAGTTGAATCACGCCTATGCTTTTGGAGGCGTTGAAATGGCCATGGACTCAATCGAACAGTTACTCGATATCCCCATTGACCATTATGTAACCATTAATTTAGATGGAATGGAAGATTTGATCAATGCTGTCGGAGGTGTGGAAGTCAATAATAAAATTGATTTTACATTAGATGGTGTTCATGTTCCTGTAGGTAAACAAGTATTAGATGGTAAGAAAGGCCTTGCTTATTCGCGGATGCGTCACGAAGATCCTAAGGGGGATATCGGACGTCAAGCACGACAGCGTGAAGTCGTTACCAAAATTGTTAATAAAGTATTGAGTTTAGATGGTGTCAGCAATTATCGGAAAATTTTAAAAGCGGTCGAAAAAAATGTCACAACTGACCTAGATTGGGATGATATGCTAGATGTAGCAACCAATTACACACCAGCATTTGAAACGATCAAACAAGATCAATTGCAAGGTAAAGATGCAACCATTGATAGTATTTACTATCAAATTTTAGGTGAAAATGATTTATTAAGTATCCAAAACGAATTGAAAAAACAATTAAACATCAAACCAAGTAAGACATTACCTAATTTAAAAAATGACAATGCTTCTATCATGTTCTACAATGACTCGCAATCCGCTGAAGATTCGAACGAGACTGCGACAAGTGAGAATAATTCAACTTATTCAGGAAATTCGCAAACAACAAATCAGTACAACGAGTATAATCAAGAATACAATCAAAGCGCCGATCAAAATTATGATCAGTACGGCAATCAGAACTACAATCAGAATTACAACCAAAACAATGAACAAACTTACCAACAAGAAAATAATGAACAAGGATATAATTATGGAAATGGGTATTAAGTAAAAAAAGCATTCGCAACAGTCATAACCGACTGTGCGGATGCTTTTTTTTACTAGTTTAAAAATAAAATAGAATAGTTGAGAAGCGTAGCAAATAATACCCAGAGATAATATGGTACCAGTAACCACATCACTAAGCGATAGTGATTCCATAGTTGATAAAGCAGTATGGAGAGAAGGACCACTAATAAAGTAATATCTAGTGCAGCAATCAAGGTGTTTTGCAAGTTGAAAAACAAAGCAGACCAGATAAAATTACATACAAATTGAATAACAAATAATGTAATTAATTTTTGTTTGACCCTTTTGTTTTTCATTACCAATAGTAAATATAACGAAATTCCCATTAAAATATATAGCACTGTCCACATAGGACCAAAGATCCAACTAGGTGGTGCAAAAGGAGGTAGCTCAAGTGAATAATAATAACTACCTGGATTACCACTTAGTATCCCCGATAAGAAACCTAAAATCACTATGCCAACAGTACAAACCCAAAAACGATAATCTTTCAGTATAGCCATATTGTTTTAACTCCTTTCTATAATTCTAGTTTACCATGAACGTTTTAAACATACTTGAATTTGATTTGGAAGGTTATACTTTTGGTTTAGTTATTTTAAACCAGTTATTATATTAGAATATTAACCCCTATCTCTTATTGGATAATGAAAATCATTGCCATTGTAATGTTGTAACTCCGAACATTATTAAAGAAAATAGTCAATTAGATTAAATAACGTTAATTGTCAAATTTATTGTTATTTTTGATGTTATTTATCTGATAAGATAATATATGTAATCGATTACAAAATAGATGATAATAGCACTGATCACGAGAGGAGAAGAAGATATGGGAAATAAAAGAATCAAAAAAATGTTAGCGGGAGCAGCTCTTTGTAGTCTGATGATTGCGCCATTATTATTGAATATGGAAGAGGCGTTTGCGACAGAACAAAGTACGAACAAGCAAGCTGGTTTTGGCGTTGGTCAAGGAATCAAATGGGCGGATCAAGTAGTAGCACCATTTGTCGATATGACGGCATATGTTTCAGGCAGCAATCTATCAAATAACGGAGCGCTTAATTTAGCTGCAGTGGCAAAAAGCACTGGACAAAAATTCTTCAATTTAGGATTCATGCAATCAAGAGGTATTAAAAATGGTAAGATCGACTGGGCCTGGGGTGGATTTGGAGGCTTAAGCGAAAGTGATAGCGATCAATGGCAATATGAAGGAATCAAAAAATCCATTCGCGAATTAAGAGAAGTTGGTGGCGATGTTGCTGTATCATTTGGTGGTCTAAATTCTGGCGCATTTTGGGAAACAACACAAGATTCAACCATTTTAGCAAATGCTTATAAAGAAATTATTGATGGTTATGGATTAACTCGTGTTGATTTCGACGTAGAAGCTGGGGCAATGAATTATGCGCATAATTTAGCTAATGCTAAAGCGATTAAAAAAGTCCAAGATGAAACAGGTGTTAGTGTGACCCTTACATTACCAGTGATGGACTTTGGATTGGTATCTACAGGTTTATCTGTCTTGCAAGCCTATCTTGAGGCAGGTGTTGATCTAACTACCGTTAATATCATGACGATGTGTTACGGTAGCGTTGTTCCCGATTATGCGCAAGGTTCACTAGATGCAGTGGACAATACGAAAAAACAATTACAAGATTACTACAAACGTTATGCGAACAAAACGTTAACTGATGCTCAAGTTTATGCTAAATTAGGAACAACCCCTTCCGTTGGATTTGAAGGAGACACACATCCATACTTTACAACTGATATGTTCAATAAAATCGTCCAACATGCAAAATCAAGAAAACTCGGGATGGTTTCTTATTGGTCAATGAACCGTGATGCCATGGTCGATGGTGGTCAAGGTCAAGTCAAAAATCAATATGAGTTCTTAACTGTTGCCCAACAATTCACTGATGGAACGACTGGTGGAGAAAATGACCCAGTAGAAACGCTAACTAAACCATCAATTCCGGTAAATTTAACTAGTAGTAATGTTACGCAAAATTCAGTGACTTTAAACTGGACTAATAATGCTTCAAAAGAAAAAGTCACTCATTATGAAGTTTATCGAAACAATATCCGCATCGCTACAAGTGCAACGAATACATTTAAAGATCAAAATTTACAAGCAAATACAACCTACAGCTATAAAGTTAAAGCAGTTAACGCTGTAGGGACCTCTGACTTTAGCCAAGCAATCTCAGTGAAAACCACAAGTGAAAGTACGCAAGGTGATACTTGGGTTATCGGAAAATCATATAAAATAGGCGATATCGTTACCTATAAGGGACATCGTTATCGTTGTATTCAACCACATCCAGCTACTGAGGGATGGGAACCAGATATTACAGAAGCTTTATGGGTAAGAATCTATTAAAAGTTATAAAAGCATAATGTTTGATTCTTTTATTAAAAGCGCTTACAATGAACCTATCAATGAATGGGAGGTTCATCATGAAAAAGGTTAATATCTTAATGTTTGTTGGCGTTGTTATGTTAGGTTTGTTTGGATTTGGTGCATCTGGCTATGCTCATGGCTATATTACCTCACCTGGAAGTCGTGCTTATTTCGGAACTGCAGCAGCTGGTAATTTGAACCAAAATGTTGGACGAGCAGAGTGGGAGCCACAAAGTATTGAAGCACCAAAAAATACCTTTATCGATGGGAAAATAGCAAGTGCTGGGGTTACTGGATTTGAGCCACTAGATGAGCAAACAGCAACTAGATGGCATAAAAATATCATCAATACTGGCAACTTGAATATTACTTGGTTTTTAACTGCGCAGCATAGTACAAGTACATGGGATTACTATATCACTAAAACTGGTTGGAATCCTAATGCACCATTGAAAATCAGTGATTTTGAATTGATATCAAAAATTGATGACAAAGGTGCAAGACCGCCACAAACTGTCAAACAAACAATCAATATTCCAAAAGATCGTAAAGGCTATCACGTGATCTTGGCTGTATGGAATATTAGTGATACAACCAATGCTTTTTATCAAGTAATTGATGCGAATATTCAATAATAAAGCATAAGAATCTTTTGGGTTCAATTTCAGCGAATCTGTGCTAGAAATACCAATTATTCAAAGACAAGTGTAGGAGACTGAAGCAAAACTTGCTTCAGTCTCTTTATTTCTAAAAATGTGTAAATGGTGTTCAACCATCAGCTCCTCGAAATAAGCCTGAATTTTTCAAAACATGAGAAGCTGTTTCAAAAAATTCTTTCTTATTGTCATCAGAGCTACCCGATGTTTTCACGACCTCTGATTCACGGTGTTCAAAGAGCTGACCTTCGGCGATAAGTCAAAAAATCTCAAAACATGGAGAGCTGTTTCGAGATTTTCATCCTTAACGCTCATGTCAATACACTCTTTTCACGACCTCTTGCTAAACGGTGTTCAAGAAGCAACTCCTCAACAATAAGCGATGATTTTCTAAAATATGAGGAGCTATTTTAAAAAATCCTCTCTTATTCGCTCGGAGCTGATCGCTTCTTTCACGACCTCTGATTCACGGCGTTCAAAGAGCTGACCTTCGGCGATAAGTCAAAAAATCTCAAAACATGGGGGGCTGTTTCGAGATTTTCATCTTTAAATTTGAGAAGCAGTTTTCGGAAATTCGTTCTAAATTATTGATGCTAAACATTGTTGTTTCAACCTTCTTTTGTTCATGAGTGAATGATTTTGGTTAAGGAAAGGTTTAATGTATGATAGAGCTACAACAATGCTTCATTAAATGGAGTATTGGTAGTTTTTAGTAGGGGGAAAAGTATGATGAGATTTTTTAAGAAGAATACGCAAGATACAAGCGATGAAACTAATCATGTTGCACCACTTGCTAAAGAAACACTTGACCAGCAAGAGTTCGACTCTTTCTTTGCTGAAGTGTTAAAAAAAATGCCACAAAAATCAGCTAGAGTGATCCTTAATGCTTATGACCAATCGAAAATCGTAGCAGAAAAAATCCTTGCAAAAAATCAAGCAAAATTTGATCATGTATTTAAAGATTTCTTAAAAGGAGTCGATGAAACGACACGCAAAAAAAGTCATAGGATCATTCACGCGGCTTCGTTAACAGCTGCAATCATCGGTTGCTCTCCGATCCCTTTTTCAGATGCGTTTTTATTAGTTCCAGTTCAATTGACTATGATGGCTCGGCTACATAAACTTTTTGGACAACCTTGGTCAGAAAGTTTAGGGAAAAGCGTTTCTAAAGAACTTGTAGTAGTCAGTTTAGGAAGAAGTACTGTCGGAAATATTGTCAAATTTGTACCAGCAGTTGGAACTGTTACAGGGGCAGCGATCAATGCCACTGTTGCAAGTGCCATCACCGAATCACTAGGGTGGACCACCGTAAAGATGCTGAATGATGGGGAAGATATATTTGAACAAGTCATGTCATTCAAAGGACAATCCCAGACATTGTTTCGTGCATTAAAAAGTATCAAAAAGTAAATATTTAGTGGATAAATTGAATTAGTTAGAGTTAAAAAAGTGGACAATCATGAACTATTGCATAACAAAAACATCCAAAACACAGCTCTGTGTTTTGGATGTTTTTTATTTACTTAGGTTGGGTTAAGTCAGACGAGCAGAAAAAGTACCGAAAAAAGTTTAGCTAGTTTTTGCTGGTAACACTTGATCTTCTAGTCAATTTTACAACGACTTCACATCGAGCCGTTTGGGGAAACATATCCACTGACTGCAAATATTCCACTTTGAATTTCTTACTTAATTGTCCCAGATCTCGTGCTAAGGTTGAGACGTTGCAGGAAATATATACTAATTTCGTTGGCGGATAGTTGAGGATCGATTGAATCAACTGGGGATCAAGCCCTGTACGAGGGGGATCGACAATGATCCCATCTGGTTCAAATCCTTCTTCAAGCCATTTTGGTAATAATTCTTCAGCAGTTCCAACTTCATAATGGGTATTAGTATACCCTAAACGTTGAGCGTTTTTACGTGCATCATCAATAGCCTGAGGAATCACATCCATTCCACGGATTTCTTTCGCTTGTTTTGCTACACTTAAACCAATCGTTCCCACACCACAGTAAGCATCTACGATCGTTTCATTTGGTTGGATCGCGAGTGCTTTGATTCCTTCATTATAAAGGACTTCTGTTTGTTGCGGATTCAACTGGAAAAAAGCTCGTGGTGAGAGATCAAAAGTAACTTCATTGAGATGTTCTTCAATAGCATCTTTTCCCCAAAGGTGGATTGTTTCATCGCCCATTACGAGAGAAGTTTTAGCAGGTTGAACATTTTGCATGATTGAAACAACCTCTGGCAATTGTTGGTTAATGTCACGGATGATTGCATTTTTTTGTGGAAATTTTTGACTGCGAGTAATAAAGACAACTTGTAATTCACCCGTTTTTATTCCAACACGTACCATGATCGTCCGAAAAATGCCGCTGTTGCTCCGTTCATCATAGATAGGAAGGTCATACTTATTCAATAACTCGACGACCGTATTCATCACTTTCTGTGTCTGTGGTTCTTGAACTAAGCAATCGATTAATGGCACAAGTTCATGGGAATTTGCTTGATATAGCCCAGCTTCGATTTGTTGTGTTTTCTTATTTTTTCTTAATTGGAATTGTGCTTTGTTTCGGTAATGCCATGGTTCTTCCATGCCAATCGTTGGACGTAATTCGTAAGAACGAAAGCCAGCCGGTTTGAATTTTTCTAGCGCTTGCATAAGCAAATCTTTTTTGAAATCAAGTTGTGCCTGATATGCTAAATGTTGAAGCTGACAGCCACCACATTCATAATACACTGGACAAGGCGCCACCACTCGATCCTTGCTTTGCTTTTTGACTTTGATTAACTGAGCTTCCGCATAGCGAGGTGTTGCTTTCGTGATCTTGACAAGAACTTCTTCTTTGGGCAGTGCATAAGGGACAAAGATGATCAAACGTTTGAAATAACCGATCCCTTCACCGTTGATACCCAGTCGTTTGATTTTTAAAGGGATGGTTTGGCCGTTTTTGACAATGGTTTCTGTCATAAGTATCTTCCTTTTTTCTAATAGTGTGGTTTTATTCTAACATATTATTAATAGCGATGGGGATTTTCTATGTTATGATAAGAATATACGTTCGAGGAGGTAACTCAATGATAACAGTTACTAGGATCAGTAAAGGCAAAGGTCCGTTTTATCAAGTCGAATTATCTGAAGGAGATTCTTTGAAGGTTTCAGAAGATATCTTGGTGCGTTACCGCTTGTTAAAGGGACAAGAATTAACAGAAGAAACAATTGAGGAAATCAAGAAAAGTAGTGGGTTTGACTTTGGTCTCCAACAAGCGCTCAATTATCTAAGTTATCAATTGCGTTCGGAAAAAGAAATTAGAACTTATTTGAAAGAAAAAGAGATTGAACTAGCTGACCGTAACAAGATCGTGGATCGTTTAAAGGAATTAGATTTGATCAATGACCTCGTCTATGGTGAAAGCTACGTGCGGACAAATGTACGACTAAGTGACAAAGGACCAAAAAAAATAGCTCAGCAATTACAACAAAAAGGTTTGAAACCGGAAATCATCGAGCAGGCGCTGTTGCAATATCCAGAAGAAGAACAAATAGCGATAGCATCGCAAACGGCAGAAAAATTATTCAATAAAAATCATGGGAAAAGTCATAAAGAACTTTTTAGAAAAATTCAACAAAACTTGATGACAAAGGGATTCACCCAAGAGGCGATCCAACAAGCCATCGCCCATTTACCACAAGAAACGGATGAAGACGCTGAATATGAAGCATTAGTTTCACAAGGGGACAAGTTATGGCGTAAAAATGAGAGATTTGAACCGAAAAAACGTAATTTAAAAATCAAACAAAGCTTATATCAAAAAGGATTTGATTTAGAAATGATCCAACGATTTATCGTAGAAAAGGAAGAAGCAAGTGAATAAAGAATGGGAAAAATGGACGGAAGAGGAAATCGCACAGTTTCAAACGCAATTTGTTGGCTGGTACGAAAAAGAAAAACGCAATCTACCTTGGCGCTATGATCGTGATCCTTATCGTATCTGGATTTCTGAAATCATGCTTCAACAAACCCGTGTAGATACGGTAATTGCTTATTTTTATCGCTTTATGGAATGGTTTCCGACGATTGAAGCGTTAGCTGCGGCACCAGAAGAAAAACTTTTAAAGGCTTGGGAAGGATTGGGGTATTATTCTCGCGTTCGAAATATCCAAGCTGCTGCCCAACAGATCATGACAGAATTTGATGGACGTATGCCGCAAACACCAGAAGAAATCAGTTCATTGAAAGGGATTGGCCCTTATACTACAGGCGCTATTTCAAGTATTGCTTTTGGTTTGCCAGAACCAGCAATCGACGGGAATGTCATGAGAGTCGTGAGTCGCTTATTTTGTATTGAAGCTGACATCGCCAAAGCTTCTAGTCGGAAAATTTTTGATGAGGCGATGCGTAGGATCATTGATGAGAAGCATCCTGGTGAGTTTAACCAAGCAATGATGGATCTAGGATCGGCCATTTGTACACCTACTTCACCTAATTGTGAATCATGTCCGATCCAATCATTTTGCTTAGCTTACAAAAAAAATGAGCAAACCTCGTTTCCAGTAAAAACAAAGAAAGCCAAACCGAAAGATGTCTATTATGTGTGTGTAGCGATTCAAAATGAGGCGGGAGCCTATTATTTTGAGGAACGACATACGCAAAGGTTATTAGCAAACATGTGGACGTTCCCGATGGTCGAAGTCACAAAAGAGAAATACGAATGGTTGCAGGCTGAATGGGCTCAATCTCATGAACCAAGCCTATTCGATCAAGAAAAAGTTGCAGAAGAAGAAACGGAGCTACCCTTTCATTTTAAAGAACAATTGATTTGGCAAAAGCGGCATTTGGGAGAGGTAACGCATATCTTTAGCCATTTGAAATGGCACGTATTACTATTTTACGGTCGAATACCTTCTCAATCAAATGACAAATTTCCTAAAACTGAAATAACACAATGGTTATTACCAGAAGACTTCGATAACGTGGCTTTTCCAAAAGTACAGGTAAAATTAAACGAACAATTAGAGAAAAATCGAAACAATAGTAATCCTTTCTAGGCAAAGCTCTTTTTTATTGATATAATAATTACGATGTCGGTGTAATGAACACCCAAACACAAAGCATGAGATGCTGCGTAAGGAAGGGTTGCTATGGGAGTCCCAAAAGAAGGTGAGTTTGTAACGATCCAAAGTTACAAACATGACGGCAAATTGCATCGAACGTGGCGTGATACCATGGTATTAAAAACAAGTGAGCATTCGATGATCGGTGTCAATGATCATACTCTAGTTACAGAGTCTGATGGACGTCGTTGGGTGACTCGAGAACCAGCAATTGTGTATTTTCACAAAAAGTACTGGTTCAATGTAATAGCAATGATTCGAGAAAAGGGGGTTTCCTATTATTGTAATCTAGCTTCACCTTTTTTGCTGGACGATGAGGCATTGAAGTATATTGATTATGATTTAGATATCAAAGTTTTTCCTGATGGAGAGAAACGATTACTAGATGTCGATGAATATGAGATGCATAGCCAAATGATGAATTATCCGAATGATATCGACTTCATCCTAAAAGAAAACGTGAAGATCTTGGTTGACTGGATCAATAATGGTGAGGGCCCTTTCTCCGAAGGCTATATTGATATTTGGTATAACCGTTACAAGCAATTGTCGCGCAAGTAAACAAAAAAAAGCAGTAAGCGCAAAAGTTTTGCGCTTACTGCTTTTTTGCTATGGGTTCTTCAACATAGACACTGATGATGGAAGAAAAAGGACAAGGGATGATCCTTGCTTTGATAGCCTGTCAATAATTAAAAGACTTTTTTCATTGCGATATGAGCAATACCAGCATCTTCAAATGGTTCTCCATAAGCAGTGAATCCTAATTTTTTATAGAAATTCTCAGCTGTTGCTTGGGCGCCTAGCAAAATCGTATTATATCCTTGACTTTTGGCGAAAGCTTCAGCTTCAGCTACTAAAATTTGACCTAATCCTTGATGACGATAATCTGCAAGAATCGCCATTCGTTGTAACTTCATTTTTCCATTTTCTAATGGTAATAGCCGAACAGTCCCACAAGGTAGATTTTGGTCTGAATAAAGAACAAAGTGGATGCAATGTGCTTCATTTTGATCAATTTCTCTAGTTATAGGAACGCCTTGTTCTTTGACAAAAACTTGGTTTCTAATACGAACGGCATCAAGATAAATATCACTTAATGTATCTTTTGTTTGAACGACTTTCATCCGAAACCCACCTTTCATTCGTTTAGTATACTGTAAAGAAAATAAAATGAAAAGTGGATAAAAAAACAAATAGCAGTAAGAATAAAAGAAATTTTCACACAAATAATATATACTAGTAAAAAAGACGAAAGGAGGAAGTATATTGTTTGAAAAATTGAAACAATCAAAATTGATGTTTTGGTCTTGCGAATTACTCATTATCGCCACGTTGATCTTGGTTTCTTCAAAAATCAATTTTATCTTTCAACCAATTGGAACGTTTTTCTCAACATTATTCGCGCCAGTCTTGATTGCTGGATTTTTGTATTATTTGTTGAATCCTATTGTCAAACTATTGATGAAGATCAAAATCAAACGCATTTGGGCGGTAGCAATCGTATTACTTTTGCTTGTCGCAGCGATCATCTGGATTTTGCTCAGCGTGATTCCTAGCTTGATCCAACAAATTTCATCCATCGCATCGAATATTCCTGACTTTATTAGTCGTGTAGAGACTTGGTTAAATAATATGGCCCAACTACCGATCTTCAAAGAAGTAGATATCAATCATTATTTGAATCAATTAGATATTTCTTATGCTAAGATTATCCAACAGTTCCTCAGCGGGATTTCAAACAGCTTAGGATCGCTTGTCGGTACGATCGCTTCTGCTACAATCGTGATCATCACAGCTCCATTTATTTTGTTTTATATGTTGAAAGATGGAGAAAAAATGGTTCCGACAGTCAAGAAATTCTTTCCTGAAAAGAGAAGAGATCAAATTGTTGAATTACTTGGTCAATTGAACAAAACATTAGCTAACTACATTAGTGGTCAAGCGATTGAATGTCTTTTTGTCGGAACATTTACTTTTTTGGGGTATCTGATTCTAGGGGTCAATTATGCCTTTTTATTTGGCGTCATCGCTGGTTTGACTAATTTGATTCCTTATCTAGGTCCTTACCTAGGCTTAGCTCCAGCATTTTTAGTGACAGTATTCAATGATCCTGTTAAAGCACTGCTTTGTTGTGTCGTTGTCTTGATCGTTCAACAATTGGATGGAAATGTGATTTATCCAAATGTCATCGGAAAATCATTAAAAATCCATCCGCTAACGATCATCATTGTGTTATTAGTAGCAGGAAACATTGCTGGTTTGATCGGGATTTTCTTAGGTGTACCGTTTTATGCCATTTGTAAGACGATTATTTCTTATGTCATCAAAATTGTTAAAGAAGACCAGCAAAATGAAAAAAAGAAAAAAATTGCAACGACATTGGAATAACGTATCAGCAATTCCGACTAATTGCTTCATAGTTGTTTTTATTGCAAAGAAAAATTCTTTGTGATAACATTTTAGCGTGGCTATCTTTATAGTCACGCTTTTTTTCTATCGTAAACAAAAAAATTAAAAAATATAAGGAGAGAATGCGATTATGAATGCTGACCCTGAGAGTCAGTCGCTGTTAGCGCAAATTTTATTACTGATCATTTTAACTTTGATCAATGCTTTTTTAGCTGCTTCCGAGATTGCTGTTGTTTCGATCAACAAAAATCGAGTCGAGCAAAAAGCGGAAGAAGGAGATGTTAAATCTCAAAAGCTTTTAAAAATATTGCAGAACCCAAATAACTTTCTGTCAACGATCCAGGTAGGAATCACGTTAGTCAATATCCTATCCGGTGCTTCGTTAGCCAATACATTATCAGAAAAATTAGCACCATTATTAGGTGGTAGTGTAGCAGCAAGAAATATTGCCAATATTATTGTTTTAGCTATTTTGACCTACGTATCGATTGTTTTTGGTGAATTGTATCCTAAACGAATCGCCTTGAACAAATCAGAAGAAGTAGCCAACTTTACTTCAGGAATCATCCGTCTGATCGGTGTGGTTGCCAAACCTTTCGTCTGGTTATTATCTGCATCGACTAGTTTACTAGCTCGTGTCACACCAATGACTTTTGATGATGAAGATTCAAAAATGACGAGAGATGAAATGCGGTATATGTTGGAAACTGAAGGTGTACTTGATAATGAAGAGTTAGAAATGCTGCAAGGTGTTTTTTCTTTAGATACCAAAGTAGCTAGGGAAGTAATGGTTCCTCGAACAGATGCTTTTATGATCGATATCAATGACTCCGTTGAAGAGAATGTCAATGAAGTTTTATCAGAAAATTATTCAAGGATTCCGGTCTATAATGAAGACAAAGACAAAGTTGTTGGGATTCTTCATACGAAAAACTTATTGAAAGCTGCTCATAAATTTGGCTTTGAACATTTAAATATTCAAAAAATCATGCAAGAACCTTTATTTGTACCAGAGACAATATTCATTGATGATCTCTTGTACGAAATGAAAAAAACTCAAAACCAGATGGCTATTTTACTGGATGAATATGGTGGAGTCGTTGGTTTAGCAACTTTAGAAGATTTACTAGAAGAAATCGTCGGTGAAATTGATGATGAATCAGATGAAGTCGAAAAATTATATGAAAAGGTTGCTGAACATGAATACGTGATCCAAGGACGAATGTTGATCGATGAGTTCAACGAAGTATTTGACAGTAACTTACACATGAGCGATGTTGACACGATGGCAGGCTATTTAATCACTGCTTTGGGCATGATCCCTGATGAGGGAGAAAAATTATCGTTTGATGTAGACAACATTACCTTGACTTCTGAAGAAATGGAAGGTTCTAGAATTTTAAAAATTCGCGTGGTGTTCCATGATCCTAAAGAAGAAATTGTGGAACCAGATGAGGACCGTCGTTTATTTTATAAAGATTTTGATGAAAATGAGCCGAGAAGATAAGATATGTTTCATCCTTGCACAGAAGAGATTTTGTGCAAGGATGTTTTTTTCTTTTTTTCAAAGTTGATACGTAAATCAGTGTGGTTCCCTAAGTTGAGGGGTAGTCAGAAGCAAGAGAGGCAGAGCTTTACCCTTTTGTAAAGATTACTAAAACATACAATAAGATCCTATGCTCCCAGTTAACTTATACATAATATAACCAGTATATTTAAATGTTTTGTTGGTTGACAATAAATTTTTGCTAGAGTATTATGAAAACGCAAACACAAGTTTCATGTGACTAGGTTATACTAGGCATGGAAAACACGTACGGAGTCTTCCGTCGTTTTTTCATGCCTATTTTTTTATATGTTTAAGTGAATCAGTGAGGAGGTGGGGAAAATGTAAAGTAGTGTTTTTAGTAGAAAGACAGATTTTAAATATTTTACGAATAAGCAGATATGAGCGATTCTTCCAATGATTTATCTCAATTGAAACTAAAAAACTAAGAACAAATATTAGGTAGTTCTCTCAAGTAAAAGTAGTATGTACAAAAGTTGCAAAGAATGGATAAAAAATTGATGATCATTCATTTTGCCTCACGACTTAAAATTTTTTATCGACTATTCTATTTAACTAAAGGAGGAATTTTTTAATGAAGAAGGCAATCATTTTTGCTTTAACAGGATTGGCGCTTGTTGTTACATCTTTTTACAGTCCAATCGTTTGTGCTGAAGATACTGAAGATTTTTTGTTTCAAAAGAATGTTACCTACTCAGGAGTAGAAGGTGGGAAACAAGGAGATAATTGGAAATATCCGCAATTTGTAGGTGAAAAAGCGGTTGATGGGGATGTATCGACGAGATGGTCAGCGGATAAAACAGATAATCAGTGGCTGACTGTTGATATTGGAGAAGAAAAAACAATTGGTCAGGTGGTTTTACACTTTCATGCGGAGAGTCCAGAATATGAGGTATTAGTTTCTAACGACAATCAAAATTATCAATCCATCTATAAGGAGGAGCGTGGAAGTGGCGGGAAAGAAGCAAAAAAATATATTGAAGTAGCGAATGTAACAGCTCGATATATTAAATACCAACAACTAAAAATGTGGAAGCACACGAATGGTCAATATTATGGTTCGAGCATTATTTCAATGGAAGCTTATCGTCAAGCACGTTTACCTGATGGGATAAAGTTTTCGATTGATTCAGCCGAAATCAGCGAGAAAAGATCTAAACAATTAACTTACATATTAACACCAACAGGCGTCCAAGTTCCTGAAAAACAAATTGAGTGGAGCAGTAGTGATCCTAGTATTGTCAATGTAGACAGTCAAGGAAGAATGAAAGCACTCAAAACCGGAGAAGCAAAGGTGACTGTGAGAATCAAAAATACGGATTTAAGTGATACGATTCCAGTTACGGTTATTCAAGAAAAAGCAGAGTATCGTGAAATGCGTGAGAAATGGAAAGCACGCTTGCTAGGATCTAAAGAAGATCATGAAGAATTTGATCAGGATTCGGACGTAAAAAAATATCGAGCGAGAATAGCCAAAGATAGTTTAGAATTATGGCAAACACTTAATAAGTCAGAAAATAGAACTTATTTGTGGGAGAAAAAAAGTTCAGACACATTATCAGCAGACTATACCACTCAATTTACCAACATCAAAAAATTGACATTAGGTTATTATGATCCTTCGAGTTCATTACATAAGAATCAAGAGGTTTTTACGCAAATTTTGAAAGCAATTGATTTTATGATTGAAACCAAAAACTACAATGGAACTTACTGGAGTGGAAATTGGTGGGATTGGCAAATTGGATCAGCACAGCCATTAACAGATACACTGATTTTATTACATGATGATTTAATCGAAAAAGATGATGCAATCTTAACTAAATTTGTTGAACCTTTAAACCACTATGCGCAAGATCCTAAAGTTCAATGGCCTAGCTATACGGCTACAGGAGCGAACTTAACAGATATATCTATTACCGTCTTAGGAACAGCCATTTTATTAGAAAATGATTCCCGAGTAGAGGCAGTTCAAAGCGCTGTTCCATCCGTTTTAAAAATGGTGACAGGAGGAGATGGCTTATATTCAGACGGCTCATTGATCCAACATAGTCATTTCCCATATAACGGAAGTTATGGAAATGAATTGCTGAAAGGCTTTGGACGGGTTCAAACGATTTTGCAAGGGACACATTGGGAAATCAAAGATGACAATATAAATAACTTGTTTCAAGTAACCGATAAAGGTTATTTACAATTGATGGTAAATGGAAAAATGCCCTCAATGGTATCAGGACGAAGTATTTCTAGAGCTCCTGGGACGAATCCCTTTACCTCTGAATTTGAATCTGGAAAGGAAACGATAGCCAATCTTACATTAGTAGCGAAATTTTCGCCAGAAATTTTACGCAAGAAAATTGATTCGTCTATTAAAGCATGGCTTGAGCATAGTAGTTATTTTTATGATTTTTTTGAAAACCCAAGAGACTTTGAAGCGTTGATTGATCTTAAGAAAATCATGAATGAGCCTTCGATAACTAGTAAAGAAGAACGAAATCTCGTGAATGTTTATGGTTCAATGGATCGGGTGTTTCAAAAAAACGAGAGTTATAGTCTCGGAATAAGTATGTACTCTAGTCGTATTGGAAATTATGAATTTGGAAATACTGAAAATAAAAAAGGATGGCATACGGCTGATGGGATGGTTTATCTTTATAACGGTGACCTCGCTCAATTTGATGAAGGTTATTGGGTCACTATTGATTCTTATCGCTTACCAGGTACCACTATAGACACAAAAGTGTTAGCAGAAGGTGCTTCTACTGGTAAAAAGAGTCCTCAGTCTTGAGTGGGAGGATCGAATAATGGCAAAGTAGCTGCAGTCGGAATGTTTTTAGATAAGAAAAATGAAAATATGGATTTGGTAGCAAAGAAATCATGGTTTTTGTTAGAAGATAAATTGATTAATTTAGGCAGTGGAATCAGCGGAACAACGAATGCGACAATTGAGACGATCCTTGATAATCGAATGATGGATTCAAGTAACATGCAAATTATCCAAAAGAAAACAGCTGATTCTACTTGGATCAATCTTACTTCGACAAATCCACTCAATAATTTAGGTTACATTTTTCCAAATACCATGTCGAACGTTGACGTTCAAAAAGAAATTCGATCTGGCAAATATTTGGATATCAACGAATATTTTGTCAATGATCAATCATATACAAAAGAATTTGTAAAAATCATCAAAAATCATGGAAGTAACGCTCAAAATGATACTTATGAGTATTTGACTGTTGCTGGAAAGACAGCAGAAGAAATGGCAGAAATGGCGCAACATAAAAGCTATAATGTGTTAGCAAACACACCAGAAATCCAAGCAATTGAGACAAAAGACTATCTCATGTTGAATGCTTGGAGTGGAAATCAACAGGCAGCTTTTGTTCACGTATCTGAACCTGCATCCATTATTGCAGAAAAATTGAGTAATGATACTTATCGACTGTCAATTGCGAATCCTGTTCAAAATAATAAGGTGATTGAATTTTCGATTGAGAAAGAGATCATTGAGGTTATCGAAAAAGAGTCCGAAATTACCATGGATTCAGGAGCATTTCTATTTGATAGCAAAGGGTTAAAAGGAAGTTCGAGATCAATTACTATCAAAGTTCCTTCAGAAGTAGATAAAACAGCATTAGAAAAAATAGTCGAAGAAAATCAAAACCGAAACGAAAGCGACTATACAAAAGAAAGTTGGAAAGTCTTCACTAAGGCAATGGAATTAGCCCAAGTGGTATTAACAGATCCAAGAGCAACGCAAAGCGAAGTAGATGAAGCAGTTCAAGCAGTGAGAAAAGCCATCGAGCAACTGCAAGAAGTAACTAAAGTAGACAAAACAGCATTAAAAAAATTGGTCGAAGAAAACCAAAACCGAGTTGCAAGTGGTTATACGGCAGAAAGTTGGCAAGTGTTCCGCAAAGCGCTGGAAGCAGCGCAAGCAGTGTTAGCTGATTCAAATACTACGCAAGCTGAAGTAGACGAAGCAATCCAAGCAGTGAGAAAAGCCATCGAGCAACTGCAAGAAGTAACTAAAGTAGACAAAACAGCATTAAAAAAATTGGTCGAAGAAAACCAAAACCGAGTTGCAAGTGGTTATACGGCAGAAAGTTGGCAAGTGTTCCGCAAAGCGCTGGAAGCAGCGCAAGCAGTGTTAACTGATCCAAATACTACGCAAGCCGAAGTCGAACTAGTGATGAACGATTTGGTGCAGGCCATCGAACAATTAGAGAATAAAGAAACTGCATCATCCTCTGAGGAAGATAAAAACATCAATAATAAAGCAGAGCAAGGTAAAAATACACAAGAGGACAACAATGAAATAGGTAAATCTTCTATTAGTGAAGAGACTGGCAAGGAAGGTTTATTACCAAAAACAGGTGAAAAAAATAACCAAGTTATTCAAAAATTAGGATATACAATTTTATTAGTGGTATTCGTTAGCTTGTTCCTATTGAAAGGTCGAAAGGAATCTAAGAGGAGTCAAAATAAATTAGGCAAGTAATCTGATGAAAAAAACAAGATAAAATAAATAATCATTTGTCTGTAGATGATTGAAATAGACAGTTGAACTTGGAACAAAAGCCTGTTCCAAGTTCAACTTTTTTCGTTTAATCTGTTTTCAGTTGTTATAGTAGCAGGAAAAGCTTTATTTTCTCTTATTGAAAAAGTCGTTTATATGATATTCAACAGAGAAAGAGAGAAGACTCATAACAAGTGTTTATTTTTTGATAGTTTCCATGATATACTTGGTAAGTTGAGATAGCTAGTTCGATCATTCCTCGAACAGGATGACGAATAAGATGATAATGATGTAACAGAAATGGAGTAAAACATGAATAACCCTAACTTAAAACAACAAGTAGATAACCGACGCACGTTTGCGATTATTTCCCATCCGGATGCTGGTAAAACAACGATTACTGAACAATTACTTTTATTTGGTGGCGCAATACGTCAGGCAGGAACTGTCAAAGGGAAAAAGACTGGTAACTTTGCAAAATCTGACTGGATGGAAATTGAGAAGCAACGTGGAATCTCAGTTACCAGTTCTGTGATGCAGTTTGATTATCATGGTAAAAGAGTCAATATCTTAGATACCCCAGGGCATGAAGATTTTTCTGAAGATACGTATCGGACATTGATGGCTGTCGATAGTGCGGTTATGGTCATCGATAGTGCCAAAGGGATTGAAGCTCAAACAAAAAAATTATTCCAAGTCGTTAAAAAAAGAGGAATCCCTATTTTTACCTTTATCAATAAGTTAGATCGAGATGGTCGTGAACCATTAGAACTTTTAGAAGAATTGGAAGAGTTGCTCGATATCGAGTCTTATCCAATGAATTGGCCGATTGGTATGGGGAAAGGCTTAGAAGGACTCTATGATATCCACCATAATCGTATTGAGTTTTATCGTCCAGAAAACTATAATGATGAGCGCCTTGTTGCCTTGGATGAAGAAGGATTGCTGCCAGAAGGCCATCCTTTGACGGAAAATTCATTGTATGAACAAGTTCTTGAAGAAGTAGAATTGTTGAAAGAAGCAGGAGATTCTTTTAATGAAGAAAAAATTGCTCGGGGAGATCAGACACCGGTCTTCTTTGGTTCAGCGTTAACAAATTTTGGTGTGCAAACATTTTTAGAAACCTTCGTGGAATTAGCCCCTTCACCTTACGGACATCAAACACAATCAGGACAAGAAGTTAGTCCTTATGAAGAAGAATTTTCAGGTTTTGTCTTTAAGATCCAAGCCAATATGAATCCAGCTCACCGAGATCGGATTGCTTTTGTGCGAATCTGTTCTGGAACTTTTGAACGTGGGATGGATGTTCAATTAGAACGAACAGGTAAAAAATTGAAGTTAAGTAATGTGACGCAGTTTATGGCTGACTCAAGAGAGAATGTCGAGAATGCTGTAGCAGGGGATATTATCGGGGTCTATGATACAGGAAATTATCAAATTGGCGATACTCTTTATGAAGGAAAATTGAAGGTGGCGTATGAAGAGTTACCATCCTTTACTCCGGAATTATTTATGAAAGTCACTGCTAAAAATGTGATGAAACAAAAATCATTCCATAAAGGTATCTATCAGTTAGTCCAAGAAGGTGCGATCCAACTCTATAAAACTTATTTGACGGAAGAATACATCATTGGCGCAGTTGGACAACTTCAATTTGAAGTATTCCAATACCGGATGCTAAATGAATACAATGCAGAAGTGATCATGTCGCCTATGGGGCATAAAATTGCCCGTTGGATCGAGCCCGAAGATTTAGATGAGAAGATGAGTTCTAGTCGTAATATCTTGGCACGTGACCGTTTTGATCAGCCATTATTCTTGTTCGAAAACCAATTTGCTGAACGTTGGTTTGCTGACAAGTACCCAAATGTCAAATTAAAAAGTTTAATGTAAAGCGCTCATCACATGGTGGTGCTTTGGGAGTACTATGAAAATAGCCGGGAGAGAATAACTAAATAATCCGGAGGAATTTAATGATGATTAAAGTAATGTCGATCTTTGGAACACGTCCAGAAGCAATAAAAATGGCACCTTTGATCAAAGCGCTGGAAAAAGATGAGCGCTTTGAATCAATCGTGACGGTTACAGGCCAGCACCGTGAAATGTTAGACCAAGTGTTAGAAGTGTTTGAAATTACTCCTGATCACGATCTAGATGTGATGAGTGTCAATCAAACACTCACCGCTATTACAACGAAAGTTCTTTTATCATTAGAACCAATCTTACAAGCAGAACAGCCTGATATCGTCTTAGTTCATGGAGATACGACCACAACATTTGCTGCAGCGACCGCAGCATTTTATCAACAAATTAAAGTCGGACATGTCGAAGCAGGATTACGAACTTGGAACAAATGGTCACCGTTTCCTGAAGAAATCAATCGGCAAGCCACAGATGTTTTAGCGGATCTCTACTTTGCGCCAACCAATGAAAGTGCTGATAATCTTAGAAGAGAGCACCACGATGAAGCAAACATCTTCGTTACTGGCAATACGGCGATCGATGCGATGAGGTACACGATCGTGGCGGATCAAAAAAGCGATCATCTTTCGAGCAGCTCCACTAAACAATTATTAGTAACAATGCATCGACGTGAGAACCTAGGCGAGCCAATGGCGAACGTTTTTCAAGCATTAGGAAGGATTGCTGAAGAATTTTCTGATGTATCCATTATTTTTCCGATGCATAAAAATCCTAAAGTACGAGAATTAGCTGATACTATTTTAGGACAATATGAGAATGTTCAGCTGATCGAACCATTAGATGTCATTGATTTTCACAATTGTGCAGCCAAAAGTTATCTTATATTAACTGATTCAGGCGGAGTTCAAGAAGAGGCACCTTCTTTAGGTGTTCCGGTTCTTGTCTTACGTGATACCACTGAACGACCGGAAGGTGTAAAAGCCGGAACTTTAAAACTCGTTGGTACAGACGAAGAGACAGTTTATGACGAGACAAAACAATTGTTAACTGATGTAAAGGCTTATGAAAAGATGGCACAAGCAAAAAATCCTTATGGAGATGGTTACGCAAGTCAACGAATCTTAGAGGCTATCGCAGCCTCATTTCATTGATTACAGGTTACCAAAAAAGCAAAAAAAACTTTCCAACAATTTTGGTGGAAAGTTTTTTTTATTTTAAAGAAAAAATTGGTAAATTCTTTGAAATAAAATGAATTAAAATAAAGATGTGTACATATAAAAAGAAAAAAGGGGGAGTTGGATGGAAACACTGGAGCAACGAAAACAACGTAAAGCAAGAAAAAAGTTAGAAATGCAGCGTTTATGCAGGCTGTTAGATGTTGAAGGTTGGGAGCATAATGAATCGATCGTTAACGAAGTAAGAGCAATCGTTCGGCTAGGAAAAACACCAAAAAAAGAAACCAATCAATCTTAGAAGATCCAGCTCTATAAATGAGCTGGATCAAGGATAAAATCAAACATTATCCTTCAATCCTTCTAAAAAAGGTTTCTTTTTTTTTGTTTATTTGTAATCATCACATTGCAACCTCAGTGTGGGGATGATGTTTCGGAATCGAGATTTCAACTAAGTCATCTAATTCAATTACTTGGATTTCGTTTTCTTGATATAGGGCGTCATGGATTTTATTGAGGAAGTACGTTTTGACTTCTTCAATTTCTTTGGGTTGTATTTTTCGTTTTTCATTAATCAGTAAAATCTCGTTATGTTCCGGTGCTTCAGTGTAAACAATCATTGTATTGCCTGCAGTGTAAACCTTCACCATATGAGCATCTGTATTTTCCAATTGGTTTAAAACCAAACGTGAATGACTATTCGTTACATTGACAAATTTCATGGCGCTCACCTCTTTTATGTAGATTTTAGATACAACTTAATTTCATTATAATTTTTTTCTAATGAAAAGAACAGTATTTTGCTTTTTGTCAAAAAACAATCAAAAATCCGCTTTGAGCAATGAAGCACCCGTGAGAAAAGCTGTCGCTTTTTCATGGGTGCTTCATTTTTTATCAGTCGCAAAGCGAAGTTTTTGTCAGATGTTTAGTTTGTTGGCTCGTTTGTCGTTTCTTTGACTAAACGTTCTGGTTTAGAAGTGATCACAATTTTTTCTTCTTTATCCAATTTTGCTTTTAGTTCATGGATTGAAGGATGGTCTAAATAAAATTCAGCAATTCCATCTTCGATTTGTTCTTGGATCGTTCGACGAAGAGGGCGTGCGCCCATTGCTGGGTCATAGCCTAAGTCAACAAGTTTTTCTTTGACATTTGTCGGCACTTCGATATGCAGTTGTTGTGCTGCTAACATTTCATTGACTTCATCTAGCATCAAGGTAACGATGGTCATTAAGTTTTCTTTTGATAGCGCACTAAATTCGATGATTCCATCGAAACGGTTCAAGAATTCAGGTGTGAAGTAATTGTTTAGTTGGTTTAAAACAGAACGAGTAACCCCTTCACGAGCTGCTCCAAAACCGACATTTGCTTCGACTTTACCTGTACCAGCATTACTTGTCATAATGATGATCGTATCTTTAAAGCTTACTGTCCGACCTTGTGCGTCAGTCAAACGGCCATCATCCAAAATTTGGAGGAACATGTGTAACACATCAGGATGTGCTTTTTCCACTTCATCCAATAAAATCAAGCTATAAGGATTACGACGTACTTTTTCAGTAAGTTGACCTGCCTCTTCATAGCCCACATAGCCAGGAGGAGAACCAATCAATTTAGATACACTGTGTTTTTCCATGTATTCAGACATATCAAAACGAATCATTGAATCTTCGGAACCGAATAATTCAAATGCCAGTTGCTTGGCTAATTCAGTTTTGCCGACACCAGTTGGACCTACGAATAAAAATGATCCGATAGGGCGGTTTTTCTTGTTTAAGCCAACCCGATTACGACGAATAGCTTTTGCCACACGATCTACGGCATCGTCTTGTCCAATCACATGTGCTTTTAGATCAGTCGCAAGATTCTTCAATTGTGTTTGCTCTTTTTCTTTTAGATCGCCAACGGGGATTCCCGTACGTTCTTCCACAATTTTTTCCATATCTTTTTCTGTGATAACAGGCGTTTCTTCATCTGTTAATTGACGTTCTTTCATCTTTTCTAATTTACTGATTTGGTCACGATAATAAGCGGCTTTCTCAAAGTCTTCTTCTTTAGAAGCTTGGATTTTTTGTTCCTGTGCTTCTTCAAGTTTTTTATCAATGGTTTTAGGATCAACGATTTGAATCGTTAAGTTTTTCTTTGAGCCAGTTTCATCAAGCAAGTCAATCGCTTTATCTGGTAAGAAACGATCTTGAACATAACGATTTGAGAGAATAGCTGCAGCTTCGATTGCTTCATCGGTATATTTGACGTGATGGTAGTCTTCGTAGCGTTTTTGCAATCCTTTTAAGATACTGATTGTTTCCTCAACAGAAGGTTCAACGACCCGAACCGGTTGCATCCGTCTTTCTAAAGCTGCATCTTTCTCGATGATGCGGTATTCATTTAATGTAGTGGCACCAACCATTTGTAGTTCGCCACGAGCTAGAGCTGGTTTTAAAATATTTCCCGCATCCATGTTCCCATCACCGGCAGAACCAGCACCGACAATTTCATGGACTTCATCAATGAATAATATGACATTTTCAGCCTGCTTAATTTCTTCGATCAATTTTTGCATCCGTTCTTCAAATTGTCCACGGATACCAGTTCCTTGAACCAAAGAAACCACATCTAAACGAATCACTTCTTTATCCATTAATTTTTGCGGCACATCGCCATCTACGATTTTTTGTGCAAGTCCTTCAACTACGGCAGTTTTACCAACACCAGGCTCACCGATTAATACCGGATTGTTTTTTGTTCGACGGTTTAAAATCTCGATCACACGTTTGATTTCATCATCACGGCCGATCACAGGATCAATGTCACCTTGACGAGCTTGTTCGGTGATGTTGATTCCGTATTCTCCTAAAAGACCTTCGGAATTTCCTTGTTGCGGTGGTTGACCACCGTTAAAGTTGTTGTTACCACCGAATTGGGTTGGAGGAGTTTGTTCATAGTTTCCTTGCTGTTGCATTTGGCGGGACATGGAGCGGAATAAGTCGTCCAAGCTGCCAAAACCAAAAGGATCATTTTGAGCCATACTAGTCAGACCTCCATTTTGTTGATTTTTAATTTTTTGATAGCAACTTTGACAGTAATCAAGTTGCGTTCTCTGTCCGTTTACTGTTGCATATAAGTGGATCGTTGCTTCATTTTTCCCACAATTTTGACAAAGCATAAATGATTCACGTCCTTTCACATGATTCACATGTTTCCATTCTATTTTACAACGCGTGACTACGAAGGTAAAAGAATAACCCTCATTTACTCAAAAGTTGAAAAGGTAAAAAAATGTTATTGACCATTATTGACCTTTGGCTATAATTATACTAAATTTTAGGGCGCGTGCAAGTATTTAGTTTTTCAAAATAAACGAAGAAATGAATAAGTCGTTCTTCGATAAAGATGATAAATAGAAGGAGATATTTCGCTTGGCAGAGTCTAGTTTTGTTTGCTTCTTTACTGAGGGATCAGTAAAGAAAATCAAAGCAACTAAAAAAAGAAGTGAGGTAGAATGAATACGGTTGTTATCCTATGTATTCATATTTTTAAAAGTAGTGCTAATTATTTTCCACACTTTTAGTTGAATTTAAATGAAAACTGTTGTATCTATCGGGAAAAAATGGTAATCTTTACAAATGAAAGGGTACTACTTATTAGTGTTCTTAGTAAACTGCTAAAAAAGAAAACCCTCACATAAAAACAACACTCACTTAAAGGAGACCGATTAATATGGAAAAGAAAGAATTTCACGTAGTAGCAGAAACTGGAATCCACGCACGTCCAGCTACATTATTAGTACAAACAGCAAGCAAATTTAACTCTGATGTAAACTTAGAGTATAAAGGTAAATCAGTAAACTTGAAATCTATCATGGGCGTTATGTCTTTAGGTGTGGGTCAAGGTTCTGACGTTACAATCACAGCTGAAGGTGCTGACGAAGCAGACGCAATGGCAGCTATCGTTGATACAATGAAGAAAGAAGGATTATCTGAATAATGGTTGAAATGCTAAAAGGGATTGCCGCTAGTGACGGCGTTGCCGTTGCAAAAGCTTACCTGCTAGTTCAACCGGATTTAACATTCAGTAAGACAACAGTAGAAGATACAGCAGCTGAAGCATCTCGTTTAGATGATGCTTTAGCAAAATCTACTGAAGAATTGCAACAAATTCGTGAAAAAGCAGCGCAAAGCTTAGGTGAAGCAGAAGCGCAAGTATTTGACGCACACTTGATGGTTCTGTCTGATCCAGAAATGGTTGGTCAAATTAAACAAAACATTAATGATAACAGCGTAAACGCTGAATCAGCATTAAAAGAAGTAACTGATATGTATATCAGTATGTTCGAAGCTATGGAAGACAACGCTTATATGCAAGAACGTGCGGCTGATATCCGCGACGTTGCGAAACGTATTTTAGCGCATTTACTAGGTGTGACATTACCAAATCCATCAATGATTAACGAAGAAGTAGTTGTTGTTGCTCATGATTTGACACCAAGTGATACTGCTCAATTAGATCGTAATTTTGTTAAAGCGTTTGTAACTGACATCGGCGGACGTACTTCACACTCAGCGATCATGGCACGTTCTTTAGAAATCCCAGCGATCGTAGGTACAAAAGAAATCACTGCTAAAGTCAAAGAAGGCGACATGTTAGCTGTTAACGGGATTGAAGGCGATGTAATCGTTGATCCTACAGCTGAACAAAAAGCTGAATTTGAAAAAATCGGTGCTGAATACGCTGCTCAAAAAGCAGAATGGGAAAAATTAAAAAATGCTGAAACTGTTACTGCTGATGGCAAACATTTTGAATTAGCAGCAAATATTGGTACACCAAAAGATTTAGTTGGTGTTCATAATAACGGCGGGGAAGCGGTTGGTCTTTACCGTACAGAATTCTTGTACATGGATTCTCCTGATTTCCCAACTGAAGATGACCAATATGAAGCATATAAAGCAGTTCTTGAAGGTATGGAAGGTAAACCGGTTGTCGTGCGTACGATGGATATCGGTGGCGATAAAGAATTACCTTACTTACAATTGCCTCATGAAATGAACCCATTCTTAGGCTATCGTGCATTACGAATCAGCTTGTCAGAACAAGGTGACGAAATGTTCCGTACGCAAATGCGCGCATTATTACGTGCATCTGTTCATGGAAACTTACGTATCATGTTCCCAATGGTAGCGACTCTTAAAGAATTCCGTGCTGCAAAAGCAATCTTTGAAGACGAAAAACAAAAATTATTGAATGAAGGCGTGGAAGTATCTGATACGATCCAAGTCGGCATCATGATCGAAATTCCAGCAGCAGCTGTCTTAGCTGACAAGTTTGCTAAGGAAGTTGACTTCTTCTCAGTAGGAACGAATGACTTGATCCAATACACTATGGCAGCTGACCGTATGAACGAACGTGTTTCATACTTGTATCAACCTTACAACCCATCAATCCTACGTTTGATTAAAAACGTGATCGATGCAGCGCATGCTGAAGGTAAATGGGCTGGTATGTGTGGCGAAATGGCTGGGGATCAAACCGCAGTTCCGCTACTTGTAGGTATGGGATTAGATGAATTCTCAATGAGTGCAACATCAATCTTGAAAACACGTAGTTTAATGAAACGTTTAGATACAACGAAGATGGCTGAACTTGCTGATCGTGCTTTGAAAGAATGTGACACGATGGAAGAAGTCGTTGAACTTGTAAATGAATACGTAAAATAATAATACGAGTAAAAGCTGGTACAGCGATAGTAGCTGTATCAGCTTTTTACAATGGGATTTTTACATATAGGTAAAAATAAGGAATGAAAAATAGAGTTATTTTAAAATAGGGCTTAAGTTTGAGTGACAGGTTCAGCGCTATGTTATACTATATAAATGAAGGAGGACGTAAGGTGAAGGTATTATTATATTTTGAAAGTGAAAAAATACTTGCGAAATCTGGTATTGGACGAGCGCTTGACCACCAAAAACGTGCTCTAAAAGAAATGGGGATTCCCTACACGCTAGATAGTAAAGATGACTATGATATCTTACACATCAATACATATGGTATCAATAGTCACAATATGGTCAATAAAGCAAGAAAAGACGGCAAGAAGATCGTCTATCATGCTCACTCAACAGAGGAAGATTTTCGTAACTCATTTATTGGCTCTAATCAATTATCGCCATTAGTAAAAAAATATTTAGTGGGATTATATCAAAAGGCGGATTATCTCATCACACCTACGCCATATTCTAAAAGATTACTGGAAAGTTACGGCATAGATTTACCGATCCAATCGATATCAAATGGGATTGATCTAAAAAAATATCAACCAGATCCAATCAAAGAACAAAAATTTCGCGACTATTTCAAATTATCACCAGATCAGAAAGTGATTATCTGTGTTGGCCTTTTTTTTGCTCGTAAAGGGATCATTGATTTTGTAGAAATTGCAAAAAAACTTCCAGAATATACATTTATTTGGTTTGGACATGTACCTATGTATTCGATCCCAAAAAATATCCGACAGATTGTGAAAGAAGAACACCCAGATAATGTGATCTTTCCAGGATATATTCGGGGAGAAATTATTGAGGGTGCATACTCAGGCGCTGACCTTTTTTTCTTCCCATCTTATGAAGAAACAGAAGGAATTGTAGTATTAGAGGCACTAGCAAGTAAGCAAAATGTTCTTGTACGAGACATTCCAGTCTATGATGGCTGGTTAGAAGATAAAAAAAATTGTTACATGGGTCGCTCTAATGAAGAATTTACCGTATTGATCAAAAAGATCGTGGAAGAAGAAGTTCCTAGTCTAGTGGCAGCTGGATATCAGACTGCCCAAGCACGAAGTATTGAGAAAATTGGTGAGCAACTGAAACTGGTGTATACACAAGTGTTAGAAGAAGCAGATTCTTCCATAAATGAAAGACAAAATAATAAAGGGTAGTTTGGAGGCAAAAAATCATGAAAATTGGCTTTTTTACCGATACCTATTTTCCGCAGGTAAGCGGAGTTGCTACATCGATCAAAACCTTAAAAAATGAACTAGAAAAACATGGACATGAAGTCTATATTTTTACGACAACCGATCCAAATGCTGATAAAATAGAAAAAGATGTCATTCGTATGCCGAGTGTTCCATTCGTTTCCTTTAAAGATCGACGAATAGTGGTACGAGGTATGTGGTACGCTTATTTAGTAGCGAAGGAACTTGAATTAGAACTGATTCATACTCATACAGAATTTGGTGCAGGGATTTTAGGTAAAATGGTTGCTAAAAAGCTGAAAATACCATTGATCCATACGTATCATACGATGTATGAAGATTATCTACACTATATTGCTAAAGGCAAAGTGATACGTCAATCTCATGTCAGATATCTCTCCCGCTTATTTGTTAACCATACAACAGGGGTTGTCTGTCCCAGTGAACGAGTAATTGATACATTAAGAAGTTATGGTGTTGTCGCACCACTTCGAGTGATTCCTACAGGGATCGATATTGAGAAATTTAAAAGGGAAGGAATCACGCAAAAAGCTATCAAAGAAATCAGAGGATCGCTGAATATCAAAGATGATGAGTTAATGATCTTATCTTTAAGTCGTATCTCTTATGAAAAAAATATTCAAGCATTGGTCCAGGGGTTTCCCCAAGTTCTAAAAGCGTATCCCAATGCACGAATGGTGATCGTTGGCAAAGGGCCTTACCTTGAAGAGTTGCAAGAGCTAATCAACGAACTAGCATTGGATGAATTTGTCCAATTTACTGGAGAAGTCGATAACGAAGATGTGGCATTGTATTATAAAGCAGCTGATTACTTTGTTAGTGCCTCAACTTCAGAAACACAAGGTTTAACTTATACGGAAGCAATGGCTTCAGGGACACCTTGCGTAATTGAGGGAAATGCTTATCTTAATCGTTTGTTTGATCATCCCTCCCTTGGGAAAACATTTGAAACCGATGAGGATTTCGCACCAGCACTTATTGATTATATAAAAAGTGAAGTCCCTCGTGACCAAAAAGTATTGGAATCAAAATTATATGATATTTCCTCTACGCACTTTGGCGAAGCGATGATTGAATTTTATGAAGATATGATTATCTATCATGAAAAAGAAATGCAACGAAAAGAAGAAGAGGCATCCATCGAAAGAATAAAAATCAAATTAAATTCATTTAAACGATAAATTTAGGTATTTATCCTAAAAAAATCTTTGTTTCTGGCGTATACTTAGCATAGAGACAAAGATTTTTTGATTTTAGGAGGTCACGAATATGAAATTAGGTTTTATCGGGACAGGAGTCATGGGACGCGCAATCACTGAGCATCTTATGAACGCAGGACATGAAGTAACTGTTTATAATCGAACAAAAGCAAAAACGGATGAGCTAGTCAAAAAGGGAGCCATTTGGGCTGAAACACCTAAAGATGTCACTAAAAATAGTGAGATCATCTTTTCGATGGTTGGTTATCCCCAAGATGTAGAAGAAATTTACTATGGCGAAAATGGGATCTTTGCAACGGATGTCCAAGATCGAATTTTGGTTGATCTAACAACTAGTACCCCAACACTTGCAGAAGAAATTGCAAAAACAGCCACAGAAAAAGGCGCAGCTGCTTTAGATGCACCAGTTTCAGGTGGAGATCTGGGTGCGAAGAATGCCACTTTGACAATCATGGTTGGTGGTGAAAAAAGTGTCTATGAAAAAGTTTTACCTTTGTTTCAAGTGATGGGATCTACTTTTACTTTACATGGGACAGCAGGAAAAGGACAACATGCGAAAATGGCAAATCAAATCATGATTGCAGGGACTATGACAGGCATGACAGAGTTACTTGCTTATGCTTCAAAAGCAGGACTTGACTTTGAAAAAGTCATTGAAACAGTCTCAGGAGGCAGTGCTGCAAACTGGTCATTAAGTAATTATGCTCCTCGTATTTTAAAAGAGGATTATACGCCAGGATTTTTTGTTAAACATTTTATTAAAGATTTGAAAATTGCGTTAGATGAAGCAGATAAAATGGCATTGAAGTTACCAGCGACAACGCAAGCTTTAAAATTATATGAACAATTAGCAGATCAGGGATTTGAAAATGACGGTACTCAAGCATTGATTAAGCTTTGGTGGCCTGAAGGAAAGAACCCAGAAAAAAAATCTTAAAAAACTCGCTTTTTTTGGAGAAAATCAATGCAAGTCGTCTGTGCTTTTGTTACAATATAACAGAAATAAGAAAAGGAGGACCTCCGATGGCACATTCACAATTAGTTGCAATCATTAAACGACTGGAGGCAATGGTCGAATCAGCAGATAATGAACTGCAAGTCCGTCGTTTTGAAAAAGAGGGCGTTGAAAAATGTACAGTTACTTATGACAAAGCAACTGAAACATTTGAATTAACTGAAACAGATTCACATCAACAATATGAATTTGACAATATCGATATCGTTGCAATGGAAATTTATGACTTGATCCAATAAAAGATCATGAAAGAAGCGTTCAGCTCTGAGCAACCAAGAGAGGATTTTTTAGAAAATCTTCTCTTGGTGCTTTAGAGCTGCTTTTTTTATGGCTTAATGGATCAGGCTTCGTTCGTAAGAAGTCTTCTTGAAGTGACCAGGATGGGCGTGTTCTATCCACAAGCGTTCGTATCAGCAAGAGACTGCTCCGATGAATAGAAGAAAAAGTGTGACGCCTATTTTTCCTTAGATTTTTTTCGGCTAGTGAGAAGATTAGGGGAATAATTGGTTAAATGGATAAAACAACGAAAAGAAACCGTGAACTGTAGACCAATGTTTGGTAGTTCAAGGTTTCTTTTTATTTTACAATTCATTTTGGGCGAGAATTTTTTTATGGTAACTCATTAGTATAAGGACGGGGTCAATTTCTTCTTTTTGCAACTGTCGCTTCAAGGACAAACCAGCTTTTGCATTTTCATAATAAAAATAAGGAGATTCATCATTAGACGTAATGGCCGTTTCAGCCAGTTGACCGTAACAAATTAAATAATGTTTTTGTTTCGTTTCGTCCGCTGCCAGAGGTAAATGGAAAGTGATTTTAGGCGTCCTTAGAAATAGTTTCTGCGCCTGTATTCTTTTAATGAAAGCTGTGGATAACTCAATATCTTGTTGGATTTGGGCAGCTTTTTCAAAATTCAATTGTTCGATAAAATGATTTTGCCTTTTCTTCAAGTAAGTGATTAGTTTTTTATTGCGCCCTTGCAACAGATTTTGAATCTCTTTTTTCTTTTGTTCAAATGACAACTGATTCATTTCCGGTAATTGTGTATTTAAAGCTAAAAGGCTGATTTCAGACAGCCACGGCATCTGATAGGTTTCTTCAATGATGCGTAAAATAGCCGGCATTTTTTTGTAAAGTCGAAAGGGACCGTAAGTACGGGCAAGTGGCATATCCGAAAGGGAAAAACCATTATTTGTAATATGTAAATAATTATAGTTACTAAAATAGTTCATTTGACGGTTGTAAAAAGGGCGGTAGTACTGGATTAATTGACATTCTAACAATAGTGCATCTAATTCAGTATCCACGACGACAAAATCAAAGTCAGCGATATGATGAATCAATCGGCGAACTTTTTTTGAATGTTGTTTACTATGACGAAAATAACTACTTACACGATTTTTTAATTGTTTCGCTTTTCCCACGTAAATCACAGTTCCGGTATGATCTTTCATCAAGTATACCCCAGGAAGCAAGGGGAGTTTTTTTACTTTTTCTTTCAACGTTCTTTCTCCTTTTTTATCAAAAAATACTATATCAAATTTACGGCAAAGGAACAACCTTTTCGTTTGCTGAGTATTAAGTAAAAATAGTTTGATAATCAAAATATTTATTTGAGAAATATTTTTAATGTTTAAATGGGTGATTGTTGATTTAATAGGATTTTAAAATGAATTTTTTCTTAGAAAAAGTTCATAATCGAAAAAAATGAGCTTTTTAGGTTGCATTTTGAAAAAAGTTAAGATATAGTTTGAACATCAAATGATTTGATAATCAAACTAATTAGTGGATGGTGGAACATGGAACCAGATTTGAAAACAGTAAATGATTATCTTGTTAGTGTCTTCAATGATATTTTGACAATCGAAGAATCTGAATTAAAAAAATCTCAGTTCAAAGATTTGTCAATTACAGAGATGCATACGATCGAGGCAATCGGTATGTACAAGAAAAAAACGACTTCAGAAGTAGCCAAAGAACTGTCGATTACTGTTGGGACCTTGACCACTGCTATCAATAAGTTAGTAAAGAAAGACTATGTTGAACGCATTCGAAGTGAAGATGATCGACGAGTGGTGAAATTAGGACTGACAAAAAAAGGCAAACTTTTATATCGTGTCCATCAGCACTTTCATCGTGAAATGGTCAAAAATATCTTGGATGGCATGGCTACCGACGAACAGCAAGCTTTACTGGCTGCATTGAAAAACTTGCATGATTTTTTGCGAGATTACAAGTGAGGATTTTTAATGGAACAATTTGGAACGATCACAGCAACAGCTAGCGTCCTTCCCGAAAAAATCATTACCAATGATGATCTTTCCAAAATGATGGACACTTCAGATGAATGGATTTCATCGCGAACAGGTATCAAACAAAGGCGTTGCGTCACAGATCAAGAAACTTCTGATCTTTGCTATTTAGTAGCAGAAAAGCTCATCAAAAAAAAGAACATCGATCCGACAGAACTTGACTTCATTCTTGTAGCAACCATGTCTCCTGATTTTACGACACCCTCTGTGGCTGTCCAGGTTCAAGGTAAACTTGGTGCAACAAATGCAATTGCATTTGATCTTAGTGCAGCATGTTCAGGCTTTGTTTATGCTTTAAGCATGGCAGAGAAAATGATTCGGTGCGGTTCAAATAAAGGATTAGTGATTGGTGGCGAGACATTATCCAAATTAATCGATTGGTCTGATCGTTCAACGGCTGTCCTGTTTGGTGATGGTGCTGGTGGTGTGTTACTTGAAGCTGGTACAGAGCAGAAAATAATTGCAGAACATCTGGAAGCAGATGGCACTCGAGGATCGTCACTCACAGCTGGCTATCATTCGAACGGATCACCGGTGTATGTAAAGGATGCAAAAGGCTCTTTTTATTTATCAATGATAGGAAGAGATATCTTTGATTTTGCTGTAAGAGACGTTGCAAAAAACATTAAAGACATCACTCAAAATGTGTCAGTTGATTATCTGCTTTTACATCAAGCAAATCTTAGAATCATTGAGAAAATTGCACGCAAGGTAAAAATACCGCAAGAAAAATTCTTAACCAATATGGATAAATACGGAAATACCTCTGCTGCAAGTATTCCAATCCTATTAGATGAAGCGGTAGCTAGTGGGCAAATCACTTTAGGAAAAAAACAAAAAGTAGTATTTACAGGTTACGGTGGAGGTTTAACATGGGGAAGTATCCTCATGGAACTGTAAGCTGATAAAACATAAAATTGTAAACAATATCGGAGGAATATATAGTATGGTATTCGAAAAAATTCAAGAAATTATTGCAGAAGAGTTAGGAAAAGAAACAGAAGAAATCAAATTAACAACAAACATCCAAGAAGACTTAGAAGCTGATAGCTTGGATTTATTCCAAATCATTAATGAAATCGAAGACGAATTTGACGTGAAAATCGAAACAGAAGACGGCATCAAAACAGTTCAAGATTTAGTAACTTATGTTGAAAAACAAACTGCATAATCATTAAGATTAGGTTGGGGGCTGGGACATTTTCCTTAAATAGGAGTGTCTTGGTCCTTTTTAATAAATCAAGACATGAGCATATATCCTAAAAATATTGGAGAAAATACATGAAGACAGCATTTTTATTTAGCGGACAAGGCGCTCAGTATCCAGGCATGGGACAAGATCTCTATCAAGAAACTATCGTCAAAGAAACGTTTAATGAAGCAAGTGATATTCTAGGCTATGATATGGCGGAATTGTGTTTTTCAGAAAATGAACGACTCAATCAAACCGCTTATACGCAACCAGCAATCTTAACGGTCAGCATTGCTTTTTATCGTTTGTTGAAAGAAAGAGGGATTACACCTCAAGCTGCTCTAGGATTAAGTTTAGGCGAATATTCCGCTTTAGTAGCTAGTGGAGCTTTGTCATTTAGTGAAGCAGTCGCTTTAGTGGCAAAACGAGGGGCTTATATGACTGAGGCTGCACCACTTGGTAGTGGGAAAATGGTAGCTGTTATGAATGCACCTGTAGAAGTGATTGAAGAAAGCTGTTTGGAAGCTCAACGATTAGGAATTGTTTCGCCAGCAAATTATAATACACCCCAACAAATCGTAATTGGCGGTGAAGAACAAGCAGTGGATGAAGCAGTAAGAATCATGCAAGAAAAAGGCATTAAACGAATGATTCCACTTAATGTGAGTGGTCCGTTTCATACAGCAATCTTAGCGCCAGCAGCAAAAAAATTAGCCGTTGAGCTAAAAACGATCACTTTTAATGAGCCAGCAATTCCTGTCATCAGTAATACGACAACTGAAATCATGAACAAAGATCGGATACCGACTCTGCTTGAACAACAAGTAATGAAGCCGGTACATTTTTATGAAAGCATCCATCAATTAAAAGAACTTGGTGTGGAACGTGTGATCGAAGTTGGTCCAGGTAAAGTATTAAGTGGCTTTATGAAGAAAATCGATAAAACGATTCCGGTTTTAAGAGTAGAAAATCAACAAACTTTAGAAGAAACAATGACAAGTATCGGAGGCATGTTATGGAGCTAACAGGAAAAAACGTATTTATAACAGGTAGCACAAGAGGAATTGGTGCTGCTGTGGCGCTAGCTTTTGCAAAAGCAGGCGCAAACATCGTTTTAAATGGACGAAAAGCAATTCCAGAAGAAAAAATCAATGAGATCAAAGCTCAAGGTGTGAACTGCATCGGTGTTTCTGGCGATATCTCAGATTATGAAAAAGCTGGTTTGATGGTAGAAGAAGCAGAAAAACAATTAGGATCAATCGATATTCTAATCAATAATGCAGGGATTACGAACGATAAATTATTGATGCGCATGTCAGCAGAAGATTTTAAAGCTTGTTTAGATATCAACCTAACAGGAACATTCAATATGACACAACACGTTTTAAAGAAAATGATGAAAAAACGTGAAGGTGCAATTATCAACTTGTCAAGTGTTTCAGGATTGATTGGTAACGTCGGACAAGCAAATTATGCAGCAAGCAAAGCAGGTGTCGTTGGTTTTACAAAATCTGTTGCTCGTGAGGCGGCTGCACGCGGTGTTACATGTAATGCCATTGCTCCTGGTTTTATCGCTACGGATATGACCGAAGTGTTATCTGATAAAGTCAAAGAGCAAGTAGTAAAACAAATTCCAATGCAACGTTTTGGTAGCGTGGAAGATGTTGCGAATGCTGCGATTTTCTTAGCAGAGAGTCCTTATATCACAGGACAGGTCATCAATGTTGATGGCGGTCTCGTGATGCACGGATAAAAAGGAGGAAAACAATAATGAATCGAGTAGTAATTACAGGCTATGGTGTCACTTCACCAATCGGTAATGATGCTGAAAGCTTTTTAGATAGTTTGCAAAAAGGAACGAATGGGATTGCTCCCATTACTAAATTTGACGCCACAGAAACTGGAATCACACTAGCAGGTGAAGTCAAAGATTTCCCATACGATAAATATTTTGTAAAAAAAGACAGCAAACGGATGGACATGTTCTCGATTTATGGGATCTATGCAGCACTAGAAGCATTAGGGATGAGCGGTCTAGATAAAGAGAAAATCGATCAAGATCGTTTTGGTGTCATTGTTGGTTCCGGTATCGGCGGATTGCCAACGATCGAAAACCAAGTGATCCGGTTACACGAAAAAGGCGCGCAACGTGTCTCACCAATGTTTGTTCCAATGGCTATTGCAAATATGGCTGCCGGCAACATTGCACTACGTGTAGGTGCTAAAGGGATTTGTACAGCAATCGTTACTGCTTGTGCGAGTGGAACGAATGCTATTGGTGAAGCTTACCGCAATATCAAACATGGTTATTCAGATGTCATTCTAGCTGGTGGGGCAGAAGCAACAATTTGTGAAATGGGAATTGCTGGCTTTGCTGCACTAACAGCTCTATCGAATGCTGAAGACCCTACTCGTGGTTCGATTCCTTTTGATGAAGAACGTAACGGTTTTGTGATGGGCGAAGGAGCGGGTATCTTAGTGATCGAATCTTTAGAACATGCTCAAGCTCGTGGTGCAAAAATCTATGGAGAAATCGTTGGTTACGGCGCTAACTGTGATGCGTTCCATATGACTGCTCCTACACCAGATGGTTCAGGCGCTGCCAAAGCAATGAAATTAGCCATGGATGAAGCGGGTATTAAGCCAGAAGATGTTGGCTATATCAATGCCCATGGGACAAGTACACCCGCTAATGATCAAGCAGAAGCAAAAGCGATCCAACTGGCATTAGGTGATTCATTCAAAGAAACATATGTCAGCAGTACGAAATCCATGACTGGACACTTATTAGGTGCAGCTGGAGGGATTGAAGCGTTAGCTACTTTAATGGCGCTGGAACATCAATTTATTCCACCAAACATCAATGTCCAAAAACAAGATCCGGAAATTGACTTGAACGTTGTCATCAATGAAAGCAAACCAGCGCAATTGACTTATGCAATGAGCAATTCGTTAGGCTTTGGTGGTCACAATGCGGTCTTGTGTATGAAACGCTGGGAGGAATAATCTTGAATATCAATGAGATCAAGGAATTAGTCAGTCAATTCGATCAATCTACTTTAACTGAATTTGATTTAAGAGAAGGTCAATTTGAATTATATATGAATAAAAATGAATCTAGTCGTGGAATGGGAACAATGGCTCCAATGCCAGTAGCTACAGAAGCGCCTAGAGATACGGTAGTACCTCAAACACCAATCCAACAAACGCCAGTTAGTGAAGCACCTCAAGCATCTGTCGAAGCATCACAAGAAAGTTTCGAAGGTGTCGAGGTAAAATCACCGATTGTTGGAATCGTCTACTTACAACCTGCCCCTGATAAACCACAATTTAAGTCAGTGGGAGATAGTGTCAAAAAAGGTGAAGTGATTTGTATCATTGAAGCAATGAAATTGATGAATGAAATCACAAGCGAAGTCGATGGGAAAATCGTTGAGATTCTTGTTGAAAATGAAGCGGTTGTTGAATACGATCAACCACTATTTAGAATTCAACCAAATTAAGCAAAAGAGGAAAGAGGAGCAATATGAACATTCAAGAAATTAAAGAAATCATACCACATCGTTATCCGCTATTGCTGATTGATCGTGTCGAAGAAATGGTGGAAGGCGAACGAATCATTGCAAAGAAAAATGTGACGATCAACGAACCCTTTTTCCAAGGTCACTTTCCAGAAGAACCTGTGATGCCAGGTGTTTTGATCGTTGAAGCGATGGCACAAGCAGGAGCAGTTGCGTTATTATCCTTGGAACAATTTAAAGGAAAGACTGCTTATTTTGGTGGTTTAGACAAAGCAAAATTCCGTCGAAAAGTCACTCCAGGGGATACACTGTATCTTGAAGTAGAAATTACGAAAATCAAATCTTCTGCTGGTATTGGTAAAGGAATTGCAAAAGTGGATGGCAAAAAAGTTGCTGAAGCTGAATTAACTTTTATGATTGGATAGGTGAGTTATGTTTTCAAAAGTTTTGATAGCTAATCGTGGCGAAATCGCCGTACGAATTATTCGCGCTTGTCGTGAGCTTGGTATTCAGACTGTTGCTGTTTACTCACAAGCAGATGCTGACGCATTGCATACTCAATTGGCAGATGAAGCAATTTGTATTGGTCCTGCAAAAGCGACGGACTCCTATTTGAATGTCCAAGCAGTTTTGAGTGCAGCCATTGTGACCAAAGCAGAAGCGATTCACCCAGGTTTTGGGTTCTTATCTGAAAATAGCCGTTTTGCTTCTATGTGTGAAGAATGTAATATTGCTTTTATTGGTCCAAAGAGTCGAACGATCGATGCGATGGGGAATAAAATCAATGCACGTCGCTTGATGCAAGAAGCCAATGTACCTGTTATTCCAGGAAGTGATGGCGTATTATCAACAGTTGAAGAAGCACTAACAGTAGCGGATAAGATTGGTTATCCGGTCATGCTTAAAGCTGCCGCTGGCGGTGGCGGAAAAGGGATTCGTAAAGTTTTATCAAAAGAAGAATTACCGCAACATTTTTCTTCTGCGCAGCAAGAAGCAGCAGCGGCTTTTGGAAATGATGAAATGTATTTAGAAAAAATCATTTATCCAGCAAGACATATTGAAGTACAGATCCTTGGTGATCATTATGGGCATGTCCTTCATTTAGGCGAACGAGATTGTTCTCTTCAACGAAATAATCAAAAAGTATTAGAAGAATCCCCTTCAGTGGTCATCTCTCAGAATAAAAGAGATGAATTAGGAGCTGCGGCAGTTCGTGCAGCCAAAGCGGTTAATTATGAAAATGCTGGAACGATTGAATTTTTAATGGATGAAGCGGGAGAATTTTATTTCATGGAAATGAATACGCGGATCCAAGTCGAACATCCGGTAACGGAGATGGTTACAAACATTGACTTGGTAAAAAAACAAATTGAAATTGCTGCGGGACAACCGTTGGAAATCAAACAAGAAGATGTGCGATTCTCTGGTCACGCCATTGAGTGTCGAATCAATGCAGAAAACCCAGCTTTTCATTTTGCACCATCACCAGGAACAATCAAAAACCTTTTGTTGCCAGCAGGGGGCATGGGCGTTCGAGTTGATAGTGCCGTTTATTCCGGCTATACGATTCCACCTTATTATGATTCAATGATCGCTAAGGTGATCGTTCATGCAGATACTCGCTTTGAGGCATTGATGAAAATGCAACGAGCGTTAAGCGAAGTGGTCACCGATGGAGTGATCACGAACGCGGAGTTCCAAATGGATTTAATCAGTCATCCAGCAGTCATCGCAGGGGACTATAGTACCGCCTTTTTACAAGAAGATTTTTTACCGAACTGGACACCTGAAACAGAGATAGGAGAAGAGTAGATGGCTTTATTCAAAAAGAAAAAATACATTCGAATTAATCCTAATCGAGCAGAACAACCAACGAATGCGCCGTCTATTCCAGATAATATGTGGGCTAAATGCCCTAATTGTAAACACATCATTTATACAAAAGATATTGGTGATGAGAAGGTTTGCCCTCATTGTAGTTATAACTTTCGTATTGGTGCTTGGCAACGATTAGCATTGATCATCGATGAAAAAAGTTTAGAAGAATGGGACACGGACTTAGTAACGAAAGATCCCTTGAACTTCCCTGATTATCAAGAAAAGATCCAAACTATGCAAGAAAAAACAGGATTGCATGAAGCGGTATTGACAGGAAAAGCAACGATTCACGGTCTGCCATTTGCGATTGGTGTCATGGATTCTAATTTCATCATGGGCAGTATGGGAACCGTTGTAGGTGAGAAAATAACCCGTTTGTTTGAACGGGCTGAAAAAGCTGGCTTACCCGTTGTCTTGTTCACTGCTTCTGGAGGAGCCAGAATGCAAGAAGGTATTTTTTCTTTGATGCAGATGGCAAAAATCTCAGCAGCCGTCAAACGTCATAGCAATGCCGGTTTGTTTTATCTAACAGTATTGACCGATCCAACTACAGGCGGCGTAACAGCGAGTTTTGCAATGGAAGGCGACGTGATCCTGGCTGAACCCCAAAGCTTGATTGGTTTTGCCGGTAGACGAGTGATCGAACAAACGATCAAACAAGAATTACCGGAAGATTTCCAAAAAGCAGAATTTCTACTTACCCATGGATTTGTTGATCAAATCGTTCCTAGAAAAGAACTAAAAGAAACGATCCATCATTTGTTGGAAATGCATACGCAGAAAGGTTGGATAAATCATGGATAAAACAGCACATGAGATCGTTCAACTGGCGCGTGAAAAGGATCGTTGGACGAGTCTTGATTTTTTTGAAGATATCTTTGAGGGGTTTCAAGAATTTCATGGCGATCGTTTATTTGGAGACGACGAAGCAGTCGTTGGTGGGGTTGCCAAATTAGATGGAAAACCTGTCACAGTTATTGGGATCCAAAAAGGACGAGACCTTCAAGAAAATATTCGCAGAAATTTTGGTTCGCCTCATCCAGAAGGCTATCGTAAAGCACTTCGTCTGATGAAACAGGCAGAAAAATTCCATCGTCCTATTATCACACTGATTAATACTGCTGGTGCCTATTGTGGTGTCGGTGCAGAAGAACGTGGTGAAGGAGAAGCGATTGCCAGAAACCTATTAGAGATGTCTGATCTAAAAGTACCGATCATTGCAATCATCATCGGTGAAGGTGGAAGCGGAGGAGCATTGGCTCTTGGCTTAGCTGATGAAGTTTGGATGCTTGAACAGACGATTTATGCTGTCTTATCTCCTGAAGGTTTTGCATCGATTTTGTGGAAAGATGGTAGTCGAGCAGCTGAAGCGGCTGAATTAATGAAAGTTGCGGCAGCTGAATTATTAGAATTAGATGTCATCGATCGTGTGATACCGGAAACAGTAAATGGGCAAGCTTTAAGTAAAGAAAAAGTCAGTCGAATGTTACAAAAATCATTGATTGAAAAATTGACCGAACTATGTCAAACTTCCACTGAAGAGTTGCTTGAACGACGTTATCAAAGATTCCGTAAATTTTAAACAGTTATAAAGAATAAAACAAACAGTTATGCACCAAATTGAATGAATAAAGCAATCGACCTACCCACCGTTTCCTGTTAGATGACAGGAGTAGCTTTGGAGGTCGATTGCTTTTTGAGTTTTTCGACTCTTTGTCATTAAGGACTGATGAATGGTGTGAAATCAAATCTGGGTCAGAATGAATCTCATTCTGTCTCAGATTTTTTTGTTAGTTCACGTTGATAGTTTTTTTATTAACCTGTCTGCTTTTTAAAAAAACATTGGAATACAAGGATTGGAGATTATCCTCTATCATTCATCAGAGATTTTATAAATGGGAATGCGATAATCGCTCTGTTGAATATAATCATGTGTCTACCATTTGGTTGGCATGAATATGGGCTCTATAATTTTTCAAGGAGACTGGGACAGAACTTGTCTCAGTCTCATCTAGTATCTCTAAAAAACAAATAAACATGAGACAAAAGCAGCGTCTTCGGAAAATCTGCTGAAATTTACCAAAAATTTGAGAAGCACCAAGTAGGTAACAATCAACAGCAAAAAACTAGTTTTTGTGTTTCTTGTCAATTTTTGGGAATCTCTTCTTATTTCTTGATGCTAACTACTTTTGTCTCCACTTCCTTTTTTGATATATTTAAATCTTTCTCCTGTCTAAAAGGTTGCAGGTTATTCTGCCACTTATGAACCTTTACATAAATCGTAACATGTAGATGAAAAATTTTTTCAATGATAAGTAGTAGAGAAAGCTTGATTGATTTCCTCAATCAATGAAAAAAATACATACAACAAAACAGTTATGGTAAACGATCAAGATTCAAGAATATTAATTAGTTATATTGAGCGTTTACTCTTGATTAGAACAAGTAAAATAAAAGCTACAGGGGAGATGATCCATACGATTTTGTCAGCTTCGGTAACAAAATGGACATTGGAAAGAGATATCAATTGAAAACAGAGAAAACACCTAAAGCTGATGAAGTGGTATTGACGAGAAAGTAATGATCAAAAATAAGAGAAAAAAAGGAGTAAATATGAGTAAGAAAAAATTAACAGCAAAACGTAAAAAACAGCTATTAACGATGTTTGCGGTGGCTGGGGTCATGGGAAATACCGGGATCGCACCAACGATGGCATTAGCGGATACTTTGACACCAACAGCTGAAACTGCTACTGAACAAACACAGGCGAATGAAGCAAAAGAAGTCATCGATCAAACGATACAAAACGTCACAGAGCCGTTAGTAAACCCAACGGATTCAACCACTACAACTAGTGATTCATTAGCAACAACTGATGAAGCAACGGATGAAACAACGGATGACACCCAAGACCAAGCAACAGAACAAGAACAAGCAACAGCAGCGACTGCCGAAAGTGAAGGGGATGCAACTAATCCAACAGCTGAAGCGCCAAAAGTAGCGCAAAAAGCGAACGTGGCAGCAGCTTCTAAGATAACAGGCACGTGGGGTACCAGTCCGTATACTTTTGATGAAAATACAGGGGTATTGACGATCGGAGCAGGTGAGTTAAGTGGCTATAAAGAATCACCATGGAACAGTAAAAAAGTAGATGCTAAAGCAATCAAGAAAATTGTCTTGTCTGGAAAAGTAGTTGCTCCGGAAGATTCTAGACGCCTATTTTCTTATTCGTACCTTATAAATGTAACTGAAATCGAAGGATTGAGTCAACTGGATACCAGTAACGTAACAAATATGGAGTATATGTTTCACGGTATGCGCAGCGTAACAAGTCTAGATGTAAGTGGTTTTGATACCAGTAACGTAACAAATATGGATGCTATGTTTTACAGTATGAGCAACGTAACAAGTCTAGATGTAAGTGGCTTCGATACCAGTAAAGTAACAGAAATGGCGTTTATGTTTGACAGTATGAGTAGATTAACAAGTCTAGATTTAAATAGCTTTGATACCAGTAAAGTAACAGTTATGGATTCTATGTTTTTCGGTATGCAAAGTTTAACCAGTCTAGATATAAGTGGCTTTGATACCAGTAACGTAGCATATATGGGTGATATGTTTCGCCGTATGAGCAGTTTAACTAGTCTAGATTTAAGCAACTTTGACACTAGCAAAGTGACAGATATGGGTGGTATGTTTGCTGATACTCCACTTAAGAAATTAATTCTAGGAGATACCTTTAAATTTGTAGAATCAGGCTCCGAAAATGCAAAACTTACTTCTGCCTGGAAGCGAGCAGATGGTAAAGGGAAGGTTTATACAGCAGCAGATTTCATGAATAACTATGGCACCGGTGACTTGACTGCTGGCACGTACGTTTCTGCTACAGGTTGGTGGGGTACCAGTCCGTATAATTTTGATGAAAACACAGGGACATTGACGATCGAAGCAGGTGAGTTAAGTGGCTATGAAAAATCACCATGGAACAGCGGAACAGTGGATTATGAAGCAATCAAAAAAATTGTCTTGTCTGGGAAAGTAGTGGCTCCAAAATATTCTGGCTATTTGTTTAGTTCAACTTACACTGGTAAGCAACTTAAGAATGTAACTGAAATCGAAGGGTTGAGTCAACTAGATACCAGTAACGTAACAGATATGCGTTGTATGTTTTCCGATATGCGTAGCGTAATAAATCTAGATGTAAGTGGGTTTGATACTAGTAACGTAACATCTATGAATTATATGTTCAAAAATATGAGTAACATAACAAGCCTAGATGTAAGTGGGTTTGATACCAGTAATGTAACAGGTATGTATACGATGTTTCAAGGTTTAAGTCGCGTAACAAGTCTAGATTTAAGCAACTTTGACACCCACAAAGTGACAGATATGCGTGAGATGTTTGTTGATACTCCACTTAAGAAATTAATTCTAGGAGATACCTTTAAATTTGTAGAATCAGGCTCCGAAAATGCAAAACTTACTTCTGCCTGGAAGCGAGAAGATGGCACAGGGAAGGTTTATACAGCAGAAGATTTCATGAAAAACTATGGCACCGGTGATCTGACTGCTGGCACGTATGTTTCCGTTGAAACAGGCACGTGGGGCACTAGTCCGTATATGTTTGATGAAAATACAGGGGTATTGACGATCGAAGCAGGTGAATTAAGTGGCTCTGAAGAATCACCTTGGAACAGCGACAAAGTAGATAGTGAAGCCATCAAGAAAATTGTCTTGGCTGGAAAAGTAGTGGCACCAGAAGATTCTAGCAACCTATTTTCTTATTCGTACCTTAAAAATGTAACTGAAATCGATGGGCTGAGTCAGCTGGATACCAGTAACGTAACAGATATGCGTGAAATGTTTCGTGGTATGAACAGCATAACAAGTTTAGATTTAAGTGGGTTTGATACCAGTAACGTGACAAATATGAAGTGGATGTTTGGCGGAGGACTAAGGAGCGTAACAAGTTTAGATTTAAGTGGGTTTGATACCAGTAATGTAACAGATATGTATGCTATGTTTTACGATATGAGTAACTTAACAAGTCTAGATTTAAGCAACTTTGACACCAGCAAAGTAACAGATATGAGTTATATGTTTGAAGGTATGAGTAGCGTAACAAGTTTAGATTTAAGTGGGTTTGATACCAGCAAAGTAACAGATATGAGTGATATGTTTCTTATAGTTCCGCTTAAGAAATTAATTCTAGGTGATCACTTTAAGGCGATTGGAGACACTAAGTTATCAGCACCGAAAGCATTGAACGATGGAGATCAGCTGACAGGAAATTGGATTCGTGAAGATGGTCAGTCCAAAGGCTATTCACCTGCTGACTTTATGACAAATTACGGCACTGGGGATTTAACGGCAGGAACTTATGTGGCAGAACTAGTGAAAAGTGAGTTGAAACCACAAGAATATCATGTAGGAGATGTCAATATTACTGGAACTTACACAGGGGATATGTCTCTCGGCCGATTAACCGTTAATGGCAAAGTTGTTAGCTGGGGCGGTAGCTTCAAAGATGGTCAGTTCAGCTATTATGTCGGTGTTGGCAAATTAAAAGTCGGCGACAAAGTCGTATTAGATGGCTACAACAAAGAGAAGGAATTGATAGATTCAAAAGAGATTGAAGTGATTTCCGAATCTTCAGGATCAATTGATCAGGTGGACACTTATAAGCTAGGTGATTCAACCATTACTGGAACTTACACGGGGGATATCCATAAAGGAAAACTAGTAGTGAACGGAGAAGTCGTTAGCTGGGGCGGAACCTATAAAGATGGTAAGTTTAGCTATTATGTGAACTCTCAAATCATCAAAGCAGGGGATCAAGCAACGATTCAAGGCTATGATAAATTCGATACACCACTAGGTGATCCACAACCGGTAACTATAGGAGAACAACTGGGTCAATTAACAGAAGCCCATCGTGTGGGAATCAGTACAGTGATCGAAGGAAGCTACACCGGCGATGTTTACCAAGGAATCTTGTTGGTCAATGGCGAAAAAGTTAGTCAAGGCGGCAGCTTCAAAGATGGCAAGTTCAGTTATTATGTAGGAAACCTTAAAGTATCAGAAGACGATCAGGTAGTCTTGATGGGTGCCAACAATCGAGGACAACAAATTCCAGGATCAGAGATTGATGTCACTATTCAAACACCAACAGCTGAAATCAACGAATTGACTTATAAACTTGGCACACAAACGATCAAAGGAGCCTATGGTTCTGATACTCAAGTTCACCAAGGACACTTGTTTGTCAATGGTAAACTGATCAGTAAAGGTGGGAGCTTTAAGGATGGGGCAATCAGTTATTATGTGAAGCCAGATCTAATCAAAGCTGATGATCAAGTAACAATGAATTTCTATGATGGCAGTGGCAACTTATTGGCTGAAAACCAAACAGTTTCTGTAAACTAAGGAAAAATAAATTCATGTAAGTCTAAAAACTGGGGCATTGATTAGAAAAAATCTGATCAATGTCTCAGTTTTCTTGATTTAAGATACGCTCAAAATTAAAATAGGTTGAGCTAAATGATGAATACCGGAATGTGTACAGAGGTTTATATTTAGTAAAATAAGATCTGTTTAGAAATCATACGATGATTCTAAGATTATTTAGAATTAATCAGTCGCATAATTAGTTGGTCAAACAAACTGATTGAGAATTACTTAGAATAGGAAACTTAGTTGAGCACAGAAGGGGTTGAAACAAACATGTTTAGTATCAATTAATTCCGACTAATTTTCCGAAGATGCTGCTTTTGTCTCCGTTTCTTTTCTTTGGATAAGTGCAAGGTTCTACTAGCATTCCAATAGTGTGAATGAATTTTGCGCAAACAATCCAACTGCAGACTAGAATACACTCAGAGTGAACGGCGGTTATAACGGACTAGATTCCCGCTGTTTTTGTATCAAGATAAGGATTCTAATGTGAGTGTAGATAGGATCTAGAAGACAATAATCTAACTGATTTTAATCCTATTATCAGTAGAACAATGAAAAATACTAGTAATCAGACATGGAATTTGATTCCCAGATCTAATTGAACTCTGATAAATATTATTTGCACATAAAGAGTGTTTCGCATCAAGAAGTAGAATTTCCAAAATTTTCTTCTTGAATGTTTGATGACTTTTGTCTTCTTGCGGGAGATTAACTAACCTTATCTGTGGTTACACCTGTAAAAGAGCTAAGGATGATTTTTTCGTTCTTGGCTCTTTTTCATTTTATTGAAAACCATTCTAAAATAATTATTCTTTTATTTTATTTATATACAATATATATACCTTAAAATACATATTTTTAAATAAATATACAAAAAATGCTTTTTTTTTGAAAGTTTCATGCTATAATTACTTCACTTAATACAAAAGTTTTAACGTAGGAGGAAAATGACATGAAAAAATTCTTTGGGATGTTAACGGTACTGTTTGCACTAGCGACTTTAGGTGCATGTGGCAGCAGCAATACGACTGCTCAAGGTCAGGAAAAGGATCAGTTAGCAGCGATTAAAAAAAGCGGGGTACTAAAAGTAGCTACGTCGGCTGATTACGCGCCGTTTGAGTTTCATACGATGGTTGACGGGAAAGATAAAATCGTAGGATCTGATATTGACTTAGCTAAAGCAATCGCGAAAGAACTAGGAGTAAAAGCTGAAGTATCAGATATGAATTTCAATACCGTTTTAGCTTCCTTAAAAGAAGGGAAAGCAGATCTTGCTATTTCTGCGATTTCTGCCACAGATGAAAGAAAACAACAATTTGACTTCACAGACAATTATTACAACCCACCACAAGTGGTAATCATCAACAAAAAAAATAAAGAAATTTACCGCAATGCGAATGACCTAAAAGATAAAAATGTAGGTGCTCAAAAGGGATCAATTCAAGAGGAATTAGTTAAGACGCAACTGAAAGGTGCGAAGCTTGTGACAATCGACAAAGTTCCCAACATGATCGTTGAAGTTAACCAAGGCTCATTAGCTGCGACAGTCGTTGAAAAAACGATCGCCGAATCATATATCGCCCAAAATCCTGATCTGATGATCGCTGATATTTCACTTGAGCCAGCTCCTGATGAAGCCTTTGCTATTGCGTTACCTAAAGAAAGCAGTCAACTACAAAAAGAATTAAACCAAATTATCAAAAAGTTGAATGATGAAGGGAAAATTGAAGAATTTATTCAACAAAATAACGAATTAGCTGAAAAAACAGCGGCAGAATAGAGGTCAGGCAGAGTGGATTTTTCTTTTTTAGATAAATATTTCCCTTATTTTTTATCAGGTACAGGAATAACAATCATGATTTCGATCGTCACAGTGATCTTGGGAACGGGTATCGGTTTACTTATGGCGTTACTAAAATTGTCCAAAAAGAAACCGTTGAATGTTTTAGCTAATGTCTATATCGAAGTGTTACGAGGAACACCGATGCTTCTACAAATCATGATCGGCTTTTTATTGCTTCAAGGATTTTTTCCTTCAAAAGATCTAGAAGTAGGTGTTTTAACTGTTGATCTTGGCCGCCTGCTTCCAGGAATGATCGTGTTATCATTAAATTCCGGTGCCTATGTGGCAGAGATCATCCGTGGGGGGATCCTGGCAGTGAACAACGGTCAAACAGAAGCCTCCTATTCATTAGGGTTGCGTCCAGCTCAAACGATGCGTTACGTGATTTTACCACAAGCATTAAGAAATATTTTGCCTCCTTTAGGCAATGAATTTATTACGTTGATCAAAGATTCTTCCCTGTTGACTGCGATCGGAATCAATGAACTGATGGGAGCGGCGCAAATCGTCATATCCAATTCGTATGTTCCATTAGAGCCTTATTTTATAGCAGCAGCCGTTTATTTCATCATGACGTTTGCTACTTCTCGGTTACTAAATCGCTGGGAGAAAAGATTAGGTAAAGGATACCAAGGATGAAGGGTGAAAATAAATGGCCAAATCATTGATTAAAATTACACATTTAAATAAAAAATTCGGTGAACAGGAAGTACTGAAAGACGTTTCCGCTGAAATTTATCCAGGAGAAGTCGTGGTACTTTTAGGACCATCAGGCTCGGGAAAAAGCACTTTACTAAGATGCATCAACTTATTAGAGATACCAACTTCTGGTGAAATCAAGTTTGAAGGAATGACAATTACCGACAAGCAAAATGATATTTTTAAAACAAGAGAAAAAATGGGAATGGTTTTCCAACAGTTTAATCTATTCCCTAATATGACGGTTTTAGAAAACATCACTTTGTCACCAATCAAAGTCAAAAAGCAATCAAAAGAAGAAGCAACAAAGATTGCTAGAGATCTGCTAAAGAAAGTAGGACTGCTAGAAAAAGCCGATACTTATCCTCAGTCTTTATCTGGGGGGCAACAACAACGGGTCGCCATTGCGAGAGCTTTAGCCATGCAACCCGACGTCATGCTATTTGATGAGCCGACTTCAGCTCTTGATCCGGAGATGGTCGGAGAAGTGTTAGAAATCATGTTGCAATTAGCTCGTGAAGGGATGACTATGATCATTGTGACTCACGAAATAGGCTTTGCAAAAGAAGTCAGTGATCGAGTTCTATTTATGGATGGAGGAACCATTCTTGAAGAAGGTACACCGACGGCTATTTTTGAACAAACCAGTCATCCACGAACAGTCGCATTTTTATCCAAAATATTATAAAAGTCAGTAACATCCAAAGAATAAAAAATCGAATGAAAACTCTCGAAACAGTTTCTCGTGTTTGGAGAGTTTTTATTTTATCAGTGTAGTCAAACGGATGATTTCTTCTCTTTTAAAAGTGTTTGGTAACTTCGGTCTGTTCATCATTTCAGGTTAATAGTTGTTTATTCAGAAGGATTCAGGTGTAGAGGTAGTTTTTTTGGAAAGAATGAAGTATAATATAGGGCTGAGGAGTACATTTCGTGCTCCTTCATTTTTTGCAGATGAGGAGACAAAATGTTTTCAAAATATAAACCAACATGGATGGTCGATGCCATCTACAAGATAACCCCTGCACAATTAAAAAACTTAGGGATTAAAGCAGTTTTGACTGACTTGGACAATACGTTGATCGCTTGGAACAATCCTGATGGAACAGAGGAATTACTCGACTGGATCTTAGAAATGAGAAATGCTGGTATTCCAGTAGTGGTTGTTTCAAACAATAGCTCTGAACGAGTAGCACGAGCGATCGATAAATTTGAATTGACGTATGTTGCTCGGGCATTAAAACCTTTAGCCGTAGGAATGAATCGAGCAAAAAAAATGTTGAATCTTTCAGATGATGAAATTGTGATGATCGGTGACCAAATCATGACAGATATCCGAGCAGCTAATCGTTCGGGTATCAGAAGTATCTTGGTTAAACCAATCATTGAAACGGATAGTTGGAAAACACGATTCAATCGTTTTTGGGAACGCAAAATCATGGCCTATTTATTAGCACACAATCCTGATATGGGCTGGCGAGGTGGAATTGAATGAACGAAGAACTACAGTGTATTGGGTGTGGAGCAACGATCCAAACCGACCATCCTAATGAATTAGGGTATACACCAAAAGCAGCATTAGAAAAAGGACTAGAATCAGGTGAGGTCTATTGCCAACGTTGTTTCCGGTTAAGACATTATAATGAGATCCAAGATGTTTCACTGACAGATGATGATTTTTTGCGCCTGCTGAATGAACTAGGACAAGAAGATGCCTTGATCGTCAATGTTGTCGATATCTTTGATTTTAATGGTTCTTTGATTCCAGGACTACACCGATTTGTAGGTAATAACCCGGTGCTCTTGGTCGGAAACAAAGTGGATATTTTACCTAAATCACTGAAGAAACCAAAAATGATCCAATGGATGAAAGAGCGTGCACATGAAGCTGGATTGCGTCCGGTTGAAGTATTATTGACAAGCGCAAAAAAAGCGAATGAAATGGAAAATCTACTCAAAAAAATCGAAGAGTATCGTGAAGGTCGTGACGTCTATATCGTTGGTGTGACAAATGTCGGTAAATCGACATTGATCAATCAAATCATCAAGAACACAGCAGGTGTCAAAGATGTGATTACGACTTCTCAATTTCCAGGGACAACTTTAGATAAGATCGAGATTCCTTTAGATGATGGGCACTTCTTGATTGATACTCCTGGGATTATCCATCGACATCAAATGGCGCATTATCTTGGGAAAAAAGATTTAAGAATCATTGCACCAACGAAAGAAATCAAGCCTAAAGGATACCAATTGAATGAAGGACAGACACTCTTTCTCGGCGGTTTAGCAAGGTTTGATTTTATCAGTGGGCAACGCGGTTCATTTATTGCTTATGTTTCAAATGATGTCACTATTCATCGAACGAAATTAGCAAAAGCCGATGAATTTTATGTGAAACACGTCGGTGGATTATTACAACCACCTCGTCCCGATGAAGTAAATGAATTTCCCGAATTGGTTCGTTTTGAATTTTCGGTAAAAGAAAAAACAGATATCGTATTTGCTGGCTTAGGATGGATCACAGTGACACAACCGGCAGTCGTAGCAGGTTGGGCGCCAAAAGGTGTGAATGTGATGAAACGAAAGGCCTTGATTTAAGGAAGAAGGAAGAATATGACTTTAAGAGGAAAACAAAAAAGATTTTTACGAAGCCAGGCACACCACTTACAACCGATTTTTCAAATTGGTAAAGGTGGAATCAATTCTGCCATGATGGTTCAGATTGAAGAAGCGCTGGAAAAACGTGAGTTAATCAAAGTAACGTTATTACAAAATACCGATGAGATTCCTGAAGAGGTAGCTGGTATTTTAGAAGAAACAGTCAGATGTCAAGTTGTTCAAATCATTGGACGAGTTCTTGTATTATACAAACCCTCTTCAAAGGAAAAATATCAACGTATCTCTAAAGAAGTAAACGCAATTTAAGGAGTGGTTAATATGAAATCGCAAGCGGAAGCTTTTGTCGAATCTCAAGTATTTCCTCAAGAGATGCCTCAAATTTTTGAAAAACGCAAACAGGTGGGGATTTTAGGTGGTACTTTTAATCCAGTTCACCTGGCACACTTAGTTATGGCAGAACAGGCAGGAAAAAATTTAGGGTTGGATGAGGTCTATTTAATGCCTTCTTATCAACCTCCACATGTGGATGAAAAAACGACAATCGCTGCCAATCATCGCTTAAACATGCTTGAACTTGCGATAGCAGATAATCCTTTTTTAGCTATTGAACCGATCGAGTTATCTCGAAAAGGCAAAAGCTATACTTATGATACGATGAAAGCTCTGACACAAAACAACCCTAATACCGATTACTATTTTATTATCGGTGGCGACATGGTAGAATATCTACCAAAATGGTATAAAATCGATGAACTAGTGACAATGGTCAATTTTGTTGGTATTCGTCGAGCAGGTTACTCAACCGAAACGCCTTACCCAGTGATTTGGGTCGATGTGCCAACCATTGATATCAGCTCAACTAAAATACGGCAGAAGATCCAGCAAGGTTGTTCCGTTCGTTATCTAGTACCTGATAAGGTCATTGAGTATATCGAGAAAGAAGGGCTATATCAAGATGGACTATAGTAATAAATACACAACTTACTCAAGAGAAGAGTTGATGCAAAAAGTCCAAATGCGAATGAGTGAACGACGTTTCAAGCATGTTCTTGGGGTGGAAGAGACGGCGATTGCCCTTGCCGGCAAATACGGCTGTTCATTAGAAAAAGCTAGTATTGCTGCTTTGACACATGATTATGCGAAAGAACGGCCTGATGATGAATTTATTTTAGTTATCAAGCGAGATGGCTATGACCCAGCGCTTCTTCATTATGGAAATGCGATTTGGCATGGTTTAGTTGGCGCCTCTTTTGTTGAAAGAGAGCTTGGTATCACAGATGAAGAGATCCTTCATGCCATTCGAGTTCATACCACTGGTGCGGCTGAAATGTCTTTATTAGATAAAATCATCTATGTAGCAGATTATATTGAACCTGGTCGCTCGTTTCCTGGAGTCCAAGATGCGCGTGAAATAGCGTTGCTTGATTTAGACGAAGCGGTAGCTTTTGAGACAAAGCACACATTAGCTCACTTGATTGAACAAGAACAACAGATTTATCCAAAAACAATTGAAACATATAATCATTGGGTAGCTAAAAAATAATCTCTACCCATTAGGAGGAAATTACTATAAATAGCAAAGAACAACTACAAATTGCAGTGCAAGCTGCCGATTCAAAACGTGCAGAAGATATCGTTGCTTTAGATGTGAGAGAAGTATCTTTACTAGCAGATTACTTCATGATTTGTTCGGCAAACAGTGAACGACAACTAAATGCAATTACAGAAGAAATCATTGAAAAAGAAGAAGAAAACAATTACGAAGTAAAACGTATCGAAGGAAAAGAAGGCGGAAAATGGATTCTGATCGACTTAGGAGATCTGATCATCCATGTTTTCCATGCGCCAGAAAGAAGTTTCTATAATTTAGAAAAATTATGGTCAGATGCACCACTTGTTGACCTAAATGAATGGATCGATTAATATGGCTTACGAAACATTTGCTTTCGTTTATGATGAGGTAATGGATGAAACCTTATATCAACAATGGTTAGATTTCTCAAAACGACACTTACCAAGTGAAACATGTAATATTTTAGAATTAGCTTGCGGAACAGGTGCTCTAGCTGTTGCCTTTGCTAAAGCTGGGTACCATGTCACAGGGTTAGATCTTTCAGAAGAGATGTTGATGATTGCTAGCCAACGTGCGTTTGAAGAGGAAACACCAATCCAATTTGTTGAAGGAAACATGCTTGATCTGTCAGAAATTGGTCAATACCAAGCAATCACATGTTTCTCAGATTCTTTGTGCTATATGAAGAATGAACAAGAAGTGCAGCAAGTATTTGACGAAGTGTATCAAGCGTTGGAAGAAAATGGACGTTTTATATTCGATGTTCATTCTATCTATCAAATCGACACGGTGTTTCCCGAATATAGTTACCATTATCAAAATGATCAGTTTGCCTTTTTATGGGATAGTTACCCAGGTAAGGAAAAGCACAGTATTGAACATTTCTTGACTTTCTTTGTGGAAGATCCCGAAGAAGCAGGTAAGTTTATTCGAGAAGACGAACTGCATCAAGAACAAACTTATTCTTTGGATAATTATTTAAGAATGTTAGAAAATAGTGGTTTTTCTAAGGTAGAAGCATTTGGTGATTTCACCGACGAACAACCAAAGGAAGATACAAAACGTCTCTTTTTTGTGGCATATAAGGAATAGGACACGAAAAAAGTCTTTTGTTAAATACGAAACATTACCTTATCGCGAGGTGTAATCGCAAAAAAAAACTGTCGTGAATCGCGTTGTTTCAGATAGTATTATAATAGTATAAAAGTAACGAATAATGGCCAAGACGAGTAAATCATCAACAAAGTCTGCGCCAAATAGTGACGTTTTTCTGCTAAAAAATGAAAAAAATACTTTAGAAATATCTTGATGAAAAATAAGCTGAAGCGTCATTTGAAAAGCAGGAGAAACGATTTTTCGATTTCTCCTGCTTATTTTTTTACAGTTAAAAACCAAATTGATCATTTTAGGATTGACCGAAAGTATGAACTGTTTGTTTTATTCCTATTAAGAAATGGAGGAAATGCGATGAAAATTTGTGGCATTATTGTTGAATATAATCCTTTCCATAATGGGCATCGCTACCATGCGGAAATGGCTCGTGAACAAACGGGCGCAGATATCGTGATAGCAGTGATGAGTGGGAATTTTTTACAGCGTGGTGAGCCTGCAATTATCGACAAATGGTCCAGAGCAACTGCTGCCCTCCAAAACGGAGTGGATTTGGTCATTGAACTACCGATAGAATGGTCTGTGCAATCAGCAGATTACTTTGCCAAAGGAGCTGTGCGATTATTACAGATGCTCGGCTGTACACATCTTTGTTTTGGTACAGAAGAAGAGTCAACATTTAATTACGAAGCTTTTGGGAAATTTGTACAGCAAAACCAATTAAGGATTGACCGTGAATTTCAACGTTTGCCTGATCAAGGAATGAGCTATCCGCAGAAGATGACAGCAGTGTTCAACACACTTTATCCAGAAATCGCTCTCGATTTTTCTTCTCCTAATCACATTTTAGGGTTAAGCTATGCGAAAGAAAATGCTCAGTATGCCCAGCCAATGAAATTAGTACCGATTACCAGAAAAAGTGCTGGTTATCACGATGAAGAATGGAGCAGTTCCTCCATCGCAAGTGCGACCGCTATTCGCAAAGCGCTCAGTGAACAACGCTCCGTAACGAATTTTATACCTGCTGCCACCGCAGCGATGATCGAAGCAGGTTCGCAACAAACATGGGCGAATTACTGGCCCTTGTTACGTTATCGTTTGCTTTCTACGGAGCTAGCCAATTTGAAAACTATCTATCAGATGACGGAAGGACTTGAAGTGAGAATGCAATCGGCTGCGAAGAAAGCCAGTTCTTTCGAGGAATTTGTCACTTTAGTCAAGACGAAAAGATATACTTGGACGAGAATCCAACGTTTAGCTTGTTACGTATTATTGAACATCCATCATGAGGAAATCCATGACCAACAAGACAAATGTTACTTGAATATTTTAGGATTTACCAAGGCAGGACAACAGTTTTTAAAAGAAAAGAAAGAGATACCCTTGATCTCAAAAATCGGCAAAAAAGAAGCAGAATTGGCACACCTTTTGGTTCGGAGTGATCAAATCTATCAACTCGGTGGGGCGATACCTGAACAAAATTTTGGAAGAAGACCTTATGTTTCGAAATAAACCTGGTTGGTGGGAACAAAGTGAAATGACTAATCTGAATGAAAGTTTAGTTCAATATTTTGAATATGTCGCTTTGTAAAAAATTCTTTGTCTAGCTTGTTGAGTAGCTATTCCAAAAGACGACTATAATCGATCATACAAGGAAACACCTCCCTAAAAAATGACTAGATTTAGAAAAAATACTTCACAGAATCCAGATTCACAAGTATAATGGAACAGGACGTTTTTGTGCTTAACCACTATCAGAAATGAACGATCAAAATTAGAAAGCGAAGTGAGAATATGGGACGTAAATGGGCAAACATCGTAGCGAAAAAAACCGCAAAAGATGCAAATAATAGCCGAGTTTATGCAAAATTCGGGATTGAAATCTATGCAGCAGCAAAATCAGGTGATCCAGACCCACACGCTAACCAAAAACTACGTTTCGTCATTGAACGCGCGAAAACTTATAATGTACCTAAACATATTATTGACCGTGCAATTGAAAAAGCAAAAGGTGCGGGAGATGAAACTTATTCTGAATTACGTTATGAGGGATTCGGACCAAATGGCTCAATGGTCATCGTTGATACCTTAACAAACAACGTGAACCGTACAGCTGCTGATGTACGTGCTGCTTTTGGTAAAAACGGCGGAAATATGGGTGTTTCTGGAGCTGTTTCTTACATGTTCGACAATACAGCGATTTTTGGTTTTGCCGGCGAAGATGCAGATGAGATCCTTGAATATTTGATGGATAAAGAGATTGATGTACGTGATGTCATGGAAGAAGATGGACAAATCATCGTTTATGGTGAAGTTGCTGATTTCCATAGTATCCAAGAAGCATTGAAAGAAAAAGGAATCACTGATTTTTCAATTGCTGAGATCCAAATGATTCCTCAAAATGAAGTGACACTTTCACCAGAAGACCAAGAAACATTTGAAAAAATGATTGATGCGTTGGAAGAGTTGGAAGATGTTCAACATGTTTTCCATAATGTAGCATTGGAAGACTAAACGATAAAAACGAATGAAGGTTGTGAAAGCATCGGATAGCTTCCGACTTGCGATTTATCCGTTTTTCGTTTTTACACCTGCTAATAGTCTGGGACGATTCGTCTCTCAGACTATTTTTTTACGCTTAAAAGAAGATCATTCGTTCTGAAAAAACAGTAGTTTATGACGAATCAATGATTTTATCTTTTTTTCGTATGTTTTATTTTTTATTCTGTTTCGTCCTGTGTTATTATTGATGTAGACGTATTATTGGAAAAATGATACATAGGAATGTGGATGTAGGCGGGGAAATTTTATGGAAGCAAAAATTAGTTTAGAGCCTTTTGAACGTATTTTAAGCGGTTACCAAAAGATCGAAGAGTTAGCTGTGAATATCACAGACTGTTCAAAATTAGCAAAAAAATATGCCCATTATGGTGTAGAAGGTTATCGTTTAGGAAATTACGTAGGTACTGGTTACCTTAATCGCTATTTGGAATGTATGGTTGATCGCGTCCCCATGTTGATTTACAAAAGAAATTATTTAATCCCTTTACTTTTTAGACGTTCAGATTCAACCTTTCGATTATTTGAAGAAAATTATCGTATGGAAGCTTTCTTTCGTTTGTTAGAATGGAGCTTAAAACATCAACCAACAAAAATCTTAATTGAAAAAAATGAAAAATATGATTCTAAAAAAGTAAAAGTGATCGACAGTGCTTATCTAGCTTTTCGTTTATCAGAAATCCTTGATAGTGGAGGCTATCCGATCAGTAACTTCCGATCAATCGAACAGTTTATTGATTGGAATCGAATTTATCGGCTGATAGATAACGGGGGGATTGGGCGTCATAGTAAAGTCTTTGATCCTGAGTATCCTGAAAATATAGAAGAATTGCGAATGATTATTTCATTAGTTAAATTAAAGTATCCAGATACTGAATCATTTGTTTAAAAGGCGAGGTTGTGACTAAGTGGTTAGCTTCTTATTCTTGAAGCTACTTCTTTAACACCGTTTATTAAGAATAAAGGGCTGTGACAAAAATTTTGTCACAACCCTTTATTTTTATATATTGATAGTGGTATATAATGCTGGGTCCATGGATTCAATCAAAGGACTTTCAGATTCAGAAGTAACTAAAACGAGTTCGTGCATGGCTCTTGTACACATGGTGTAAAGAACTAATTGATCTTGGTTAGTGGCAAAGTTTGTATCATCGATTCCCCATAAGAAAACGCGATCAAACTCGAGCCCTTTTGCCAAGAATGCTGGTAGTAGGACGATTTGTCGTTTCATAAAATCTGTTTCATCAGAAATCAATTGGACACGATCTTTTAAGTATTCGGGCAACTGTTCATAGAGTTGTTCACACTCAGTCTGTGTTTTACCAATGATTGCGGTACGCCAGTAACGGGTATTTTCTTGAGTCGTTTCAAGCGTAGTTTTTAACCAATTTAATCGTTCTTCTAAGGAGGAACCTTTCACGATAGAAGGAAGCGTACCTTTGCGAGCCGTCGTTTCTACTTGATTTTCCTCAGTAAGAAAATGATTCGCAAAATCCGTGATCTCTTTTGTTGAACGATAGCTGGTCGTTAACTGGAAGTGTGTGATTTCTTGGTCTTTAAATAGTTGATCCAAAGAGCCAGTAATCGTTTCATTGCCGAAAACATTTTGATTTAGATCACCACAAAAAGTGAGATTAGCTTTTGGATAGATCGCTTGTAAAAGAGCTACCTGAGCGGGAGCGAAATCTTGCATTTCATCGATAAAGATATAGCGAGCTTTTTGCATCACAGACACTGGATGGATGCGACGCATCAGCAAGAAGAATAATACTGCATCTTCTTGTCGTAGTTCTCGTTGACGAAGCTTCTCTTTTAATAAGGCTGAATGATCGTTCCACATCGTTGCGCTAATGTCATTTTTAGCCAACAGCGCCTGAGGTACGGTTTGTAAAAAGTGAAGGTATTGTTTGGTCAAATTGACAAATTGAAACTGATTGATACCGCGGTAGATTCGACGGAATCTTTTCTTCACGATTTGATTCGCTAGTTTTTTTCGTAAAGACTGTTCTTTTTGCTCCGTATACTCAAGGTTCGGATCATTCGCATATAAGTCTTGCAATTGTTCTTCTGCTAATTCTTTGACCCATTTTTGACGCATTTCATCTTTTTGGAGTCCACCCAATTTTTTTAATAATTTTGTTTGCAACAAGGAGAGACGTTGATGTAACGGTAAGAGTTCATTGGTTTCTTGATACCATTTGCGGATCGATTCTTTTGCTAAAATCGTCCGACCGTTAATTTTCATATCTCTAAACAAGGGACCAAAACCAGTAATATGATCGATATAACGATCAATCTGATGGATTAGTTGAAGACCGCTTTTGAAGGTTTGGATCGGGTCCTTGTCTCCAGATAAAAAACCAACTTCTTGTTGCTCTTCTTCTAACAATGAAAATTCAGGTAATAACTGTTCCAAATAAGACTTGAAGGTTTGCGTAGGTACACCACTTTCACCTAAAGAAGGCAAAACAGTCGAAATATAGTCAGAGAAAAGATGATTAGGAGAAAAAAGTAAAACGTTCTCGGCATCTAACCATTTTCGATTGTGATAAAGTAAAAAGGCGATCCGTTGTAATAAAGCGGATGTTTTTCCACTACCAGCGATTCCTTCGATCAACATCACTTGACTTGTTGTATCACGAATAATGGCATTTTGGGCTTTTTGGATCGTAGAGACGATATTTTTCATATGCGCACTTGAGGCATCGTCTAGGATCTCTAGTAAGAAATCATCGTTGATCACTTCAGAAGTATCCACCATCGAAATAATTTTTCCATCTAAGATTTTAAACTGACGTTTCAGCAGTAATTCAACATTGATTTTTTCAGTATCTGTTTCATAGAAGGCTGGTCCAATTTCCCCTTCGTAATAAAGGTTAGCAATTGGGGCACGCCAGTCGATTACGATTGTTTCTTCAGAGAGATCTCTTAAAGAAGCGATTCCTAGATAAAGTGTCTCTGCATCTGTTTCTTCTTTAAAATCGATTCGGGCAAAGTAAGGGTTGTCTTCCATAACTGTTAACGTTTGGAGCCTTTTTTGCTGCGATTCAAGCGTATGGTATTTTAAAAGCAATTCTTGCTCATGTTGGCGGTATCCGACAGCTGATTCATAAAAGGATTCATTAGACCCACCTCTGATTTTATGGCTGGCGGTGTCTTTCGTAGAATCTTGCATCTCTTGGGTAAGAGATTGTTGTTTAGTGTTTAATAGCTTTTGCTCAAGCTGGATCAACTGAATGGTTTCATCCACGTGTTGTTGTTCTAGTTGTCTTTCATTCATTGCGTATATTACTCCTTCCGCCGTAAATAACGAATTAAAAGTATAGCACAAAAAGTGAGAAAAAGGTATCTTTGACTATTTGTTCGAAAGAAAGTGAAAGAAGAAAATCAATGAGAGTGAGAGTTGTTTTCAGTTAAGTGTAAATAGTTTTCATTCTAGTTCTAAGTCAGTATCCTAAAATTGTAGGGAGTGAACAATATGACACATTTTAAAAAATTTTCAATCACCGTTTTGATTGGAATGACGGCACTTATTTGCGAATTTATTTTTAAACGACCCACACTTGCATTTCTGATTATCGCGATCACGGGTGGCATTTTGGCTTTCTTTATGTTTATTGAGATGATTAAAACATTACGTTCAGGTAAATATGGTGTGGACATTCTTGCTATCACAGCGATTGTTGCGACATTAGTGGTAGGAGAGTACTGGGCCAGTTTGATGATCCTGATCATGTTGACTGGCGGAGACAGTTTGGAAGACTATGCCAATAAAAAAGCTAGTCGAGAATTGCAAACGTTATTGGACAATACACCACGCACAGCGCATCAATTGATGAATGACCAATTGAAAGATATTCCAGTAGAAGCTGTTGAGATTAATGATTTATTAGTGGTGAAACCAGGAGAATTAGTGCCCGTTGACGGAAAAGTAGTAAAAGGTGAGTCGCAATTTGATGAGTCTTCATTAACGGGTGAAGCCAAACTTGTATTAAAAAAAGCAGGCGATGAACTGATGTCTGGCTCAGTCAATGGGGACGGTTCCGTTCAAATGATCGTTGAAAGAAGAGCAGCTGATAGTCAATACCAACAAATTATTAAATTGGTCGAAGAATCAAAAGAAAAACCAGCTCATTTTGTACGCTTAGCGGATCGTTATGCGGTGCCTTTTACATTGATCGCTTATTTGATCGGAGGTATTTCCTGGTGGGTCACGAAGAATCCTGTTCGTTTCGCAGAAGTTCTCGTTGTTGCTTCACCTTGTCCTTTGATTTTAGCTGCACCGATTGCTTTAGTGGCTGGAATGAGTCGTTCAAGTAAAAACGGAATCGTCATCAAAACAGGAACTGCTGTGGAAAAATTAGCACGAACCAAGACAGTTGCATTTGATAAAACGGGTACCATCACTAAAGGGGTCCTCGAAGTAGCAAGTATTCATCCAGAAGCTGGTGTAACATCAGAAACGCTCTTGGTCTATGCGGCAAGTGCCGAACAAGAATCAAGTCATATCTTAGCCCGATCACTAGTCCATGAAGTCGATAGCGAAAAATTATTGCCAGTGAATGAATTAAAAGAGATCACGGGGCAAGGAATACAAGCTAGAGTAGATGGACATTTCGTTAAAGTTGGCAGAGCTTCATTTGTCGGTGCCAAAGAAAGCCAATCTACTAAAACAGCTATCTATGTTGCAATTGATGACCATTTTTCGGGTACGATCTTATTTTCAGACGTGCTGCGTCCAGAAGCTCAAGCAACGATTGAACAATTGAAAACAATGGGTGTAGCGGATTTGATGATGATCACAGGGGATGGACCTGCTATCGCTGAATCAATTGCGAAGGAGGTTGGTCTCACGGCTGTTCATGCTCGTTGTTTGCCACAGGACAAATTAAATGTCCTTGAGAGTATTCCCGAAAGTGAACGTCCCGTAACGATGGTGGGCGATGGGGTCAACGATGCTCCAGCTCTGACGATCGCAGATGTTGGAATAGCCATGGGCGCACACGGATCAACGGCAGCTAGTGAAAGTGCTGATGCGGTGATCCTAAAAGATGATTTGACAAAAGTTGCTACTGCCATAACGATTTCCAGAGATACGATGAAAGTAGCGAAACAATCTGTTTTAATCGGTATTTTTATTTGTGTTTTTTTAATGCTGGTTGCTAGTACGGGTGTAATCCCCGCTTTGTTTGGAGCGGTTCTCCAAGAAGTGGTAGACACTGTTTCGATTTTAAGTGCACTGCGGGCTAAAAATGAGCGATCCCACACGTAACATCAGAAAAGACCTTTTCTCTTTGCTTTTTTTGCGGTATGATCGTAGCATAGAAGAAGGTTTGAAAAGACCACTTGCATTTAAGATAGCAATCATTAAAAGGAGACGAGACAATGCCATTTGTACACGTAGAACTAGTTGAAGGACGTAGTCCAGAACAATTAGAAAATATGATGAAAGATATTACAGAAGCTGTTCATAAAAATACCCAAGCACCAAAAGAACATATCCATGTGATTATCAATGAAATGAAAAAAGGCACTTATGGTGTAAATGGTGAATGGAAAAAATAAGTCACACCCACACTTGATTTTTCTTTTTATTAGTGGTTAAATAAACACATAGTTGATTGATGAGAAAGACAACTGAATTTGAGAGTCTTCGATAAGAGAGGAAAAGCCAGGCTGAAACTTTTCCAGAAGAAAACCAAAGGAGGACCACTTTCGAAACCTTTGTTGAAACAAAGGCGGTCGTACCGTTATAACGCTCAAGGAACGTGTAAACGTTCGAAATTAGGTGGAACCACGAATCTTTCGTCCTAGTATCTCTTTTATGAGGTGCTGGGACTTTTTTATTGGTGTCAACTCATTCAATCAAAAAATCAAAGGAGGCTATTTTAATGATAAAAATTACTTTTCCAGATGGCGCAGTGAAAGAGTTTGATGCGGGAATCACGACTGCTGAGATTGCTGCAGGTATTTCCAAAAGTTTAGCTAAAAAAGCATTAGCCGGTAAAGTGAACGGTCAGTTGATTGACTTGAATCGTGGCATCGAAGAAGATGCGTCAATCGAGATCGTTACACCTGACCACGAAGATGCATTAGCATTGGTACGTCACTCAACCGCACACTTGATGGCACAAGCTATGAGACGCTTGTACCCAAATATCCATTTCGGTGTCGGACCAGCAATCGATTCAGGATTTTACTATGACACAGACAACGGTGAAAACCAAATCAGTGCCGAAGATCTTCCAGCAATCGAAGCAGAAATGATGAAAATCGTGAAAGAAAACTTACCGATCGAACGTAAAGTTCTTTCTAAAGAAGAAGCTCTGGAAATCTTTGCAAGTGATCCTTATAAAGTAGAATTGATCAGTGAATTACCAGATGAGGAAGTAATCACTGCTTATCAACAAGGAGAATTTATTGATTTATGCCGTGGACCACATGTCCCATCAACCGGTCGTATCCAAGTCTTCAAACTATTATCTGTAGCTGGAGCTTACTGGCGTGGAAATTCAAACAATCAAATGATGCAACGTGTCTATGGGACAGCATTCTTTGATAAAAAAGACTTAAAAGAATTTATTCGTCTACGTGAAGAAGCAAAAGAAAGAGACCACCGTAAATTAGGAAAAGAACTAGATCTATTTATGGTATCACCACAAGTTGGCTCAGGCTTACCATTCTGGTTACCTAAAGGTGCAACGATTCGTCGAACAATTGAACGTTATATCGTTGATAAAGAAATCAGCTTAGGTTACCAACATGTCTACACACCAATCATGGGAGATGTAGAATTGTATAAAACATCAGGTCACTGGGATCATTACCAAGAAGACATGTTCCCACCAATGGATATGGGTGATGGTGAAATGTTAGTTCTTCGTCCGATGAACTGCCCGCATCATATGATGGTCTATAAAAATGCGATCCATTCCTACCGTGAATTACCAATCCGTATCGCTGAACTAGGCATGATGCACCGTTACGAAAAATCAGGTGCGCTATCAGGTTTACAGCGTGTTCGTGAAATGACATTGAACGATGGGCATACCTTTGTACGTCCTGATCAAATCAAAGATGAGTTTAAACGTACGTTGGAATTGATGGTCGCAGTTTACGCTGACTTCAATATTACAGACTATCGTTTCCGTTTGAGCTATCGCGATCCGAATAACACGGATAAATATTTTGATGATGATGCTATGTGGGAAAAAGCGCAAGTGATGTTAAAAGCCGCAATGGATGAATTGGAATTGGACTACTTCGAAGCAGAAGGAGAAGCTGCTTTCTATGGTCCAAAATTGGATGTTCAGGTCAAAACAGCTTTAGGAACAGAAGAAACATTATCAACGATCCAATTAGACTTCTTGCTTCCAGAACGCTTTGATTTAACTTATGTTGGTGAAGATGGTGAAAATACACATCGTCCAGTAGTTATCCACCGTGGGATCGTTTCAACGATGGAACGTTTTGTTGCTTATTTAACTGAAGTTTACAAAGGAGCTTTCCCAACTTGGTTAGCACCGATCCAAGCAACAATCATTCCTGTTTCAGTTGAAGCGCATAGTGACTATGCTTATGAAATCAAGGAACGTCTACAAATGAAAGGTCTACGTGTCGAAGTAGATGATCGTAATGAAAAAATGGGTTATAAGATTCGTGCATCACAAACACAAAAAATACCATATCAACTAGTCGTTGGTGATAAAGAAGTGGCTGATGCAACGGTCAATATTCGCCGATATGGAAGCAAAGAAACTTCAGTAGAAGATCTCAACATGTTCGTTGATGCGATGGTTGCTGAAGTCCAAAATTATAGTAGACAAGGTTAATTTCAATAGTTGGAAAAGTGACCTGACTACCCTAGAATGTAAGATCAAACCGATGGTGTCGAAAATCGAAAACGATTTTTGATACCATCGGTTTTTTACTAAGCGGATTGTTACGCTTCTCCCATATCTTTTTAAGAGTTAAAGCTAAAGCGTGCAATTTGAAACAACAAAGCGATAATGAGAATCTTTTTTTCTGAAATTACGAAAAGATGAATAAGCAAGCCTTTCATCTTATGCTATTATTAGGTTGAAAAGGAAAAAAGGAGGGCTGAAAATGGGAACTTTTTTTACAAATAAAAGGCTAAATAAAAAAGGAAATAACGTAGCTCAAAATGAGTTAAGCGAGCAAACAAACGAAATGCAGTCAAAACAAGCCAATCGTAAAAAAAAGAACTTAGCAGTAAATTTAATCGTAAAAATTGAACATGCGATTAAACAAAGGAGTCAACATAAATCCACGAATCAAAAAAATTTGAAATCCGTTGGTCCCGCTAAACGAATGTTGGAATTGATTAGGCGAGATTTTTCTATGCTTGAGAAAGTACTAAATAATACTTACCAGGAAATCCATAAGCTTGACCGCTCTTTCAGAACAAAAATGATCAGTTACATAAGAAACGATCGGAAAAGAATGGCAACAAAAATTCGTGCGTTCAAAACAACTTTGATTCCTCATAAAAGTAATTTTACGAATCAAATCGAAATAGCTCCTCGTGCTAAGAATGAAATGGAGAATATTTTACCTATAACGAAAATCAAAATGAAACAAAGAAATGAAGAGCAGACTAAACTTGGTCTCAGAAAAAATTTGTTTAAGCAGTTTTTCAACCGACTGTTATATTCCAATAGCCAAAAAATGAGGAATCAAGACCTAAACAAAATAGTAGTAGAAAAAATACAGCAAGAAAAATATGAAGAAAAACAAGTGTTGTTAACAATGGAACAAATATTAGCAAGATCGTCAAATAGAAATGATATGCCAAAACAACTTTTCAGTCGATCAATACAACCATTCGAGAATACTAAGGAAGAAAGACTAGCACAAATAAGTGAGAAAATCCAACATGCTATGAACTTCTCAACTTCTAGGAATCAATTAGGAGCAGCACATGCGGAACACCAACTCTAAAAGTTCTGTCATGACATCATTTATAAATTGGAGTTAAATACTCGTGACTTCTATCAAAAGTATTCAACGTGAGACAACAAAATTTTCATGATAAAGAGTGCAACTATCATATGAATGATAGGATAACCAGGAGCTGCAATCGTCCATTCTTCTTGAAAAATTAATCTTTTATCTAAGAGTCCAAGGCTTGCCTTGGGCTTTATTGCTGTAGCCGAACCTCATCAATTATTTTTTAGCCTCATACTTTTTCTCAAACATTTATTTACAGATGATGACAAAATTTTCTTGTCAGACGTCACGATCTTATTAGTGGGATATGGTATACTTAGCTAGACTGGAAGAGAAAAAGGAAGTGAGACAAATGAGCGTTATTAGCCGTATTGAGAGCATGATGGAGGAGTATTCTTCAACTGAAAAAAAGCTCGCTGATTATATCATCAAAAATGTAGAAAAAATTCCCACGATGACTGCGAACGAGTTAGCAGAAGCTGCTGGGTTAAGTGCGCCCACAGTTGTCCGATTTTCTAAAAAAATTGGGTTTCAAAGTTTGACTGACTTCAAAATAAATATTTCGACCGAGTTACAAACCGGTATCGTTGAAGGCTTCAGTGATATTCATCCAAACGAATCATTTTATTCGATCAAACACATTTTGGGAAATAATGCGCAAGTGGCAATCAAAGAAACGGTGGACATTTTAAATGAAGAAAAAATTCAAGAAGTGGTTGAAACCCTGGAAAGTGCTGAAACAGTCTTTTTATATGGCGTGGGCGCTTCATCTTTAGTGGTGGAAGACATTTTGCAAAAATGGTCTAGAGTAGGCAAACCCATTATTTTTGAAAAAGATATCCATGTTTTACTTCCTCAATTAGTAAGCAATGAAACCAAAAAAGTATTATGGTTAGTCTCCAATTCTGGTAGTAGCGCGGATGTCGTAGCAGTTGGAGAAATCGCAAAAGATTTAGGGATTGAGGTAATTGCTTTAACGCAATTTGGAAATAATCCTTTAAGTAAGTTGGCGGATGTTGTTGTACAAACCTCACGTCCAAAGGAAATTACCAATCGAAGCGCTGCTACAAATTCTTTGCTGGCTCAGTTTGTTACTATCGATATTATTTTTTATTTATATATGACAAAGAATGAACAGTTGGGGGAAAAAGTTCGTGAAACCAGACAAGTAATTAAAGGATACTTTGGTTCAAAACGGTAAGAGCATTATAAAAAGTTTTCCACAGTAAAAATATCATTTGTTGTGTTTCACGATAAGAAAATGATAAATTAAATAAAAAACTTTATTTTTTAAAGGTTTGAATTGTTTGAAAACTTGACACGATTTTATCCTGTGAAACAAAAAAAGAATATCAACTTGAAATAAGTTAAAGAATTTATTAGTGATTTTCGTTTCTTCTTTTTTATTTCAAGAAATTTAGGTACAATGAAACATAACAGTAAGTAGGAAAAAGATAGGAATGATGAGAGAGTTTATGAAAAAACTATTAAACAATTCATGGATGGATAAATTGAAAAAAGGTGCACAAGAGCCGAAAAACAAAACATTTCGACGTTCACATGTCCCTTTTCGGTTGAATTTTCTTTTTTTCATCATATTTACATTATTCGTCGCATTGATTGCACGATTAGGTTATCTACAAATCGTTAATGGCGAAGCAATGGAAGCCAAAGTGAAATCATCATCGACACTAACGATCCAAACCAGTTCTCCGAGGGGGATGATTTACGATTCGACAGGTAAACCATTGGTGACGAACCAAGCGAATCAAGCAATTACTTTCACCAGAGGAACAAAAATGACGGCAGAGGATCTTCTTAAAGTAGCGACAAGACTAAATCAATTAATCAATGTGCCAGTTGATGAAAATTTAACTGAACGAGATAAAAAAGACTTTTGGTTAGCTGATCCTAAGCATTTGAAAGAAGCAACGGAACGCTTAACAGCAAAGGAAAAACAACTTGATTCCAGCGATCAATACAAAGCGTTAGTTGATAAAGTAACCGATAGTGAAATCAACTTCAATGAAGAACAATTAAAAATCGCGACGATTTTTAAACGCATGAATAGTGCGTATGAGTTGAACACGGTATTTATCAAAAATTCAGGTGTGACTGATCAAGAATTAGCGGTTGTTTCCGAACATGCTTCAGAACTACCTGGAGTATCCACAGGAACCGACTGGACACGTCAATACACGGCTGCTGACTCAATCAAAAGTATTTTAGGTAGTGTGACAACAGAAAAACAAGGTTTACCAGCTGATGAAGTAGATGAATACTTAGCTAAAGGCTATTCTCGTAATGATCGTGTGGGACAAAGTTACCTTGAAAAGCAATATGAAGATGTTTTACAAGGAACAAAAACCCAATATGAAGTAACCCTCGATAGTAATGGGAATGTAACGAATCAAAAAGAAATCTTTGCTGGTGAAAAAGGGTCCAACCTCATGTTGTCTCTTAACGCTGATTTCCAAGCCAAAGTCGAAAATATCTTAAAGACAAACTACCAAAAATTAGTGGATAGTGGAAAAGCAACTTATTCGCCAGGGGCGTATGCAGTAGCGATGAATCCACAAACCGGTGAGATATTGGCTATGACAGGATTTAGCCACCAAGAAGGGTCCAAAGAGTTGACAGAAAATGCTTTGGGGAATATTACTAGCGCCTTTACTCCAGGGTCAGTAGTCAAAGCAGGTACGTTAACTGCTGGTTGGCAAACGAATGTGATCTCAGGTAACCAAGTGTTAGTCGATGAGCCAATCAAATTACAAGGCTCTTCTGAAAAGAGTTCGGTCTTTAATCGAAGCGGGCGTATTGCAATCAATGCAGTCAAAGCACTTGAACTATCATCGAATACGTATATGATCAAAGTTGCGTTGAAAATGCTGGGATTGGAATATACACCAAATATGGGACTTCCTTCACTAAATGAAGAGTCAAAAGCCTATGAAGAATTACGTAAAGCGTTCAAACAGTTTGGTTTAGGAACAAAAACTGGGATTGATCTACCAAATGAATCACCAGGGATTTCTCGTTCTGTTGATTTTATGAAGAAATTTAATGCAGATAATGGTGCTCAATGGTACACACCAGGTAACTTTACTGACTTAGCTTTTGGTCAGTTTGATACCTATACACCGATCCAATTAGCGCAGTATGCTTCAACTGTAGCCAATGGTGGTAAGAGAATCCAACCTCGTTTAGTCAAGGGAATCTATGGAAATGATGAAAATGGGAACCTTGGTCCGGTGAAAAAAGAGCTGGAAACAAAAGTCGAAGATACCGTTGATATTTCTCCAGCTGATATGTCGATCCTTCGTGAAGGATTCCATCAAGTTGTTCATGGAACAGATGCGTATACGACAGCTAAACCTTTAGCTAGTGCAAAAATGGATTTGTCTGCTAAGACTGGTACAGCCGAAACTGTAGCTGAAGGTCATCCAGATATTACCACAGTAAATAGTAATATCGTGGCCTATGGTCCGAGTGATAACCCACAAATTGCAATTAGTGTCGTTCTACCGAACTTATTAGATGAAAAAGATCATATGAATCTAGTCATTGCAAAAGAAATCATGGACACTTACTACGATATGTTCATGGCAAAATAAAAAGACCAACAACTAAAAAGACCGTTCCAGAGAAATACAATTTGTTTTCTCTGGAACGGTCTTTTTTGATTTTAAAGGGCTAATAAGTCTTCTAGATACGTAGCTAAGCCATCTTCTTGGTTGGTGTGTTCAGTGACATCGTTAGCAACGCCTTTTAATTGATCGGTACCATTTTTCATTGCAACTCCCCAGCCAGCATATTCTAATAGTTCCAAATCGTTATGTTCGTCACCAAAAGCAATGACATCTTTTTGATCGATATCAAGGTAATTGGCAATGCGATGAACGCCTTTGGCTTTTTCAATTCCTTTAGAAACGATTTCTAAAATAGCCATTGGTCCTCCCCAAGTACGAACATCAACAAAATTACCGAATTGACGGGTTAATTCAGCTGAAACTTGTTCAGCATAGCATTTTTCTGTTCGAACCAGTAAAGAGGTTGGATCAGTTGTCAGATTTTTAGGCGATAATAAATTTTGAGGGCTAGGATTTGATGCAGCAAAAATTTTTTCATCAAAAAAATCAAAGCTGTCAATAAAATAAGTTTCACGATTTTCTGCAGCAATGAAATCTAAATTCAATTGGCGTTTTTGAGCTAAAATCTCGAATACGATGCGTTTATCGATCGAGGTTTCTTTTTCATGAGCCCAATATTGATTAGGGATATGTACTAAAGCACCGTTAAAGTTGACCATCGGTGTAGACAATCCTAATTGCTGATAATAATGATAACTCATTCGGAAGGGGCGCCCAGTAGCAATACTGACATGGTGACCAGCGTTAATCGCTTTTTTTAATGTTTCTTCAGTTTTTGAAGTAATGATTGAATCCGGATTTAAAGTTGTTCCGTCTAAATCAATGGCAATGAGCTTTCTATTCAAAAATGTCATTCCTTTCAATGCTAGTATGTGTTTCAGTCTAGCACATATATTTTTTTTAACAAGGTGCAAATGTAAGGGAAAAAGAAGTCTTTTTTAAATTAAAGAGAACGGATACATTTTGTTCAATAACCATTTATAAGGCAAAACACGAACATTAAGCATTTTTTTATTGCTTTTTTTAATGATTTTATTGAAAAGCGAACGAATTATAATTATAATCAATAATTGTTCGACGTAAATGGAATAGTTGACTTATTTTATTTTATTATTTGATTTTACGTCAAAAAAATTCAGGGAGTGGAAATTTTTTATGGAAAAGTTTTTCCAATTAAAGAAAAATAAGACAAATGTACCAACAGAAATCATGGCTGGGGTTACGACATTCTTTGCAATGAGTTATATCTTATTTGTAAATCCAACCATTTTGTCAGCATCAGGGATGCCTTTTCAGGCAGTATTCTTAGCAACAATCATCGCTTCGATCATTGGTACTTTGGTAATGGGGTTGTTTGCAAATGTACCTTATGCGCAAGCACCTGGAATGGGATTAAATGCCTTTTTTACTTTTACAGTAGTTTTTGGATTAGGTTATTCTTGGCAACAAGCTTTAGCGATGGTCTTTATTTGTGGGATGGTCAACATTTTTATTACTGTGACCAAAATACGAAAATTGATCATTCATTCCATTCCTGAAAGTCTACAACATGCGATTGGAGGCGGGATCGGGATCTTTGTCGCTTATGTTGGGATCAAAAATGCAGGATTTCTCTCTTTTTCAGCTGATCAGGCAGCAATCACTAGTTCGGTGGTTGACGGAGGCAAGGCAACGAATGTCACAATCAATGGTGGGATCGTTCCAGCTTTAGCCAACTTCAATAATGCACCGATTTTATTAGCTGTGATCGGTTTGATTTTAACAGCGATCCTGGTGGTAAAAAATGTTCGTGGTGCGATGTTGATCGGGATCGTGGCAACCACTATCTTAGGGATTATGATGGGGGTTGTTGATTTAAGTACGATTGATTGGCAAGCCAATTCATTAGGAAGTTCATTCAAAGAATTAGGCACGACTTTTGGTGCTGCTTTTGGACCAGAGGGGATGCAATCATTATTTAGTGATTCTTCAAAGATTCCACAAGTAATCATGACGATCATTGCGTTTAGTTTATCAGATACATTTGATACGATTGGGACGTTCATCGGAACAGGTCGCCGTACAGGGATCTTCTCAAAAGAAGATGAAGAAGCATTAGAAGATGGCAAAGGTTTCAAGACAAAAATGGATAAAGCGCTCTTTGCCGATGCCATTGCGACATCTGTAGGAGCAATCTTTGGAACATCAAATACGACGACTTATGTAGAATCTGCTGCAGGTATCGGTGCTGGTGGACGAACAGGTTTGACCTCAGTAGTGGTTGCAGTCTTATTTGCATTAAGTAGTTTCTTTTCACCATTGATTTCTATCGTTCCAACTCAAGCAACTGCACCTGCATTGATTTTAGTTGGTGTAATGATGATGGCTTCATTCACAGATATCAATTGGCTTGACCTGGAAGAAGCACTACCAGCATTCTTTGCTTCAATCTTTATGGGATTATGTTATAGCATCTCTTATGGGATTGCTGTCGGCTTCATTTTTTACACGATCGTCAAAGTAATCAAAGGGAAATTCAAAGAAATTTCAATCCCATTATGGATCGTTGTGGTCTTGTTTATCCTTAACTTTATTATTTTAGCAACGATGTAAACCAGCCTAACTGGTAGCTGAACTATTTTCTTAAAGAACCAGCTAAAAAGTCAGGAAACAGCAACATGAGTAAGTTTACAATAAAAAGTAGCACAAATTTAATAAGAAAAAACGCTTTTTGCCATCACCATTTGAATGATTCGAAAAAAGTAGTATTTGCACTCTTAACGATTTTATATAGTTGTTAAGAGTGTTTTTTTGTAACATAAGATTTTCACTGTTAAGATAGTAAATAAGTAGAAGATAGTACTGCTCGGAACAAAACCTTTCGTCTATATAGTAACAATACATAATTTATGCTGTTTCAAAAAGAAATTTTTTGCAAAGAAACATAAAGAAATGAGGATGATCAATGAAGATACAATGGAAGAAAAATTTATTCGTGGCTTGGATCGGCTGCTTTTTTACAGGGGCTAGTTTTAGTTTAGTTATGCCATTTATTCCTGTATATGTAGAACAATTGGGTACACCAAGTGATCAAGTTGAGTTGTTTTCCGGTCTAGCGATATCTGTTACTGCCTTTGCTTCAGCTATCGTAGCGCCAATATGGGGGAATTTGGCAGATCGTAAAGGGCGAAAGCTCATGATGATCCGAGCTGCCGCAGGGATGACGGTAACGATGGGATCGTTGGCCTTTGTTCCCAATGCGTATTGGTTACTGGTCATGCGTTTTTTAAATGGCATTTTATCAGGTTATATTCCTAACGCGACTGCGATGATTGCTTCACAAGCACCAAAAGAAAAAAGTGGTTGGGCATTAGGAACTTTATCGACTGGAGCAATTGCCGGCAGTTTGATCGGACCATCAATGGGAGGTGCGCTGGCACAGTGGTTTGGTATGGAGAATGTTTTCTTGATTACTGGGGTATTATTACTTGTAACAACACTTTTAACCATTTTCTTGGTAAAAGAAGATTTTCAACCAGTAGAAAAAAATGATATGATCAGTACAAAAGAAATCTTTGCCAAAATGGATCATTTATCCATTCTGATCGGATTATTTGTGACCACTTTGATTCTTCAAATTGGTATCACAACTATCAGTCCTATTTTGACCCTATATATTCGTGAGCTAAGCGGTAATTCAGGAAATATTTTATTTGTTAGTGGGTTAATCGTTTCGATTTCAGGTGTGTCTGCAGTTTTTTCATCTCCTAAACTAGGGAAATTAGGGGATAAAATAGGGAACCAAAAAGTACTGCTTGCAGGGCTAACCTTATCTTTTTGTTGCTACTTGCCCATGGCTATTGTAGCGACCCCTTTACAGTTGGGGATCTTACGGTTTATTCTTGGTTTTTCGACGGGAGCGTTAATGCCATCCATCAATACACTCATCAGTAAGATCACGCCGCCAGAAGGAGTGAGTCGAATCTATAGTTACAATCAAATGTGTAGTAATTTTGGACAAGTCTTTGGACCGATGGTGGGCTCGACGGTTGCGCATGCCTTTAACTATCGCGCAGTGTTCATTGCTACAAGCCTCTTTGTTTTATCTAATATCCTATTATCTTTATTTAACTTCAGAAAAGTTCTTCGGCAACGCTTCTGATCAGATGATGAAAAGATCGTGTGTCGCTGTCTTTAAAACCTCGCAGTTCCGATGACACTAGGGAAGAATTTGTTGAAATAACCGCTCATGTTTTGAGAAATTCAGGCTTATTTCAAGGAACAACAATTATTCATTTTTGCGCATGATAAAGAGCCCGGGACGACCTTTTGTCCCAGGCTTAACTTTTCCACTCCAAAAAGTTAATGGAAAGCGAAATGATTTTATCAAAATACATAAAAAGGATGAGACTGCGTCCCACCCTCATTTGGCTTTTATGAATGTGATGAGGCTTCTTTTCTAGGAGTTGCCAATGCACCAAGTAAAATGACAACAACGCCTGCAACCAATGAAATAATCGTTGTTAAAGTAAAATCATAGCCACCGCTTGTAAGAGCCCCACCAATGTAACCTACGACTTGACCTAAGACAAATGACCAAAATAATGTGACGATATATCGCATAAAGAACACCTCTTTTCTAAGCTTAGTTTACCAGAATTTTGCTGAATGTAAAGAAAGCTAGTTGTAAAAAAACAAGTTTTATGATTTAACCAGTCCATATGATAAAATAATAAAAATGCAAATCAAAGAGAATGATTACAAATGCGTTGTCGTTTATCCTATACTCATAGTAGATAAATGAACGCATTGATTAATTGTCTAACTATACAAAAGGTGGAATGACCATGTTTTTCCCACAATTATATACAAAAACCTCCTATTCGCTGTTGCAAAGCACGATCAGGATCCAAGATTATGTCCAAAAGGCAAAAGCACTAGGTTATACAGTCCTAGGAATAACTGATCAAGATGTACTGTATGGGATACCCGAGTTTTATCAAACATGTATCAAAGAAGGAATAAAGCCAATTGTCGGCATGCTCCTTACTTATACTTATGAGTCCCAAGCTTTTGATTTATTGGTATATGCGAAAGATGGCGTTGGCTACCAGCAATTGATGAAGCTGTCGAGTAAAAAAATGATTCAAGAAAGTCTCGCATTATCAGAATTTACAGAATCAGATCATTTGATTTTCGTCGTTCCTCCCCAACATTCTGTGGTAGCTGAATTTAATCAAACAGAGACCTTTACTGCCCATTGGCAAGCACTCAAAGAAAAAGTAGGTCGACAAGATTTTTATGTTGGAATCACTGAAAGTTTCTCAGAACTACCAAGTGGTTGGGTAACGTTCCTAGCAGAAAACAATTATTCCTTATGTGCATTACAACCTATTGCCAGCTTAAGACAAGAAGAACTGTTTGCGCTTGAGACGATGAAACATCTTCGAGCTGGGAGCCAACTTTCTATGGAAGCAATCAACCAACAAAAGATAGAAACGAAAACAGGTTTTTTACTTGCTGAAAATGAAATGATCCAACGGTTTAATGAAGCACAGTTGGTTGATGCGCTAGAGGGTGCGCAACGTTTAGCTCAATCGGTTTCCTTTGAATTTCAATTTCATCAAAAGCTGCTACCTCATTATCCAGTACCAGATCAGAAAAGTGCTGGTCAGTACCTTGATGAATTGTGCCACGCAAAATTAGCAGAGCGAGTCGAAGAAATCACTCCTGAATATCAAGAGCGCCTAGCATATGAGTTGTCGATTATCCATCAAATGGGCTTTGATGATTATTTCTTGATCGTGTGGGACGTCATGGCGTTTGCTCATCGAGAAAAAATCGTGACTGGCGCTGGACGAGGATCAGCGGCTGGTTCATTAGTTGCATATATCTTGGAGATCACCGATGTCGATCCGTTGCAATATGATTTGCTTTTTGAGCGTTTCTTAAACCCAGAACGTTATACGATGCCAGATATCGATTTGGATATCCCTGATAATCGTAGAGAAGAAGTCTTGAATTATGTCAGAGAAAAATATGGACAATACCATATGGCGCAAATTGCAACGTTTGGGACGATGGCGGCTAAGATGGTGTTAAGGGACGTGGCTCGTGTCTTTGGTTTATCACAAAGCGAAGCCAATCGATGGTCAAAGGCGATCCCTAATCAGTTGAAAATTACCTTACCCGAAGCATATCGGACATCGAAACCCTTAGTGGAGTTAGTTCAGTTAAGTGAAAAAAATCAATTACTATTTAAAACAGCTTCGATTTTAGAAGGATTGCCTCGACATGTCTCGACTCACGCAGCGGGTGTTGTGATCAGTGATAAGAATCTATTAGATCTGGTTCCATTACAAAAAGGATCAGATGAAGCATTTTTAACTCAATATACGATGAATGACGTGGAAGCAATCGGACTACTCAAAATGGATTTTTTAGGATTGCGAAATCTTTCGATCATTGATTACGCATTGAAAGCTATTAAAAAAGTAGAAAAGAAAGAAATTCAATTGAAACAAATTCCTTTAAATGATCCTAAGACACTTTTTCTCTTTCAACAAGGAGACACTACAGGGGTTTTCCAATTTGAATCGGCAGGTATTCGCAATGTTTTACGCCGATTAGGACCAGAAACAATTGAAGATATTGCGGCGGTCAATGCGTTATATCGTCCAGGACCAATGCAAAATATCGATACGTTTATTTCCCGCAAAAAAGGAAAAGAAACGATCCATTATCCTGATGATTCCTTAATGCCTATTTTAAAAAACACATATGGTGTCATCGTGTATCAGGAACAGATTATGCAAATCGCTGCAAAGATGGCTGGTTTTTCTTTGGGCCAATCGGATATTTTGCGTCGAGCAATCAGTAAAAAGAAAAAAGAAGTGATTGACAAAGAGCGGGAACACTTTGTCAGTGGGGCAGTAAGTCAGGGCTATTCGAAAGAAAAAGCGGTCGAAGTCTATGACTATATCGAACGTTTTGCCAATTATGGTTTCAATCGCTCGCATGCGTTTGCTTATTCATTTGTTGGGTTTCAAATGGCGTACCTCAAAGCCCACCATCCAGGCGCATTTTTTGTTAGTTTACTAAATTCGGTTCGACACAATACGACCAAATTAAAAGAATACATCGCTGAGGCAAGAAAGAAAAAATTAAAACTAGCAGCACCTTCCATTAATCAGAGCTATTATGGCTTTGAGCTGATTAATCCAGAAGAGATTCGTTTTGGTCTAACTGCGATCAAAGGTGTCCGAAAAGACTTCATTGAGGATATCTTAAAAGATCGAAAAGAAAATGGCGCTTATCAATCAGTGGATCAATTCTTGATTCGTTTAGATAAACGCTGGCTAAAATTAGAGTTGATCCAGTCATTAGTAGCAGTGGGCGTATTTGATGAATTGGCACCGAATCGAAAACAATTGATGCTCGATTTAGAAGGAAAAATACAAAACATTATTTATAGTGGTGGAAGCTTAGATCTCCTAGGGATCATGGCTTTAAAAGAAGAAGAAGTGGCTGACTATTCTTTAGAAGAAAAGCTGCAATTAGAAGAGGAATATTTAGGCATTTATCTTTCAGGGCACCCAACAGAAGGCTATGAACGCTTGAAATTAGCTAAAAAAATCCGGTTAATTACTGAAGTTATTCCGAAACAAACAGTCAGTGTATTAGTGATGATTAAAAATATCCGTGAAATCAGAACTAAAAAAGGGGAGTTGATGGCTTTTGTTGAAGGAACAGATATCAGTGGAGAAATCACGATCACTGTATTCCCCAAATCCTATCGACAATTTCGTTCATTGTTTGAGTTGAATAAAGTGATCTTTGTTCAAGGACGAACAGAAACGAGTAAATACAACCAAGAGTTGCAATTGATTGGCGAAAATTTTGCTGATCCTGTAGAATTAGAAGAACAATATCAAGATCAGACTTGCTACTTACGAATCAAAGAAGAATTTGATAATCCGCAAACGATGAAACAATTGCAAACTATTTTTCAGAAACATTCTGGGTACATTCCAGTCGTGATGTACCATGAAAAGAATCAACGGAAAGTAGTGCTGGCAGAAGCTTATTGGGTCGATGGAAGTAAGAGCTTGAAGAGTCAATTAGCTTACTTGCTCCAACCAGAAAATGTTGTTTTCAAATAACTTACGGTAAAATATACTATTTGCTTTCATTTTTTTTCATTTTTTTATCAGTAAATCAAGACAATTGCTAAAAATAATGTTAGAATGTTAGTCGTGGTTAACGCAAAGAAGGTTATTAACCTAAGCATTGCTTAGGATAAAGTATTTTAATGAGGTGAATGATTATTATGAAACGCATTGGAATTTTGACCAGTGGCGGAGACGCACCTGGAATGAATGCTGCTATTCGTGCCGTTGTTCGTAAAGGGATTTATGAAGGGCTCGAAGTATATGGAATCAACTATGGATTTGCTGGATTAGTTGCAGGAGATATTCGTCGTCTAGATGTTGCAGATGTGGGTGATAAAATCCAACGTGGTGGGACATTCTTGTACTCTGCACGTTACCCTGAATTTGCGACTGAAGAAGGTCAATTAAAAGGGATCGAACAATTGAAAAAATTCGGTATCGAAGGTTTAGTTGTTATCGGTGGAGATGGCTCTTACCATGGAGCAATGGCATTGACAAGACGTGGATTTCCAGCTGTTGGTGTTCCAGGAACAATTGACAACGATATTCCAGGAACTGATTTCACAATCGGTTTTGATACAGCAATCAACACAGTTTTAGAATCAATCGACCGCATTCGTGATACAGCAACTTCACACGTTCGTACGTTTGTTATTGAAGTAATGGGACGTAACGCTGGCGATATCGCATTATGGTCAGGTGTTGCCGGTGGCGCAGATGAAATTATCATTCCTGAACATGATTTTGATATGGCATCTGTGGCTAAAAAAATCCAAGAAGGTCGCGATCGTGGTAAAAAACATTGCTTGATCATCTTAGCAGAAGGCGTAATGGGCGGAAATGAATTTGCCGAAAAACTTTCTGAATATGGTGATTACCATACACGTGTATCCATTTTAGGACACGTAGTACGTGGTGGCTCACCTAGCGCACGTGACCGTGTGTTAGCAAGCAAATTTGGTGCTTATGCTGTTGACTTGCTTCGTGCAGGTAAAGGTGGTCTATGTGTGGGTATCCGCGACAATGAAATGGTCGCTGCAGATATCATCGAAACACTAGAAAGCAACAAACACAAACCAGACTTATCACTTTATGACTTAAATAACTCACTTTCATTCTAAGATTGAAAGCCTGTTATTTGAAATTTAAGCTATAGTTAAAAATAGGTATAGCTTGTTATCTTTGTATTTAGGCTTTAACCAGCTTTAAATAAACAAAATTGAATGGGAGAGTTTTGTAAAATGAAAAAAACCAAAATCGTTAGTACATTAGGACCAGCAAGTAATTCAGTAGAAACTATTTCTAAATTGATTGAATCTGGGGCAAATGTCTTCCGCTTTAACTTTTCACATGGTGATCATGAAGAACAATTATCACGTATGACAATGGTCCGTGAAGCAGTTAAAAAAACAGGTAAAGATGTAGGTATCCTTTTAGATACAAAAGGTGCTGAAATTCGTACAACTGTTCAAGGCACAACTGAAGCTGATTTTGGTCGTGCAGGATACATCAAATTTGAAGTAGGAGATAAAACTCGTATCTCAATGGATCCTGAACATGTAGGTTCAAAAGAAAAAATCGCTGTTACTTACCCTGGACTATTTGAAGACGTTCATGTAGGTGGACACATTTTATTCGATGATGGCTTGATCGATATGGAAATCATTGAAAAAGACGAAGCAACTCGTGAATTAGTTGTAGAAGTGAAAAATGCTGGAATGCTAGGATCTCGTAAAGGGGTTAATGCACCAGGAGTTTCAATCAGCTTACCAGGGATTACTCCTAAAGATGCAGATGATATTCGTTTTGGTCTAGATAACGATATCGACTTTATCGCTGCAAGTTTTGTACGTAAAGCGCAAGACGTTTTAGATATTCGTGAAATTTTAGAAGAAAAAGATATGACACACGTTCAAATCTTTCCTAAAATCGAATCACAAGAAGGAATCGACAACATCGACGAAATCATCAAAGTTTCTGATGGTGTAATGATCGCTCGTGGTGACATGGGTGTTGAAATTCCTGCCGAATTAGTTCCAATGGTTCAAAAACGTATTATCAAAAAATGTAATGCAGCTGGTATCCCAGTAATCACAGCAACACAAATGTTGGAATCAATGCAAGAAAACCCACGTCCAACACGTGCAGAAGCTTCTGACGTTGCCAATGCCGTATTTGACGGAACTGATGCAACAATGTTATCAGGAGAATCAGCAAACGGTGACTACCCTGTAGAAGCTGTTGCAACAATGGCTCGTATTGACCAACAAGCTGAAAATGCATTATCAGAATTAGGCACTTTCCAATTAAACGAATTTGATAAAACTGATGTGACTGAAACAATCGGTCTATCTGTAGCACGCGCTGCTAAAAACTTAGGCGTTAAAACAATCGTAGCTGCAACTGAATCTGGTTATACAGCTAAAATGATCTCAAAATACCGTCCAGATGCTGACATCTTGGCTGTTACTTTTGACGAACGTACAAAACGTGGTTTGATGCTTAACTGGGGTGTTTACCCAACAGTTGCTGAAAAACCAACAACAACTGACGAAATGTTTGAATTAGCTGCTCAAAAAGCAGTTGACTTAGGCTTTGCTTCAGAAGGCGATTTGATCTTGATCACTGCTGGTGTACCAGTTGGTGAACGTGGAACAACTAACGTAATGAAAATTCAAATGATTGGTTCAAAATTATTAGAAGCTCAAGGCGTTGGTCAAAAATCAGTCGTTGCAAATGCAGTTGTTGCTTCATCAGCTGAAGAAGCAATCAAAAAAGCAAAAGACGGCATGGTTTTAGTTGTTCCAACAACTGATAAAGAATATATGCCTGCAATTGAAAAAGCAGCAGCAGTTATCGTTGAAGAAGGCGGATTGACTTCACACGCAGCAGTTGTAGGAATTGCACAAGACATTCCTGTAATCGTTGGTGCACAAGATGCAACTTCAACAATCACTGATGGCGAGTTAGTAACTGTAGACTCACGTCGTGGTATTGTATACCGTGGCGAAACAACAGCAATCTAATTGACTCCGCTGATCATCAAAAAAGGATAAGACTAGGTCTTATCCTTTTTTTTCGTTGTTTTTTAGATGAATCATGCGTCGACCTTCATTTTAACAGAATGATCGTCGGGGTGTTTAAGCTACGTTTTTAAAACGACCTTTTTCTAATGTTACTTAAAGTGTCAATTAGAGAGGAACGAGCAGACTACCGTACAATCATTATTTATTGTTTATTCAAAAGTGTTAATTATTATTCATTCCTATTAATAGCCATTCAATTAAGATTTGTTCTTCTTTTGAGTTTTCATAAATTGTTGGATGACCTCAACCACATTTTCTTGTAAAGGAGTCGGGATTTGCTGAGTACGCTTAGCGAGTGAAATCAGAAAGTGCGGCTGAAGCTGATCGGAAAGTGGGATCGATACGAGATGATCTTCAGGGTGAATAGCAATTTCAGTTAAAAAACCAATCCCGATATTTTCTCGAATCATGCTTTTCAATATGGCTAAGTCATTGCTTTGGTAAACAACTTTAGGTTCAATATGTGCCTGTTTAGCTAACTTTTTAAAAGCTGCAGGATGAACATAATGCTCGTTCAATAAAACGAATTGTTCAGCTGTTAGGTCGCTAAAAGAAATCGTTTGTCGGTCAGCGAAAGGATGAGTAGGAGCAACGACAATCATGAATCGCTTGTCTAAAAGTAATTCGATCTCTAATTTTTGATCGATAATTGGTTGGGTGGAGCCTAGGATCGCTAAATCGATTCTTCCTTGGTGGATCATGCCATACAAATCTCTCGAGCCACCATCTGTAATCTCAATTTGGTCCATTAGCTGAGATTTAATAAAATAACTGGATAATTTCGGAAAATATTCATTGCCAATGATTGGTGGCATTCCAAATCGTAATTTCTTTTTCTGTAATTGCGTAATCTCTGCTTTTGCCATCTTGATCTCTTGCAAGATAGATTGTGCATGGATAAATAACTGTTTGCCAGCAGGGGTAATCACTAATTCGTGGTGTGAACGATCTCTCGTGATAAGAACTGCGTCAAGTTCTTTTTCCAGGCGCTTAAGTGCGTAAGTGATCGTCGGTTGACTAACTTGAAAGTACTTGGCTACCTTGGTAAAATTCTTTTGCTTGACAATTTGAACATAATATTCGATATCTCGTGTGTTCATAACAAGCGTCTGCTCCTTTTTCTTATAAATATTGTTTATTGTAGTTCATCTTGAATACTTGAGCAAATAGAAACCATCAAGTATGTACGCCACAGAACAACTTGTAGAAGAATTTAGCCGGATAAACGATCAAAACTGCTGTTTTTATATCGTTAGTTATCATTCTTGGTTAGTAAAAATCGTTCTTCTGTAGGAATGATCGAATGTTATTCTAAAAATCATCAGTTAATTTTGGGGTAAACATATAGTTTGAGAGTGGGACAATAGTTCTTTCTCAAAAAGAAAATAAGTTCGATTTTGATGTTTATTGTCAAAATAGAACTTATTTTTTCTGTTTTGCGCACTTTCCTCTCCATATATTTTCCTAATTTTCTTAAATTTAATGCCATCAGTGCCAAACCAATATCAATCGTTGCTCCTTGTTTCCCACGCAAATGGAAACGATGGAACGCCAAATGAGCCTTTAGATGTCCGAACACGGGTTCGACATCAATTTTTCGTTTCCGATAAATCGAACCAGTTTTCTCCTCTAAAAGCTTTTTTCTGCATTCTGCTTTGAAATAGCGCCAATTATTATTTACTTGAATTTTTCGCTTTTGTTCACTTTTCGCACGCGTACATTGACGACGAACTGAACAGTTCCGACAATCCTCACATTCATAGATTTTGAAATCTCGAATAAAGCCACCTTTATCTTTTCTGCGACTATAATTTTTGAACGGTACCGGACGATTCGCTGGGCAAATATAGGTGTCTTGTTCTTCAAGATAACGCCAATTCTCCACGTTAAACGGATTATCCTTGTACTTCTTTTTATTTTCTTTGTGATAACTGCCATATGTAATTAAGGGAGTTTTATGTAGAACATCGTTGATATACATGTAATTTTCTTCGCTACCATACCCTGCATCTGCCACAATGTACTCCGGTAACTCCTTATGTCGGTCTAAAAAACTGTCTAAAAATGGATTCAATGTTTTGGTGTCTGTGGGATTTGGAAATAATTCATAGCTCAAAACATACTGATTTTCGGTGGCGATTTGTAAATTATAACCTGGCTTGAGCTGTCCATTTCGCATATAATCGTCTTTCATCCGCATAAAGGTGGCATCAGTATCTGTTTTTGAAAAGCTATTTCGTTCTTGAAATAGTTGAGCATACCGTTCATACTTTTGTTTTCTTGGCAGATAATCCGTTTGTACCTGTCGGAGATATTTTTTATACATTCTTCTTTTTTTCTTTAGTTGACTTTGCTTTTCTTTGCATTTTTCATGTGTTAATTGTACTTGTGTTTCATGGAGTTCAGCTTCTAAATGATGAGCGACTTCTTCTAACTGGTCGCTCGTCAATCCATCGGATTGACTTTCTTCTTTTAAGCAAGGAAGAATTTCCTCTTGATAAAGCGTTTGATAAAAAGCTTCTGATTTTTCATCTAACAACCGTTCACACCGAGTGGTGGCTTTACGCCAAACAAAGCTGAACTTATTGGCGTCTGCTTCAATTTTCGTACCGTCAACGAAGATGGCTTCATTATCTATCACTTGATTGGTTATCAGTTGACGGCGAAACAACACAAAAGCCTCTGCTAGAAGCTGAGCTGTCGTTTCCTGACTTCTGAATCGATTGATCGTGCGGTAACTCACTTGTTCATGATTGGCTAGCCAACGCATACGGTAACTATCGTCTAATAAAAATTCGATCTTTCTGCCAGAAAAAACACGTTGCGTGTAGGCATAAAGAAGAATTTTCAACATCATTTTGGGGTGATAGGCTGGACGTCCCAGCTGTTGTTCAATTTGGTTGAAGAGCGCTTGCGGGATTGCTTCTACTAACGAGTGAACCGCAAAGGCAACATCCGTTTCTGGAATATAATGTTCTACATCTAGTGGTAAAGTTGTTTGGTTGATGGTATAATTTTTAAACATAAGGCACACTCCTTTGATTTTTGTTTAGGCACTTTAATCATACAAGGTTGTGTGCTTTTTGTGTACCTTAAAATCAAAAAAAAATGGGGCAATAATCAGATTTTTTTCTGACTATTGTCCCACTCTCAAACATATAGTTTACGAACCAATAAGGAGAAAAAGTCAAAATTTACAGAGAGTCTTTCACGTAATAGAGAAAAAGTTTAGTTAAAAAAATGGATTCTCTATTAGTTGCGAGTTGCCATGGAAATTTGTTCGTAAATAAAAATAAGACAACATAACGAATAAATAAAAAAAATGTTTTTTAATGAAGTGTAAGGTGTCAAGAAAATTTCATTGACAAGGACCTTTTTGCCCTGTATAATTGCTTTTGTTGCTTAGGAGTGATGAAAAATGAAATGGTCCTTACTCGAATTGAGAAAATACCAAGAGACACCGTTAACATTTCATGAGACCCTTGATCTTAAAGCGGAACTCATGGAGCGAGACAATTTAATACTAGATGTTGCGCCTGTTGCAGTCCAAGGGTTAGTCTCAGTTGATAAAAAAGGCTATCTGGTTCATTACACTGTGCAGACGACTCTGACTGTTCCATCTACGCGTTCTTTAGAACCGGTTGAATTACCGATGGACTTTGCTGTTGACGAATTGTTTATGACAAAAGAACAATATCAACTCAGAGATGACCAATTGTCTGCAGAAGAGATTTTGTTAATCGAAGATGCAAAACTTGACCTGACAGAATCAATTGAAGACAACATTTTATTGGCAATTCCGATGCGCGTATTAACTGAGGAAGAAGAACTCGCAACTGACCTACCGAAAGGAACAGATTGGGAAGTCGTTTCCGAAGAAGAATATGAGCGTAGAAAATCAGAAGATGCCAAGACAAAAGTAGATCCTCGTCTTGCAAAATTATCGGAACTTTTTGATGAACCATCAAATGAAGATGATAAAGCGTAAGATTGGAATATATTGCATCAATTAAGGTGCAAGACTTTACAAGGAGGTGTAGCAAAATGGCAGTACCAGCTAGAAGAACATCAAAAGCTAAAAAAGCAAAACGTCGTACACACTACAAATTGACAATCAAAGGTTTAAACGAATGTGCAAACTGTGGTGAAATGAAAAAAAGCCATCACGTATGTGCAAATTGTGGTTACTACGATGGTAAGGACGTAATGTCTAAAGAAGCTTAATACATTTTAATTAGAAAATGTAAAAACCTCAAGGCTAACCATGGAGCCTTGAGGTTTATTTTTTTGTGATACTTTAAAACTTTCCTAGCTCGTCCATTAATATTGAAACAACGTCATAAAAATATATGCTTCTTTGGTTTGCAATAGCGCCATGTTAAGCTATAATGATAGAGATTAGGGAGAACATCCCATATGTAGGAGGAGTTCATATGTCAAAACAACAAATCGGCGTTGTCGGTATGGCCGTAATGGGTAAAAACTTAGCCCTTAATATTGAAAGTCGTGGGTATTCAGTTGCCCTCTTTAACCGTACTGGATCAAAGACAACTGCTGTGGTGGAAGAACACACAGACAAAAAATTTAAAGCAACTTATTCAATCGAAGAATTTGTCGATTCGATCGAAAAACCACGTCGAATCCTTCTAATGGTAAAGGCTGGTCCGGCAACGGATGCAACCATCCAAGAATTACTTCCGCATTTAGATAAAGGAGATATTTTAATCGATGGAGGAAATACTTTCTTCAAAGATACGATTCGTCGGAATGAAGAACTAGCTAACTCTGGTATCAACTTTATCGGCACAGGTGTATCAGGTGGGGAAGAAGGAGCCTTAAAAGGACCTTCAATCATGCCTGGAGGGCAAAAAGAAGCCTATGAATTGGTTGCACCAATCTTAGAGCAAATCTCTGCTAAAGCAGAAGACGGGGCCCCTTGTGTGACTTACATCGGTCCTAATGGTGCTGGTCATTATGTCAAAATGGTTCATAACGGCATCGAATATGGCGATATGCAATTGATTGCAGAGTCTTATGACTTGATGAAAAACATCTTAGGCTTATCAGTTGAAGAAATGGCTGACATCTTTAAAGAATGGAATCAAGGTGAGTTAGACAGTTACTTGATTGAGATCACTGCAGATATCCTAACAAGAAAAGATGATGAAGGAACTGGGAAACCAATCGTTGATGTCATCATGGACGCTGCTGGTAACAAAGGAACAGGGAAATGGACGAGCCAAAGTGCGTTAGACCTAGGTGTTCCTTTACCATTGATCACAGAATCAGTTTTTGCCCGCTACATTTCAGCATACAAAGATGAACGTGTCCGAGCAAGCAAAGTGCTAACCCGCACGAATGAGTTTTCATTTACTGGAGATAAAAAAGAGTTAATCGAAAAAATCCGTGAAGCATTGTACTTCAGCAAAATTATGAGTTATGCACAAGGTTTTGCTCAATTACGTGTTGCTTCTAAAGAATATGGTTGGGATCTGCCATTTGGTGAAATTGCTAAGATCTGGCGCGCTGGGTGTATCATTCGTGCTCGTTTCTTACAAAAAATCACTGATGCGTATGACAAGGATTCTGATATCGAAAATCTTTTATTAGATGATTATTTTGTCGACATCACCAATAAATACCAACAAGCAGTAAGAGATGTAGTCGCACTAGCTGTCCAAGCAGGCGTTCCAGTACCAACTTTTTCTTCTGCGATTGCTTATTTCGATTCTTATAGAGCAGAACGCTTACCGGCAAATATTATCCAAGCGCAACGTGATTATTTTGGTGCGCACACCTATGAACGGGTAGATAAAGAAGGAATCTTCCATTATTCATGGTATCATGAAGAGTAATCTTTTCGCTTCTTGAAGATGAAGAAAAATAAAAGATGACATGAGAGCTGGAGTCAACTGAAAAGAGAAGACTTCAGCTCTTTTTAAAAATTGTTATCCATGATAAAATGGTTATAGATTTTTAAGTAGATTATCGGTATAATAATAGAGTTTTGAAAAGCCCGTAGAATAGAAAGGAAAAAAATTGATGAGTAATATTCTAATCATTGAAGATGAGAAAAACTTAGCTCGTTTTGTCGAGTTAGAATTAAAGCATGAAGGCTACAATGCAGAAGTACATTACAATGGCCGTACAGGATTAGATGCAGCGTTAAACAATGAATGGGATGCTATTTTATTAGACTTGATGTTACCAGAATTAAATGGACTAGAAGTATGCCGTCGTGTCCGTCAAGTAAAAAATACACCAATCATTATGATGACTGCAAGAGACTCAGTAATTGATCGTGTCTCAGGATTAGATCATGGTGCAGATGACTATATCGTTAAACCTTTTGCGATTGAAGAATTATTAGCTCGTTTACGTGCCTTATTACGTCGTATCGACATTGAAGGAGACAAGAATGTAGCGAAACAAACAACGATCACCTATCGTGACCTAACGATCGAAAAAGAAAATCGTGTCGTACGACGCGGCAGTGAAGTCATTGAGTTAACAAAACGTGAATATGAATTGTTACTTACTTTGATGGAAAATGTAAATGTTGTATTAGCCCGTGATGTTTTACTAAACAAAGTATGGGGATACGAAACAGAAGTCGAAACGAATGTTGTGGATGTCTATATTCGTTATCTTCGTAATAAAATTGATGTTCCTGGAGAAGAAAGTTATATCCAAACTGTCCGTGGAACAGGCTATGTGATGCGCTCGTGATAAAACCGAAAAATTCTGAAAAAAGAGAACTTAAAGGTCCCTCCTTGACAATCAAGTGGGCCTTTGCAAGTTCTTTCTTTATATTCGTTGTTTTTACCATTTTTGCGGTCATTACGTATAAGTCTTCAATCAATCTAATCGTGGCAAAAGAGCGAAACAATGACGAACGAACGATCTCAGAAGTCGCTTCACGATTAGCCAATGCAAATGAAGAGCTGACATTAGTCAACACTTACCGCAACTTAACAAATGCAGAAAATAATACGAGCATCAGTGACACATCAATCATTGAAGGGAATTTGATGAAAATCGATTCGTTCATTTCCGAATTAGGACAATCTTCAATGGATCTATATGTCTATAACTTAGATGAAAAATTAATTTTTAAAACGCATGAAAAAGATCGTTCATTGATCCAAACAACTAGAAAAGTGCCAACGATCGTCACGTTAGATGGCAAAACTGGTTTTCTTTCTGTCCAGCCGATCTATTCTAAAGAAACGAGAGAAAAGATTGGTTATGCTCAAAGTTTTTATGAACTTTCATCTTTTTATGATATTCGGAACAAGTTATTATTGACACTCATCGTATTAGAAGTCGTTTCCTTGATTTTAAGTAGTATACTCGGGTTTTTCTTATCCTCTTATTTCTTAAAACCATTAAAGGTCTTACGAGACACGATGGATACGATTCGTAAAGACCCACAATCAGATATTCATATGCCGGAAATCGATACGAATGATGAACTAGCTGATCTTGCTGAAATCTTCAATGAGATGCTTGATCGCATGCGTCTTTATATTGAACAGCAAGAACAATTTGTGGAAGACGTTTCTCATGAATTAAGAACTCCAGTAGCAATCATTGAGGGACACTTGAGTTTATTGAATCGTTGGGGGAAAGATGATCCTGAAATCTTAGAAGAATCACTAGCTGCAAGCATGCAGGAAATTAGCCGAATGAAGAGTTTGGTTCAGGAAATGCTTGATCTTTCCAGAGCAGAACAAGTGGATATGCATTATGCGAATGAAACGACATTAGCGAAAGAAGTCACTTACCAGGTTTACAATAACTTCAAAATACTATATCCAGATTATGTCATTACTTTAGATGACGATTTAGCAAAAGAAGTGACTCTGCAAATTTATCGTAACCACTTTGAACAGCTAATCATTATTATTTTGGATAATGCAGTGAAGTATTCAACCAATCGAAAAGAAGTGCATATTTCGATTTCTTCTACATTGAGCGAATTTGAAATTGCGATTCAAGACTTTGGAGAAGGCATACCACAAGAAGACCTTAATAAGATTTTCAATCGCTTTTATCGTGTCGACAAAGCCAGAGCACGAACAAAAGGTGGTAATGGGTTAGGCTTATCCATCGCTAAGCAATTGGTTGAAAATTATAAAGGGAGAATCAATGCAGAAAGTGTCGTTGGGCAGGGTACCATTTTTAGGATCTTTATTCCGATTGTAAAAGAAGAAAACAAGTAAAGGGGGTTAACTTTACTTGTTTTTTTTATTCAAAAAACAAACAATATAGGGAAGTGCTCGAATTTATAAAAAACGTAAATACGCGGAACCGAACTTTTGTATCTGAATTGGTGTTAAACGCGCTGAAAAAACTATAAAAAAACGTCAAAATACTAATTATCGAGAGGAATATTCGCTTTTAAAAA